>NZ_LR134506.1:1200000-1800000 GCF_900638305.1 Porphyromonas cangingivalis
CGAACGTCTGCACAAGCTCAACATCGACTACTCAGCCTTTACCCCCAAACTGTCTTACATGATATCTGTCGCCTATGAGTTCACCGACAATGCCATCGAGACCTACACCTTCAAGGACGGCAAATACATCCACAATACGTTTGGCAACATCGGGAAGAATAAGAGCATCATCCTCAACGGCTACTTCATGTACAACCCTACAATGTGGCTTCGGATCTTCTCCAACTTCAACATCGCAGCCACACATCAGAAGAGCACTCAGCTCGGTCTCTCACGCAACATCGTCAGCGGGACGGCGATGCTCGGAGCCACAGCCACCCTGCCATGGGAAGTCATGCTCAACCTCAACGGTGGCATGTTCAAGACCCAACAAGGGATACAGACCACCTACGATCCATCATACTTCACCTCCGTCGGCTTGACCAAGCAGATGCTGGGCGACAAGCTTACCCTCAGTCTCAGCGTACAAAATCCCCTTCAGCGGTACCTGACATTCAACGGCACGACAAAGGGCGAAGGCTTCGAACACGTGGAAAAGAACTCATTCACAGGCCGTGCGATCTCCTTCGGCATCACCTACAAGTTCGGCCAAATGAGATCGAAAGTAGCCAAGACCCGGCGCACCATCCATAACGATGACCTCGCTCCCAAGCAAGAGCAAGGCGGTGGCAGTCTGCCAGTGCAGAAATAAGCCCTCACACTCGGGACTCTGCGCCCCAACAAACGATACAAGAAAAAACTGAAAACGGACCTTTTCTGTCCCTTATCGGAGAGTACTCCGGTAGGGGACAGAATATTTTCTGTTGCCCGACAGAAAGTGTTCTGTCAGGCGACAGAGAGGGTCACCTTGTCTATGTGAGGGGCGTTCCTTTGTATCAGGGGGAGGGAAGGCATTGTACCACAAAAGGAAAGCCCCCACCCTTCCGAGATTGTGAAGTGAGATGGGGGCTACTATCTTATAATTGTATATTATCTGCCGGATCAGGAGGGAAGATCAGAAGACTTTCGCCACGGAGGAAAGGTCGAAGCCATTTGCCAAGTCGCGTGCCCGGATGGGGCGTTTCGAGGGCATCTGTATGGTTTTGAGGAGGATTGCACCTTTTGTTGTGCCGACAAGGAGCCCTTCTTTCGTTGCCTTCATCTGACCTGCGGAGAGAGAGGTATCGTGGGGCAGGAGTTCGGCATCGAAAACCTTCACTTCGATGTCCGTGCCGTCTACCATGTGCCAAGTGGCGATCGCAGAGGGGTAAGGCGACATCGCCCGGATACGTCTGTCGACTTCGACAGCTGTACAAGAAGAGAAGCGGAGCAGTCTGTCTTCTTTGAAGATCTTGGGTGCTTGAGGTAACGAAGCCTCGTCCTCATACATCTCCGGCTGGGGAGTGGAGGGTACGACCTCGTTGTTCCGAATAAGTTCGATGGTCTCGACGACCAAGTCGGCACCCGTCGTCATGAGTTTGTCGTGCAGAGAGCCACCCGTCTCCTGAGAGGTAAGCCCGACCTCTCTGCGCATGAGGACTTGCCCTGTGTCGATCTGTTCGTCGAGAAAGAAGGTCGTCACTCCTGTCACGGTCTCACCGTTGAGGATGGCGTGCTGAATGGGTGCTGCGCCACGGTACTTCGGCAGGAGCGAGGCATGGAGGTTGAACGTCCCACGGTGCGGCATCCCCCACACCTCCTTGGGCAACATACGGAAGGCCACCACGATGAAGAGGTCAGCACCGAGAGCCCTTAGTTCGGAGAGGAAAGCCTCATCCTTGAGGCGTTCGGGCTGGAGCACAGGGAGCCCCTGCTCGACAGCATAAGCCTTGACGGACGAAGGATGGAGCTTGTGACCTCGCCCTGCAGGCTTGTCGGGCATCGTCACCGCTGCGACGACATTGTACCCTTCATCGACGATACGACGGAGGATGTGAGTGGCAAAATCGGGTGTCCCAAGGAAGACGATCTTGAGATCCTTGGCTATGGTTGTATTCATTTATATATGGTCTTGAAGTAAGCGGAGGTCAGTCTCCGTTGAAGTTATTGATGAGGACGTCTCGATAGGTATTGAAGATACGAGACTTGGAAACAAATCCGAGGTACTTCCCTTCGGTGTCGACGACGGGGAGATTCCACGCATTGACATCGTCGAAGAGATCCATCACCTCTTCCATATTCATATCCGACACGACCTTGGCAGGCGGAGTGATCATGAACTGGGAGACCTTGAAGCGATCGTAAAGCTCGGACCTGAACATGATGTTTCGGATGTTGTCGAGCATCACGATACCCATGATCTTACCGTCATCTCCGACGACAGGGAATACATTACGCTGACTCTCACTGAAGACCCTCACCACATCCCCGAGTGTCATACTCGGATGGAGACGACTGAAGTTTTGTTCGATCACATTGTCCACCTGCATCAGGGTCAGTACGGCCTTGTCCTTGTGATGGGTAAGGAGTTTACCTTTCTCCGCCAGTCGAAGCGAATAGATACTGTGAGGCAAGAAGACCTTTATCGTGGCATACGAACTGATCGACACGAGCAACAACGGCAGGAAGAGGGAGTAGCTCCCGGTGAGTTCGGCGATCAAGAATGTACCCGTGAGCGGTGCGTGCATCACCCCGGCCATGACCCCGGCCATCCCCATAAGGGCAAAGTTTTTGGTCGAAAGATGAGGGAAGATGAAGCTCACTGCTTCGACGCCACTGAGCAGGTCGATGATGTGCGAGAAGAAAAAGCCGACCAAAGCACCGACAAACAGAGAGGGTGCGAAGACCCCACCACTACCACCACCGGAATTGGTCGCCACTGTGGCAAAGACCTTGAACAGCAAACTGAGCAAGACGAAGAGGGGCAAGACCCATATCTTATCCCCGAGGAGGGAAAAGAAAGAGCCTACCATGATGTCCTGAGGATCGCCATCGATGAGACTGCTGATGGTCTGGTACCCTTCACCATACAACGACGGCAGGATGAAGATAAGGACACTGAGGATGAGAGCCGAGATGAGATAGCGTCGTCGATAGAGCTTGATCCCTCTGAGCTTCTTCTCCAGTGAGAATGATATCTTGGTGAAATACAACGATGCCAAGCCACAGCAGATCCCGAGCAGGAGCACGAAAGGAATACGATCGAGCTCGAACGTATCCGACATACTGAACGAGAACATCGCATCTGTCCCGAAAAGGAAGTATGCCATCGTCGCCCCCGTGACCGATGAGATGAGCAGTGGCAATACCGATGTCAGCGTGAGGTCAAGCATCAAGACCTCGATGACGAAGATAAGCCCCGTAATAGGAGCTTTGAAGATCCCCGAGACAGCACCGGCTGCACCACAGCCCACGAGGAGCATGAGGTTACGCTGATCGAGCCGGAAGAGACGACCAATATTACTTCCTATGGCCGATCCCGTGAGTACGATAGGTGCTTCCGCTCCGACAGAGCCCCCCATACCGATGGTGACGGACGAAGCCACAAGAGAAGTCCACATATTGTGCGGCTTGATACGGCTCTTGCGTTGAGAGAGGGCATAGAGGATCTTCGTCACACCGTGGCTGATGTCATCCTTGACGATGTAGCGCACAAAGAGTCCTGCAAGCAAAACCCCGATGACGGGGAAGATCAAAAAGCCCAAATCAAGACCGTCAAACACGAGCCGGTTCGTCACAAAGTCCTGAATGAGATGTATCGCCCCCTTGAGCAGTGCTGCCACCAAGGCACAAGAGATACCGACGATGAAGCTGAGGAAACTGATGAACACAGGTTCCTTGATATTCTCCTCTCGCCAGCTCAAGAACTTAAAAAACTTATCTTCGAGTGTTTTCTTCATGCTCTTCTTGTCGTATTAGTACCACAAACTTATCCTTATCGAATTAGGACGAAAGTACCGTCCGCATTGAGCTTCATGATCTTCGAAGCACTGCGGGGACGATTGTCCTCCTGACGGTACTTTACGACGTAGTCCACAGCCTCGGTGATCTCGGGTGAGATTTCGGAGAAAAACCTTGGTGCCGGTTCTCCTGAGATGTTCGCAGAAGTAGAGACGATAGGTTTGCGGAAACGCTGGCACAAAGCACGGCAGAACGGTTCGTCACACACCCGGATTCCCGCACTGCCATCCTCAGCCAAGAGGTTCGGTGCAAGACCACGGACATTGGGATAAATGATCGTAAGAGGTTCGGTCGCCAAGTCGGTGAGGTCGTAAGCCAGCTCGGGGACCTCGTCCATCAAGCCCTGCAACTTGGCATTCGTATCCACAATACTGATAAGTGCCTTGGCATCCTCACGTCGTTTGAGGGCATACACCTTCTTCACAGCATCGGGATTCGTTGCATCGCAACCTATACCCCATATCGTATCGGTAGGATAGAGGATGAGCTCTCCTCGCTGGAGAGCCTCCAATGCAGCTTGCAGATCTTCTTTAGCGTAGACGAATTGTTCTTCTTTCATGACATTTATCTCATTGTTGATTTCGGACGAACTAAGGTACAACATTTTCAATGAAGACAACTCATCAGCCGTCACGAAAACACGCAGTACACCACGAATTCTTGATTTTCGGAATATCCTGCATTTCGATTGCATTACCGATGATTTACCTTATACATAACCCTCCTTTGATACTTAAGGGCAAAATTCTCCTATCAAAAGGTCACAATCTTGGATCTGATTCAAACATTGGCACACCACTTGTGCAATTCATGATATTAAACGGCAACCTTGGAGAGAATGGACAAAATCAAACTAAGAGTGCATCTTCCGATTAAATAATTGTACTCTACTCACTTCTCTGTCTTTTTCAACATATTTTTCGACACACTCCTACTATTACCCTTACAAAGGGGAGAGGTTACAAATTCTCTTTTCCGAACTTAGCAATCTCATCAATAATCGGCAGGACTTTCTCACCCAATGGTGTAAGAGAGTACTCTACCCTGGGAGGGACTTCGGGATATTGCTTCTTCCTGATCAATCCTTTTACACAGAGAAACTTCAACTCATCAACAAGCATCTTTTCGCTAATACCCGGGATAGCACGTTTGAGTTCTCCGTAACGAATTATCTTTCGATTGATTTGAAAGATGATAAGCAAGGTCCATTTACCGGCAAAAATCTGCATTGACTTTCGTACGGGGCATTCGTCATCCAAAATTTTTCTCTCCATAATTTTTTTCTTACTGATTATCAATAAATCTAACAATATAGTAAGTATCTCACACCTTTGTAAGTACTTGTCTACTATGACGTAAAGGTATAACTTTACCATCAAATCTTTGACTTGAAACAAAAAATAAGGAAGGATGAAAAGGGCAATTTTACTAACAGCGATTTTATTTGGATTTGCATCTTGTCAAGTCAGTAAAAACAAAATCACACCTAAAAATGAAGAATCAGACATGACGAATTTAGAAATTGTTCAGCAGTATTTTTCTGCATTAGAAAAGGGAGACATGGCAAAAGTTGAGTCTCTTTTCGCCGAAGATTTAGTTTGGCACCAACCGGGCAAGGGGGTTCAGTCGGGAACATTCATAGGGAAACAAGCCGTCTTTACTCACTTAGGCAAATTGGCAAAATGGAGCGGTGGCGACTTAGGGATCAAAGTCGATTATCTCACCGACAATGGAGTTATGGTAGTGGCATCCATCCACTTTGCCTTAGAAAAAAATGGGACTTCGATGGCGATGCGAGGTGTGGACTTGCTTCGTTTAGAGGACGGCCTTATCAAAGAAGTATGGCTTTTTTCTGAAAGAATTGAAGAAGAAGACGCCTTTTGGACAGCACTGGCACAAAGCTATTAGTATTTGACGTATCATTTTGGGGACAGCCACTTGTACCAAACCAACAAGACACCAATAATGCCTACTAAGCGACAGACAGTAAGAAAACTCTTTCTTACCGTCTGTTTCCATATTTTGCCATTCCCATGTTGGGATTCTGTCAGACATCGGTAGAGCCTTGCAAAGTGACTCTCGAAGTGCCTATCCATATGGGTCATTATGGCTTACGGCTCAGAGCAAGCGAGCAGGTCAACCGCATCAAAATAGGCTTATCTTTGGGTTATGGATGTACAAGATTATTTTTCTAAGGTAGAAGATCCCCGTGTCGTGAGTCGTTGCAAGCATAAGTTGAGCGATATTCTAGTAATTGCATTGGCGAGTTATCTGTGTGGAGGCGAGGATTATGAGTCCATGCATGAACTTTGCTTAGAGCGAGGAGAATCGCTTCGCCCTCTAGTTGAATTGCCTAATGGTTGTCCGAGCGTGGATACCTTCGAGAGGGTGCTCCAACGTATTGAGCCTCAGTCTCTCTATGCCTGTCTTCAAGTCTATGGGAAAGAGCTGATTAGCGACTTGGAAGGTAAACATATCGCCATTGACGGCAAACGCCTGAAAGGCTCGAAGAAGAAAACCGGCAGTACGCATATTCTCTCAGCTTGGGTTGATGAAGTGGGTTTAAGCCTTGCTCAAGAGACTGTTGCCGAAAAACGCAATGAGTTACAAGCTATCCCTGAAGTCCTGGATAGTCTTGATTTGTCAGGGGCAATCATCAGTATAGATGCGATGGGAACTCAAACCAACATTGCAGAGCAAATTATCCAATCAGAAGCCGACTACATCCTAAGCCTCAAAGGCAATCAAAAACACTTGTATGAGGATGTTCAGGATTGTTTCACAGGACAATACAGGTGCCATAGTTATGAGACCTTGGAGAAAAATCATGGTCGTATTGAGAAGCGAACTTATACCACATTATCAGCATCAGAGGTCTTTGACGAGGAGGAATATGGTCAATGGCGAGGCTTGAGAAGTTTAATTCAAGTGGAGAGAGAGATTAGTAATTTAGAGGGAGAGACTCGCATAGATAAGCAGTATTATATCAGCAGTTTACCACCTGAAGATTGTCAGTTAATAGGGCAATATATTCGAGGGCATTGGGGGATTGAGAATAGGCTTCATTGGCACTTGGATGTAACCTTTAGGGAAGACGCTTGCCGAGCTCGTAAGGACTATTCAGCCACCAATCTAAACACGTTGAGAAAGTTCGCTTTAGCCATTGTTTCTCAGTATAAAGACAAACTATCCTTACGGAAGAGGTTATTCAAAGCCGCTCTGAATATAGACTATCTCAAAAAGATACTAAAGATTTGATGCGGTTGCCCTGCTTGTTTTTAGGCCCGAGCGATCTCCCCAACAATAAACGAAGGAGAGTTTCTCTTGATCCGACAAATATTTCACAACTGTGCCGATCAGGTCGAAGAACCAAAAGTATCAAAGTTGCAGCTGAGACTTTTGATGATGGAACTATCTCCAAGAGAGCCCTCTATCTGAACATTAGCGCAGATTCGCTCTAAAGAAATCTTCCAACTTATCAAACGGGATCACCCCTGCCTGATTGTCATAGAAGTCGATGTGGCAGGCATTGGGAATGATCACAAGTTCCTTGCTTTCAGAGCCTATGGACTTGAAAGCATCTTCACTCATATAGCGAGAGTGTGCATTTTCTCCCGTAATCATGAGGACGGGGATGTTGATCTCGTCAGCATACGAGAGCAATGGAAAATTCATGAATGAAAGCAATGTCGTAGCTGTCCAGACATGCTCGGAGACCGAACGCCCATGCCACCCTCGTGGAGTTTTGTAAAACTCGATATAGTCTTTCAAGAATTGCGGTATCCCTTCAGGTGCAGTATCTGGCAGAGCCTGACCTCTGGACGGAGTGCCTGTCTCAGCATCCACCCAGCGAAGAGCATTGATCGAACGCTTCATTTCCAAACGCTTCTCGGGAGTGTCGCTATCAAAATAACCTTTGGAGAAAATACGGGACATATCGTACATTACCATTGTCGCTACCGCCTTAATACGTGTGTCGATAGCCGCAGCATTCAACGCAAATCCACCCCAGCCACAGATACCGATAATTCCTATTCTTTCTCTGTCCACTAAGTGCTGAAGCCCCAAACAATCAACAGCTGCCGAAAAGTCTTCGGTATTGATGTCGGGAGATGCGACATTACGAGGTTCGCCACCACTCTCTCCTGTATATGATGGATCAAAAGCCAACGTCACAAAACCCTTCTCCGCCATCGTCTGTGCATAAAAACCTGATGCTTGCTCTTTTACAGCGCCAAAGCCACCACAAACAGCCAAAGCGGGAGCTTATCGGCTTCGCGATCTTTTGGGGTATACAAATTACCGACAAGGGTGATCCCATAGCGATTTTTGAAAGTTACTTTTTTGCATTCTACCTTATCACTCGCGGGAAAAATTTTGTCCCAACCAAAGGGATTGACAGGTTGCTTTTTAGTCGTATTCATATTACCAAAATTCTAACTTTATTGTTTGATTACTTTATCATAACTCCAATTGAAACATATGTAACATAACATTCGTTTCATTTGCAAAAGTAGTACATTTTCTCAAACAAGCGGCATACTGAACCAGGTCAACCGCATCAAAATAGGCTTATCTTTGGGTTATGGATGTACAAGATTATTTTTCTAAGGTAGAAGATCCCCGTGTCGTGGGTCGTTGCAAGCATAAGTTGAGCGATATTCTAGTAATTGCATTGGCGAGTTATCTGTGTGGAGGCGAGGATTATGAGTCCATGCATGAACTTTGCTTAGAGCGAGGAGAATCGCTTCGCCCTCTAGTTGAATTGCCTAATGGTTGTCCGAGCGTGGATACCTTCGAGAGGGTGCTCCAACGTATTGAGCCTCAGTCTCTCTATGCCTGTCTTCAAGTCTATGGGAAAGAGCTGATTAGCGACTTGGAAGGTAAACATATCGCCATTGACGGCAAACGCCTGAAAGGCTCGAAGAAGAAAACCAGCAGTACGCATATTCTCTCAGCTTGGGTTGATGAAGAGGGTTTAAGCCTTGCTCAAGAGACTGTTGCCGAAAAACGCAATGAGTTACAAGCTATCCCTGAAGTCCTGGATAGTCTTGATTTGTCAGGGGCAATCATCAGTATAGATGCGATGGGAACTCAAACCAACATTGCAGAGCAAATTATCCAATCAGAAGCCGACTACATCCTAAGCCTCAAAGGCAATCAAAAACACTTGTATGAGGATGTTCAGGATTGTTTCACAGGACAATACAGGTGCCATAGTTATGAGACCTTGGAGAAAAATCATGGTCGTATTGAGAAGCGAACTTATACCACATTATCAGCATCAGAGGTCTTTGACGAGGAGGAATATAGTCAATGGCGAGGCTTGAGAAGTTTAATTCAAGTGGAGAGAGAGATTAGTAATTTAGGGGGAGAGACTCGCATAGATAAGCAGTATTATATCAGCAGTTTACCACCTGAAGATTGTCAGTTAATAGGGCAATATATTCGAGGGCATTGGGGGATTGAGAATAGGCTTCATTGGCACTTGGATGTAACCTTTAGGGAAGACGCTTGCCGAGCTCGTAAGGACTATTCAGCCACCAATCTAAACACGTTGAGAAAGTTCGCTTTAGCCATTGTTTCTCAGTATAAAGACAAACTATCCTTACGGAAGAGGTTATTCAAAGCCGCTCTGAATATAGACTATCTCAAAAAGATACTAAAGATTTGATGCGGTTGCCCTGGCAAGCGAGAGGAGTTTATTGTTTATTCGAAGAAAAGCACTAACTTTGTGACCCAAAATAACATTCGATGCCGTGCATAACGGCCGTGTATTCTAGAACACCACGTAAAAAACAGGAATTATGAAAGAAAAAGTATCCGTCCCTTTCATGCTACTCGGCATATTATTCAATGTATGCCTCATTGCAGCAAATCTTCTCGAAACTAAAATCATCCACATCGCAGGACTCAATGTCACCGCAGGACTTTTAGTTTTCCCCGTATCTTACATCATCAACGACTGTATCGCCGAAGTCTGGGGCTTCAAGAAAGCTCGTCTCATCATCTGGAGTGGCTTTGCGATGAATGCCTTCGTGTGCGCTCTCGGTCTGATTGCGGTGGCTCTGCCTGCTGCTTCGTTTTGGCAGGGAGAAGAGCACTTCAACTTCGTCTTCGGCATGGCACCTCGTATCCTTGTCGCAAGTCTGTCGGCCTTCCTCGTGGGGTCGTTCCTCAACGCTTATGTGATGAGCAAGATGAAGGTCGCCAGCGGTGGTAAAAACTTCTCCACCCGCGCCGTGGTCTCGACGCTCGTAGGCGAGACTGCCGACTCTCTTATCTTCTTCCCCATTGCCTTTGCAGGCATCATCGGTTGGGGTGAGATCATCAACCTCATGATGCTTCAGATCGTCCTCAAGTCTCTCTACGAGGTCATCATCCTCCCGATCACCATCCGTGTGGTAAAGGCGATCAAGCGTATCGAAGGCACTGATGTCTACGACACCGACATCTCTTACAACATCTTAAACATCAAGGACATTTGATCCTATGAACAAGCAAACAGCCCTCGTCGTCTTCAGTGGCGGACAGGACTCCACGACTTGTCTCTTCTGGGCAAAGAAGCACTTCGAACGTGTCCACGCCCTCTGTTTCTTCTACGGTCAGAAGCACCGTGAGGAGGTGGAGATCGCAAGGAAGATCGCCGAAGGTGCGGGTGTGCCTTTCGAGGTCAAGGATGTGAGCTTTATAGGTTCGTTGGCGCACAACTCTCTCACAGACGACTCCATCCCGATGGATAAGGAGAAACCCGAAGGCTCCGTGCCAAATACGTTTGTGCCCGGACGCAACCTCTTCTTCCTCAGCATCGCGGCGGTCTATGCTCGTGAGCTGGGCATCCATCACCTCGTCATAGGGGTATCACAGACGGATTTCAGTGGTTATCCCGACTGTCGAGATGCGTTCGTGAAGTCTCTCAATGTCACCCTCAACCTCGCCATGGACGATACTTTCGTCATCCATACACCTCTTATGTGGATCGACAAGGCGGAGACTTGGGCACTTGCAGATGAGCTTGGGGTGCTGGAGTTGGTAAGGCAAGAAACCTTGACGTGCTACAACGGTATCAAGGGCGATGGCTGTGGAGAGTGTCCGGCTTGCGCTCTGAGAAGTGAAGGGTTGCAAAAGTACCTCAAAGAGAAAGCCCGACCCAAGACCAAATAACGAAGTGCAGACACAATAAAAAAAAATTAGAGATATGAGCGAACTGAAAGATCAACTGTCTCTCCTCGGACAGACGACAGAGTACAAGCAGGACTATGCTCCGGAGGTGCTCGAAGCCTTCGACAACAAACACCCTGACAATGACTATTGGGTGAGGTTCAACTGCCCTGAGTTCACCAGCCTTTGCCCCATCACAGGTCAGCCTGACTTTGCGGAGATCCGCATCAGCTATATCCCTGACATCAAGATGGTGGAGAGCAAGAGCTTGAAGCTGTACATGTTCAGCTTCCGCAATCACGGTGCATTTCACGAGGATTGTGTCAACATCATCATGAAGGATCTCATCGCCCTCATGGATCCCAAGTACATCGAGGTCACAGGACTATTTACCCCTCGTGGCGGTATATCGATCTACCCCTACGCCAACTATGGTCGCCCGGGCACCAAATATGAGCGTATGGCAGAACAAAGACTTATGTCTCACGAATGAAAATCAAGTAGAAGACGAGCCAAGGCTCCGGCCCGTAGACTTGGAGCTCACCCCCCATGTCTGTGAGCCGACCTTGGCACACACCAAGAAGCCCACCCTGTGCGAACAAGGTGGGCTTCTTAGTTTCGGCTTACCAAGCACCGCAAAGCGGATCGAGGACTCAGCATCAAATCAGACGGTTTTCGACAATCAAATCGCACAACGGTTTTGAGCCCCCTTGAAGTAAAGAAAGTAGTAATATGTGCAGTAAAAACGTGAGTCACCCCTAAGGCCATTACCCAAAGGCTGTCTCGAATCGGGGACTCATGTCATCAGCATGATTTATCCTTGAAACGATCAGTTCATCGCCAAGGCCTTGGCTTTGTGACGACTTTCGTAAAGATCTAATTTATTATTGATCACACGATGGTTGTAGTCCTGCGCGTAAGCCTTGAGCATCATCTCGTAGTGCTTTGTATCAACACTGTCCGAGGGGGCGAAATCAACAGGGTGTTGGACAAGTGGCGAAGGGGAAGAGAACTTGCACTTACCTGTAGCATCCATGAATATGGTGAAGTCCCTATGGAGCAGGATATGATTGCCATTTTCGTAGTTGACCGCAAAGTGAGGAGCTTCGGGATCAAACATATTTTGCCCATAAGAGATGATCTCAGTGTCGTCACCCATCAAGTAGAGAAGCGAGGGGAGGATGTCCGCCTGCTGGACGACATAGCGATCTTGGAGACCTTTGAGCCTGCCGGAGGGGTCATGAAAGATGATGGGGATGGCAAAGCGTCCACCTACGTTTTGATACTCGGGACGGTCGCTCTGACTGGCGTGGTCGGCCATTAGGACAAAGAGAGTATCGTCGTACCAAGGCTCGTTGCGAATCGCATCGAAAAACATCTTTAGAGACATATCTGCATACTGCACGGCTCTGTGGATGTACTGAGACCCTTCTCGGAACATATCCCCATACTCCTCGGGGACGGTGTAAGGAGCGTGCGAACTGAGCGTGAATATCGTGGCAAGGAAAGGCATCGGACGACTGCCGATGTGCTTGGCAACGGTCTGCAAAAACTTGTCGTCGAAGATGCCCCATGTACCGTCATAGTCACTTTCGTCTGCATGGTCTTCACGCCCGAAATAGTCATGAATACCGATCTGTTTGACGAAGGCATCGAACCCCATCGATCCCTTGGAAGCCCCATGGTAAAAGATCGAACTATACCCCTGTTTGTCAAGCTGTTCAGGGAGACTCATAAGGTCGTTTCCGGCATAGTGCGAGAGGACGAAGTTGATCCCCAAAGCCGGGAGCGAAGTCAGTGCCGAAGGCATAGCCTCGATAGACACTCGCCCATTGGCAAAGCCGTACTTGAATACAAAACTCTCACTCATCAGTTCGTCCAAAAATGGGGTGTAGCCCGGGTAGTCCGCCACCTCTTGGTTGAGGTAGCTCGTGTACTCTTTCGCAAAGCTCTCGAGGATAAGGAAGACGACATTTTTACCCTTGAATGCACCATAAAGACTATCACCCTCATGGAGTGGTCTTGCCTTGTATCGGGGAGAGAAATACTCGGCGACCTTATCCTCAGGCAGGAGAGAAAGTTCTTTAAGAGTACTCTTACGAGAAGTGCGGATCATCGTAAAGGTGGTATTGAGGACGAGATCACGATCCTTGGCTTCACGCACGAAAATGTTGGCACGGAGGGTGGTCATGGGACGATTTTCGAACCCGATCTCTCCTCGGATGGTCAAAAGAGCAATGAAGGCAAATATACCGACTTCGACAAGAGCAAGTCCCTTTGCTCTCACACGGGCGATCATGGTCTGCCCATCTTTGCGCTCAAATCTCACCAACCGATAGCCGAAGTAGAGCACCAGCACCAAGACAATGAATAAGAGGGTAAGTGGCCAAAAAGTGATGATGTACTTACCATAAAGATTGAGTGCACTTTCGTTCTGAAACTCTGAAAAGACACTCATCGATGTGCGTTTGAGAGCAAAGGCATAGTAGCCCGTGTCGGAGATGTTGAGGAAGATGTTTAAGACATTGGGGATAAAATAGGTCGCACTTCTCAGCCCAACGAAAACTTTGTGCTGTTCCCACCGTGCAGGAAGAAATACCCCGAGCAACAGAAGAATGAAGTAGACGGCATTGGTATAAGCAATCGAGGCGCCATCAAAGAGCAGTCCGCCGAGGGCAATGTCCACAAAATCTCCTGCGGAGATATGCGCAAAGTACGTATAGTTGTAGAGATAGTAGACGACCCGGCACAAAGCCATGATGAGCAGCGCGAGTCCGAGATGGTAAAAAAAGATAAGCTCCCGACTCCGAGTAGAATAGCGTGATTTATTCATATATATTACCAAAAGTCAATTTTAACTTAGCATTCTTTAAGCATTCAGTTTTCAACTTACCGACAAGAAGAACACTTAATAGATTGATAATTCTATGTTTGTGACATTGTGTATTAAAAGGCACATCTTGAATTGTGCACACAAAGTTACACTTTTCCGGCATTGTTTGATATAATATAACATTATTTTGAAGCATCTAACCCTATGAAAAGTAGGAGAATGACGGCTGTAATGTTGTCTAAAACGGTATTTTTGGCTATCTTGTCAAAGTTTTTCAAAGACCACCAGAATAACACATTCGACTGGTCAGAATAAGCCATTTAACGGAATAATTTTAAAAATATAATGTTCGATAGAACTATGAAAAGAGAGGATTTGAATCAGGTAATCGATCGCAAAGGCACAGGTTGTACAAAGTTCGACGGCATAGCTGATGTCATCGGGGATCGTACAGATGTACTTCCTATGTGGATCGCAGACATGGACTTCGCTACACCGAGCTTCGTTATCGATGCGGTAAAGAAGAGACTCGAACACCCCGTATTGGGCTACAGCATCCCCACGGCAGAGTACTACGCTGCCTTGCAACAGTGGTTTGTAAAAAAGTATGGTTTCGAGCCAAAGAAAGAGGAACTCTGCTTCACTCCGGGCATCGTATCGGGGATATTCAAGATCCTTCAGTGCCTCACACAAGAGGGAGACGGGGTGGCACTCTGCCCTCCGGTATATCACCCATTCGGACAAGTCATCAGAGGCAGCCGTCGACGCATGGTTGAAGCCCCTCTCATACTGAAGAACAACCGCTTCGAGATCGACTTCGAGGCTCTCGAAAATGCACTCAAAGAAGCAAAAATCTTGATCTGGTGCCACCCTCACAACCCCGGCGGTCGTGTATGGACCAGGGAAGAGCTGGAGGCTGTTGCGAAGCTCGCCGACAAGTACGGTGTCTACATCATCAGTGATGAGATCCATGCAGACTTGACGTTCAAAAACTTCAAACACATACCATTCCCATCGGTTTCGCCCGAAGCTCGTAAATGGGCAATATCACTGATGGCTCCTTCCAAGGCATTCAATATGCCGGGCATCATTGCATCGCAGATTTATATCGCAGACGAAAAGTTGAGACACACCATCTACGAGTACTTGGAGTACAACTGTCTGAACCATGCCAACTCAACGACCTACGGTGCTGTAGCAGCTGCCTACAATCATGGCGAAGAATGGCTTGACGGCGTGATGGACTATATCGAGGACAACATTGCATTTGTCCGTCAATACCTCAAGGATCATCTGCCACAGTTGGGAATGATCGAGCCGGAGGCTTCGTTCTTGATTTTCTTGGACTGCCGAGGTCTCGGCATGGACGATAAGACTCTGACTGACTTCTTCATCAACAAGGCGCACCTACTTCTCAACCCCGGCACGATGTTCGGCACGGGAGGTGAAGGATTCATGCGTCTCAATGTCGGTGTACCTCGCTCGGTGCTGCAGGATGCGATGGACAGAATACGCAAGGCAGTTAACGAATTATAAAATTACAGTCTTACAGCGTTCTCCGAGCGCACGATGGGTCGAAATGTGCATTCTTTTTGTACCTTTGGGCACCAATAGATCAGAAGATATACAATGGCTTTTTCACAGAATAAAAAGAGTGGCATCCGACACGAAAACCCTTCGCCCATAAAAGAGACTTATGTAGCGAAAAGTGAGGGTGTTGTCTTGATCGATGAGATACAGACCAAGTCGGGTAGAACTCGCACGGCAGCAAAGAGGTTGATCTCGTCACGACGGGTATCCGTCAATGGCAAGATCTCCAATATGCCGACCACCACACTCTCTGTGGGAAGCCTCATAACAGTGCACAGCGTAGCGCCACCTAAGGAGTTTACCCACCCGCTCATCGCCAAAGTGTGGGAGAACGACGACTGTGTCCTTGTCCGCAAAGAGGCAGGTATCTCCACCGTCAATACGGCACACAAGGATCGAGAAACAACGGTGATATGGGTACTGAGTCAGCACTACAAGCAGTCTGATCCCGATGCCAAGCTATTCATGATCAATCGACTCGATAAGGAGACGGCAGGCTTTGTCCTCTTTGCCAAAAGCGTGGAGGCCAAGGAGACACTCGTAAAGCAGTGGAGCAGACTTGTGTCACAACAAAAGTTTGTCGCCGTCGTCACCGGAGAGGTCGATGCCAACAAGATGACCCTCGTCGCACAATCCAAAGACCCGAAGGAAAAAGAGGGCAGCATGGCTCTCCGCAATAGAATCCGAAAGGTCATGCAGGGCGAAGTCAACGTCTTGAAGAGTAGCGAAAACAAAGAGATGCACGTCGTCGAAATCATCCTCGGAGGAGAACGCATCTTCTCCCTTCGCAAGCTCCTTGGTGACAACGGCCTTGTGATACTGGGAGATGGGCGTTACCGCTCGGACTTTGTCCTCAAAGGAAAGATCGCCCTGGAGCAAGTTTTGCTACAACTCACACTCCCCGGCGGACACAGACAGATGACATTCGAACGCACCTACCCTACCCACTTCTTCACTTACCTCAAGAAGGATAAATCCTTATTGACGTCTTTGAGAAAGAAACAGATTTAGAGACAACTACAATTTTAACACTACATAATCATTTAACGCAAGATGAAAAAGAAATTAGTCTGGCTATTGTTGCCACTCTTGACTCTCCTCGGTCTTTCACAAGCGAATGCTCAGATGATCACCGATGCCATCAAGTGGAATGTCAAGATGACCAACAATGACAAAGGAGAGGTCACACTCACCTTCAATGCAAAACTTCAGCCGGGATGGCACGTCTATGACGTCGATATGCCGGCAGATGGTCCTACGTCCACCGAGATTGAGTTTGACGGAGGGAAAGGCTTCGATGTTGTCGGAAAGATGGCAGCAGACCGCAAGCCCGATGAGGTCTATGACGAAAACTTCGGCATGACACTTCGTTGGTTCGGCAAGGAAGTCAATTTCATACAGAAAGTAAAGATCACCGATCCTCAGAACTTCAAGATCGCAGGAGACATCCTCTTTATGATTTGTAACGATCAGACCTGCCTGCCTCCCGACAGGTTTGCATTCTCTTTCACTGCAAAAAACCTCACCACCCCCCTGTCCATCGCCCCCGTGGCAAACACACCCGCTGAAGAAGCTCCTGCTGCGACAGAAGCAGAGATAGCTCCTGAAGTAGAGGATGTAGCCGTGGAGGCTGCCCCTGCATCAGAGACTTCAGGAGATTGGTTGTGGACACCAGTGATCGACGACTTGAAGGCGTTTGGCGATGAGACCCTCTCAGCGACAGACAATTCACTCCTTATGATCTTCGTCTTCGGATTCCTCGGCGGTCTTGTAGCACTCCTTACCCCTTGTGTATGGCCGATGATTCCTATGACCGTGAGTTTCTTCTTGAAGCGCACCAAGAGCCGTTCGAAGGCGATCCGTGATGCCATCATCTACGGTCTCTCGATCATCGTCATCTATCTTGCGATGGGACTCATCATCACAGGTATTTTCGGAGCAAGCGTGTTGAACGACCTCTCTACCAATGCGATCTTCAACATCTTGTTCTTCCTCCTTTTGGTGGTCTTCGCAGTATCATTCTTCGGAGCGTTCGAACTCGTACTTCCACAGTCTTGGACCAATAAGCTCGACGAGAAGGCAGACTCTACCACAGGTCTCCTCAGCATCTTCTTCATGTCATTTACCCTCGTACTTGTATCATTCTCATGTACAGGTCCTATCATCGGCACACTACTTGTCGAAGCTGCAACGATGGGCAACATGGTCGGCCCTGCTGTCGGTATGTTTGGCTTTGCATTCGCCCTTGCGATTCCATTCGCATTCTTCGCGATCTTCCCCAACTTCCTTCAGAGCATGCCAAAGAGCGGTGGATGGCTCAACAGTGTCAAAGTCGTCCTCGGTTTCCTTGAGCTCGCACTTGCGTTGAAGTTCCTCTCCGTAGCCGACCTCGCATACGGCTGGCGCATCCTTGACCGCGAAGTCTTCGTGGCACTTTGGATCGTCATCTTCACACTCCTCGGTATGTACCTCTTGGGCAAACTCAAGTTCAGCCACGACTCAGACCTTCCATACGTATCCGTACCACGCGTGTTCATGGCATTGATTTCGTTTGCCTTTGCGATGTATATGGTACCCGGTCTTTGGGGCGCACCACTCAAGGCAATCAGCGCATTCTCACCACCTTTGTACACTCAGGACTTCAACCTCTATGACTCTGAGGTTCATGCTAAGTTTGACGACTACGAAAGCGCAATGAAGTATGCCAAGGACCACAACAAGCCTGTGATGATCGACTTCTCAGGCTTCGGCTGTGTCAACTGCCGTAAGATGGAAGCTTCCGTGTGGACAAATCCGACAGTGAAAGGTAAGCTCGAAAAAGACTTCGTCCTCGTCACCCTCATGGTCGACGACAAGGCAAAGCTCGCACAGCCAATCACCGTCAACGAAAACGGCAAGGAACGCACCCTCAAGACCATTGGTGAAAAGTGGAGCTACTTCCAACGCCACAAGTTCGGAGCCAACGCACAGCCATTCTACGTGATGCTCGATGCCAGCGGTAAGCCACTCGGCCCATCGTATGGCTTCAACGAAGACGTCAACGAATACATCAAGTGGATGGATGCAGGTCTCAAGCAATTTGCAGACCGCAAGTAATCCGACACACGACAGATAATGCACACAAAAGACGAGAAACTACAAGCCTTCGGGCGACTATTGGATGTCCTCGATGAGTTGAGGGTCAAGTGCCCTTGGGATGCCAAGCAGACCAACGAGAGCCTACGCCCCAACTCCATCGAAGAAGTCCATGAGCTCAGCCAAGCCATCCTCGATGGCGACAGCAAGGGTATCATGAAGGAGCTCGGCGATGTGTTGCTCCACGTCGCATTCTACTCTAAGATCGGTGAAGAGAAGGGAGACTTTGACCTCAAAGACGTCTGTGATGCCATCACCGACAAACTCATCTTCCGCCATCCCCATGTCTTCGGTGACACCTCAGTGACCACCTCCGAAGAAGTAGAACGCAACTGGGAGCAGATCAAACTCAAGGAAAAAGACGGCAACAAGACCGTTATGGGCGGAGTCCCACGAGGCCTCCCCCCCATGATCAAGGCATACCGCATCCAGGAGAAAGCCACCAACGTAGGCTTCGACTGGGAGCACAAAGAAGATGTCTGGGCAAAGGTCGAAGAAGAGCTATCAGAGCTCCGAGCCGAAGTTATGGCAGACAGCCCGACAGAGCGCAAGGAAGCCGAACTCGGTGATTTCCTCTTCAGCCTCATCAACATGGGACGCCTCTACGGCCTCGAAGCCGACACCGCCCTTGAGCGCACCAACGCCAAGTTCATCCGTCGCTTCACCTACATCGAAGAGCAAGCGAAAGCCTCCGGTCGAGCCCTCAAGAGCCTTACGCTCGAAGAGATGGATCACTACTGGAACGAAGCCAAACACCTCGACCACTGATCTCCGTCTTTTGAAGCCAACCACAAAACGGCACCTGACCACTCATCAGGTGTCGTTTTATATTTGCTTAACTTATAAAAAACATCCATATTTGTGCCAGAAATAACATAAACACCCGACAATAATGGAAAACAAAAACGCACACGATCGCATCCCTCGTTTCGAGGATATGATGATCCCCACTTTACTCGCCTTGAAAGCTCTCGGAGGCTCAGGCTCCAACACTGAGATCAACGAAAAAGTATACGAGGCAATGAACTTCGACGACGAAGTCCTCAACATCCCACACAAGACAGAAGGACTACAAAGCGAAGTCGACCACAGACTCACACGAGCACGCAGATACATGCGCAAATATGGTCTGATCGAAGACTCTTCACGAGGAGTCTGGAGCATCGTAGACAACACTCTAGATCCACACTCGATCGATCCAAGAGAGATTGTACGCAAGGTGAAATCTACTCAAAGCTCAGACAAACCAGACACAGAAGCTGACAATAAAGCAATGAGCTCTATCGAAGAGAATGCTGAAGCAACAGCATGGGAAAGTATCCTCTTAGACATACTGAAAAACATGGATCCAAGCGCATTTGAACGCCTGTGTCAAAGACTACTCAGAGAAAGTGGATTTACCGAAGTTGAAGTCACAGGACGCCCCTGTGATGGAGGGATTGATGGGAAAGGAGTCTTCTCTCTAAACAGTTTCATAAACTTCGACGTTATTTTTCAATGTAAAAGATATAGAGACGCCGTAAAGTCAAAGCATATCAGGGATTTTCGGGGAGCGATGCAAGGGCGAACCGACAAGGGGTTATTTATTACGACAGGAAGATTTACCCAAGAGGCATACAAAGAGGCATCGAGAGATGGTGTTCCTCGTATTGTTTTAGTAGATGGAATAGGGGTATGTCAGAAACTGAAAGAATTAAACTTAGGGGTAACCACTAAGGTTACCACAAACGAGGAAGTTACTATCAACCCCGAGTGGTTCTCTAAGATATAAACCTCTTCACTTCCAAGATAGAATGATTATGAGATAAGGGTTCAAAAAACATCTCCCCACTAACGTCTCAGAAACTTCATCAGCCACAAAGGGAATAGCGTTGATACTCCCTTTGTGGCTTTTCAATATAAGGAAGCCATCAATACAATTAAGCGACTTCCACAACTTTCCCGACAGAATACATTCTGTGCCTTGACAGAATGTATTCCGATGCGGGACAGAAAGCATTCTGTCGAGTAACGAAATGATTGACCACACGAGGATCAAGAGTGATAGTGTAAGCACCTTAGAGAGCCACCTGATGAGGGCGTTGGGGGACTTTGGAAAAGTTTGACTGAGAGACTTTAGGAAAGAAGTGGCAGGAAAAGGTAGTAGCTTATAAAACAGACGAGCCCTGGGGGAAATCATCCCTCAGGGCTCATCGTTTTATGAGTATATCAGGGGTTACTCCTTGATGCCGGAGACGATACCTGCGATGCGGACGCCGACACCGATGGTGTAGCCTTGATTGATGTACAAGATGCGTCCAAAGGTGTCGCAGACAGCCACGACGGGGAGGGTGACCGAGCCGTCGATTTGGCAACCCGTGCGGAGCATTTCGGCTACGTTTTGAGTGTCTTCTCCCCACGATGCTTGGGACAGAAGAGCCTGCATGGCTTCGGTAGGACGAGTACCCTTACGTGTGAGGGCAATGACTGGGATCTGTGGGACTTCGCCGCTGAAGAGCACTTGCATGTCTCTGAGGATATGATCCGTAGGCTCGTGGTGAGCTTGTCCGACGATGAGGACGAAGTAACCTCTGCCCGTAGTGCTTAGGATGGTCTTCTCTTCGCCTGCTTTGAGATCGAAGTACTTCCTCTCAGGATCCATGCCTCCGATCACACTGACTTGTGTCGTATCTTGATCGAAGACGAGAGGTGTGACTTCTCCGCAGTGTACTTTGCTCATATTGTAGAGGACAGTGCCGTCGGCAAGGCGTGTACCGCTGGAGATGAAGTTGTTTGCATAGATAAGTTCTTCACCCTTCAGCGTGTGATAAGGCTCCGAGAAGTCGAAGCCGTAAGTATCCATGTGGCCTTCACCATCGATGAACCCGATGGTGAAGTTGTTACCATATTTCGGATGCTTGAGATAACCACTTTGCTCATAACTCAGGTCGAGAACACAGTGAGCTGAGACGGGCTTGTCCTCTTCGGCAGTTTCGAAGAATGGGATGATGACCTTCTTACCTGCTTCGTCATAGTAAACGGCCTTGTTGGGCGCAGGATCCCAAAGCGCCGGGATGCGTGCCGTACGCAGGAGACGGATGAGAAGGACATTGAGGCTCGTACGGTCGCCCATGCCAAGCTGCCATACGGTAGAAGGATTGAGGGGCTGACGGATAGGATTGTACTTGGTATCTACCCTAAATCCTTCGACCTTACTCACGATCGCACGCACCTTATCGGTACGAGAGAGAGTAGCCCACAGCTCTTCGCCACCGTTGTCTGCGATGATAGTCGAGAGGGCCTGACGTAGTACTCCTGCCATAGGGCGGAGGTGCTCTCTATCGACACGAAGGGAGATGATATTGGGATCGCGCATCTCTCTATCGGTGTAAGTCTCTTGGATCGCTTCTTTAAGGACCGGGAGGGTCACATCGTGAAGGTCTTTATCGCTGAGGGAGCGAAGGAGATAGAGGGCTTGGAGTCTCTTCTCTGCAGGGGCTTCTTTCAAGAACGTTCGGATGACATCTTGATTGCCACGGCTCTCGACAAGGACGAAACGAAGCAGATCTTGTCCCTCTTTGGTCGTTATGGATAGTTCTGTCGCAAGTGCATCGGCATCTTCGAGCGTCGGGAAAGTCCTGGTATAAGCATTACGAATACTGTCGTTGCTGACCATCTGACGTGTGCAGGCTTCGATGGCAAGGGTGTCCGTGAAGGCTTGAGGCTTCTGTTCGGCAGGAGGTACAAGTCTGAAGTGGAGGCTCTCATCCCATTCGGTATAGGGACGAAGGGTAAGCTCCTTGACCTCACTCTGTGCAGTAACGGTATAGTGGAGGATACCCATGTTGTCGGGAGATGTACCTGCCACAATGACAATGTCGCCGAGACCAAGTTCTGTCGAAGCCATGCCATCGCTATCTGTCGTACGGGTGACGAGAGGATAGAGCTCCGCATAGTTGTACAGCCTGAATGTCACAGGCACACCGGCCACAGGATGGCCTTCGGCATCGACAACCTTTACTTTCGCAAGGGCGGTGGGCACGTAGTTGGAAGTCACGTTGATTTCCGTATAGGTAGGATGTTCGCTGAGAGCCTCTTCTGCCCCCTTGTACTTACCGAAAGCCTTGGTGTGTAGCAACATCGCTCTCAACACCGGAGCATCGAACCAAGCCATATCCAACTTCGGAGCGGGCTCGCAAGCACCGAGATAGTGCCACTTACCATCGACCCAGGCCTCGACCCAGGCATGGTTGTCATCGGTATGTGCCCACCTGGGGGTATAGACCTGACGGGCAGGTATCCCCATGGTACGGAGGATGGCGACGGTGAACGTACTCTCCTCACCACAACGCCCGAGGGCATTACGCATTGTCGCAAGGGGCGAAGATGTACGACCATCACTCGGAGCATAGGTGACATACTTGTGACACCAGTGATTGAGCGCCAAGACTGCTTCTCGCATATCCTTGCCGGCAACAACCTCTTTGAGTTCTTCATAAAGGACAATACGAGTCTCGTCGAGGGCTTCGTTATTGGCACGGAGAGGAAGGACAAAGTGTCTGAAAAGGAGGCTTGGGACACTCTTCCCCCAAGGCATCTCCTCACGAGCTCTGAGTGTCTGTCTCACGTTTTGCAAGTGAAAGTCGACAGAGTAGTCCAAGATGTCCGGCGTGATCATATAAGCGTAGAGAAAGTCCATCGCATCTCGCTCATCTTCGGTAAGCTTGCGATCAGTGAGGCTGTCGAGAGGATTGGCGATCGCCAAGTCTTCAAATTTCTGTCTGAGATCCTCCCTACTCCGACTCATGATGTCCGCAGGGAAGAGGCTCTCCTCCTTTGTCTGACATGAGGTCACGACCATCATGACAAAGACCCAAAGGATAGAGTAGCGGATAAGGCTGTGTTTCATAGCTGCTCTCAATTTGTTATAGGATTAAAATACTTGCTTGATCACCTTCACGAAGTGGGGCAACTTCAGATCTCCCTCATCATTGCCCATGAGGACATGTAGCGTATCGTACTCCCGAGTGGGAGAAATATAACGGTCGATGTTGAACGACTGTTTCGACCAAATGAAGCTCCTACGCTTCTTATGTACGGGCTCCTGCGATGTTGCTTGTCTCAGATAAGTGATGAAGTCATCGGGGGAGATGAGTCGCTCCACCTCCACGAGCTTGCCATCGACACTCTCTGAGAAGTAAGTGAGGAAGTAGACGTAGTTACCCACGGTACCACGCTTGCGGACCTTCATGCCACCGGGAGCATCGGTATTGAGTTCATATTCATAGATATCGGTCTCTGTACCATATGGGATCTCTCCCTCCACGGTGATGTGGTATTTATGTCGAGACTTACCCACGGCTTGATCGCCCACGATCGAAGCGATGGTAGCCAGACACTGCCCGATCTTGGCATCGAAGTCGGTATTGTTGTCCACGACACGGAGGTTCTGATGTCCCGTCCAAGCGTTCAATATACGGCTGTCGATCTCTCGTGCAAGCTCCAATCCCTCGTGACGCGCAGCATTGTTTTCGGTCGTGTAAAACTCCTCCGCACCATTAGCTGCTGTCACCATGTGGATCACTGCATCGTAGCGTGCATCACGAAGTGTGACCTCGGGGAGCGAAAGTTCGTCCAACATCGCCTGCCACATATTGCGATCCATGTAGGCCGAGATGTCCATCGTCCCTCTGTCGGCGATGATGATCACGGGTTTGTCCACCGTGCGAGCCAACTCGTAGAAGGTATTTTCCATCTGTATCTGGAACTTCAATATCGACTTCTCAATGTTGTAGAAGTACGTCTTGTCTTCGGTCAGAAAGTTTGCCGAAGCATTCATGAAGAGGGTCGGCACCTCCGGTAGCGTGTACACAAGGAATCCTCTGTCGGTAAATCTCTCGATGATCTTGACAAGCACCGTAGTCTTTCCGGCACAAGGTCCTCCCGTAAGGCAAATACGATATATATTCTGATTCATGTAGTTAGTGGGTAAACGAACGTGTTTAGGATCAGGACATTGATAGTCCTTGACAAAGATACAACATTATTCTGTACGATGACACCCCGAATTCACGATCCACACCTCCCTCCACACCACCTCTCTCTACGAAAAAACTCCTCAAAAACTATACGATTAAGACAATCATGCACTCCGCCATAAAGCATACTCATTGATCTGCCTAAAAAGGTTCATTAGAGAAGAATGAGGTATTAATTCGACTGTGAACTACGCATTTTTCGTAAAAAGAGCTATATTTACGGCAAGAACACTTAGTTTTAATAATCTAATGTTATGAAGAAGTTATTGTGGATGATTGCCCTGCTGGGGCTTGTCATCGGTCAAGTATCGGCTCAAAAGAGCGACATGAGGCATATCGACTCTCTGCTGTCGAGGTCGAAACATACGGAAGCTCTGAGATTTGCGATGAACATACTCTCCGAGAGACCCGATGACATGGCACTGAGGCACAAGGTGGGAGATATACTTGCGGAAGTGGGTGATGCCCGAGGGGCAACGAGAGAGTACGAGCAGGTACTGATCGACTTCGAGCCTAAGGAAGTCATCGAACGAAAGCTGGCACTCCAGCAGTATCGTCTCGGAAAATACTATGATGCCTTGGGGTATCTGCGCTCGATCTTCGCTCGTGGTGACACCACCTTCGTGGACTGTGACTTGGCGGGAAGGATATTCAACCAAATCTTTGAGCCTGACTCTGCGATCATCTACCAGCGAGAGGCTGTCCGACTCGTACCGGGCAGTGCGAACAATGTCATCCGCCTGGCGACCAATTTCCAAGTCCTTGAACTCCCCGATTCTGTCCTCCTCTACACCTCGGCTTACCTGAACCACGACTCCACAAACATCACCGTGCGTGGAATAAGAGGGCTCCAGTACTACAACATCAACAAGATCGATTCGGCGTACCTGGACTTCAAGGTCTTGTACGAGCAGGGCGACCTCAGCCCGAACACTCTGTACTACTATGGCCTATGTCTGAAGGAAAAACGCCAGTTCAGAGAGGCTGCAAAAGTCTTCCTCCTCGGCGACACCGTGACTCAGGGCAAAAACGCATGGATACTCCTGGAACTGGGACACCTGGCCAAACAAAAGATCATCCACCCTACCCCTGCCACAGAATACTACCGCAAGGCGGAAGCGGCCATCAAGCCGGACTCTGCACTCTTCATGCGTGTACAGCAAGAGCTGGCATTTTCGCTCTTTACGGAAAACAAACTCTCCGAAAGTGTCAAACACTGGGAACTCGTCCTTGAAAATGCCCCCAAGCATCCTCAAGCCACCTACGCCATGGGGATGATCTACGGCAAGATGAAAAACGCAAAGCAGGAGAAGCGGTACTACGAACGTTTCCTCAAACTTGTCGCAAACGACCCTCGCATCAGCAAGGAATACGACGGACTCATCGAAGCGGTCAAGGAACGGCTCCAGACCTTGAAAGAAAAGGAGTTCATGGAGCGAAAATAACAGCCACTCACATGCCTTGTCGCCACATACAACTTACCTCTAACGACCGATAAAAGAAAATGGTCTTTCTGCGCACGGAGATTATGAGACAAGGCAGACTTGTCCATAAAAACAAGCTCCTGAGGCATCATGACCCATACACAAGACAAGACTTGTTAGAAAACCTATTGAGTGGGTATTCTTTATGTCTGATAAAAATGTTTCTGTGTATCGACAGAATGAATTCTGTCAGGTGCTGGAATACATTCCGTCACCTGACAGAGTCCCAAAAGATGCAGACAGCAAGACAAGAATATTTGATGGATTCAGGCTCGATATAAGTTCACATTGGACTTAAGTTCACATTGGAAGTGCAAAAAGGGGATATTCCTTGTATATCTCAGAAAAACTTCGTAATATTGCAGTCCGAAAGGGCGTGTTTAGGCACGGCATCCTTTTCCGGTCCTATAGCTCAGTTGGTTAGAGCAACAGACTCATAATCTGGAGGTCCTAGGTTCAAGCCCTAGTGGGACCACTCAAATTCCCTCGTGAGAGAGGCAAGAGAAGTATCTCAAGAAAAGTAAAGGTGTTAAACAGCATAAAATCAACAAGTTGTGTCACATCTCTTTCACTCTATGATATGCTCATCGTAGATATTATTTAGATGTAGTACTAGCTCCTGAAATACTCAGAATTGGCCATAATCTAGCTACAGAAAGTCACCCTCAAAAATATCCTTGCATTTTGTATTCCCTAATGTTGGACTTAATAATTTACTAGAGATTGATTAAGTAAGGACTAAAGTCAGAGAAAAAGTAGGCTGAGACCTTCATCTTTAATACTGTTATCAAATTCCAATCCTCTCACTTTATCCTAACGTCAGTTCGATATAAGAAAGAGATGTAATGTGTTGATTATTATAATATTTTTACGCGGAATTTTTTAGGTGCTTATATTGCTCTCAGATGTCTTTTTATTTGTGTCTACTCCCCCAAAGACTTAGATGTTGGTTCTTCTTTGCGATTATTCTATTGAAATAGAATGTGTAAATGAGCCAACTTACAGTTTTTTTTAACGTCAGTTCGACGTAAGAAAACGAAGAATGAAACAAACTCACAAACCACATTAACTGCCTAATATTGTTGTGGTTATAATTGAAAAAGTGGCAAATTATTTGTATATCAGTATCTGACAATCAAGGTGATACACACAAATAAAACGCCACTTTATGAAGATAAATATAGTTGATATTTTTTGTATGGTAGATGACTTCTCAAAGCTTTTTGACCAAACAATCAAGGAAAAGAGTATAGAAAAGGATGGTAAAAAGCGTAGAAACAGGAAGTCTAGGATGTCTGACGGTGAGGTAATGACCATCCTTATACTCTTTCATCTCTCAAGGTACAGAGATCTCAAGGCTTTTTATCTACAATATATCACCCACTAGTGTCGATCCGAATTTCCTCATCTTGTCTCCTACAATCGATTTGTCGAATTGCAAAGTAAAGTGGGATACAAGCTCATCGCATTCCTGAATATGTGCTGTTTAGGCGAATGTACAGGGATATCTTTTATTGACTCCACACCGCTGAGAGCCTGTCATGTCAAACGAGCTCAAGGACATAAGACAATGAAAGGATTGGCTCGAAAAGGGAAGTGTACCATGGGTTGGTTTTATGGTTTTAAGTTACACATTGTCATCAACGACAAAGGAGAAATCATCAAATACCGGATCACTCCGGGCAATTGTGATGACAGAGAGCCCCTTAAGGACTCGTCTTTCACCAAGAAGCTTTTCGGCAAACTCATCGGAGATAGAGGGTATATTTCCCAAAGTCTTTTTGATCAACTCTTTGTCGATGACATTCATATGATCACAAGAATCAAAAAGAACATGAAGAACTCTCTTATGCATCTTTACGACAAAGTGTTACTAAGGAAAAGAGCTCTCATTGAGACCGTCAATGATATGCTCAAAAACGTCTGTCAGATAGAGCATACACGACATCGTAGTGTCAACAATTTTCTTACCAACCTTATCTCGGGGCTGATTGCTTACAACTTCCTCCCTAAAAAGCCTGAGCTGAATATTGAAATCGTTAGAAAACCAAAACTACCCACTTGCGCTTAAATCGAACTGGCGTTTTTTTAATTATTTTACAGCATATTTTCTTAGATCTAACTGATGTTATACAAGAGTTTAAGCATCTGACTATAGAGCGGCTGTCCAAGAAAATGAATACCTTTATTCATCGTTACATTTTTTGTTTTGCGACAACAAGGTAACGAAATTAGGGCTGACTGCAGATTCAAGTATCAAGTGCAAAATTAGGGTAATAAGCTGAAGAATACTTGAACCGGGGACTTAAAGTTTAGTTTTTCTCTTGGTCTTGCGTTAATTTTGGCACAGTATTCATTGATTTGTTTCTGAGAGATGAGATCAAAATTTGCCATTTTAGGGATGTATTGCCTGAGCAATTTATTGGTGTTCTCGATGGCCCCTTTTTGCCAAGAAGAATAAGGATCAGCGAAGAATACAGGGACACCGAGCCGATCCGTGATCTTCCGATGCCCTGAAAATTCACTTCCATTATCGGTCACAATGGTCTTGATGACAGCCTTATAGGGGACGAGTAGAGCCCACAGTTTTCGATTCACCTCTTGGGCGGATTTATCTTTGAGTTTGGCCGCCCAAATCATGTTGGTCATTCGATCCGTGACGGTGAGTATGGCACCTCTGCCCCCACAGCCTACGATAAGATCCATCTCTAAGTCTCCAAGCCTCTTACCATCAGCCTCCTGAGGTCTTTGATGAATACTTACACGTTCAGGAATGTTCGTGACTTTTCCTACCGGGCGAGATCGTCGCTTGAGTTTGTGTCTGCAGTGCTTATAGAGAGATCCTCCATTGGTCTTGTCTTCTCTTATCCAACGGTATATGCTTTCATGAGAGACCTTTTCGCCTTGAAGTGAGAGATAACCGGAAATTTGCTTCGGAGACCATTGTTTTTCTTCCAGAAGCCTCAGGGATTTCCTTTTGATACTCTCGCATATGCGCCTGTTCCTACGCACCCGTTCTTTGCGAATGTCCGCATATTCCTGCGCAGTCTCAGGGTTATAGCTCTTTCGTTTTTCTGTGCTGTTACGAGCTATCTCCCGAGAAATAGTGCTCGGAGAGACTTCGAGTTGTCGGGCAATTTCTGAACGATTCAAGCCTGCTCGAAGAAATGCCGAGATGTCATATCTTTGTTGTCGGTTCAGTTGTTTGTACATCGCAAATTAAAGATAATTGAACTACTTGGAGAGGTACATCAGGATCTCTCCTTTTCTTTTATCTTGAACCTGCAAATACAGGGGGAGGTTTCCCCTTGTAACCCCCTCGGTGGTCTAGGGGGCTGACGCTTTATTCATATTGGAAGGTTTTGCACTTCCAATGTGAACTTAAGGACTTCCTGATAAAGAAGTCAGCCCTTTAATTTTAAATGAACAAAATACTTTTCTCTTACTGCAATGAAAAATATTAGGCAGTTAATCCGGCTGATGAGGTAGTTTTATTCATCGTTTTCTTACGTCAAACACACGTTAAAGCCAGACGAGATGCAGTCCTTAGTACTGGTCAGAAGTAATTCAATAGATTGATCAGCAAAACAAGCTACGTGACAGAACAAATTTTCAGAAGTATTCGTCGGAAGTTTGCTGGCAGATAATATCGCCGAGGATTAGAAAGAATGGTCTATCCCTTACGTTTTTTTAGGACACGACACGTAGTAGTTATTCGAAAATAGCTAACTTTATGCACAATATAGTACACAAATAACAGACTCATATTGGACTCTAGTATTTTACCCGATATAAAACCTCCCATAGCAATTGATCTTTTTGCAGGGTGTGGAGGACTATCTCTTGGTCTTAATAGGGCTGGGTGGAAGTCATTGTTTGCTATTGAGAGAAGCCCAGAAGCATTTGCCACCCTAAAACACAATCTTATTCACAAAACCAATGAACCTCATTTTATCTGGCCCCAATGGCTTCCGGTAAAGAATTGGGAAATTAATGAGTTTATTGCGACATATACCGAAGAGTTGTGTAGGCTAAAAGGGCGTGTCGATCTAGTTGCAGGAGGGCCTCCCTGCCAAGGCTTCTCAATGGCAGGCAGAAGAAGAGAAGATGACAGCAGAAATAAGCTTGTACTATCTTATCTTGATATTATACAAAAAGTGATGCCTAAAATCGTTTTCTTTGAAAACGTTAAAGGGTTTACACTTCCCTTCCAAAAATCAAAAGCACAGAACCGTAAGATTACCTATGCAGATGAGGTTAAGTCATGCCTAGAAAAGCTAGGCTATATCGTTGACAAACAGACTATTAACTTTGGAGACTATGGAGTCCCTCAGCGTAGAGCTAGATTTATTTTGGTCGCACTCTCTAAAGAACACTTCGGAGATAATCGATCTCTAGCCAAGAGATTCTTTGAGCAACTAGAAGCTCAAAAGGAAAACTTTCTCCAACATAAAGGACTTAGCGTTGGGACTACACTAGAAGAAGCTATTTCTGATCTTAGGGCTCTTCATGGGAAAAAGAAGCTATCTCCTAAAGATAAATTTGAATTTGGATTATATGGAAAAACGGAAGATAGTTCCTACCAGAAACTTATGAGAACAGGCGTTTCTAAAAATGATAATATACCAGATAGTCATCGATTCGCAAACCACTACCCATCTACAATATCCAAGTTCGAAGAGATTCTCAGTTTAACTCAAAGCGACCGTAACCTCTGCATTAATGATGAGATTAAGAATAAGTTTAGCATCAAGAAGCATACTATTATCCCTTTGAGTTCTAGTGACAAGGCTCCAACGATAACAACTCTACCCGATGATTACATTCATTACGAGGAACCACGAATTCTTACAGTAAGGGAATATGCGAGAATTCAGTCATTTCCAGACAGCTATGAATTTCAAGGAAAATACACTACAGGAGGTAAGCTAAGGAAACAGGAAACCCCACGCTATACGCAGGTAGGAAATGCAATACCTCCTCTATTTGCCGAACAAGCAGGATTGGTACTTAAAGAAATGCTACGACATGGGAGAGACTCTTAACTTCAAGGTTAGCACAGGACTAAAAAGTATTCTAGGGCAAGATCTTATTACCGATGACTATGTTGCCATTCTAGAGCTTGTCAAAAACTCCTACGATGCGGGAGCGAGGAAGGTTATCATTACATTTGAGTCGGACTCTATTATCATCGCAGATGACGGCAAAGGAATGACTCTGGATGATATAAGAGACAAATGGCTATTTATTGCCTATTCGGCCAAGAAAGCAGCCTCCGAAAGTTCTTATCGAGATCATCTAAGACGCCACTATGCAGGTGCTAAGGGCATTGGACGTATGTCTTGTGATCGTCTGGGAAAGAAGCTAATCCTAGAAACTTGTCACGAAAAAGGAGAGTTTGAAAGACTATACATAGATTGGAGTTTATTTGAGCAGGATCAAAATAAAGAGTTCGCAGAGATTGGCCTTCCTCATCAAACCTCGGAAAGAGAACCAATATTTCCCAACAGTGCTGTTACTGGCACAAGGTTACAACTCTTCGAGCTACGAAAGGTCTGGGACAGAGAAGACAAAAAGAGACTTAGGCGATCTCTAGAGAAGATGATTAACCCATTCTCTGAGATTGATGATTTTGAGATTGTGGTTATTTCTGAGAATGACAAGTTTCAAGATACCCGAGAGACTGAAGACTACAACAAGATTAATGGACCTATCAAGAATAACATCAGGGAGATTTTGGAGATTAAAACTACCGAAATCAAAAGTTGGACTACAAAGGAGCATATACACACCAGAGTCAGCGACCGTGGAGAGCTGATGTATGAAATCTTTGAGCCAAATCCTTACGACCACGTGAAGGAGGCGACTATAAGTCTGTTTTATCTGAATAGGGCTGCCAAAGTAAACTTTAGTCGGAGGATGGGGGTAACCCCAACTCAGTATGGCTCCATATTCCTATTTCGAAACAACTTCCGAATCTTGCCCTATGGTGACGTTGGAGATGATAGTTTTGGCTTGGACCGCCGAGCTATGCAGGGCTACAATCGATATATAGGTACCCGAGATTTATTCGGACGTATAGATTTGCATACTGACGATTTAGAACGCTTCAAAGAAGTTTCTAGCCGAAATGCTGGTCTTATAGACAATAAGGCGAGCCGAGAGTTGTTTGAGTATTTCGAAATCACTCATCGTCGACTTGAGAGATATGTTGCAGGGGTTTTGTGGGGGGATAAATTCCTTAGCCGTGAATACTTCAAGAGTATGGCTGATGCAGACAAAGCTAGGAAAGAGCTTCAAAATAACGAAAGAGAAAGCGAGACAACTTCTCACCTGTATCATAGTCCCGGAAGTAGGGTGGATTTTATGCAACTAGTCCGAAGCTTGGCTCAGGACAAGAATATTACAATCGTTCGATACAATGAGGCATTAGCCAATATTGTATCCAACGCTAAAGAGTATGAATTGCTCCAAGATAAACTTTTGGCAGACTTTGAAGACTTGGCAAATAAAACTAGCAGTCAATCTCTAAAACAAAGTCTAAGCAATGCCAAAGCGACACTGGAGCAATTGGCACAACATAAGGCAGAGCTAGAGCAACAACTTAAAGATGCTGAGGTACGGCGTAATGCAGCTGAGCGACTAGCAAAAGAAAGTCAAAAACAGAAGGAAGAAGCTGACAAGAAAAAGCAAGAGGCTGAGAAAGAACGTGATGCTCAAATCGTAAAGAATCAGTATCTATCTTCTGTCAGAAATACATCTAAGGAGGTTGAGGACATTGTACACACGATACTGATTTCCTCTACCAACCTTTCATCTATCATCAATCTAGTATCGATGTCGTTAGAGGAGCTTGGTGTACATCAGGCGGAGCTATCTCAACAGCTAGATAGAGCCAGATTTCAAATTGAACGTATCGTGAAACTGGCTTCAATGGTTACCAAGGCCGATAGCGCTTTACTCCGTGAAGCCTCTAGAGTAGACCTCAAAGAGTATATTAGAGAGTACCTAGACAATTTTAGGGCGTCACTTAATATCTCAATCGTAGATAAATCTAACGGAGAACTCCTCAAACGTCTTCCTCTACTAGAGCTATCAGTAGTCCTTGATAATCTAGTCAGCAATGCTGTCAAAGCTGATGCCAAGAAGCTACTTGTGATTTTCCACAGCACAGATGATAGGGCCATATCTATAGACTTTGCTGATGATGGATGTGGCGTTGATTTAGCTTTATTCACTCCTAAGACTATATTTGAGGAGGGTGTTACCAACCGCAGAGGAGGATCTGGTATAGGTCTAAGCACTATTAAAGAGCAAATGAAGAGAAACCTTAATGGCGATATTGAGTTTCTGGGTAATGGTCTACATTTTCCCACAGGTGCAACATTTAGATTAATTTTGAAGTAATGGTGGAGATGAGAATATTAGTCATAGACGATGCTGACATGTCTGACAGTTTGAACTCCTTAAAAAGGAAACTCTCTAGAGATAAGATTAACCTAACATCGAGCGTTATACATCTAAATAATCGGAGATACTACAATCTCGATAGCAAGTTAGACTTATCTCCTATAAAAGAAGAAGTAAATCAAGTCAAGCAACAGGGTAGGTTTGATCTGATTATGGTCGATTACAATTATGGAGAGGACTGTGAGCTAAATGGTCTATCAATTATTCAAGAACTTAGAAAGATTTTCCATAAAACAAGAATTATCTTATATAGTGGTTCAAGGAAGGACGTGATAAAATACATCATTGAAAGCAGTGGTATTCTCAGCGAAAAGGACACTATTGACTACGACGAGATGGTGAAACACATAAACAATCTCATGGAGATGAAAATTGAGACATTCATCCAACGAAATAACTTCGAAAGTGAAGCAATAAAAGTACTTAAACAAAATAGTTGCAAAGATGTTAAAGAACTACTTATGGATAAGTTGTCCCTGTACCCCAACTTAGTTGTGCATGACCAAGGAGTGCGTGGGATTGGAGGCAAATCACTAAAAGATGTTGTAGAGGCTCTAGGTTCTGACGATCAAACTCAAAATTGGCTAGATGAAATACTAGATGAATTTATAGCCTATTTAACCAAGATTTATGAGTAAAATAGTCTGTGTTTATCCAACTGATGACACAACGGATTTTCTTGGGCCAATCACAGATGTACTAAAGGCACAAGGAGCAATTATCATCAGAGGAGATACCACTGAGGAGGGACATCGAAAGGAAATAGCAGATCAGATAAAGGAGCTAACAGAGCAAGATATTTTTGTCTTTATGGGGCATGGTACGAGCTATTGTTTATATGGCACTCCTCAAAGTGATGAGGATCAACCTCTCTTTGGAGATAAGCGACTAGCTATTCCTAAGTGTCATGGGAGCTTACTTATTTCGTGTAGATCGAGTGAGTTCATAAAATCCAAGAGGTTAGTAAACTCAATTGGGTTCGGGGAAATCCCCGCTACTTGGGAGGAAATACTAAGACTTAGGAATGAAAATTCGAATTGTTATTCAGGAATAGATAAGGATACAATTCCAACGTATCAAGATAGCTTTATCAAAGCTCTATGTAAGGCTCTGCAGTTATGGGATCCGTCTAGTCAGACATTGCGCCAACTATACCAGAATATTCAACTCTGTATTACAGGACAAATAGTTCGACATCTTCTTGATAAAGAGTCCTTACTCTTAAAACAAAGGCAAGGTCTCTTTGAGATGCTCTATGAATTGAAGCAAGAGACTGATTTCCGTGAGAGTTAATACAAAACTAAATATTATAATAATCAACACATTACATCTCGTCCTTATATCGAACTGACGTTAATTAACGTCAATTCGACGTAAGCAAACAAAGAATGAAACTATGTCACCAACCATATTAACTGCCTAATATTGTTGTGGTTATAATTGAAAAAGTGGCGAATTATTTACATATAAGATTCTAATAACCAATTAGATACGCAAATATCAACCTAAATAAATTATGAGCGAGTCATAAGCCGTTGAGTTATACAGCCCAACGAAAAAATAGGATTTTTAATCCCCACCTTGCCCCTAATTGTTGTCATCCGGAGGCGGTGTGAAGGGTTCGTTAAGCCACTTTTCAAGATCAATTTTGGTAAAAGTGTTCAGCCTTAACGACACGACAAGGTTTGCCAGCCCCCATTTGTAACGAGCAGTATGCTTTAACCAACAGAGTAGCAACATTGTTGTTAGGGCAGTCCATATCGACGTCTCCACAGCAGGTAGTGTCCGAAAAAGTGTGTAAGGTTAGTTCTCCCTTTTTCCCCTGGGGCATGCCCCGGGGGGAAAAAACTTTGAGTTTTTCGTGTTATTACTCATTACTCATTTATTTGGTGCTCCACTCTTGGAAATAGGGTAACCTCCTTGCGTAAGTCTTTTCGGTCATTTCTCGGGCTACAGAGCCCAAGAGAAAGACGACGGCATCAGCCGAGGGTAGAGCCCCACGCATACGCAGCGTGCGCTTATAGCTCCGATTGAGACGCTCCACCCAATTCGTCGAGTAAATCATACGACGAACACCCTCCGGGAACATCAGGTAAGTGAAGTAGCCTATATTGCGAGGTGCCGACAAGGAGAGCAGGCTCCGGTAGCTTTTCCCCCAACGTTCTGCAAATGTACACAATTTCTCAAATGCTTTGATGGGTGTAAGACTTGTACCCGAGATCGGAAACAAGTCATCCAACTCCTGCCTCATCCGATCCTTGTCCCTCTTCGATACGGCATTAAGTGCGTGACGTTTGAAATGAACGACACACAGCTGATGGGAGGAGTGAGGGAAAGCCGAGGCGATGGCTCGTTCAATCCCCTGTAAAGCATCTGAGATGATCAGGTCTATACGTTCGACTCCACGTGTTTTGAGGGCTTTCAACTCTGCCTCCCAATTCAACGCTCCTTCCGTGGGATGATTCACCACACAAAGAACCTCCCGACTACCGTCAGGAAGCAACCCCAACATCGTGTAATAGGCTTCCTGAGCCACACGATCATCCCGCCGTGTGTAGGCAAAGGTAGCATCGATGTACACGGCCAAATAGTGGGGCGACAGTTGGCGTTCCAACCACTTGTAGATCTCCTCTTTACTCGTGTTGGTGAGATAACTGACTTGCTGCTTGCTATAGTGATAGCCGTAGATCCGTTCGCACACCGAACCAATGTCTTCGCACGAAAGGCCTCGGGTATAAAGCTCGTGAAACAACAAGGCTCGTTCGCTCTCTTGGCTGGAGAGAATACCCAAAATCAGGGGCTGAAAATTCCCTGAACGAGTACGTGGAATGCGAAGCTCAAAGCTACAGCCATAGCCCCGCCATCGATGGGGACGGAAACCATTGCATTGTTCACCCTCATGCTCTTCGACAAAGAGAGCACGTTCTTGCTTTGAGAAGGTGTTCAATAGTACACGGATAAGTTCTTAAGTTCACATTGGAAGTGCAAAACCTTCCAATATGAATAAAGCGTCAGCCCCCTAGACCACCGAGGGGGTTACAAGGGGAAACCTCCCCCTGTATTTGCAGGTTCAAGATAAAAGAAAAGGAGAGGTCCTGATGTACCTCTCCAAGTAGTTCAATTATCTTTAATTTGCGATGTACAAACAACTGAACCGACAACAAAGATATGAAATCTCAGCATTTCTTCGAGCTGGTTTGAATCGTTCAGAAATTGCCCGACAACTCGAAGTCTCTCCGAGCACTATTTCTCGGGAGATAGCTCGTAACAGCACAGAAAAACGAAAGAGCTATAACCCTGAGACTACGCAGGAATATGCGGACATTCGCAAAGAACGGGTGCGTAGGAACAGGCGCATATGCGAGAGTATCAAAAGGAAATCCCTGAGGCTCTTGGAAGAAATGCAATGGTCTCCGAAGCAAATTTCCGGTTATCTCTCACTTCAAGGCGAAAAGGTCTCTCACGAAAGCATATACCGTTGGATAAGAGAAGACAAGGCCAATGGAGGAGCCCTCTACAAACACTGCAGACACAAACTTAAGAAACGATCTCGCCCGGTAGGAAAAGTCTCGAACATCCCTGACCGTGTAAGTATTCATCAGAGACCTCAGGAAGCTGATGGTAAGCCTTAAGTTCACATTGGAAGTGCAAAACCGCCGAATATAGAATAAAGCGTCAGCCCCCTAAACCACAGAGGAGGTTACAGCCTGAATTCACAATCTAGTGGGACCACACGAAACAAAAAGCATCAATACATCCTATGGTATTGATGCTTTTGTCATTGTAGCACACACCCTCAAGAGTATAAAAAGAGAGTGCCGCCGTCAAGTCTGATATCATTATACTATATAATAATGTGTGAGAAGCAGAAATTATGACTATTTTTGCACCCATATTTGACAAGCACGCTCAAGAATAATATAGTATTATGGCAAAAAATCTCCTCATAGTAGAGTCTCCTGCAAAGTCCAAGACGATCAGTAAGTTTTTGGGAAGTGACTTCAATGTCCTATCCAGCTTCGGACATATACGTGACCTGAAAACCAAGGGCATGGGTGTCGATGTAGACAACCACTTCGCTCCCGAATATGAGGTATCTGAGGACAAGAAAAGCATCGTCAAGGAGCTCAGAGCCGAAGCTCAAAAGGCAGAAACCGTATGGCTCGCGTCCGATGAGGACCGCGAAGGGGAAGCCATAGCTTGGCACCTTGCGGAAGTCCTTGACCTCGATGTGTCCAACACAAACCGCATCGTCTTCCACGAGATCACCCCAAAGGCGATCAATGCCGCACTTGAAAATCCTCGTACCATCGATATGAAGATGGTCGATGCTCAGCAGGCTCGCCGTGTGCTTGACCGTATCGTGGGGTTTGAACTTTCGCCCGTACTGTGGACGAAGGTGCGCCCTTCTCTCTCTGCGGGCAGGGTACAGTCCGTGGCGGTGCGTATATTGGTGGAGAGAGAGAGAGAGATCAATGCCTTTGAAGCAGAAAGTAGCTATCGCATCCGTGCGACATTTGTAACGGGTTCGGGGGAGCAGTTTGAGGCAGATGTGGATCGTCGCCCCAAGACATTGGATGAGGCAAAGGAGATACTTTCTTCGCTCGTGGGTGCGACATACAAGGTGCAGGACATCGAGGTAAAGCCCACAAAACGCCACCCTGCAGCCCCCTTCACAACGTCAACTCTCCAGCAGGAGGCTTCACGTCGCCTGGGGCTATCTGTGACACAGACGATGCGTATTGCTCAGAGCCTCTACGAAGCGGGACATATCACTTATATGCGTACAGACTCGGTGAACCTCAGTTCGTTTGCCATAGGTGCAACTATTGAAGAAGTAGAAAAAGAGTACGGCAAGAAGTATGTCAAAGCACGCAACTTCAAGACGTCAACCAAGGGAGCTCAGGAAGCGCACGAGGCGATCCGTCCCACTCATGTCGAAAAGATCGTGGCCGGCACAACCAAGCAGGAGAAGGCGATCTATGACCTGATCCGCAAGCGCACAATGGCATCGCAAATGGCGGATGCAGAGCTTGAGCGCACACAGCTGGACATCGTGAGCTCGACAGGCTTGAAGTTTGTCGCTCGTGGCGAAGTAATCACTTTCGATGGCTTCTTGAAAGTGTACCTTGAGGGCAACGACGATGAGTCGACAGAGTCGGATGTCATGCTCCTTCCGAAAGTGACGAAGGGTGAAGCTGTCGAGGCGGACAAGGTCTTGGCGACAGAGAGATTTACCCAACGTCCTCCGAGATATACCGAAGCGGCTCTCGTCAAGAAGATGGAGGAGCTGGGCATCGGTCGTCCGTCAACCTATGCGCCGACGATACAGACAATACAGAAGCGTGGCTACGTGGAGCGTAAGACCATAGAAGGTGTACAGCGTACTTACAATGAGATACTTCTCTCAGACAACAAGATAAAGATCTCTGAGAAGAGCGAGGTCTACGGTGCCGACCGCCAAAAGTTGGTGCCCACCGATGTGGGTATTGTCGTGAACGACTTCCTCGTCGAATACTTCCCAAAGGTGTTGGAGTACAACTTTACCGCAAGGGTTGAGAAGGAATTCGACAGCATCGCTGAGGGGAAGAAGCAGTGGAACGACGTCATCAAGGACTTCTACGACATCTTCCACGACAATGTGGAGAGTGTCAAGTCCGAGCGTATGGATCGCCGTGTCGGAGAACGAGAGATTGGCACCGACCCATCGACAGGTCAGCCTGTGTTTGCAAAGATAGGTCGATTCGGACCTATGGTGCAGATCGGGGAGTCTTCGACAGACGGTGACAAGCCACGCTTCGCATCGATACCCTCAAGCTTATCCTTGGAGACTATCACTCTCGAAGAGGCATTGGTGCTCTTCACCCTTCCGAGGAGTCTGGGTGAGTACAAGGGTGAGACCCTCGAGGCGAATACAGGGCGTTTCGGTCCTTACGTGCGCTTCGGCAAACTATTTGCCAGCATCCCGAAGGATATGAACCCTTACGAGATCACACTCGATCAGGCGATAACGTTGGTGAATGCAAAGATCGAGGCGGAGAACAACAAATTCATCGCTTCGTTCGGCGAAGACAAAGAGCTGATACAAGTGCTCAACGGTCGCTTCGGACCATACATCTCTTACAAAAAGAAAAACTTCAAGATCCCCAAAGGCACAGATCCCCAAACCCTCGATGAGGCTACTTGTCGCAAACTCATAGAGGAGAGCAGCAAAGAGACTAAAGATAAAAAGGAGTCAGGGCGCAAGACGAAGACGACAAAGAAAACAACAAAGTCAACCGCAAAGAAAGCATAAACACCAAGACTCATGACAACAGCAGAAGATTATTACCTACTCATCGACACCTCGACAGATGTGTGCTCGGTGGCATTGGCGACGGAGCAAGGCACCGTAAGTCAGGAGATAGAGCAAGGAGGTAACAAACATTCGGCCCTCATCGGTGACTTTGTGTCCAAGATCCTTCGGGACCTGCCTGAGGACAAAAGTCTCAAGGCTGTCGCACTGGCCGAAGGCCCCGGATCATACACCGGACTTCGCATTGCTGCAGCCTTTACCAAGGCATTCTGCATGATACGTCGCATACCACTCATAGCCATCCCCACCCCCGAAGTCATGGCTCATAGAATCCTTACCCTTCATCCCGAGCTGTGCAGCGACGAGGCACTACTTATGCCGATGATCGATGCTCGTCGCATGGAGGTCTACACAGCCCTTTACGACAACGAAGGGAAGCCCGTATCTGACATCCAAGCGACTATTCTTGATGATAATGGATTGTCTCCATTTGTGGAGAAAATAGGAGACAAGACCGTCCTTTACTTCGGTGACGGTGCAGAGAAAGGACAGGAGGTTATGTCACGTCTCTTCCCACGCTCTATCTACATCGGAGGCATCATCCCTGAAGCACAGGGTCTGCTGAAGCCTATGCTCAGTCGCCTCTCTCAGGGGGAGACGTGCGACATTGCCTACTGGACTCCCCTATACCTCAAAGAATACGAAGCAAAAATCAGCACAAACAAGGTTCTTGGCGAACACCGCACAAAGTAACTATGGGGACATCGTACAGCATCACGGAACACTTCGGAAGCAATCTTGCCGAACTATTATCGGAGAAGATCAAAACGGTATTTCCGGCTTTTGATGACAAGACTTTCATCTCAGAAGTGACCGAAGAGGTCATCGACCGCACCTATACCGAAAGAATACTGATTATCTCCCAAGCATTGAGACGGCATCTTCCACAAGACTACCCTGAAGCCATATCCATCCTTGTATCCATCCTTGGAGAAGAGAACCCCAACGAAACAGGGATGTTTACCCACTTCTATTGGGTGCTGCCGATAGGGAAGTTCATCTCCGAATATGGCTTGGCACACTTCAATATCTCCATCAAAGCAATAGAAGAAGTGACAAAGCGAAACACAGGGGAGTATGCTATCCGTCCCTTCGCCCAAAAGTACCCCGAAGAGACACTTAAGGTCTGCAAGTCCTGGGCAACAGCTCCTTCATTCCACCTGCGACGTCTGGCAAGTGAAGGACTACGCCCAAAACTACCTTGGGCACCAAAGCTGGAAACTTTTATCGACAACCCCGATCCGGTACTCGAGATCCTCGAACTCCTCAAAGAGGACGAAGTGATGTTCGTCAAACGCTCCGTGGCCAACCATCTCACAGACTGGCTCAAGGTCAACCCCTCGGCCGTCCGTTCCCTCATCGAACGTTGGAAAACATCCTCCAACAAACACACGCAGTGGATCATCAAAAGAGCCACACGAAAAATCAGTTGAAGAAAAGACCAATAAAAGTCTCTGAACCTGAAGCAAAACCAGAACAAATAAAAAAGAGGCTACAAATAGTATTCTAATAGACACTATTTGTAGCCTCCTTTTATACGGAAATGGCTGTCCGATAATCCTCGTTATCCCCAGCAAACCGGTCAAAGATAGATGAATCTGAATCCATCCATACACCGATGAGATAACTTTCCAACGAGAAAACTGCATTTTCAGAAAACAGAAATTCCTCAAGACATTGTTTTGCCTTGAGGAATTTCTGTCAATTATCATACAAATCTTTCTGAGATAAAAGCAAAAAGAGAAGTGGTCTTTTTGAAGACTACTTCTCTTTTGATAGTTGCGGAGGCAAGATTCGAACTTACGACCTTTGGGTTATGAGCCCAACGAGCTGCCACTGCTCCACTCCGCGATCTCAATTGTGATGCAAAGATACGTAGAATATTTCAAACCTCCAAATATGGGACACCACGTTCTGATTAAAGAATTAAGTAATGTATTGCTTATTATCATGTTTGATTTCCCAGAAAATAGCGTTAATATGGGCAATATTATTACTGAGAAATGCGGTCACTTACATTACATAAGTAACATTAAGAGAAATATTGTCCCATAAAAACACCATAAGAAAAGGAGCTGTGTCAAAGATGAGTTCTTGACACAGCCCCTTACTTTATATTATTCCATTTTATAGAAAGTTACTTATTCTCCTTATATGTGAGAACAATATCAGGAATACCCTGAGAACTGCTCACTTTCTCCAAGCGGAATTGTTTTTGCTCTGGAGTAGTACCAGGTTGAAGCCTTATGTAGGCAATAGAATACTCACCTTGATTTGTCCAATGATTTGTACGAGAACGGAAGTATCCATCCAAATACACAGTATTGATAAAGAAGTGAGTTTGGCTAGGATTAGACGCTTTACCATTACTTGTAGACTGTTGATCACCTGCAGGGGTTGTCTTATGAGCACTGATGTATCCATAAGGCTGCTTTAAAGCCTTTTCATGTGTCAATGGCTCAGCATAGACATACTCCAAAGGCTTACCATCTGTCCCTGTGAGAGATGAAGTGATCATCCACTGTTCACACATCAAATCAAGCCTGAAGTGACTATAATCTAACTCACCTTCCGCAGCAAGGAAGAGCCCTGTAACAGGATTAAACTTATACAACGTAATACTCTTGACATAAGGACCTATATGGAATGGAACCATCTTACAAACCCCGTTCCAGTATGCTCTAACACCATAATAAGTATCATCTTGAGCTACCGTAGCATAGTTATCCTTTTCATCCCAGAAATCTTCAAAGCCACTCTTTGCACCTACAAGATTACGAATCATATAACGACCGATTCTGACTCTGAAAATTCGGTCAAAACGACGGTCTTGCTTTTCGTTGGCTGAGCTCTCATTATAGTTATAAAGCTTGCGACTCATATTGATGGTACCAACAGGATCCAAATGATTTGCAACACGATATCCAGACACAGGGATATTAGCCACATTAGGAAGATAATTCGGCAAATCTCTCCAAGGACCACCAGGCTCTAACTGACGCTCTATTCTGAAGAAAAGACCATGATACCCTGTCAATCGGTGAGAAATCTCACTCTTAGCAGTTACCTCTGTATTGAGTACGATACGCGTCTTAATCTGGTTAGGCACATACGTGTTGGAAGCAGACTGCTTAGTTACTCCGTTGATAGTAACTTCCTTGACATAGCCCCAACGTTTCTCGACTTCAGCAATCAGAGGTAGCTTCTCACGAGGGATGGAGAATTGTCCCTTGTTATCTGTAACAAATGCATACTCGTCAGTATCAGGAAGACCTGGTAAGCCCTTTACTCTGACACCGGCACCTACCTTATTACCGTTATCATCATAGACAGTATAAGTAACACTACCATCTATAGTATTGACATACTCCCCAAATTCCTTTTGAGAATATTCTGCAACGACATTAGGAATACCCTTGATGATAATCACAGTCGCACCCGGCTTACCTGGTTCGCCTGGCTTACCATCGGTACCATCACCACCGTCTGCACCTCTGAGGTATTCCCAGAAGTCTTGAAGTGTATCTCTATTCTTATCCCAAGCCTCTCCTGTCTTATGATCCCGAAGAGGATCCGAGGTATCAGCTCTTCTCTTGAGCTCTTCTTTCCAGAGTTGATATGCAGATAGACCATCTGTACCATCTGTGCCATCTGTACCGTTCCTACCGTCTTTACCAGTCAAGTACTCGAAGAAGTGGACTTCGCTGATCTTATTTTTAGGCCAGTCAGTTCCGGGATTTTTAGGATCTTCAAGGCCGGCCTCAACCAGCTTTTTCCATATCTCGTAAGCTGACTTACCGTTATTACCATCGTCTCCTTTATCTCCATTAGCCCCTCTTAGATACTTCCAATAATCTTCAATAGTATCTTTATCTTTTGGCCATGGGGTACCATCGACATGATTTATGATTTTACCGGCTTTGAGGTCTATATACCAGAGTTCGTAAGCTGACCAACCGGTGTTTCCATTGTCTCCATCAGGTCCTTGAGCAGGAATTCGTGTATCGATCTCACCGATCCACCAATTGCCATTCTTGCCAATAAACGGAGTTAGCCCATCTTTGCCATCCTTACCGTCTTTACCTTTAAGGTACTGGAAGTAATGTTCGATCTCGAGCCTATTCTTGTCCCACTCAATGAGTCCATCGAGGACATTTTTTTTCCAGACTTCGTAAGCGGATCTTCCATTCTTACCATCCTTACCATTGACTCCATGAGCATAGACACCGGTATCCACTGTGCCTATCCACCAGTTACCATTCTCTCCGATACGTGGGGTCTTACCATCACGTCCGGTGATATAGTCCCAAAAGTCTGCTTCTGTGTTACGTTCAGGTGGCCACATCTCCGATGGGTTGTGAGGATTCGGAGCTTTTCCATCAGCGATGATCAGTTTCCAATTTTCGTAAGCTGAAAGTCCATCATCACCCTTGTCTCCTTTCGGACCCTTGATGTAGATGAGGTAGTCCGATATCTCGACCTTGTCTTTAGACCAATTGATCTTGCCATCGATGACATCCTTCTTCCACACTTCGTACGCAGACCTCCCCTTAGGACCCTTAGGACCATATGGTAGATCAAAGCGCATATTGCCACAGGAAGATGCTACAAAGATGAGAAGCAACACCCAGACGTATGATAGTGCTTTTTTTGTCATAAGCATGAGTTATTTATGTTTATTCTTTTCTGTTTGTGAGAGGGTGCGTAGGGCGGAAGCTCCTACCACCCTCTCCTGGGAGGGATGTCAGGATATACCGGACTTGAGTGTATAACACACACGTAAGACCTCACACATCCTGACACCCTCTTTCAGAGAGATGTGTATTACTTGAGATATTCCCAGTAGTCCATATTGATGACCCTTTCGATGGTCACCTTACGGTCACCGCGACGAGTATTGTCAGGAGCACTTGGAGCGACATAAGAGATCTTCTTACCCACCCCTCTTGACTTGAGCATATCTTTAGGTATACCCCTTTCAAGAAGAGCATCGACGAGAGCCTTAGCACGACGCTCAGACAGACCGATATTGTATCTCTCCGATCCTCTTGAGTCGGTATAACCGATGATGAGGTATTTGCGTGTCAAATCTTGCTTCAAGATATCTGCTATCTGATCAACAATAGGTAGAGACTCTGCTGTAATATCGGATTTATCAAACTCGAAGTAAACATAGTTAAAGAGTTCACACAAATTGCTTTCAGGAACTTCTACAATAGGAGCAGGAATGTGCTTTTCGACAATCCTCTCTCTTTCGACTATCTTTTCAACAGTACGATACTCTGGTTTAGGTCTCTTGGACTCACCACAGAAACGGAAGATAAGTCTTGCCGTACCTTGCCAAATGTTTGCGACATTGGCATGTGGCATATAGAGATAGTCTGCTTGAAGACCTATACCGACCTTGTCTGACATCCACATATTTACACCTGTACCAAAAGCGACAGGGAAAAGTTGCTTCAAGTCAGCACCACTCTTATTATGATCAAGGTCAAAGTTCCAAGCCATCTGAGTGCCATTGAACTGCTCAGTGCCGTTGTAGAACTGATTAAATGTCTTGTACATATAGTTACCACCTACACGGAAGAATGGATCAATGTACTTTGACTCGAAATATTCACCGAGACGCCACTGAAGACCGATACCTCCCATATAGAGAAATCTATCCTCCTTACCACCCTTTATAGGATCTTGAGCATAACCGACTGTACCTTGAAGATCAAGGAAAAAGTAACGGCTCAATTGGCGCGCAAGGTATATATTTCCACCGAAGAGAACATCTCTCTTGTTTACATCAATACCATAACCACCATTCGCTGTTTTATTGGTGAAGTCAAGGACACTCATTCGAGTCATGTGAAGGGCCGATCCACCGACACCAAACTCCCAAGCTCTCTTATACTTCTGACTCTCGTTCTGTTGAGGCTCTTCCGTGTGATACGTCTGTGCAAAAGCCTGAGACGTACAGAACAACAAAGAGGCTCCGAGAAGATATTTAGAAATATTATGCATCATATTCTTGTTTCTTTCTGTATTTAGTTTGCATTATAAGTCACCTGAGGGTTTCTTAAAGTAGACTTTATCAAATCCACTTTATACTGATTATTTGCCTCATTAGTAGCCGAAAGAGTACCATAAACCATATTATCAGGATATACATAGCTTTGGAGAGATCTCACTGTAATACGAGAATTCAAGTAGACAGTGTTTGCCTGATAGCCGGTATTACCATCTGGTGCAGATGGGTTCTTATTACTTTCAGCAAGCTGTGTGCCTGCGGCAGTCTGAAGAGCAAATCTGATGTATGTAACGGCAAGCTTTTTAGCCTCTGCTTCAGGTATAAGCTGTGGACTCAATACCACGACACCACTACGTTCTTCCAATACAAGAAATTTCTTATATATCTGATTATATTTAATATCGTCATAGTGGAACTGCCCTGTTGCCTTGACAAAGAACACAGCATCATTGTTTATGGTCTTCTGTTTAGTATGCAAGGTAATACACTTCAACATAGGTGGAGCTTGATATGGAGCCATTTCACACACACCATTCCACTGTACCAATTCACCGTAGTATTCGGTCTTTTGCTTCACTGTGAAATAGTTCTTCTGCTTATCCCAAAATGTCGCATAATCATTTTTAAAGTCATATGCATTCTCCATCACATAACGCTTAGGTTCAACCTTAAAGAAGTCAGTCGCTCTTTTAGCCACAACAAGTTCTTGAGCCATCTGTATTGTGTTAGGATTTGCATCTGTAGTACGATAAGCAGCGAACTCAATCTCAGTCACCGCAGGAAGATAACTTGGAAAGTCAGTCCAGGGATCGTTTGGTCCGATTTGTCTTTGGATGCGGAACGTGAGAATGTGGTTTCCCGTCAAGAGAGGCTTATTTTCATCCACTGTGGTATCATTAGGACCGACAACGATAAGACGAGTCTTCATCCTATTGGGGACATAGGTGTTAGTTGCCGAAGCCTTTCCAGGTTTACCCTTGATGACCACTTCCTTTGTTGCACCCCAGCGAGACTGAAGGTCATGAATCCATGGAAGGTCTTCTTTAGGGACAAAGATTTCACCCTGATCGTTAGCCGTATATACTTTATCTTGGTTGGGAAGCCCCGGAAGCCCCTTAACAGTCGCTTCTGGCGCAGGATTACCGGACTCATCGTAGACAATGTACTTCACACCACCTGTGGTTGTTTCGATATACTCACCATATTCAGCTTGAGAGTACTGAGCGATGACGTTAGGTACGCCTGAGATGACTTCAACCTTAGCACCGGGCTTACCAGGCTCGCCAGGCTTACCATCAGCACCATCCTTACCATCCTTACCGCGTAAGAATTCCCAGAAATCTTGAAGCGTATTTTTATCCTTTGGCCAAACCTCACCGGTGCGGTGGTTTTTCATCGGATTAGGGCCATCAGCACGGTCAGCAAGATCCTTTACCCACAATTCGTAAGCGGTCAAGCCATCCTTACCATTGGTTCCATTCGTACCATTCTTGCCATCTTTACCCATGAGGAACTTATAGAAGTCGACCTCTGTAATCTCTGTAACAGGCCACTTTTGACCAGGGTTACGAGGGTCATCAAGTTCTTGTTTCTTGACCATCTCCACCCACAATTCGTAAGCTGATTGGCCATCGACACCATCGTTACCCTTGTCGCCCTTTTTGCCCTTGAGGAATCTCCAGAAGTCCTCTTGAGTATCTTCATTAGGGGGCCAAGGCAATCCGGTATTAGGATCTTTGATCTTACCATCTTTGAGATCTTGCTTCCAAAGTTCGTATGCCGACTTACCGGAATAACCATCTCTACCATCTTCTCCACGAGCAGGAACACCTGTATCGACATTACCGATCCACCAGTTACCGTTCTCTCCGATATGAGGAGTGATGCCATCCTTACCGTCTTTACCATCTTTACCCTTGAGGAACTGGAAGAAGTGCTCTACTTCGACTCTATCCTTGTCCCAAGCGATACGTCCTTCAAGGACCTCTTTCTTCCAGATTTCGTAAGCGGAAAGACCGTCTTTACCATCCTTGCCATCCTTACCTCTTGCAGACACACCGGTATCGACATTGCCGATCCACCAATTACCGTTATCTCCGATGTGAGGCGTCTTACCATCACGACCGGTGATAAAGTCCCAGAAGTCAGCCTCGGTATTACGTTCTTTCAACCACTTCTCACTTGGGTTATGTGGGTTAGGCACATCTCCCTTAGAGATTAGTTCTTTCCAGAGCTCATAGGCAGATTTTCCATTTTGCCCTTTGTCTCCTTTTTCCCCCTTTATCCATACGAGAAAGTCTGCAATAGTAACCCTGTCTTTTGGCCAGTTCACATTACCTGCCTCAACTTGTTGCTTCCAAACCTCATAAGATGAGTCACCATCATCCCCCTTCAAACCCGGAGGGAGATTGAAATTCAGATTGCTACATGAGTACAGTGTACATGTTAGCAACAGTACCAAAAAACTAAAAAATGTCTTCTTGGTCATACTTTGAAAAGTTTTTAGTTGTGAAATAATTACTTAATATCTTTTCCTATCAGAGGGTTATCTGTGTAGTAACAACTCCCTCTTTAGTAAAATCATGTAGTATAAGTGCGATTTTTTCGTTTGAAAAAGACTTATTTAGATCTCATAAGAAACGTACCTCCCCAAAGGAAATCTTTCACACGGTGTTCAACGAGAACGTAAGTCTATATAAGTTTTTATCGTTTTTTCTATAAAGTCGCAGAGATCTAATGTTGGCAAATATAGATTTCTCTGCAGTAACTGTTTTTTTACTTTACACCAAAAGGAGTAGCATTATCTCAAAATTTGACGAGTCATAGAAAGAGACCAATCAAGAGAAATAATGATTTCCCAAAGGTGTGTTGATTTATATTCTGTCAAATCCGTAAACATGCCAAACATTGCATACAGACCCTCCCTAAAACAATAGTTTTTATTTTTTAACTACTCAAAACTCCTACCCTTATCAATTTAATCAGCTAAGCCAAAATCAAATTGACACAAATAAGCTAAAAGTTTTATGTTTTTTATACGTAGTATAAATATCAAAAGTAATGGTTACTCCGGTACAAAAGTAGCAAATGTGGTTGGATAAACAAGAGGGCAATATATCTAACACTCACTTGAAAATCACGACAATTCATCTCTACCAAAGGCTTTCAAAGAGATACACAACAATTCACCAAAAATGAAATTTTAACACTTTTGTAATTTTATAACAAAGTAAATGACGCAAATTAACAAGTATTAAAATATCACATTTAACTCAAGCAAAAACATAGATATTCAAATTCAGACAATAATAAGCAGACTTGAAAAACAGCATGGATTATGAAATATATTTCGATTAGGTACATAAAGTTAAAGTCTCAATCAAAAACAAAAAGAGGTGTGAACAGTCACGACAAATTGAAGAATTAAGTAGAGAGAATACTGTTAAAAATAGCAAATGGAGAAATTCGAGTCATTCTCTCGGAAAACCTAAAAAGTTTCAAACAAAATAAGCATAAATATACAATAAGGATTGTCCAATCTTAAAGCAACCGAACAAATGGTATCATCCTACACCAAACGTGGTTTTGCTCACAATGCTTGGCTGAGATTAAGCATACTTCTAAAACGGCCTCCACTTCGATCTTAGAGTCTCGCATACCACAGAACCCCGGTACAACAAAAGAGGGTGTGTCAAAAACTTTTATTTCGACACACCCTCTCACTCAAAAAAAGAAGGTCCAAAAAGAATTGTTTCGTTGCTTTTGCGGAGGCTACTTTACAGGATAGACATAGTCCATCCTGAGGATACGTCCGGGGTCTCCCATAGGTGTACCGGGCTTGCGTGCATACTTGGTGATCTTCACCTTTGCATAGCTACCATCGGGGGTACGTATCAGGTAGACTTTTCGTGAGAGTTCCATCACCGGTGGCATCTGACTCAGATCCATCACGACTGCACCTCGGCGGATGATCACGTATTTGATAAATCCATTTTCTCCCCTGATAGGATTTCCATTCTCGTCCAAGACAGGAGTGGTCTTCGTTGTGAGTACAGGGCTGACAGGGCGATAGCCTTGCACGACACCGTTTTGATCGCTGTGAGAGATCGCCACTACATAGTCAACATCCGTCTCAAACTTATCTGCACTTGGGATTTCGACCTTTTCAGACAGAAGGGTGGCAGAGGTCTCAAAAGCTGCACCCATGGCACCGATAGCAGAACTCTTGCCACCATTGGTACGGATATCAGCTCTGTGAAATGCCATATCCCAGTTCGTAAGCTCTCTACTCTGCTCGTCCGAGATGTAGACAATTCCCTCCTTGAAAGAGAAGTAAACGAATGTCTCATAAGCACTGACATCGAAGGTGACACTCTTCACCTCGATCCCTGTAGAAGGGTCTACTTTGGGGTCGTCGGTCTTATCATCATTGGGATCAGGAGTGGGGATCTCCTTTTCGGGCTCAGGCTTAGGGTCGTCAGGGCGTGTCTTTTTACAAGACATGGTCAAGGTGAGGAGCATGAGCATCATGCCCACTGCTCGAAGAAATGTGTATGGTCTCATAGTCTGATTCTTTATTTAGAAGTTTAGATAGATAACGTTACGCCTGCACGGAAGAGGTTGAACTCAGGTCTCATCCCTGCGCTGTATGCAAAATCGATGCCAAATGCACCAAATCTACGCCCTACCCCAAAGGTCATGTGGCTGTTGTCTGCCTCATATTGCCCTCCGATACGTAGAGAGAAGAGAGTCGGCATCGCATACTCCACACCTCCGCTGATGGTGTGTATATGCTTAGTCGAGGGCAAAAACTGAAATCTATACATTCCACCGATGGTCACGATATGATCTCCGAATGCACCCATACTCATCCCTGATGACACACCGAGCACAGAGGGCAAGTGTCTGCGGATATCCTTAGCCTTGGAGTACATAATCTGAGTCCCTACATTTGAGAGAGATAAGGTGACACCGTAGGCCCCGGACTTCAGTCCTGAGATCTGAGCATTAAAGTTTGCTCCGACACTCATTGCCAAAGCATGTCCCGTACGAGAGCTGTATGTATTGAGATAGGTCAGCGTGGAGAACACGGAGAAGTGGGAACAAGTCTTGTAAGCATAACCCATGTCTACGGTGACATCTGCAGGATAGAGCTCACCCATCTTCGTACCGATGCTGTTGTAATAGTCGACCTTGGATCCGCTCCAGTACCTCACACCTCCGAAGATGGCGTGCTTCTGCCCCAAACGATACCCCACGGAAAGGGCGTGATAGCCCTGAGTCCCTGTCCGAGGTGTCTCCTTACGAGTGAGACCGAAGATATAGCCAGCATGGAGACGTTCCTCTTGTCTGAATATCTGTGTCGGATTGGAGTGTATCAGTGGTGCACCGGAGTGAGGCAGGAGGATGTCACCCATCCCTGCGGAGCGCACATCGGCACCGAAAGATAAGACAGGATTAGAGTCCTGAGCTTGTACCGCAACGGAGGGCATCCATCCGAAGAGGAAAAGTATGGCGAATAGTCTGTTGAATATCTTTATCATAATCAGCGTTTAATGAATGACTGTGTGAAACGTTCGTCTTTACTCTCTACCAAGAGGACATAGTTGCCTGCCTCAAGGGACTTGACATCGACTCTGATGAGAGGACTTTTGTCGAGAGTGAAGGTCTGTTCGGAGGTGACCGGACGTCCCGAAGGTGTGAGGACTGTGACATATACACGTCTGACATCATCTGCCACACGGACATTGAGGACATCGTCGACGAGTGTAGGATAGACCATCTGCACAAGTCCCCCTTGGACGACTTGGACAGTCACACCGACCTTGAGAGCCAAGCCAGAAGGGTCAGAAACAATCAGGGAGAGTCCACCTACACCGACACCCATCGGTGTGATCGACAGTACACCCTTGGAGATGGTGGCAGTGACGATATCGGGATTGAGGCTTGTCACGGTATAGGTGAGATCATCCTTGTTGTCATCGACGAAGTATTTGTTGAGGTCAAGCGTCTTTGGCCTACCGATAGATGCTATGATCTTGTCCAACGACTGTGCCGGACGTGGTGGACGATTTTGATAGAACTCAAATGGAATGTCAATGTCTGATGTAAGCCCCAAAGCATCTGTCACAAGGACGGTGATGGCGTACTTACCTGAAGGTCGGGAGACTCTGAATGTGAGTTCGATCTCCCCCTTATCCGAGCGTCGGTGCTTGACATCATAGTCATCTCCGATGATGGTATAGGTCCAGTCCTGACCATCGGGCTCAGACACGAGTACCTTACGAGAGACTTGCTCATCGCCGGCAATACGTATCGTGGTCATATCGTTCAGTGTGAGTACAGGAGCAGTATTGTTGAGGGTGGTGACGGTCGCGAAAGCCACGGACTTGCTCACCGCACCCCAGCGATCCAATGCTTCCACAGCGTAGTAATACTTGGTACCCGGACGTAGTCCCGTATGGAGATAGTGCACCTTCTGTCCGACACTCCTTGCACCCGTGACTTGGATCTTAAGTGCACTCTTGTAGTTGGACTCATTGATCTCTACCGAACTGTAATAGAGGTTGTAGCTGTACGCTGCACCATCATTTTCGTCCGAAGCGACATCCCAGCTGAGATCTATTCCGGTAAAAGTAGCTTTGGATGAAAGGGCGCGTACTCCCTCGGGGGCTTTGTTGCCCTCAGGCGAAGCGAGAGCACGTGCAGCATCGATATATCCGGCTCCGAGTCTTGTCTTGTACTTAGGGTTATTTTCGTTGATGTCCAAGGGCAAGAGCGCTGTCGTGAGACGCTTCTTGAGATCCTCATTCGTAAACCCTTGTCCTCCGTACTTGGAGACGATGAGGGCTGCAATACCGGAGACATGAGGACAAGCCATCGAAGTCCCCTGCATATAGCCGTACTTATTGTCGGGCAGAGTGCTCAGCACCTCACCTTTGGAGTAGAACAAGCTTCCCCCGGGTGCAGTGATGGAGACCCAGTCGCCCCTATTGGTGTAATAAGCAGCGGAGAAGTCCGGAGCCATAGATGCCACGGAGACCACGGCTGCGTATGCTCCGGGGAAAGAGATTATATCCTTGCCGTCGTTGCCGGCTGCAAAGATGACGACACCGCCTTTCATAGGAGAGTCGGGACGCTGGTTTCCGTGTTCGTCACACCCTGCGTACTTGATGAAGTAGTCTATCGCCTCTTTGTCTGACTGTGACAAAGTCTGAGGAAGCCCATTGTCGACATATCCCCATGAGTTTTGGCTGATGACAGCACCGTTATTCGCCGCATAGACGATAGGGCGAGCACCTCCACTGGAGAGGGTACGTCCCTGATCGTTGTCGTGGAACATCTGACAGGAGAGCAGACGGACTCCGGAGTCTGGAGCACCATTGCCTCCTGCGACCCCTGCGACCCCGACACCGTTGTTGTTGCGAGCAGCGACAGTCCCTGCGACGTGAGTACCATGATCGTGGGCTGTGATCTCTCCTGATTCGAGGACGAAGTTGTAGCCATAGATGTCATCGACGAATCCATTTTCGTCATCATCGACACCCTCTTCTCCGTCATACTCCTTTTGATTGATGTGCATGCTTTCACGCAAATCTTCGTGCCAATAGTCTATCCCTCCGTCCGTGATACCGACGATGACATTGGGTTTACCGGTCTCGATCTTCCAAGCGTCGAAGAGATTGATGTCGGCACGAGGTTTGGATCGAAGTAGAGAGCCATCGTTGTGGTAATGCCATTGGAGAGGCAGCTCGGGATCATCGAAACCACTCAAGTTCGCCACGGTATTACGGACACCGGCAGACTCATCGAGCAGCGTATGGCGGGTCGTAGGCGTCTGGAGGACACGTACCTGCTCCGCCACCTGAACGCCGGAGAACTTTCGGACGATGTCCATGGCACGGTGCAAAGCGACCTCGGGAGTGTCTTCGGCCTTATCATTGATACTGATGTCGTACCACAGGTGAAGCCCGGCCTTACGTTGACGAGCTTCATATTTTCCGGCAGGAGGAAATACACGAGTGACCTTGAGGGCCTTCATGCTCTGCACAAATGTGGTGACATCCTCCTCCGCTGAACGAAGTCCCGAAGAGGTCTCACTGAGCCCTTGCTCGATGCGTTCGGCAAACTCGGGGGTAAGCTTGACACGAATAACATCTGTCAAGAAACCACTCCTCTGACCGAGGTTGAACACCTCAGGCTGATCATGAGTCACAGATTGATCTTCAAGGAGATCTATATCTCTACGACAAGCTGAGGAAGCCAGAAGTAGCAAGATCAATAGACTGTATATATATTTATTCTTTTTCATGTTTTCTTTATATGTATTGAATATGAGTCGGGGATCACGATCCGTGGTGGAAATAAACAACGTATGAGAGACAAAATCAAATCTAACGACTTTCGTCATCGATCTTAACGACCTTCGTCATCGAGTCTAACGACTTTTTTATCGATGAGATTCTCCTCTACCGACGATCTTCTACACTACCACACTCTCCCGTACTCTCATTGGATCACTACCTTTTACTTCTCAGACATTTGAGCCACAGCCTTCGCGATGAATGCCTCACGTCTCTCCTGACGCTTCATCTCCTGCATCTGATCGACGAAGGTCTGAGGATTACTGTCAGTGTTGTAGATGGGGAGAAACTCCATCTTGGCATACTCGAGCATCGTATCAGCATTGTTGGGGTCCTTTTCGAGTATTCGATATACCCCCATGTACAGACCACGATTGGGGTGCTCGTACATGAATATCCTCGACTCGACATACGAGCGGAAGACGAAGCCGACAGATCTCGCCAACTGTGCAAACTCGCGCGTGAGCATGATAGCCCCCTTGACCTTGTAGTACACACGAGATGTGTCGGTGTAGACATGGATGACATCGGTCAGAGGCCGTGGATCATCTTCGTTGGTCAGGATCGTGTAGATGCGCAAGTGCCCTCCGAGGTCATCAGAAGCGTAAGCCAAAGAGATTTCATCTCGTTTTTCTTCCCTGAACACCTGCTTACCACCGTGCTGAGTCTCCCACTCATCTATGGCATCCTCACGATAGGTACGCCACTCTTTTTGTTCGAGGATACCCCATGGGAAGCTCTCGAAGGTGTCTGCAGGAGCAGGCTGTTTGGGTTCAAAGGTGTACATGATGAAAGAGCCTTGTTCGTTCATACCGATCAGCGCAGTACACTCGAGCTTTTCGCTATAATAGGTGGTATTGCGACGAAGGACAAAGCCGTGCTGTTGAAGAAACTCGACAGCATTGTCGAGTTCTCTGTCTCGCCTGAAGAGCATAGGATCATTGGCCCACACGATGGCAGCACGATATAGGCGTTCGTCGGGCTCGATGATGTACTGGATCTGACCGAAGGTCTTGCTCTGGGTCTCGAAAGTCCAGACATTGGCATTGCCACCAAACATCGGACTGTCCGTACCCGAAGGCTTACCGATAAGGAGACTGCGACGAGCATCTTCGAACGCTCTGACCTCAACCTCCGTCTCATTGAAACCGGGATAAGGGAGGATATAAGACATCGCACCTCGCTGAGTCAGCTTGATTTTATAGTTGCCCTCTCCACTCTTTGTGCTGATATAGAAGACTGCGGTACGATCCTTGGTACTCTTGTTTTCAGACACATTGATGCGCAACTCTCTTTTTCGGGGGTTGACCACGTGAGTGATCCATCCCGAAGCAGAACAAAGAATATCCCACTCTGAGTGTGGAATGTCGACGGTCAGAATACGCAGGTCTTCCCACTGATCGACGGTGATCTCACTCTGCTTTGTTCCCCCTTGCGCTGCGCCACTGTCCTGCTCTACCCAAAGGCTCTGAGAGATCTCTCCTGCCATTATGATGAGTTGGACTGATCGCTTTGAGACAGTAAGGTTAGGCAATGCTGTCAGCACAAGACGATTGTCCTCCTTGGAGATGTCGAGCCAGTCTGCTCCCCCAAGGAAAGACCACTCGGGACTATCGGTCTTGACAGTGACCTCTGCCTTCTGACCCGTGCCGAGCATAAGTAAAGAGCCCTCCACGGAGAGAGAAAGAGTCTGCGGGTCGTTGACCTCAAGAGAAGTCTTGCATGAGCCCAAAGCCATGACCAAGACGAGCATCGAAAGTAATATATGTTTTTTCATTTGTCGATATTTTTCTTATCTGTTACCCAAGTCAATATCTCTCGGTACCAACTGCATGATCACGACTCCGGGTTTGTCATCCCCATCATAGATGGTCTTACCGAATCTGAACATGAGCTCTATCTTTCGTTCGGGGTTGTAGTAAATAAATCCACGATCTCTGTCGAAAGTCGAGTCGAAGAAGAACCCTTCCTCCGCAAGGAGCTTGCGGAACTCCTTCGTCACATAGAGATACCCATCATGCTCATACATGAACATCAACGGATTCTTGAATGTCTGTCGTGCGACCTCCATCTGAGTCCCCGATACGCGTCTACTCTTCTGTCCATAAAACGGATGTGAGGGGTCTACATAGTCATTGATATAGTCTTCGTACACTCGTCCGAGCTCATAGGCCTTGTACTGCCCGTCCTTCTCGAAGACCATATAGTTGTAAAACTCTCTCCAATGATCCGGATTGGACTGTTTTGCACCAAAGAAGAGAGGTACACGTATCTTGCGACTGCTCTGATCACGTTTGCGGTCTCGTGTCTCAGGATCATCTTCTGCATTCTCCGGTGCGTATGGATCGTAAGGAGGGATGAAAGTCCAGCCCAACTTGGCCTCATGCTCGAAGATTGTATGCTCGGTCTCGCCCTCTTGGATCGTGTGAATCTCCACCTCTCCATCCGGGAGCGTGACCTTCTTGACTCGACAAAACTTCGTCAAACCGATAGGAAGGCGATCGAACGAAGGCATGGGCTTCTGCTCGGGATAATAGGAAAAAGTGATATTGGGGTTACGGGAGGTAGTGACGATATTGACTTCGCAGTTCGTCTCGGAATTGTAGTAGAGGACATCGAGTTGTTTCTCGTAGCCATTCTGTCTCAAGAAGTCTATCACCTCTGCCCCTTTTTCGCCTTTGAGCAGGCTCGCATCCCTATTGGTCGTATAGAGCGTGGCACTGACGAACTTCCCATTCCTGATGGAATACATGATGTAGTTGAATATCGGACTCACCGTCTCATAAGCCCATTGGCTGAAGTTGACCATCATATCGGGCTGATTCAGAAGCCTGCTGTAACGCTCGGTCTCGAAAAGACGGATCACCTCCGCACTTGCCCCGGCATGTGGATAAGGCAGGAAATAGTACAGGATCTCCTTCTGATGGACCTCCACAGAGTGCACGACCTTACCCGAAAGGTCTTTGACCTCGATCTTGGCACTTCGTGCCGTACGTGCAGTGTTCTCTTCGGTATGGATCAGTATCTCTCCACGCTCGGTGTTGGGGGTCACTTTGAGCCAAGAATCCGATGCAGTCACGGTCCAATCCGGAGAGGAGGCGTTGACGAAAAACTTCTTATTGCCACCAAACTGGCCGAACTGAATATCCTTCTGTGAGGTAAACTCCAACGGTTTCCCCTCCTGTCGTACCTCAAGGACCTTGACAACCCCTCCCGAAGAGACCTTCACCTCAGTGGTACGAGGACGGGCACTCTCGTTGGCAGAGACTCGGAGGGTAAGTCTGTCACCCTCTTTAGCGACTCTGACCCATTCCTTCATGGGGAAGGCTGTCCAGCCCCTAAGGGTGCCGGAGACTGAGACGCTCACCTCTGATCCTGAGTAAGGCACCTCGATCGGTTTGGTCTCACTGAGCGTAAATCCCGAAAGTGTTTGTTCCGGTTGTTGCTTGGTACAGGCGGGCATAAAGACACTTCCCAAGAGGAAGATAGAAAGCCCCCAAGCCTTTATTTTATTTCTGTTGTTCGTATTCATAATTCTATCGGATTGAAGGCATTATTTTGACTTTTTGAGGACATTGAACTGGCATCTCGTGAGCTCCATGCCTCCCATCCTCAGGATCGAAACTGCAAGACGGAGATTTTCGGCTTCGTTGTGATAGAAGTAAGCTCCTCGACGCATATCGTGCGAGTGGTACTTGAAGCCGGCTGCTGTGATTATCGCTCCCATCTCTTTTGTGATGAAGGTCAGCCCACCATATCTGTACATCCCCTTGTATTCGGGAGCCAATGTCACGACAGAAGTGTCCAGAATCTTATTCGTCACGGCATCGTACATATACTGACGAGAGTAGTAGGGCTCCGGAGCGAAGTAAAAAGGTACTCCGAGTGCTTCGGTGATCTTGGCAGACAGTTCGCCCCCATTTTTTGTCTCCCATGCCTCGACCTCATCCTTAGTGGCAGTCTCTGTGATGGGGAAGCCCATAGGGAGTCGTTCGGGCAGTGTGTAAGCCTTATCCTGCTCGACGATAGGGGTAAAGATGAGTTGTGCCTCCTTGCTGTCCTTGAAAAGAGTGACCTGGAGATTTATGCCTTTCTCCGGATGCTCGTAGTAAGAGATCAAGTCGGTAGAGGTAAGACTTGTATTGGGCACGTACCGCTCGTCAGCCAGGAACTTCTTAAAATCCACACCTCTCACCACGGTCGAGTCCGCCGCAATGAGCGTTGCTTTGTACAAGAATGTCGTACCCAGATTGAGATACTCATACCTCACCTGCTGAAACGCAGAACTGACGGTCGAAAAGCCAAAGTCCGGTATCTCTCTCTGACTTGCCAAAGGATTGGCGGGTCTCGGACGAGAAGTGACACGGCTGTGACGCGCTATCTCAAAGGCTTCGGCATCACGAAAGTCCGATCCCCATACCATATATGGCAAGAAGTAATGGGGATAGCCTTCCTGATGGATCTCGAAAGCCTTCACAGTACCCCCATTGTGGATTGTCAAACGACAGGTACGTGTGGCATTGCTCTTGTTTTCGTCAAGGTACAGCACGACCTCTCCATATCGAGGGCGAGCAAAGACCTTGACCCAGTCTACATCGGAAGGCTTCTCTACCGTCCAAGTATCTGTATTGCCACGCACGGCGATACGATACTCTCCGGCTGTTCGCTTTGCCTCCAATGCTCCCGGATCGACCTCTACGAGGCCTGCCGATGAAGGAGATTGGACGACGGATAGCTGTACGCTCTTGTTACCTGCGATGACCAAGACCTCAGCTATACGTTCGACAATCGTGGGATTAGGTGCAGCCTCGATAAGAAGAGTATTGCCGGCGGCTCTCAGTGTGATCCACTCGGCATTACAGATCGACTGCCAATTCGTTTGATTGGTGAGAAGAGGGATGACTACCTCTTTTCCTTCGCTTGGGATGCGCACATCTCCTGAATGAGAGACAGACAAGGTAGGCTCATCCATGACATCCTTGACACAAGAAGTCAAGGACACAACCACCATGCACAGGAGTGCATAGAGGATAATCGGAAGAAGTTTTTTCATAGGATCTAATTGGTAATATGAATTTCGGGTGCAAAGATAATGCCATGTCCACATTGCAATCAATACCTAAAAAAAGGGTTTTTCACGGCTAAAACAGAACAGCGTTCAAATCACATCAAATTAGTGTTAAACAGTCCAAATAAGCTCCAAAACAAAATATAAATCAGCGACTTAAAAATTTAATAGAACAAACAGAGAACAAAGTTCAGTAATTTTATCTATAAAAAATTACTGCTACCTAAAAGTGAGTATTTTTCAAAATCTACTTGATACTGTCCTAAAAAAGTGTGTAAGCCCCGTTAGTCCTTAACTTTGAGGTAAGAAAAAAAATAAACCTAAGAACAATGGAGCTTACAACAACACAAAAGTCGGCATTTATTTCTGAAATGCTATCATCAGAGGCAGGTATTAACGAACTTATCCGTGTACTATTGGACACCTTCTCGAAGCAAGAACGTGCTCTTTTTGTCGAAGAGCATGAGGGTGAACAATGCAATGGTTTCCGTCCTCGTCGATGGCGAGGCTATGGCTGTAGCTTTGAGCTTCGCATTCCACGTACTCGTTCAGGGAATTTTCAGCCCCTAATTTTGGGCATCCTCTCCCATCAGGAAAGCGAACGCGCCCTCCTCTTCCATGAACTTTACACCCGAGGACTTTCGTGCGAAGACATTGGTTCGGTGTGCGAACGGATCTACGGCTATCACTATAGCAAGCAGCAAGTCAGTTTTCTCACCAACACGAGTAAAGAGGAGATCTACAAGTGGTTGGAACGCCAACTGTCGCCCCACTATTTGGCCGTGTACATCGATGCTACCTTTGCCTACACACGGCGGGAGGAACGTGTGGCTCAGGAAGCCTATTACACGATGTTGGGGTTGCTTCCTGACGGTAGTCGGGAGGTGCTTTGTGTGGTGAATCATCCCACGGAGGGAGCGTTGAATTGGGAGGCAGAGTTGAAAGCCCTCAAAGCACGTGGAGTCGAACGTATAGACCTGATCATCTCAGATGCTTTACAAGGGATTGAACGAGCCATCGCCTCGGCTTTCCCTCACTCCTCCCATCAGCTGTGTGTCGTTCATTTCAAGCGTCACGCACTTAATGCCGTATCGAAGAGGGACAAGGATAGGATGAGACAAGAGTTGGAAGACTTGTTTCCTATTTCGGGTACAAGTCTTACACCCATCAAGGCATTTGAGAAATTGTGTACATTTGCAGAACGCTGGGGGAAAAGCTACCGGAGCCTGCTCTCCTTGTCGGCACCTCGCAATATAGGCTACTTCACTTACCTGATGTTCCCGGAGGGTGTTCGTCGTATGATTTACTCAACGAATTGGGTGGAGCGTCTCAATCGGAGCTATAAGCGTACGCTGCGTATGCGTGGGGCTCTACCCTCGGCAGATGCCGTCGTCTTTCTCTTGGGCTCTGTAGCCCGAGAAATGACCGAAAGGACTTACGCAAGGAGGTTACCCTATTTCCAAGAGTGGAGCACCAAATAAATGAGTAATGAGTAATAACACGAAAAACTCAAAGTTTTTTTCCCCTGGGGCATGCCCCAGGGGAAAAAGGGAGAACTAACCTTACACACTTTTTCGGACACTACCATCTACTTTCTTAAAGAAATGTTTTTGACGACCAACAGGGGGGCTCGAAGCATCTCGGCTTCGCCCGAGAGAAAGACCAAACAAGGCAGAAAAGATTGATTCCGATGGGATGAGAAGCTCTCTATTCTTATATTGTATGGTATCTTTCCGGATCACATCATGAGGATTACATCATGGAGATCATAGACGGTCCAAAGTAAAAATAAAGAGGGGGTGTCGAAATGTATATCTTCGACACCCCCTCTCATGGGGTTCGGGACGGAGGAACAAAGAGAAGTGTTCCTATCCCTATCTATTACTCAGCTGACTGATCACCCATGAGTTTTTCCTTTAGAGCTGCGAGCTCTTCAAGATCACCGAGGGTAGACTTTTCTGCTGAAGCAGAAGTGAATGCAGCAGTGTTGGCAGCATCAGCACGGCGTTGGCGACGTTGTTCGTTGGTCGCTTCTTGACGCTTAGCCTTTTGCTCATCTTCGAAGATGCGGCTGTGAGAAAGGATGATGCGCTTAGCATCCTTGTTGAATTCGATCACCTTGAACTGGATCTTTTCTTCAAGTTGAGCTTGTGTACCATCTTCCTTCACGAGGTGCTTAGGAGTAGCGAAGCCTTCGACACCGTATGGGAGAGATACGACAGCACCCTTTTCCATCATTTCGATGATGGTACCTTCGTGTACAGAACCCACAGTGAAGATAGTTTCGAATACATCCCATGGATTTTCTTCGAGCTGCTTGTGACCGAGGCTGAGGCGACGGTTTTCCTTGTCTATTTCAAGGACAACAACTTCGATAGGAGCACCTACCTGAGTAAATTCGCTTGGGTGCTTGATCTTCTTTGTCCAAGAGAGGTCGGAGATGTGGATAAGTCCATCTACACCGTCTTCAAACTCTACGAAGACACCGAAGTTGGTGAAGTTGCGCACCTTTGCAGAGTGCTGTGAACCCACAGGGAATCTGACTTCGATGTCAGCCCATGGATCAGGAGTGAGTTGCTTGAGACCAAGAGACATCTTACGCTCTTCGCGATCGAGAGTAAGGATCTGAGCTTCTACTTCGTCACCCACCTTGAGGAAGTCTTGTGCGCTGCGGAGGTGCTGTGTCCAAGACATTTCAGATACGTGGATAAGACCTTCGACACCCGGAGTCACTTCTACGAACGCACCATAGTCAGCCATTACGACTACGCGACCCTTGACCTTGTCACCAACCTTGAGGTTTGGATCGATGCTATCCCAAGGATGTGCAGTAAGTTGCTTGAGACCAAGAGCGATACGCTTCTTTTCGTCGTCGAAGTCAAGGATGACGACATTGATCTTTTCGTCAAGTTTAACGACTTCTTCAGGGTTGTTGACACGTCCCCAAGAGAGGTCAGTGATGTGGATAAGACCATCCACTCCACCAAGGTCGATGAACGCACCATAAGAAGTGATGTTCTTGACAACACCTTCGAGGACTTGTCCCTTTTCGAGCTTGGAGATGATTTCTTTCTTTTGTTGTTCGAGTTCTTCCTCGATGAGAGCCTTGTGAGACACAACTACGTTGCGGAACTCTTGGTTCACCTTCACGATCTTGAACTCCATAGTCTTTCCGACGAATACGTCGAAGTCACGGATAGGCTTCACGTCTATCTGTGATCCTGGCAAGAACGACTCGATACCAAAGATCTCTACGATCATACCGCCACGAGTGCGAGACATGATGTAACCCTTGACGATTTCGTCGTTTTCGAGAGCCTTGTTGACACGTTCCCAAGAGCGTGCTGCACAAGCTTTTTTGTGAGACAGTACGAGCTGTCCGTTGCGGTCTTCTTGGTTCTCCACGAATACCTCTACTTCGTCACCCACCTTGAGGTCGGGGTTGTAGCGGAACTCTGCGACAGAGACAACACCTTCAGACTTAAAACCTACGTTGATGACAACTTCTCTCTTAGAGATCGAAACAACCTTACCTGTTACGATTTCCTTGTCCTTAACGGCACCGAAAGTAGCTTCATAAGCCTTCTCGGTAGCTACTTTTTCTTCCGGAGTGCTGAGAGATGCACTCTCGAAGTTGTCCCAATCGAAGCCTTCAAGAGGCTTCACTTCTTCGTAGTAATTCTTCATTAGTTAGTTAATAAATAAAATAATTTGTTACGTTAGACTTTATATTTGTCAAAATGCCTTGCAAAGTTACATTATTTTATCGTGACAGACAAGAGGTTACAATAAATAAAAAGGCGGACAAAAAACTTTCATCCCCCAAATCCTCTCCTCCACACAAGGGCAACCGGGTCAGGACAAAAGAGAAGTCCTAACCCTGACCAAAAAAAATTTCGACATCTAATCAGAGCCTCCTCCGCACTCTCACAAAAGATAGCTCAAGACTCAGAGGGGGAGTCTATCGGAGAGCCTACCTCTTCGTCCTGTGCCATTCGGTGAACGTGACGGCGTAAAGGTTACGATCATCAGCCGGATGCTCGTCGCTTGCGACACAATGCCATTCTCCTATATCTATGGGAGGGAAGAAGGTGTCCGCCCCCTCAAAGTGCGCATGCACCTGCGTGATGTGCAGGATGTCGGCGTATGGGAGAGACTGACGGTAGAGCTCGCCACCTCCGATGACGAAAAGGTGCTCGACACCCTTGGCCACGGAAAGAGCCTCATCGATGCTGTGCACGACGGTCGCACCTTGTGCTTCGTAAGCGGTATTACGAGAGATCACGATGTTCAGCCTGCCGGGCAGTGCCCCCTTCGGAAGGCTCTCAAAGGTCTTGCGCCCCATGACGATGGGATAGCCCATGGTCGTCTCTTTGAAGTGCTTGAGGTCGCGAGGGAGATTGCGCCCCCAGGGCATATCGCCCTCGAAGCCGATGGCACCATCTTCGGCTATCGCCACGATGATGTGAAGTGTGGGTTTGGAGTCTTTCATACAGCTACGTCGGCTTTGATATGTGGATGAGGCTCATAGTCCACGAGGGTGAAGTCTTCGTAAGTGAAGTCTTCAAGGCGTTTGATATCAGGATTGAGGATCATCCGCGGGAGGGGACGAGGCTCGCGAGTAAGTTGCAGATCAGCTTGTTCGAAGTGGTTGGTATACAGATGCGTGTCCCCGAACGTATGGACGAAGTCCCCTGCTTCAAGCCCTGTCACCTGCGCCACCATCATGAGGAGGAGGGCATAGGATGCGATATTGAACGGTACACCGAGGAAGAGGTCTGCGCTACGCTGATAAAGCTGTAGACTGAGACGACCGTTGGCGACATAAAACTGATAGAAGGCATGACAAGGAGGGAGTTTCATCTCAGGAAGCTCGCCCACATTCCATGCACTGACGATGATACGACGGCTCTCGGGTGTCTCACGTATCTGCCTCAAGGCCTCAGCGAGCTGATCATGCTCCTGTCCCTGGGCATCACGCCACTTGCGCCACTGCGCACCGTATATGGGGCCGAGATCTCCGTTCTCGTCCGCCCACTCGTTCCATATCCTCACACCATTGTCTTGGAGGTACTTGACATTCGTATCACCGTGAATGAACCACAACAGCTCATAGATGATCGAACGCAAGTGCAGTCGTTTGGTCGTCAAGAGCGGAAAGCCCTTCGAAAGGTCGAACCTCAACTGATGACCGAACGAACTCACAGTCCCTGTGCCCGTACGGTCGCCCTTGAGGACACCATTGTGACGCACATAACCGAGGAGATCCAGATATTCTTTCATGAGAAAAGTAAGGTTAGGGGTATAAAAAACTATGCTTCGTCCTTCTTGAAGTGATGCCCTTGGGCAAGAAGAGGGATCAGATTGCCATCGTTTGCGACGAGATGACAACCATCGCTCTCCTCCGTGATATAGCCGATGAGGCGCACATCCTCGATCTTCTCGACGAGATCCTTCATGCCGAGAGGGACGGTAAATAGGAGTTCGTAGTCCTCACCGCCATTGAGGGCTGCCGTGATGACGTTGATGTTAAGCTCTTCGGCCATTGCCGAAGTCTCATAGTCGATGGGGATCTTCTTGTCGAAGATGCGACAACCCACCCCCGAAGCCTTCGAGATATGGAGCAGTTCCGAAGCCACACCGTCCGAGACATCGATCATACTCGTGGGGACGATGCCGGCCTTACGAAGGGCTTCGATGACATCGAGACGGGCATAAGGGCGGAGTTGTCTCTGGAGGATGTACTCTCTTCCCTCAAAACGAGGCCGGAAGTCCGCAGTGCCATCATAAGCAAGTTTCTCTCGCTCACAGAGCTGAAGTCCCATGTACGCAGCACCGACATTGCCTGAGAGACAGATGAGGTCGTTGACCTTTGCCCCCGAGCGTCTCACAGCCTTCCCCGCCTCTGCACTACCGATTGCGGTGATACTGATGGTAAGCCCCGTGAGCGACGAACACGTATCTCCACCCACGAGATCGACCCCATACACCTCACAAGCCTCATGGATGCCGAGGTAAAGGGCTTCGATATCTTCGACCGCAAAACGCTTGGAGACACCGATCGAGACGACAATCTGTTCGGGGCGACCATTCATCGCAAGGATATCGGAGACATTGACGCTCACAGCCTTGAAGCCCAAGTGCTTGAGCGGACAGTACATGAGATCGAAGTGGATACCTTCGAGCAGAAGGTCAGTCGTCACGAGGGTCTCACGCTTACTGTCTTGCGAGAGGATGGCGGTATCGTCCCCGACACCGAGGACGGTAGAGGGGACACGGGTATTGAAGGGTTCGGTGAGTCGGTCGATGAGACCGAACTCTCCCAGTTGAGAGATTTCCATGCTGTTATCCGAAGTTGTTTGTGAGCAAAAACTATGACGAAGATACATATTATTGGTGACTTTGTCCCTATCCTGCTTTGGTAGGTTTCGAGACGAAAGCCCATACGCCGCGGTCTTCGGACGAACAACAGAATGTATTCTGTCAGGCCTCAGAAAGTATTCTGTCGTGGTGCAGAATGTATTCTGTCAGATGACAAAAAAACACACCTTCTCCGCAATTTGATTATATTTGTATATGTATGATCTCTAAAAAAAGAAAATGACCATGTACACAAATCTACCACCCGAAGTCGGGGAGAATATCGCTCTCCTGAAGCAGGATCTGGACGAAAAGATCCCTGCCAAGCAACTGGACCGCAATCTACTCATTGCCACTTGGAACATCAGAGCCTTTGGAGACTTGACCCGCAAGTGGGCAAGCGAAGAGAAAGACAACCCCAAACGAGATATGCACGCTGTCCTGTGTATCACAGAGATCCTCCGTCGCTTCGATGTCATTGCGGTGCAGGAGGTGAAGTCGAACATCCGAGCCCTCAGAGACACGATCAAGCTCCTCGGTCCCGAGTGGTCGATGATATTGACCGATGTGACCAAGGGTGATGCAGGCAACGGAGAGCGCATGGCATACCTCTTCGACACTCGTCGGGTCACACTCTCAGGTCTTGCCGGCGAACTCGTAGTACCCAAAGAGTGGAGCAAAGGTGTCTCTGCCAATGTGATGACCGAACAGTTTGTCCGTACCCCTTATGCCGTGAGCTTCCGCTCCAAAGGGCAGACATTCATCCTCGTGACCCTTCATGTCATCTACGGCAAAAAGGCACAAGATCGCATACCCGAACTCAAAGGGATAGCACAGTGGCTCTCCACATGGGCCAAAGATGTCAACGCCTATCATCACAACCTCATCGTCCTTGGAGACTTCAACATCGAAGAGCGTGGCGACCTCCTTCACCGGACATTCATCTCCGAAGGACTGTATGTACCCGAAGCTTTGCAAAACAAAACGGTGACCCGATCGATCTTCAACGAGACAAAGTTCTACGACCAGATCGCATGGTTCAACGGCAACAAGGGACAGCCCAGACTCTCGCTCGAATTCAAGACCGGTGGCAGCTACGACTTCACCACCGTGGCAATGAGCAATAGAGGTCTCACACGCCAACGCCTATCCTTCATGCTCTCCGACCACTATCCCCTTTGGGCAGAGTTCAGTCTCTGAGACCGAACTTTTTTTGACCGAAAAGGCATCATAAGGGGGAGTACTTATCACATTTCTTATTACATTTGTCACGATTTAACCATTGTTTGTTAAATCCCTTGTGTACCATGAGTCCATCAAGGGGGAGGAAATACTTTTTTATACATCATCACTTAGGGGGAGTTCACAGCCTTTTGAGGGTTGTGGGTCTCCTGTTCTTGTGGCACTCATTGCCACATGTCCGTTGAGAGGGTATTTTCATCATTCTTTTTGGGGTCGGAGTGCAGAGCAGACAACCAATTTTTTAATCTATTAAATACACAAACAACTATGATGAAAAGGCATGAGACGATGATCAAAACGACAGTCTCCACCCTGCTCTTGATCGTAATCATGACGATGTCAGGATGTAAAAAGAATGAGAACCCCACAGTCAGCGTGTCCGACATATCCGTGTCACCGACAGCTCTATCCATGAAGATAGGCGAGACCGTCGTCATCAAGGCGACGATAGCACCCGCCGATGCGACGAATAAGGAGGTCTCCTGGCTTTCGTCGGAGCCGAATATCGCCACCGTCGATCAGACAGGAGCTGTACGAGGTCTCACATCGGGCAAGGTGACCATCACTGCCACATCCAAGGATGGCGCAAAGACCGCAAGTTGTACCGTAAAGGTCAGACCCGAGGTGACCGAAGCATTTACCGAGCTTTCGCAAAAGGTTTCGACGGCGGAGTCCGCACTGACTGCGCTGAGAGAGGAGTTAGCATCCCTGAAGACATCGACCCAAAGTGTCAAGAACAAAGCCGAAGCGGTGAAAGCCCTCATCACAAGGCTCACCGAACAGCGCAACGGTCTCACTGCTCTCGCTGATGAGGTCAAGTCCAAGTCTGACGACCTTCATCCCGAAGAGGTCACAAGACTGACCGAGAAGCTCTCAGCCCTCACCAACGATGGTGCAACCCTTGCAGACGAAATCCAAGCCTACAAGACCAAGCTCGACAAGATGCTCAGGGACGGCAAGGGCAGTGTGTCGGATGTCGAGATCATCCAACTGTGATCCTCTCAAACGAAAAAAACGAACAAGTTAAAAGAATAACCCTATGAAAACATCGTATACAAAAGTTCTGTGTCTGTGGACACTGATGCTATTGATCTTCGCCACCTCGTGCCAAAATGAAAGGGGGGACTTACCTCTCTTCGAGAAAGGCAGTCGTACCCTACGTCTTTCCGCAGCAATGCCTGAGGATGCCGGTCTCCGTGTCGCTCTTGAGGAGGATACCGAGCACGGTCTGCTTCGAGCGCGCTGGCAGTCGAGAGACCGTCTCACCCTGATCTTTGAGCAAGACTCACGGCTGACGCCCCCTGTGGAGCAACCTGTCGGAGCCATCGGTCCCGACGGTAAGCAGGCCACGATGGATGTCGTGATCCCCGAGAGTATCGACATCGATGAGGCATACACCTTGTATGCGTTCTGTGGTGTGCCGGGAAGAGGGGTCGTCGTCGTCGACAATGAGATCCTCGTGGACATCGTCCCCATCATGGCCAATGATCTCGAAGAGGTCTCTGTGCCCGTGATGTCGAAAGTGACGGTAGAGCCTGCATCGACATCAGGAGAGATGGCGATGAGCTTCACCCACCTCGGGAGCATAGAGTACGTGGATCTGAAGAACAGTTCCGACACGGACCTCAAGGTCTCGGGGTGCTCTCTGTCTCCGAGAAACGGATCGTCCGAAGAGTGGCAATACCTACCTCACGATGACAAGCAATATGTCTACAAACCCATAAGTGATGAGGTCTCTGAGATCACAGACAATGATCCCAAGACTATGCCCACGATGAAGGAAGTCTCCATCGCTCCGAGCAAGAGCCACACCTTTGTGAGATGGCATCGACCAAATGGGAAGACCATCCCCGAGTTTATCCTCGCTATGAAGACAGAGGACAAACTCATCCTCTCCGAGAACAAAAAGACTTCAAAGACCTTTGCCATGCTTCCTGGCAAGGCTTACCGTGTAGAAGCAGAATGGAAAAACAATCGTCTCGAAATCCTTGGCGAAGGAGTCGAAGTAGCCTTTCCTCACATCACTCTCACTGTAGAGCCCTCCATAGGAAAAGAATTAAGACTTGAGATAAATGCAGCAGAAGAGGATCAGTCCGAGGTATGGATCGACCTCAACGATAACGGCACGATGGACGATGGCGAGAAAGTAACTTCTTTCGGAGAAGCTGGAGAGTACGAAGTCTTCTACCCTATCGGTGCTGAGAAAATCACAATATATGGGAAGGTCTTTTACTTCTCCTGCTATGATAATTCCCAGCTTAAAGCTCTGGATGTCACCAAGGCCCCATACTTGGTAAATTTGAGTTGTGGCTCTGATAATCTGACCTCCTTAGATGTCACTCAAAACAAGTTACTGAAAATATTAGACTGCTCTGGCAGTTACGAACTTGAGACACTAGATGTCAGTCAAAATGTCAATCTGATAGATTTAGTTTGTGAGGACACCGGGCTATCAAGATTGGACGTGACCCGGCTGACAAAATTGGAAGAACTTGATTGTAGCTCTAATTTCCTCACCTCTTTAGACATCAGCCAAAATCTTAATCTAAGAGATTTAGACTGTGCTCACAATAAGCTATCAAAATTGGACGTGACCCAGCTGACAAAATTGGAAGAACTTGATTGCAGTAATAATGATCTCAAATCTTTAGACATCAGTCAAAACTTGAATTTGGTTTCTCTATCCTGCGAAGATTGCAATTTAAGTTCCTTGGATGTGAGGAAGCACACGAGGTTAAAAGAACTAAACTGCTCTTGCAATAAACTCTCCGATCTGAAGATAAGTGACAACATTACTGAAACATTAGACTGTCGGTCATGTGGACTCAGTGCAGAGACCTTAGATGATCTGTTCAATACTTTACCGGATATCAGCGAAACTAAGGACAAAATAAAGAAGGTTATGGTCAGCGGAAATCCCGGGGCTGCCGACTGTCATCCTGAGATTGCGACCAAAAAGGGTTGGGAAGTCGATGTAGAAGGCAAGCCTCTTACTCCACACATTATGGTTCTCACGACGAAAAAAGAAGTTGGAGATGAAATTGTTCTTAAGATAGATGCAGGTTCGGAAGACCGCCCCGATGTCTGGATAGATTTGAATGGGAACGGCACTAAAGACGAAGGGGAGAACGTCACAGTTTTTGATGAATATCAAGCATACCCCATAGCCTCTCAGACCATCACGATATACGGGAAGGTCAGTGTGCTCATTTGCATAAGTCAAAAGATAAGTGCTTTGGATGTAAGTAAGAATAGAGCCTTGATAGAGTTAGTCTGTGTCGGGAATGAACTCCAATCATTGGATGTGACTAATAACAACAAGTTGACAATATTAGACTGCTCTTCGAATGGACTTGAATCACTGGATGTGAGAAGCAACAAAAGTCTGATGAGATTGTGGTGCTGGGGCAACTCACTCGAATCACTGGATGTGGGTAAAAATAAGGATTTGGAGCTCTTGTCCTGTGGCGGTAATACACTCACAGCTTTGGATGTGAGCAAAAATAAGGATTTGAAGCTCTTGGCCTGTGGCGGTAATACACTCACAACTTTGGATGTGAGCAAAAATACAAAGTTGATGCGACTATTTTGTAATGATAACAAATTGTTAAGCTCTTTGAAAATCCCGAGCTCCATAAATAATGAGTTAGATTGTGGCAATTGTAACCTGAGTGCTGAGACTTTGAATACTCTCTTCTCCACACTCCCTGATGTGAAAGCTCTGACTGAAGTAAGTAAAGAAATTCATGTCTACGGCAATCCCGGAACAAACACGTGTGATAAGGCAATAGCAGAAAATAAGGGTTGGAAAGTACACCTTAAACCTGTTATTATCCCATTGCCTATAGACTAAAGTCCATAAACAAGCAAAAGAGGGTACATCAAAATAAAATTTTGATGTACCCTCTTTTGCTTGTTTCAACATAGGTTCGATCTAAAGAAACACATCATAAAACGAACAAGCGGTTGAAGAATCAATCTATTTCACATACTCTGTCTCATGAAAAGAATACCAAAGAATGGTCAACGTCTAAGTCTAATTGGGGATCAATGCAAGTAAATGCGATCTGAAAACGATATAAATGCCTAAAAATCCTGAATCCAACACCAAACGTACCGATACACAATAAATGACTTCGGTGTTCCGTGGGGTAAGGCACGTTGAATCGAGTCTAACGACCTTCATCATCAAGTCTAACGACTTTCGTCATCGAATCTAACGATCTTCGTCGTCGAGTCTAACGACTTTTTAGGTAGTGTCCGAAAAAGTGTGTAAGGTTAGTTTTCCCTTTTTCCCCTGGGGCATGCCCCAGGGGAAAAAACTTTGAGTTTTTCGTGTTATTACTCATTACTCATTTATTTGGTACTCCACTCTTGGAAATAGGGTAACCTCCTAGCATAAGTCCTTTCAGTCATTTCTCGGGCTACAGAGCCCAAGAGAAAGACGACGGCATCAGCCGAGGGTAGAGCCCCACGCATACGCAGCGTGCGCTTATAGCTGCGATTGAGACGCTCCACCCAATTCGTCGAGTAAATCATACGACGAACACCCTCCGGGAACATCAGGTAAGTGAAGTAGCCTATATTGCGAGATGCCGACAAGGAGAGCAGGCTCCGGTAGCTTTTCCCCCAACGTTCTGCAAATGTACATAATTTCTCAAATGCTTTGATGGGTGTAAGACTTGTACCCGAAATAGGAAACAAGTCTTCCAACTCTTGTCTCATCCGATCCTTGTCCCTCTTCGATACGGCATTAAGTGCGTGACGCTTGAAATGAACGACACACAGCTGATGGGAGGAGTGAGGGAAAGCCGAGGCGATGGCTCGTTCAATCCCCTGTAAAGCATCTGAGATGATCAGGTCTATACGTTCGACTCCACGTGCTTTGAGGGCTTTCAACTCTGCCTCCCAATTCAACGCTCCTTCCGTGGGATGATTCACCACACAAAGCACCTCCCGACTACCGTCAGGAAGCAACCCCGACATCGTGTAATAGGCTTCCTGAGCCACACGATCATCCCACCGTGTGTAGGCAAAGGTAGCATCGATGTACACCGCCAAATAGTGGGGCGACAGTTGGCGTTCCAACCACTTGTAGATCTCCTCTTTACTCGTGTTCGAGAGAAAACTGACTTGCTGCTTGCTATAGTGATAGCCGTAGATCCGTTCGCACACAGCACCAATGTCTTCGCACGAAAGGCCTCGGGTATAAAACTCGTGAAACAACAAGGCTCGTTCGCTCTCTTGGCCGGAGAGGATTCCCAAAATCAGGGGTTGGAAATTCCCCGAACGTGTTCGAGGAATCCGTAATTCAAAGCTACAGCCGTAGCCTCGCCATCGACGAGGACGGAAACCATTGCACTGTTCACCCTCATGCTCTTCGACAAAGAGAGCACGTTCTTGCTTCGAGAAGGTGTCCAATAGTACACGGATAAGTTCGTTAATACCTGCCTCTGATGATAGCATTTCAGAAATAAATGCCGACTTTTGTGTTGTTGTAAGCTCCATTGTTCTTAGGTTTATTTTTTTTCTTACCTCAAAGTTAAGGACTAATGGGGCTTACACACTTTTTTAGGACAGTATCCTTTTTTAACGCCGGTTCGCCAATGCCCCATTCGGCCGAAAACATACCTCTCTCTACCCCACTGTATTTAGTCGGAGGGAAATGAGTAACTTTGCCGGCAATAATAAATGACACGACAATGCTTGCACTCAATAATGTATCGGTCTACTTTGGCGCAGAGCCTCTCTTTTCGGACATCTCACTGAGGATCAATCCGAAAGAGCGCATCGCCCTTGCCGGTCGCAATGGCGCAGGGAAGACGACCATGCTCAACATCATCTCCAAACGCCTCCTACCCACCGAAGGCAGCATATCCCATCCTACGGACATGACCATCGGCTATCTGCCTCAGCACTTGCTGACAAAAGACGAACGCACGGTGAGAGAAGAGGTGCGTCTGGCTTTCGGCCGTGAGCTGGAGATCAAGCGCACCGTCGATGCCCTTACCGAAGAGCTCGCTTCGCGCACAGACTACGAGAGCGAAGGGTATATGGAACTCATCCAGCGCTTGGCAAACCATACCGAGCTCCTTGCGATGTATTCGTCGGATAGGAGAGAGGCTGAGATAGAGAAGACACTCAAGGGGCTGGGCTTCGTGGATACGGACTTCGAGCGACAGACATCGGAGTTCAGCGGAGGATGGCGTATGCGTGTCGAGCTGGCAAAGATCCTCCTGAGTCGTCCCGACCTGCTCCTCCTTGACGAGCCCACGAACCACCTCGACATGGAGTCGATCATCTGGCTGGAGGGCTTCCTCAAGTCTACATCTGCTGCTGTTGTGATGGTATCGCACGACCGTAAGTTCCTCGACAATACGACGACCCGTACGATAGAGCTCTCTCTCGGCAAGGCATACGACTACAAAGCGTCTTACTCCCACTACCTGACACTTCGGGAGGAGCGATACCAACAACAGCTACGTGCGTACGAAAACCAACAAAAGATGATCAAGGACACCGAAGACTTCATCGAGCGTTTTCGGTACAAGGCAACAAAATCGGTGCAGGTGCAGTCTCGCATCAAACAGCTCGAAAAGGTCGAACGCATCGAAGTCGAGGAGATAGACCGTAGACGGATACACTTCCGCTTCCCCATGGCTGTCCCCTCGGGAGCTTACCCCGTGATCGTCGAAGGATTGTCAGTATCCTATGGTGACCTCAATGTCCTCAAAGACATCGAGCTCACCATCGAACGTGGAGACAAGATTGCCCTCGTCGGAAAGAACGGATCGGGCAAGACGACTTTTGTGCGTGCCGTCATGGGTGAGATTCCTTACGAGGGGACGATCAGAGAGGGACATCAGGTCGAAGTCAGTTACTTTGCTCAGAACCAAGCCTCACTCCTTGACCCGAACAAGACCATATTCCAGACCATCGACGATGTCGCTGTGGGAGACATCCGCACACGCATCAATGACATATTGGGAGCATTCATGTTTGGAGGAGAGGTCTCCGAAAAGAAGGTACAAGTCCTCTCAGGAGGGGAGCGTAGCCGTCTGGCGATGATACGCCTGCTCCTCTCCCCCTCCAATGTCCTCATCCTCGACGAGCCTACCAACCACCTCGACATCAGTAGCAAAGAGGTGCTCAAGGAGGCCATTCGCAACTATGAGGGGACGGTACTCATCGTCTCACACGACCGAGACTTCTTGGAAGGGCTGGTGGACAAGGCGATAGAGTTCAAGGACAAGAAGATCATCAACTACCTCGGGGGTATGCCGGACTACTTCCGTGCGCTCTCGTTACGCAACGAAGACAACAAAGTAGCTCCGCCTCCCAAAGTAACGACTACCGAAGAGAGCATCGGAAAGACAGACTACGTCCAACAAAAAGAGCAACAAAAGGCACTCCGAAAGCTACGACAACAAGTCGAACAGTGCGAGAAAAAAATATCCGAAGTCGAACAAGAGATCTCCGACATCGAGGAGAAGATGTCTCAAGGAGACACCTCATCGTCTCTCATCTCTCGTTACGATGAGTTACAGAAACTCCACGCCGATCTGATGTCGGAGTGGGAGGAAAGCCAAGAACAATTAGAAAACAACTGAAAAGGAACAAGTAGAGATGCAACACCTTGTCATACACAACATCGCCGACCTCAACAACCATCGTGACTTGGTCAATGAGATGTGGCAAGCCTACGAAGAGGCTTTCCCCTACGAAGAGCGTCGCAAGCGAGAGAGTGTCCTCTCTCTACTGTCAGAGGAGGCGGGGGGCTTCTACATCCTTCTGTTCAAGGCTCCCGATGAGGATGGACTCGCAGCCTTTGCGATGTTACACCGCTTGGAGACCTTTGAGTACATCGAGTACCTCTGTGTGCCCCATCACAAAAGAAGTGGAGGATGGGGAGCAAAGGCACTCAAACACATATTCGATCATGTCACCAAGCCCATAGTCCTCGAAGCAGAACCGCCGGGAGCAAACGAATGGTCGGATCGCCGCATCGACTTCTACCGTCGCAACGGCTTCACACTCATCGATCGAACCTACTATCAGCCGGCATACCACGAGGACACCGAAGCCGTCGAACTTCGCCTGATGGTGAGGGGTCAGCACGACAACCCGGAGGTCTTTGCCCGAGAGCTTTATCGGCACGTCTACCGCCTTCACCCATCACACCTCTTATTCTACCATACGGAACTCTGATTACGGAAGCTCAGGCGCATTCTATCATCATACAAAACTTATTGGATCGTATCACAGGTCGATGGCGCAACAACGGCCGATCTTCTGCATCCAGCTTTTGTTGACTTCGAGGTGCCGTTGACTGTTGCAGACCCACATGACTTTGGTCTTCATCTTTGGAGGGAGGTTGGGGATGGGTGCATCGCCATCGGTGAAGATGATCACACCGTTGTAGTCGGGATGCTCGCCAAGGTAGTTGAAAAGAGGCTGGAAGCTCGTCCCTCCGAAGCCAAGGACTTTGACCTCAAGTTGCTTCTTCGTCATCTTCTGCACCTCCGAGAGCGAGGTGTCAAACTGTATGACATCTATCTGATCCATACCGTACTTGAAGAACCTGTTGATGACTGAGTAAAAGTGCCTTATGCTCGTCTCCCCGATGGAAGCACTGACATCGACGGCAACAAGGAGCTTCGTATCAAAACGCCTCATACTGCCCATGTTGTCGAAGCCCGTACGACGGTTGGGGCGCATTCGGGTAAGACATCGTTTTGAAGAGAGGATGCTCGCCCTGAAGCCTGACAGCACCTTGCGGTAGTCCACCTTGGCATTGGTGTTCGCCACGATCTTGCGAGCAAACGTACCTGCAAGACTCCCCCACTCGTTGGAGGCCTCTATCTCGTCGATGAGAGAGTCGATGGAGCACCCCATCATAGGGTCTTCTTCCCAGAGGTCTGCCAGCCCCATCTCCTTCATCTCATAGTCGAGATCTCTGTCCTCCCTGGGCTTCTCGGAGGGTTGCCCTTGCTCATCGTCTCTGTGCTTGGTCTTGCCGAGGCTTGAAGTCGTCTCCACATCCTCCGAAGGGTCTTCGAGGTCGTTGTCAGGGGCATTGTCGGGTGCATTGGGGTTGAGCTCGTCCGAAGTCTCTCCGCTGTCTTCATTGCCCTCATTGCCATTGGCACTGTCGGAACTTGACTTGTCGTCGTTGGGGTTTTCACTCATACTGTCGAGGTCTATCTCCTTGGGAGAGAACATCTCCTCGACACGGTGCGAATACCATTCGAAGCTCTCCTTTTCCTTCAGATCGAAGGCCTCGGGCGTGGGCATATTGATCTCAGAGAAGTCGTAATTGTCGCCAAGGACGAGGTTGCTCCCGACAGCGATGGACTTCTTGTTGCACCCCTCGGGCTGGCGTTCGTAAGGGTGTTTGAGCAGGATGCGCACCATCTCAGCCTTGAGGTGTAATTCGACTTCACGTGGGCGCATCGAACTAAGGATCATCGAGTTGTACTCGACCTTGCCTCTACCGCTACGGAAGGGGACAGAGATGGAGAGGTTCTCCTCGAAGTTGTGCGACACAAAGGTCTGAAAGAGTGCCCCTTCGGAGAGATACCAGCGATCGATGATCTTGCGGACTTCGGGCAGCATGCTTACCTGATGCTTGCGGTGTAGCTGAAGAGTTTTTGTGCGATATCGGGACACTTGCGCATGATGAACTCCTGAGTCTCATCATAACGGTCCTGCTGGAAGAAGTGTGCGAAGCTCGCCAACACTTCGTTCTTGCCCTCACTCTCGATGTAGTCGATGTACTTGATGAGATTGGGGGCGATGACATCCTCGATCTCGTCATCGAGGAATGTGGTATGGATGTACTTGAAGATATCTTCGTTGATCACCGAGAAGTCATGGGTCTGAAAGGTAGGCAAAGCCTCGCAGTAGTCATCGAAGTGCTGCAAAAAGTCCTTGACATCGACAGCCTTGACCTTACCGATCGAAGCGACAAAGAGGTTTGCCGCCTTGACCCCGACGATACTCGAAATGAGCTTGATGTCGTTGTGCCCGATGGCTGCCCCTCGGATGACATCGGAGACACGCTTCCATGAGCGACGGTCGGGCATCTTGTCCAGCCCGGTATCGTTCTCTTCGTCCTGCTGAGGGTCTTTGTCCAACCACTCGTGGTTCTCTCGTATGAACTCCGTCACACGAGCGTCCACACCACTCTCCTCAGCCCATCTCAACCACTCGTCCACCGTAGGCTCAAACCTGAAGATATTGAACCTCGACACAAGCGCAGGATCCAAGTCCGTGAGCTGATACTCATCCCCCTCGTTGATGGCAGCGATGACACGACTACCCTCGGGGAGGGCACGCCCTGCGAGCTTGCGGTTGAGGGTCAAGTCCATGATCGTCTGGAGGACTTCGGGACGGGCACGGTTGAGCTCATCGAGGAAGAGCACCACGGGCTCGCCATCGAGAGGAAACCAGTACGGAGGTCTGAAGACGGTGAGCTCGCCCGACTTATCGGGCAACCCGATCAAGTCTCCCGGGTCGCTCATCTGTCCGAGGAAGAGAGTGATGACCTTCATCCCCTTTTGGGCGAAGTAGGCGGTCAGTATCTCTGACTTCCCTATACCGTGTCGCCCCGTGAGCATGATGTTGTGTGTCGCCGGAGTGCGCTCCAGCATATAGTTGAGTTCGGCTGTATTTATCTTAACGTTCATCGAAGTAAGCTAATGGAGGACAAAAATACATAATATATTCCGAATGAGCACACTCCATACACGATGGGCTCCGACGACTGCTCTGCGTGGCAAGGCGCAGAGCCTAAGACCTTTGACCCTCAAAGGTGGTGATGTTCACGAAGGACTTGAAGGCGATCTTGCCACGCACCGTGACGGTATAGATGAGCCGTCCGTCATCGAAACGCCCCACGATCTCACCGTCATAGCTCATCGGCAGGCCCATGATCTTGATCTTCACGATATCCTTGCACTTCTGCCCGAACTTACCGTCCTGCCCGACCTTGATCCCCCGAGCATCTACCGTCACAGCCCCGGGCATCGATCCGACCTTGAACGGTGGTATCTGTATCCTCAGCAATCCGTCCGACAGCTCCGACACCACCGAACTCACCCCTGCTATCGGAGCCTTGTCTTCGTTCATGTGCACACGTGTCAATGCGCCATCGTATCTCCCCACGAGGCTGTCGGTCACCACGATGACGGCCGAAGGTGCAGGGTTGTGCGGAGTTGCCTTCAATGTCAAGGGTAAGAGACTTAGAAGAAAAAGGAGCAGTTTCATATCAGAGAGAAGGGAGGGATCAGTCTTTTTTCATCTGGTCGAACGCATACGCAGCAAATGTCCCGAGCCAGTGGTCACCGCCATAGTTGCTGCGGAAGATCTGGCTCATACCTGCCTCATAGTGTTCAAGAGCAGAAGCCTCGAAACGAGCTTTAAGCCGGTCTCCCTCGGGCAAAGCCTTCGCCACCGAAGCCATACACCAAGCTCTCGAAAACGACAGCCCTACGAGGTGCACGATGTGATAGTCACTAAGGTCGGAGACAATGGGCAGCGTGCACACCCTTTCCAAGCCCTTAAAAGAGAAGAGCCCCTTCACCCATGCCACGTAGGCTTCGGGCGCAAGGACACGCTTCATGAGATCGGCCTCGACGAGTGAGGGAGAGAAGAAGTCAGTGGCATTGGGCTCCCACTCGGCAGGGAGGAGGCTGTCCTTGGCGTAGAGGTCCGTCGCCTTTCGCCGTAGAGCCTCGGCAAAGTCCTTATCTCCGACGAGGTCTGCCCAGTCGAGAGCAAAGGCGAGTCCGAAAGCGGAATTGGTATGCGTCCCTATCCTATCCGCATAGGTCATCTTGGGGAGGTAGGCTTTCCACCTCTTGACGATACTTTGGGTAAGGGGTTTCATGTTCATGTGCCACTTCTGTGCGAGTCGGGCAAGCTCAGTATCTGTCGCCTTGTCCCGAGCCAAACGAACCAGAGCTTCGTCCAACTTCAACAGCCATGCCCATCCATAGGTACGCTCATAGTTCGCACCGTTCGGGCGATCGAAATAGTCCGCCTCGACCTGCAACTTCTCTGCCACGAGCGAATGATCCAATGTCGCCACGATGCTGTCTCTGAGCGAGATCGCCGGAGTGGTATGGAGGGTGTGGACGAGCATCCAATGGCTGTGCACACTGCTGTGCCAGTCGAAGGCACCGAAAAACACCGGGTGAAGTTCGGATGGAGTCCTCTTGGCATCCACCTCATCATTGATGACCTGCCCCGTCTTGTTGGGGTACTCGACAGAGATGCTCTTGAGAGGCAGACGCACCAGACGAAGGAGCGTCGCCTCATCCTGCCCATAGGCAAGAGCCTGTGTCATCATCGTGATCATCAGTAGAACAATGGCTTTTTTCATGCGGTTTATGGTTTTTCGTTACTTCGCAAAAGTTTATATTCTCTTCTGTTGGATGACTTTGATAAACTCACTATTGGGATAGTTACGTACCGAAATTGTCAATTCGACCGCTTCACTTGAGGGGTTATCAAGGAGAATGATGTCAAGAGCATTGTCGACCTTTCTCACCCTGAAGTAGTCGCACTCAAACATCACGGACAAGGACGAATTGCCCTGCACCTCTTTCACGATACGGACAGGCTGCCCGAAAAATTCTGGCTTTTCATCCCGATAGTTCACGCCCTGACGATTACCCCAGATCGCATCAATCGACCAATCCTTGTTGCCATCCGCAGGGACTCTGATACAACCGCCACGACTCGAAAAGACCACGGTCTTGTACTTCAGCCCTATGTGATGCCCTCTGAGCGGACCAGGGTCCTTGCCAATCCTTTCGGCCTCGTCGTACCTCTTATTGAAATCAAGATCTTGCAAGATAGCTTCTTCGAAGACACCTCCCTTGTCCAGCATAGAGTCCAAATACTCCATGGTGTACTTATTTTTGCTCAACGCTTGGGAGTCATCTCGGCTTTTGGAGCAAGCCCATAAACCACCCAGTAGCCCCAGCATCATTACGATTGTGATTGTACGTTTCATTTCTCAACTATTATTCTGCAACAAGATTGATGTGCAAATATAGCAATAAAGTGCCAGAGGCTGTATTCACTTACAGGACAAACACTTCAATCCCATCTCTCAGATACAAATCTCATATACGCCCACATTCTGCCCCACGACAGAATGTGTTCTGATGCCCGACAGAAAGTTTTCCGACACGAGACAGAATGTATTCCGGTGAAAAATTCTTCCCAAAAGAAGACATCGGAGAATAACAAAAAATAGCGAACCGTTTTGCTACCGATACAGAAAGAACTGTCTCGTTGTCGATACAAAGAGGTCGTCAAAATTTGGGTGTTCAAACTTTCTTTCATAAAATTGTATTTGAGAGTAAACATTCAGCTTTAACTGAAAGTAAGCCGGCAATATGACAAACTGATTCGCCCACAATAATAACATACGGATATGAAAAAAATCATCGGCATCCTATTACTGCTCATCTTTTGCAGTCTCGCGTCTTTCGCCCAAAGCAAAAATCAGGCCTTTAGCCACAACGAGTTTATGGAAAAAGTAGACTCTGTGCAGATCGGCTACAGCAAAGACAAAGTAAAAGCTATAATGGGGGCTCCTTACAAGGTAGCTTTTGTAAAGTACAAAGATCAAGGACTTGTAGAACAATTGTCTTACAGGGTCAAGGTGTTCCGTGGGAGCTGGGCAATGATCAATTACAGCTTTACGTTCTATAACTCTGCGCTCATTGCTTTGGTAGAAACAGAGGTACCCTCCTCGTCTACAATCCATTCGGATCATAATAGTATAGGCTACTTCATAAAAAACATTCTCCCATTCATATTACCCGATAAGCAAGAAAAAAAGAGTCAGCATTCATCGATTTAGTCAAATAACTTCGGCTTATAGCAGACACCTTGGGAATTCTGACATCTATTGTAGTCCTTGATTGAAAAGCTGCACCGATAAGGGCAAAGCTTAAAGGTAAGGAAGGCTCCAACCTGGCCGTGCGATGTCGGTTTCGCGACGTATGTGACAAAGGCCTTGAAGCCCTTTTGGGCGAAAAAGATCATATCGCAGTGGTAATCAAACCGTTTTTTAGTTTTTTTTCGTACCTTGCGCTCAAGTATGGATGACTCCATGGGGGAGTTATCACTTTTGTTGTATTACCCCCTCACTTCGGGGCAGGTGCTTTTTGCGTGCCAAGGAGTTGAGGAACTATCTTGAAAACTATCTTTTTGACTATGGAGCAAGATCTTGAAATGACCAATGTGGCGAACGAAGAAAACATCGCTGTGACTGCACCTTCGACCGAAGTGACAGAGACAGCCGGCAAAACGAATGATGTGGAGACCCTCCTCCAGACAATCTCAGAAAAGGTGAATGCCGGCATCTTGCCTGAAAAGGCAGACATGGATCGCCTCACAGCACTTATCTATCGCAAGCCACAAGCGACAACGACAGACTCCGACGAGGAGCACGAAGAGCAGGACCTCGAAGATGCTTCGGAAGCGGTGGAGGATGCGCTCATCATGCGATTCATCAACCTCCAGACTCGTTACAAAGAGCTTCGCCACAAGGCCAACGAAGAGCTCAAACGCCAACATGAAGAGAACCTCAAGGTGAAGACCACCCTTCTCGAAAGGATGAAGGACCTCCTCACTTCGACCGAGGACTTCAGCAAGATCAAGGCCGAGTTCCGCAAGATACGTGACGAGTGGTCAGAGATAGGCGATGTACCTCAGAACGAAAAGGCAGAGATACTCAAGATGTATCAGGAGCAGATGGAGCAGTTCTACGAGATCAATGCCATCACCAACGAGTTCAGAGAATACGACTTCGCCAAGAACAAGGAAGCTAAGACGGCTCTCATAGAGCGTGCCAAGGCTCTCGGCGAGGAGTCGGATGTCATCAAGGCATTCAACGAACTCCAATCACTACACGACAGATGGAAAGAGACCGGCCCTGTGGCCTATGATGACCGAGAGCCGATGTGGAGAGAGTTCAAGCAGGCTTCGACCATTGTCAACAAAAGACATCAAGACCACTTCACCGCTCTCCGTGCCAAAGAGGTGGAGAACCTCGAAGCGAAGACAAATCTCTGTGAGCGCATAGAGGCTCTTGCACAGAGTCTCCCCGAGACTCGTGAGGGTTGGCGCAAGCTCATGGATGAGATCAACACCCTCAAAGACGAATGGCGCACCATCGGATTTGCACCGAAGAAGCACAACAATGAGATATATCAACGCTTCCGCACGACACTCAACGACCTCTATACGAAGCGCAGATCGTTCCTCAAAGAACTAAGTATCGATGTGGATGCGAAGCTCGAAAAGTACCGCAAGCTCACAGAGCAGGCTGTGGCTCTCAAGGACAGCAAGGATTGGAAGAAGACTTCCGAAAAGATCGTGAAGCTCCAAGAGGAGTGGAAGGCTGTCGGCGGTCTTGGTACTCGTGTGGCAGAGGCTACAAAGCTATGGCAGACGTTCTCGGAGTCTTGCAACACGTTCTTCAAAAATCGTCACGCAGACTTCAAGGAGAGAAATACCGAACGCCTTCAGAACCTGAAAGCCAAGGAGGAACTCATAGCCAAACTCGAAGCCCTCAAGGCTAATCCGACCGAAGACTTGGCGGATGATGTCGAAGCGATCCAAGAGGAATGGCAGAAGCTCGGCCACGTACCCAACAAAAACAAGGATGCAATCAATGATGCTTACTATGGACTCGTGAGAGAATTCCAAAGAAGCACACGTAAGAATGATGGCAGCAAGGGTGGTGGCAAGAAGTCCACCTTCGACCAGGATCTGTCGACCTACACATCTGAACAACTCTCGGATGAACAACGTCGCTTGACTCGCATCATCGGCAGGATCGAAGAGGAGATCAAACAGTATGAGAAGAACATGTGGTTCTTCCAACCTACAGGTGAAAAGAAGGTGAACCCTCTCACTCAGCAGATCCAACGCAAGATCGACAACCTCAAAGCGGACATCAAGAGGTTTGAGGAACGTATCGCAGAGATCAAAGAGCACCAAAAGGATTGATATATAGACATGAGCATTGTCTCATCAAAAATGAAAGAATGCGTACGAGGCACAAGACCTCGCACGCATTTTTTTAACCCCGGCTATGAGTCTTCGGTGGCACTGGGAGATAGGTCTTATACACCATCAGGCATGGTGCAGATGATGCGCCATGACTTGTGGGAGCTTCCGTACTATTATGCCGACAAGGGCGACATCGTCTTCTGCCCGTATGACTTACCATCATCGCAAGATCTATCGGGGTATGAGCTCTGCCCTTGGGGATGGGCTCCCGAGCTACGCTATGGCCGTCTGTCAGAGCTTGTTCCCTACTCTTACGATGAGATGAAACAGTGGAGCTCTCGTCACAACACATACTTGTTGCTATCCGAACTCATACGACTTTACCCCGACGTCTACTCGGAGGATATCCTTCCGCAAGTCATCGATCCCACGTTGCCCTCGATCGTCATCGAGGCGACAAAGAGCTATGTACTGAAAGAAGAATTTTCGTCCTCGGGGAGAGGTGTGGTCTTCGCCAAGGGAGCCGAGATATCGGACCTCATCCGACGTCGACAAAACAAGTCTTCGTCCAAACGCCTATACCTCGAACCTCGCCACGACAAAATCAGTGATCGGGGATACGAGTTTGTACGCCAAGAGGATGGCAAGGTCATCTATGTAGGGCCATCGGACTTCTACACCACAGAGGGTAGATACAACGGTAATCGAGTCGAGCGACCCGAAATCATCCACGATCGTTGGAGAAGCACTGCCACAAGTGTCAGCCACGATACCTATGTGAATCACCTCGTCCATGCAATTGAAGCCCTACCTCTCGGAAGATACCACGGCCCTATCGGTATCGATACTATGGTCCATGAAGAAGGGGGGAGGTTGCACCTTCACCCTTGTATCGAAGTGAATGTCCGCCCTACGATGGGCTGGCTTGCACTTGCGCTCGGGGAGCGTTACCTTGGCGATAACACCACAGGATTGTTCGAACTGAAGTACTATTCGTCTCCCGAAGTTCTCCAAAAAGAACTCCGCCCTACCCTCACCTCCACCACCCCACTCTACCGATCGCCCCGAAATACACCACTACCGCCGGGCAGATACCTCCTCACCACCCTCACACCGGAAACTCGCTTTGTCGCTATCCTCACCATCTCTCACCATACATAAATAATGGGGAATCCAAAAGAGTGACAAATAAAACGAGCCGTGGAAAAGGCATTCCCCGGCAAGGTTCTTTTGTCGCCACACGAATCCTCCCCGCCAAGCATTATTTTTCCCAAAACTCAGATAAATAACAGAGCGAAATCGACTTGAATGAGTGCTGTATGTATTACGTTTGTATCAACATAAAACCGTTCGCAGAGATTTTAATTTAACATCTTGTATAACAGACTTATATCAGGACATTGATTGAGTTTTGTAAGACAGGTATGAAATTTTTAACAGCATAGCGCCCCATATATTTTGACAAAAGGGTAAAAAATGTCATCTTTGTATTTTGAATAGAGCGAGCAACATGCACCCTCGTTCGACAAAGATTATTAATACTGGAAGATATGTCATATACGAACATATATAGAAATATGAAGTTGGCTCTTGTCGCGCTTGCAATCTTGGCTCTACCGGCAGGACTGAAAGGGCAAGACATCACGTCGTCTCCATATTCAAGATTTGGATACGGTCAACTGAATAGTTCGGTACCTGTAGCTCTGAAAGGGATGGGCGGAACAGCCATCGGTGTGCAAAACGAGAAGGTCATCAACTTCGCAAATCCGGCAGCCTATGCTGCATCGGACTCGTTGTCGTTCCTTATGGACATGGGTGTCAGTGCAAACTGGTCTCGATACGGTGACGGAAAGATCTCTAAAAACACTTTCTTGGGAAACATCGACTATCTTGCGATGCAGTTCTCGGTACTCAAAGATCGCTTGATCTTCAGTGCAGGATTGGTACCATTCTCAACGGCCGGCTATGGGCTCAAGAACCTTGTGCAGGTCGAGGGTGGAAAAGATGGTCGTGATGTGTTTCAGCAGGAATTCAAAGGGTCGGGCTCGATCCAGTCGGCATACACAGGCTTTGGTGTAAAGGTCATCGGAGGTTTCTCTCTCGGTGCGAACGTAAAGTACACCTTCGGCAGTATCACACATATCGCACAAGTGACACCCAACTCGTCATTATTCAGCAGGACATTGAAGTCAAGCACAATCGAACTATCATCTTGGGCGTTTGACTTCGGTGCTCAGTATAGACTAAACTACAACAAGGAGGACTATTTTGTCCTTGGTGCGACATTCTCTCCGGCGATCAAGATGACGCCTGAACTTACCCTCGTAGAAAACAAAAACGAAGGCTCTACGATCCAACCCGAAATCACCACAAAGACCCTCAAGCCAAGCACTCAGATGCCTCTAAAGGCAGGTTTTGGGGCATCATGGGCCAAAGGGAATAAACTTTTGGTCGCGGGAGACGTCCTAATGACAAGATGGGGAAGCGTCCCCAATATCTTCGAGAACGACAATCTTTTGCTGAGAGATACTTATCGAGTCGCTTTGGGTATGGAGTACCTCAAGGATAAGTTCTCCAGGAACTACTTTGACAGAGTCATCTACCGAGGAGGTGTAAATTATGAAACCTCGTATACCGACCTGCCGTTAGTGGGCAAGGTGGATAGAGTGATCGGCTCTCTCGGACTCGGGCTTCCCGTGACTCCGTACAACGAGCGGACATCATACATCAACCTTTCACTCGAATACAGCAAAGGCTTACCCTCCGGCGGAAGTAAAGTCTTCTCTGAAGATATGTTGAGACTTTCTCTCAGCATCAACTTCAGTGAGACCTGGTTCAAAAAGCTGAAGATATACTAAATCACTTGAAACAAAACAACCTAAAGGGAATAATCACGATGAAAAGAATGATCATTGCGGCAGTGACACTCCTTATGAGTGTATCTGCCTTTGCACAGACTCCGGCAACAGCCGGCAACGACAGCATCCAATGCCGTCGCAACACGTCTTTCGCCAAGACTTATGCTAAAAGTGGCAACTTTGACGACGCCTATGATTTTTGGAAGAAAGCGTATGGGATTTGTCCTGATTCAAGTAAAGATCTCTACATCCTCGGAGCACAGATCTTAAACTGGAAGCTCGAAAATGCAAAGACTGCAGAGGAGCAAGAAAAGCTCTTCAACGAGCTCATGGCAATGTACGACGATCGTATCAAGTATTTCGGTAATGATCCTCAGACCGGGACAGACTATATATTGGGCTACAAGGCTTCTGATTACATCAGATACAAGCAAAACAAAGCGGACTTTAACCTCGTTTACAACTGGCTCCAACCCGTTGTAGTAGAAAAGAAAGCGACTACAGATGGACTCGCACTCTCCATCTATGTATTTGCATCCATGCAAAAGATGGCGACCGTACCTGAACACAGAGAACAGTACATCGCTGACTACATGGAGGTATCGGGCTACTTTGATGAAGCCATAAGATTGGCAGAAGAGGCCGGAGACAACGGCACAGCTGAATTTTATCGCCAAAATAAGACAAACACAGACACTCATTTTGCTGCCAGTGGTGCTGCAGACTGCGAGACTGTAGCTAAGATATTCGGTCCCAAACTTGATGCAAACAAGGAAAACAAAGAATATCTCGAAATGATGATGAAGCTCCTTGTCAGTCTCAAGTGTAATGACAACCCTATCTACTACAAAGCAGCCGAGTACAACTACGCCATCACTCCCAGCGTGAGTGGTGCAGTAGGCATCGCACGTCAAGCTCTTGCAAAGAAAGACTATGACAGAGCAGCGAAGTTCTACGAGGAGGCTATAAAGCTAAGCACCAAGCCCGAAGAAAAGGCTGAAGTGTACTACACAATGGCTACGATGGCTTATGAGCAGAGACAGTATGGTAGAGCGAGACAACTCGCTATGAAGGCTATGGAAGAGCGTCCCAACTTCGGGACTCCGATGTTGCTCATCGCAACGATGTACGCAGCAACAGCTCCGTCAATCTATCCCGGTGACCCGATCATGCAACAGATCGTGTACTGCCTCGTGGTAGATAAGGCGGCTCGTGCAAAATCCATTGACCCATCGATCTCTGACGAAGCAAACAAGCTCATCGGCACGTATAGCCGTTACTTCCCTCGCAAGGAAGATGTCTTCCTCCACCCTGACCTTTCAGAAGGTCAATCATTCACTGTCGGTGGATGGATCGGAGAGACAACCACTATCCGTGTGACTAACTAATAACAACATTGCTCTGACTGTGGATACGGAAGACAGTTATAAGCCAAACACAAATAAGAAGACAACACTGATACGCCCCTCATTGTGGGGGTGTGTCGGTGTTTTCCTGTATATTATATGGTCTGCAACTGCTTGTGGGCCGGGGAAAGGAGATGCAGTGAAGAGCGAACAAGACACCTTAACCTTCTCTACCATGACAAGGATGGTAGAGACACTTGTCTCTGACTCCGGGGTGACGAAGTACAAACTCATGGCTGATGTATGGTACACCTACGATAGTCCTGAGGAGAAGTGGTATTTCCCCGAAGGCATCTATCTCGAACAGTTCGACACCCTCTTCAATGCCCAAGCAACAGTCAAAGCAGACACAGCCTATTACTTCGAGGCCAAGAAATTGTGGCATCTCATCGGCAATGTGGAGGTAATGAATAGGGAGGGGCAGAAGTTTTACTCCAACTCCCTCTTTTGGAACCAGTACACGGAAGAAGTCTACTCCCACGACTCGGTTCGTATCATCCGCTCCGAAGGGCAGGAGCTCAGAGGGAAGTATGGCTTCAGAAGTAATCAAGACATGACCAGCTATAAAATCTTTACCTCCTCCGGACACATGGATGTCAACAAGGAGAGCACGACAGCACCCACTGCGCCGACCGACTCTCTCAAAGCCGACAGTGTGGCAATCAGTGAGACCTTAGCTCCAAATCTCAGATAACCACCGGCCAATACAATCATCGAGCAATGATATATTTCTGGATCATAGTCGTGCTGATGTTTTCAGCATTTTTCAGTGCGAGCGAGATAGCCTTCGTCTCCGCAGATAGGCTTCGTATAGAGTTAGAGAAGTCTCATGGACGCTTTTACTCAAGGATACTGACCCTCTTCTTCGGAGCTCCTGATCTCTTCATCACCACTATGCTCGTGGGCAACAACATCGCACTTGTCATCTATGGTCTTCTCATGGCAGTCGTGTTGGAACCACCACTGCACGAATTCATCACGAATGACTTCGCCGTCGTGTTCGCTCAGACCATACTCTCCACGATACTCATTCTCATTGTGGCAGAGTTCATCCCCAAAGCCGTATCCAAACTCAATCCCAACTGGCAGCTTAGGACCTTCGCTCTCCCACTCTTCGGACTGTACATCCTCCTCTACCCCATAGCGATATTCTCGTCATGGTTGAGTAAGATTCTGTTCAAGATATTCAAGGTAAAAGGATTAGACGAAAAAGATGTCCGTCTCGGTCGACTCGACTTGGACAACTACATCGAATCCAATGCCCAAAGCGGAGATCAACCCTCACTCAACAATACAGAAGTAAAGATACTCCAGAATGCCCTCGACTTTCCGGATGTAAAAGTGCGCGACTGCCTTGTCCCTCGCAATGAGATCACAGCTGTAAATATCGACACAACAAAAGAAGAACTCATCAGTATCTTCGACTCCACGGGATACTCCAAGATCTTGGTATACAAGGACACCATCGACGACCTTGTCGGATACATCCATGCCATAGAGATGTTCAAGAATACGGAACAGTGGCAAAAGAACATCAACCCCACGATCTATGTCCCCGAGACACAAGCAGCCGACAAAGTCATGCGCCTGCTGATGCAGAAGAAAAAAAGCATCGCCATCGTCGTTGACGAATTAGGCGGCACAGCAGGTATCGTGACACTGGAGGATATTGTCGAAGAGATTTTCGGTGAGATCGAAGATGAGCATGACATCAAGTCCGTCGTCATTCGTAAGATCAGCGACGACGAATACATCCTCTCCGGACGTGCAGAGATCGAACAAGTAAATGAAGAGTTTGAGGAGCTCAACCTTCCGACCTCCGACGAATACAAAACCGTCTCGGGGCTACTTATTGACTTCTACCAAGGCTTCCCAAAGCGAGGAGAAGAGATATACTACCCACCCCACTTCCACTTTCACATCATCCGTGCCAGTGGCAATAAGATCGGGCTTGTCAAGCTCAAGATCAACGAGTCATGATCTCTCTTCACAAAGCAATCCCAACCTAATCACTTCAGACCACCCCTGACACTGTCTCAGTCCGACAACATCTTATTCATACTATCGGGCTTCCGCACGATATACATATTGATCAAAATGTCTATGAACGCTTAGTGTTGATGCAAAGATAAAGCACACTCAAAGCGTCCAAGTCGATTATAGTCGAATACGGTCGATTATCGTCAAATTTGATCTATTGTCATCATTTAATCTATTACCATCAATAGATCAAAACACAGAACACGTCTCCAATCAACCTCTTTATCCACCGTCACCTCACAAACTCACGTAGCATTCCACCCTTTGAAATTTAGGGCTGATATAAGTAAAAATCACCCTTTCGGGTATTGCGAAAAAGATGACAGGTAGTCTCCGATAATACCATCAGACGGCGTCAAATACAGTCAAGAAAACAGGTCCCCAGTTCTCCATAACAGTCTCAGGGCAGTGCGGAAGACTTCCGTCACTGCCCCGAGGCTACTTTTTTGTGTGTTATGTCTTACTTGCTGTCCTTGTCTTCTCCGGCGAAGAAGGAGATGAGGACGGCAATCATGGAGAGTACCCAGATGAGGAGAAAACTCTTTCTGAATGTGCCACCTTTCTGTGTCATGACTTATAAGTTTTTAGCGTGTTTGTTGAGCAGATCGTGTAGGGTAGCTTCGTCCCCCTTGGGAGCGATGACGAGTACATCATCCATATCTACCACGACATAATTGTCCAGCCCGGAGACGATGACTTGCTTGTCAGGGTTTGAGACACGAACGAGAGTATGGGGCGAGTTTTCGAGCTTGTGGTTTGGATTTTCGCCACTCGGCAGGCTCGACACATGGCGGTAGAGTGACTCCCACGTCCCTATGTCGTCCCAACCGAAATCTCCCGAAAGCACATGGACATTGTCCGCCTTCTCCATCACACCATAGTCGATGGATATGGACTTAGAGTTGAGGAAGGCCTGAGCGACATCTGTACGCTCGCTCGTGGTATTGTAGCTCTTGATGTTGGCAAAGAGAGCCGCCACTTCGGGGAGATAGGTCTCCAGAGCAGCGACAATGTCCTTGACTTTCCAGACGAACATCCCCGAGTTCCACACATAACGCCCCGAAGCAAGGAGCGCTTCGGCCTCCTCCTTCTGAGGTTTCTCCTTAAATCGAACAATAGCTCCTCTACCCGTCTCCAGGGCTTCGTCCCCCTGCTCTATATATCCGTAGCTCGTCGCAGGGAATGTAGGCGGAATTCCTATGGTGAGGAGCACATCATTCTGAGAGACATACTCGACCCCTCTGACGAGGCACTGTCTGAACGCCTCCACATCACCGATGTGATGATCCGAGGGGGTGACGATCATGATGGCATTGGGATCTGTCGCATAGATCTTGTAAGCGGCATAAGCGATACAAGGAGCTGTATTGCGACGCTCCGGCTCGGTAAGGATGTTGTGTGGGGGGAGCGTATGCAACTGCCGCATGACCTCTCCACCGAACTTCTCCCCTGTCACCACAAAGAAGTTATCTGCCTGCACGATAGACTCAAATCTGTGGCAAGTGTCCTGCAACATGGTGAAGCCTGTACCAAGGATATCCAAGAACTGCTTGGGCTTGTCCTGACGGCTCATAGGCCAAAAGCGCGCACCGATGCCACCGGCCATGATGACGCAGTATATATTTTGTTTTAATGTCATATCAGAGTGAGATGAGTGATGTTGTTACTTTTTGTCGAAAAGGATGAGACTGTCGCGCGTGAGAGCGGGACGTGTCCATTCGGCAGGGATGAATGCCCACTTGGAGAGTGTCTTGGGAGAGATGGCACCTTGGGCTTTGAGGTGCTCCATGAGGTAGTAACGAAGATCCTTTTCGGTCGAACGCACCACTCTCGAAGTCAGCTCATCGTGTGGGATGCCGGCCCCTTGTGTGAGGAGGTCTCCACCTCCATTGCCACGGTAAGAGTTGACCACGACAAGATAATCCTTGGCAAGGTCAAAGGCCGTACCGTCTCTCAAGGTATTGAACGAAAGACGCTCACCCTTGGGCTTGGTCACATCCACAGTGTACTCGACTCCGCAAGCCGAGTCGAAGTTGAAGAAAGGCTTCTCAAACTTGTTGAACCGTCCCGTATCCCCTCCCGAAGAGAGGCGTAACAGAGGAGCATCGGCACTCGTCATGGTGACGATCCATCGGTCGTAAGCCTCTTCGAGCATCCCCTTGATTTCTTGCCCCGAAAGACGCATGAGGTAAGCCATATTTTCGTACTTGTAGAGCTTGAAGAGGTCACTCATCCTGATGTCGCCTTTTGCGATCTTCGTGTCGAAGACCAAGGGAGCACTGATGGATATCTGCGCTTCGTCAAAGAGTCCCAACTGTACCTCGTGTATGAGGTCTACGAAAGGTGAAGGGCCTACGAACGATGCACGAGAGGAGATGTCCGCCGTGGTCGTTGCGATACGCTGAGAGACAAAGTTCTTGACGACATTGTACTGAGGTGTGAGGTCTTTGATGAACTTCCCATCGGGTATGAACTTGTCCAACTCAATGATCGCAGGCACACTCTCTACCAAGGGGTTGCCATCGGCATCGGTCTTGAATGTGACCGTGGTGCGAGAGAGGTTGTGCCCGTCGTTGGCAGGATTGAGGATATAAGTCTTGCGCCCATCCTCATGGACGACAGAGTCGACATAACTGCGGTGATCGTGTCCGAGGAGGACGAGGTCTATACCATCGACTTGGCTGGCAAGGGCATAGCCCGCATCCTCTGCCAAGTACTGCACCGAGTCCGTCCTGTCTCCCCGACCCGAGTGCACGAGCGCGACGACATAGTCGGGCTTCGCCTCTTGGATCTCATCCATATACCTGCGAGCGGTCTCGACGATGTCGTCGAACCTCATCCCCGACCATAGGATCTCGGGGAGGAAGTTGGGCACGGCAGGTGTGGTCAGGCCAAGGATGGCAAACTTCTTGCCCCCCTTCGTCACCATCGTATAAGGGGTAAAATAAGGCTCGGGCATCTCCTTCCCTTCGCTACGGGCGAGATCGATGACATTAGCCCCGAGGACAGGGGCGGACACCTCCTTGACCCAACGATCGTAGACGGCATGCCCTGTCTCGATGTCGTGGTTACCTATCGTGACGGCATCGTAGTCGAGCTTGTTGAGGACCTCAGCCATAAGGTGGCGCGAAGTGGTGTCGATGAAGTTGTAGTAGTAAGCCGTAGGCTGTCCTTGCAAGATGTCTCCGGCATCGAGGAGAATCATTTCTCCGGAGGACTGTCGGTAAGCGTTGATATAGGTCGCAATACGGGCATAGCTCCCCTTGCCCTCGGTCTCGTTGATGAAGTCGTGGGGAAAGACATTGCCATGCAGGTCTGTGGTGTGGAAGATGTCAATGGTGACGACATCGCTCTGCTTCTGTGGCTGACACGATGTCCAAAGCCCGGCAATGAGGAACAGCACCAAGGCTGACAGATGATGACGGATGCGCATGATAAGGCGGTTAGTTCGTTGTGTAAGTCCGGGGAGGATCGCCCCCGAGGTTGTCTGATTCGATTTATTCCGGCACAAGGCAGAATATATTCTGTCGGGCTTCGGAATACATTCCACCCCTATACAGAAAACTTTCTGCACAAGGATGGAACGTGTGAGGATATTGTATCATATATGGTGTCGGCTCCGGACTTGTCCGAGACAAGAGAGAAGACCGACAGAGCCGTCTTTACTTCGCGATGTCCATCTCGTCGATAAGTCTCTGTGCACCGAGATACTTGTCGAGGATGAGGAGGACGTAGCGTACGTCGCAGATGATACTGCGCTGGTAGTCTGCAAGGTAATTGATGTCACCTCCGACACCTTCCCAGTTGCGGTCGAAGTTGAGCCCGACCAAATTGCCATACTTATCGATGACCGGGCTACCGGAGTTGCCTCCGGTGGTGTGGGTAGTGGCGCAGATGTCGACAGGCATCTTACCGTTGGCAAGGGCATAAGAGCCGAAGTCTTTACGATTGTAGATGTCCTTGAGTTTAGGACTGAGGGTGTACTCGGGGTTGGTAGGATCTTCCTTCTCCATGACACCGTCCATAGTGGTCTGGAAGCCGTAGTAGACATTGTCACGAGGGATGTAACCCTTGAGCTGTCCGAAGGTGTAACGGATGGTGGAGTTGGCATCGGGCCATACGTTCATCTCGCCTTCCATCTCCATCACGCCCTTGACATAGGTCTTGCGGACACGTGCAAACTCACGGTCGAAGCCTGCCACCTTGTCCTTCACTTCCTTGAAGCGAGCATTGACATCCTTGGCAAGTCTCACCACAGGGTCGGCATTGTAGGTCGCATAGTCCCCGGTCGTGATCGCCGCTTCGAGTGCCGCAGCATCCATATATATGGACTTGTCGATGAGGCGATCTACGAAAGCATCGATGTCCTTGGCATCACGAAGGACGGCAGGGAGGTTGGCCGCAGCGGTACCCTTGACGAAAGCGGTGAGCATAGCCTTGGTGACCTTGCGGTCGACTTCCTTATTGTAGTCCTTGTTGAAGATTGTGGTGTACTTTTCGTCCATGAACTTACGACGCTTGCCGGCATCGGCTTTGAGTTCGGCAAAAGTCTTCTCATCCAAGACAGGAGCTGAGACAGTCTCGACAGCACGGATGAGCCCTTCGTCGATCATCCATACCTGACGACGGAAGTCCGCACGCTGAGCGACCATCTCTTCGATCTTTTTCATCGCTTCGATGTACTCGGGCTTGTTGTTTTCGGTCGCATACTTGGCAAGCTTTTCCTGCTGAGCCTTCTTCATGCCTTCGAAGTCCATCTTGCGGATGGCCCAGTTCGATCCGATGGCATTCTTGTAAGCATTGGTGGATCTTGCATACTTCGAAGCGTATTGGATCTTGACCGCTTCGTCCGCTCTCATCTCTGCAAGCATGGTCTCCTGACGCACCTTACGCATATCGATACGCACGGTGTTGTCGATGTCACGACGCTCTGCCACCTCGGCAGCGGTGTAGAAGTGGTTGGTACGTCCGGGATAACCCATGATCATCACGAAGTCGTTTTCGTTGAGTCCACCCGAATTGACCTTGAAGTAGTGCTTAGGCTTGAGGGGGACATTGTTGGGATCGTACTTCGCAGGCTTGCCGTCCTTGTCGGTATAGATACGGAAGACACAGAAGTCTCCGGAGTGGCGAGGCCATACCCAGTTGTCGGTGTCCTCACCGTAAGAACCGATAGATGTCGGAGGGGCAGCCACGAGACGCACATCCGAGTACTCCTTACTCACAGAGAGAAAGAACTTGTTGCCTTCGTAAAATGGTGCAAGGTCAAGGACGACATAGCCGGCCTTCTTGCCCCTATTCTTCTTGTACCACGCATCTGCGATCTTGGAGAGATACTTACGTGAGAGGTATTCCATGGGGTCGTTGCACTTCGCCTTCTTGAGGTAAGCGTTGACAAAGCCGGTGACGTCCACGATCTCGTCGATGAAGGTGACGACAAGTCCGGGATTGGGCAGCTCATCCTTCATCGTAGGAGCGTAGAAGCCGTTGCGGAGGAAGTTGTTCTGGACCGTAGAGTGCTCACGGATCTGATCGTAACCGCAGTGGTGGTTGGTGAGGAGAAGCCCCTGAGAAGAGACCACCTCGCCCGTACATCCGCCATCGAAGTGTACGATGGCATCGATGACAGAGCCTTTGCCGGGACTGTATATCTGTTCGGCCGAGAGGGTGAGCCCCATCTCCTGCATACGCTTGATGTTTTGCTGCTTGAGGTAGGGCAAGAGCCACATCCCTTCGTCAGCTCTGAGTGAAGGTGCGCAGAGAAGTGTCGCAAAGAACGCTGCGCTGAGCATTTTGAAAATCTTCATGTAATTGGATTTTATGATTAGTGTTACTTATTTCTTTTCGTCCCACGTCGTGTAGGGATGCAAGGCGAGATAACTGTTGTAGTACTCGGGAGATCCCGTGACCTCCTCTCCTATCCACTCGGGGATGGATACATCCGCAGTCTCATCAGGAAGTTCGACTTCGGCAAGGACGAGCCCCTCATTGTCGCCCTCGAAGACATCGACTTCCCAAAGCATCCCATCGTGTCGGATGTGATGACGCTTCTTGGAGATGACATTCTCACCACTGATGGAGAGGAGTTCGAGTGCGTCCTGCACAGGGATCTCGTACTCGTACTCGGCTCTGACGATAGAGCCCTCGGCCTTAGATCCCTTGATCGTGATGAAGCCCTTGTCATCGGACACCCGTATGCGGACACCGAGGGACGAGCTTTTCTTGATGTACCCCTGCCTTATCGTCAACACACGCTCCGCTTGGGACAGAATCGCCTCATCTCGGAGGAGGAACTTCCTTTCGATCTCTACACCCATATCTTCTTAGTAAATGATAACTTCGGTCGCTCCGAAACCATACTCTTGGAACGAAGCATCCTGCATCAGTGCCTTGGGGTATTCTTTCTTGATGAGATCCATCACCGCTTTACGAAGGACCCCTTCACCCTTACCGTGGATGAATACGATGCGACGTTTCTTCTCGTTGCGATGGCGGTGCATCACCTTGCGGACATGCTCCAGCTGTATGTCGAGCATCGCCTTATTGTCAAGACCTGCGGTAGAGTCCACGAGCTCGTGGATGTGCAGATCCTCAACGATCACCCGGGGCTGATTGGGCTCCTTGGCTTTGGGCTTCGTCGGGGTCGTATCACCCTTTGTCTTGGGCATCATCATCTCCTGCTCAAGGCGTTGGGCGTCGATCTTTTTGCTCTGTACGGGCTTATCGTCCTCGATGAGAGGGAAGATGATCGCTCCGTCGTCGAAGTAATCATTGGGGACGAAAGCATTCGTCTTGAAGAACCTCATCCCCGTGATGCGACAGTTGGCTTCGTAAGCAGGCTTTGCCACAAAGGGAGCATCGCTCTTGAATGAGAGGAGCTGTACCTTCACCCTGTTGCGTGCTGCGAGACCGCTTGGGGGAAATGCTTCGATAAAGGTCGAACTATCGAAAGGCACAACCCCCGAAAACATCACTCGCCAGTCTCCACCGTCGCTGATCATATAGTGCGCGTAGAGGTCGTAGTTGCTGTCGTTGACGATATAAGCCTCATAATCACAGTCTCCCACGGCTTCGGGATTGCTTGGGAGGTAAGCCAGCACGGCATTGATGACCTCGTGTGCCGGATCGGTGGGGCGATCCACTTTGGGTGTGGCAGGACGTTGCTTCTCCGGCTCGGGGGCGACTGCCATAGGAGCGGATGCCGATGTCGGCTGTGGTGTATTGCGACGTGGGATCTCCGGCTTGGGGACGATACCGCTTCCCGGGGTGACGACCACGATCTCACTTGCAAGGACAGGGATGTCAAACCCCGTCTCATCCTCCACCTCTATGATGCCCCCGCTACGGATGGCCTTGACGACACCGCTCCCCGTAGCATTGAGGAAACGGACGTTGTCGCCTACTTTTATGTCTTTGTGACTCATGTCTAAAAAGTATTCTAAGTTTCGCCCTTCCCTCAAAGTTCACTAATTTTGCATTCAAATACAAAGCGTTAAAGGAAAAGCCTTATGCATGACTACAAAAATACAAAGATTGAATCATTTAGTTACCATCTTCCCGACGAAAGAATAGCCAAGTACCCACTCAGCCGAAGAGACGAATCGAAGTTGCTCAGGTACTCGGGCGGAGAGATCACCGACCACACGTTCAGAGACATCTCTGACATCGTGGAGGAGGACACACTCCTCGTGTCCAACGACACGAAAGTGATCCGGGCAAGGTTGGAGTTCTTCAAACCCACAGGCGGACGTATCGAAATCTTCCTACTCGACCCTGTGGCACCATCGGTATATGAGACAGTCTTTGAAGAGCGCAGTCGTTGCACCTGGCACTGCCTCGTCGGCAATGCGAAGAAATGGAAGGAGGACAGCATCACTTCGACCGTCACCCTACCCGATGGCAGAGAGATCGTACTGACGGCAACGAAGGCGAGCCCCGCCACACCTGATGGGCAGGAGATCGCTCTATCGTGGGATGGTGGCGCAGACTTCGGTGCTATCCTCGAAGCCTATGGCGAACTCCCCATACCGCCCTATCTCAACAGAGAAACCGAGGAGTCCGACCTCACGACCTACCAGACCCTCTTCGCACGAGTGCAAGGCTCCGTGGCAGCTCCTACGGCAGGACTACACTTCACACCCGAGGTGATGCAGGCTCTTTCAGAGAAAGGCATCCGATCGACCCAAGTCACACTCCATGTCGGAGCAGGGACATTCCGTCCTGTCAAGTCGGAGACGATGGAAGGTCATACGATGCACACCGAAGCCATCGTCGTCTCTCTTGAGACGCTCAAAGCTCTCAAGACCCATCTCGGACACATCACCGCAGTGGGGACGACATCGACACGCACGCTGGAGAGTCTCTACTACATCGGCGTACACCTCATCGAGGGGAAAGACTCCCCCTTTGAGGTCGAACAGTGGGAACCCTACGAGAGGGACTACAAATACTCCACCGAAGAGAGCCTCTCTGCCATCATCCGTCACCTCGAAGCCTCGGGCGAAGACCACTTTGTGGGGGCGACACGGATCATCATCGTCCCTGGCTTTACGTTCAGGCTTGTCGGGACACTCATCACCAACTTCCATCAGCCTCATAGCACTCTCCTCCTGCTGATCTCCGCCTTTGTCGGGAACGATTGGAAAAGTATCTATGACCACGCCCTTGCGAATGATTACCGCTTCTTGAGCTACGGTGACAGTTCGATCCTATTTCGTCCCCAAGCCTGAGCAACGCCATGAAGACCAAGACCGCCGACCGCTTACAGTTCAACCGTAAGATCCTCGCCCTCGCCCTGCCCAACATCCTCAGCAACATCACCGTCCCACTCCTCGGGATTGCAGACCTTGCCCTTGCCGGCAGGCTCAACGATGTCGATGCCATCGGGGGGATTGCCATAGCGACCACGATCTTCAACCTCATCTATTGGAACTTCGCCTTCCTACGTATGGGGACCACGGGCATGACAGCCCAGGCCAAGGGGGCTGACGATCGCTCACTCATCGGACGACTGCTGGCACAGTCTCTCGTCATAGGTCTTGGGTTCGGTCTGCTCATCTTCCTCTTCCGAGCACCGCTCCTCTCAGGGATCATGGCCCTCCTTTCGCCCGAAGCTTCACTTGTGTCTTACAGCATCAAGTACTTCGACATCGTCATCTATGCCGCCCCTGCCGTCCTCTGCTCTTTCGCCCTCAATGGCTGGATCATAGGAATGCAAAACACATGGTGGCCGATGACGGTAAGCATCACCACAAATGCCATCAACATCGCCACCAGTGCTTACCTCGTACTGGTCGAAGGATGGGACATCCAAGGGATAGCAACAGGTACACTCGTGGCGCACTATGTAGGTGTGGTCATGCTCTCTGTCGGTGCTTATGTCCTCTACCTCCGTAAGGGCGAAGCCACCCTGCCCACCCATGTCCGTGCACTTGCGACGGGCTTGGGGCGATTTTTCAAAACAAATGCCGACATCTTCCTCCGTACCCTGCTCTTGATCATCGTCACGGGCTTCTTCACCTACGCAGGGACACAGTTCGGCAGTCTCACGCTGTCGACGAACACCCTGCTTCTTCAATTCTTCACCATCTTCTCCTACTTCACCGATGGCTTTGCCTACGCAGCAGAGGCTCTTGTGGGTCTGTATTACGGTCGCAAGGACAGAGCACTCCTGCGCACCTCCGTCCGTTATCTTATGTGGTGGGGTGTCGGGATCACGATGATGGCGACCGTCCTCTATGTCTTCGGTAGTGACCTCTTCTTGCGCTTCCTTACCGACAAACCCGAACTCATCTCTCATGCTCGACCTTATATGATATGGATCTACCTCATCCCCGTGGCAGGCTTCCTCGCCTTTCTCTGGGACGGCATCTATATAGGTCTGACAGCGACCAAAGAGATGTTGTGGAGTATGCTTGCAGCGGTGATGGTCTTCTTTGTGCTCTTCTTCACGATCAAGACCGAAGACCCCAACCATGCACTCTGGATCGCCTTCCTCGCCTATCTCTCAGTCAGAGGACTACTTCAGAGTCTGCTTGCTCGTCGCATCAAAGGGCTGGGGAAAGGCTTTGAGAGTATCTATTACCTATCCATCGGGACAGACCAAAGCGAGTCCAAACACCTCGCCACACTTCGCCGACTCATCACCGAGACATGGCCCGAGGGTGAGATGTGCGACTTCTACTCCACACCCGATGCAACAGGTAAGACCTCAAAGATCTACGCCAACACCGTCCTTCGCATCGAGTCCCCAATCACGGCGACCGAACTCTCAACCGTCGCCAAGTCTCTCGAAGCCCGCATGGGGCGCACCAAGGGCTCTACTGATGTCCCCCTCGACATCGATATCGTTGTCCAAGACGGCAACATCCTCCGCCCCAAGGACTACGGGCAAGAGTACTTCCGACGAGGGTACGAGCTCTTACGAAAGGGATAATCTCCACCCTCTCTCACCATCCACATAACACCAAAAGATCAGAAATAAAGTCCCGGGATCCTCAAAATCGTCTTTAACGACTTTCGTCATCAAGTTTAACGACTTTCCAAATCGTCTTTAACGACTTTTTTTCATCCCCTTTGAGACCGTTGCACGGCCTGCAAAATGCGGTAATTACAAGGCGGTGAGACTGAGAACGAAGGGAGTGTGCTTTCGCACAAGACCGAGTCCGAATGTCGAAAACAACGCAGTAAGTGCCGCATTATGCAACAGTCTCCCTTTAGTCTCCCTCACTGAAAGGCGGCTTTTCACACCTCAAAAGATGCCGAAAGGCGGTGCAGGAAGACAAAGCTTCCACACACCGCCTCTCTCTTGATTTAATATTGAGATATAGATTACCTAACCGAAGAATCTGCCCGGGCAAATACTGTATCTCTTTCTATGCCTCTTGCCCCCTAAACACAACGGACAGAGAGCATTACTCCTTGTATCGAACATAAACCCAAGGGCTTTTGGCCACTTCTCCTGTCTTTTTGCTAACAGTATAAAGCATCAAGGTGTCGCCGTTAACCTTATAAACATCTTTACTAAACAACTGAAAATGTCCACTTGTGCATCGACGTACAAAGATAGTATCCTTCTCCGTGTACCAGACATGTGATACCCCTCTATTCAACTCCAAAACTATCGAGGCTTTTCTGTGATATCCATCGCTCCGAAAGACTTCAAAATTTACTAACGCATCTTTATCTTCTTTCAGACGATCTTTATCCTTTTCAAGGATCCAAACCCCAAACACTCGAGGGTCTCTCGGATTCTGACGAAGTTTTTCCAACTTCTTCTTGCATTTCCCATCAATCGGATCGAAAGAGCAACCTACAAACACAAAAAGGGCTAATAAAAGTACAATCCAAGATTTCATGACATTATTGCTTTACATACAGTTTCAGCTCTTGATTAAATAATGGATGTTACTCCTTGTATCGAACATAAACTCGAGGACTTTTGTCCACGTCTCCAGTCTTTTTGCTAACAGTATAAAGCATCAAGGTGTCGCCGTTAACCTTATAAACGTCCTTGTCCAAAGCAAAATATCCATATTTACAACCATGGACAAAGAGAGTATCCTTGTCTGTGTACCAGACATCAGATGCAAAACGATACAATACCGAACGACTTAAGGCTAGTTGCCAATAACCATCTTCCCGAAAGAACTGAAAAGCTATTTGCTTATGAGGATCAGGATCCTCCAGACGCTCTTTGTGTTCTTCAAGAATCCAAACCCCGAACAATCGAGGGTCTCTCGGCTTCTGACGAAGTTCCTCCAACTTCTTCTTGCATTTCCCATCAATCGGATCGAAAGAGCATCCTACGAACACAAAAAGGGCTAATAAAAATACAATCCAAGATTTCATAACGTTATTGCTTTATATACAGTTTCAGCTTTTGACCAAACAGAAAGCATTACTCTTTGTATCGAACATAAACCCAAGTTTTTTTCCCCACTTCTCCTGTCTCTTCGTAAACAGTACAAAGCTTCAAGGTATCGCCGTTAACCTTATAAACGGCTTTACGACCCGGCTGAAAATTCCCACTCGTGCACCAACTCATAAAGACCGTATCCTTCTCCGTGTACCATACATTCGATACCGCTCGATCCAACTGCAGAACTATTGAGGCTGTTCGGTGATATCCATCATCCCGAAAGACTTGAAAATTCAACAATGCGTTTTTATCTTTCAGACGCTCTTTATCCTCTTCAAGAATCCAAATCCCGAACAATCGAGGGTCTCTCGGATTCTGACGAAGTTTTTCCAACTTCTTCTTACATTTCCCATTAATCGGGTCAAAAGAGCATCCTACAAACACAAAAAGGGCTAATAAAATTACAATCCAAGACTTCATAAAATTATTGCTTTATATACAGTTTCAGCTTTTGACAAAACAGAAAGCATTACTCTTTGTATCGAACATAAACCCAAGGACTTTTTTCCACATCACCGGTCTTTTCACTTACACTGTAGAGTTTCAAGGTGTTAGCATCAACCTTATAAATAGCTTTACGGCCCGGCTGAAAATTCCCACTCGTGCACCAACTCATAAAGACCGTATCCTTGTCTGTGTACCAAGCACCATATCCCCATCGACTCAACTCTAAAACTAGAGAGGCCGGCATATAATATCCATCGCTCCGAAAGACTTGAAAATTTACTAACGCATCTTTATCTTCTTTCAGACGATCTTTATCCTTTTCAAGAATCCAAACCCCGAACAATCGAGGGTCTCTCGGCTTCTGACGAAGTTTTTCCAACTTCTTCATACATTTCCCATCAATCGGATCGAAAGAGCATCCTACGAACACAAAAAGGGCTAATAAAAGTACAATCCAAGATTTCATGACATTACCTTTTACCATATGATCCTCACTCTATCCGAGTAATAAACACCACCCGGAAAAATTGTGGGCTTCCACCAATCCCCAATATTTACCTTTGCACCCTTTTTAGCATACCACCATGCGGCACTACTACAAATGAGTCGCTTAGGGGCTGCATATTTGGCAAAAAGGACTTGAATGGGATTACAATAGTAGGTTCCGATAGATTCGAGAGCCTGATTGTAAATCACATCATTATCGACATCTGTCTGTACACGCTTCCAACCCCACCTGAATATCCCTCTACTCCAAAACTTATACTTCACATCAAATATCTGACCGACATGCACAAAAGGATGAAGATTTGCCCAATCTTCCTTAAAGTTCTCATTTTTCATATCCTTTTCTAAGTCAGTTCCAATCGTTATTTGCAAATTTTCAAAGGGTTTCTCACCCTCTGACTTAAGCCGAGCGATATCTTCATCAATCTCATTTTTTGTTTTAGAGAAGACCGCCACATGTCCAAAATCCCAAGTCTCAGATCCTGTATAACGTATGACACTCTTATTTCCAAACATTCCATTTCCAGGAAGAGCGATAAGGAGTCGTCCTTTTTCTATCCCCCACTTTATCCTCCCGAATAAAATTTCAGGATCTATTGAAGGTTGTTTATCAAAAACGACAGCAACCTCTGTCAAAGCGAGTGCCAGTGTCCAAAATGCTGCAGCAGTTATAGATTGAGGGGCTACAGAACTCATCCGAGGTGTGGGACTCTCATCTGTTTGCTCCATAGCTTCTCGTATTTTCCAATAAGGATCTTCTTCCTCCGAACTCCGAAGTGCGGCAGAGTGAAAAACATCATCAAATGCCTTATTAGCCTTTTCCAACTGCAGTCTAAAAGCATCCGCAGAGTTTTTATTTCCTAATCTATGCACCTTTTCAGCCACAAATCGAGCCTCCATTCGAGGCATTTCAGACAAAAAAGATTGCCTAAGCCTCGGCTCAAGATCAAAGAAAGACAAACTCCTTCCATCCGGAGCCTCAAACTTCATATCAAGTAATTTTTCGATGACGGTATTCATACGGTGCTCACCTGTGCCCAAATCAAGATCATCAGAAATAGGTTTAGATATTTGCTCTCGATAGTCTGCGACAATTTGGGGATGAACCGCATACCATTCAGCCATGGAGGCTATATTTTGGTAATAACGAAGTAGTTCTGCGCCTACATCTCCTCCTGCATCTCCCATATCAGAAATATCCTGTCTGATATAGGCTTCACTTGGATGCTTATCATCCGGGGTAGTTTCAAGCAAAGTTTTAGACTGACAAGCACCATAGCTTACAATCAGAAAAAAAGAAATAAGTAATTTGACCGCATTCGTCTTCATAGTTAATGTAAAAAAATAAGATTTTAGTGAAATGAAATATGTGTTAAATAATCACAGCACGCAATATACAAATAATTTTCATTAATCCAAACAATCACTAATAAACCCCAATACAAACGACCCTCTATCTTGACACCCAGTAGTATAATCTATGCCCTAATATAGATCAAAAGACATCCCCTTTTATTGCAAAAAGAAAGCCCTATCAGAGGGCAAATTCAGACAAAAATGAAATCAGAGAAAAAACTCTGAAATAACTATTGCCAATACATTTTTTATCAATACATTTGTGTGTCCCTTAGCAGGGACAGAATGAGTAAATGCAGAATCCAACTTATTTAATCATTAACTTATAACAATACAAGATGAAGACCCAAGAAATCTTGTCAGCACTTGAAGCTCGACACCCAGGTGAATCTGAGTATCTACAAGCAGTAAGAGAAGTACTCTTGTCGATCGAAGAGGTGTACAACAAACACCCAGAGTTTGAAAAGGCTAAGATCATCGAAAGAATGGTAGAGCCTGATCGTATCTTCACATTCCGTGTGCCCTGGGTAGATGACAACGGCGAAGTGCATGTAAACATCGGTTACCGTGTACAGTTCAACAACTGCATCGGCCCTTACAAAGGTGGTATCCGTTTCCATCCTTCAGTAAACCTTTCAATCCTTAAGTTCTTAGGATTTGAGCAAACATTCAAAAACGCATTGACTACCCTTCCTATGGGTGGTGGTAAAGGAGGTGCAGACTTCTCTCCTAAGGGTCGCACAGACGGCGAAATCATGAGATTCTGCCAATCATTCATCACTGAGCTTTGGAGAAACATCGGTCCTGACACAGACGTCCCTGCAGGTGACATCGGTGTAGGTGGTCGTGAAGTCGCTTATATGTACGGTATGTACCGCAAGCTCGCTCGCGAAAATACAGGTACATTCACAGGTAAGGGTATGACTTTCGGTGGATCTATCCTTCGTCCTGAAGCAACAGGTTACGGTGCTATCTACTTCCTTGATCAGCTCCTCGCTACACACAACCACAGCCTAAAGGGCAAGACTGTCGCTATCTCCGGCTTCGGTAACGTTGCTTGGGGTGCTGCAGCTAAGGCTACAGAACTTGGTGCTAAGGTCGTGACTATCTCAGGTCCTGACGGTTATGTCTACGACGAAAACGGCATCAGCGGCGAAAAGATCGACTACATGCTCGAACTCCGTAACAGCGGTAACGACATCGTAGCTCCTTACGCTGAAAAGTTCGGTGCTAAGTTCTTCGCAGGTAAGAAGCCTTGGGAACAAAAGGTAGACATCGCTCTTCCTTGTGCTACTCAAAACGAGCTTAACCTCGAAGATGCAAAGAAGCTCGAAGCTAACGGTACACTCTGCGTTTGCGAGGTATCTAACATGGGTTGTACAGCTGAAGCATCTGAATACTTCGTTGAAAAGAAAATGCTCTTCGCTCCAGGTAAGGCAGTGAATGCTGGTGGTGTGGCGACATCCGGTCTCGAAATGACTCAGAACGCAATGCACATCTCTTGGACAGCTGAAGAAGTAGACGCTAAGCTACACCAAATCATGAGCGACATCCACAACCAATGTGTCGAGTTCGGTCGTGAAGGTAACTACATCAACTACGTGAAGGGTGCCAACATCGCAGGCTTCATGAAGGTGGCTCAAGCAATGCTCGAACAAGGTATCGTCTAATCTCGGACACCTTATACATACCGGAAGGGCGTGTCAAAATTAACATTTTGACACGCCCTCTTTTTTGTCCTCTGATGCACAAAGATACTACGAAATGAACCGATGTCAGAAGACATAATCTCACGTACGGAAAGCAAAGCCAAACACGACATGGGACAATACGGTGACTTGCCTCGCATCTCAAGTCTTCACTGAAAATGGACAGCACCCCAAAAGTTTTGTATCCAACTCTTGGGGTGCTGTTCGTAAAGGTTCGGTGCTTTGGTGCGATCACACGGTCCGCTTTTTCATCACCTGTCAGATGGTGGAGCAGGAGGGAAAAGTATTTCCCAGTCTTCGACCCTATAAACGTAGTAGAAAGGCTCTCCCCTATCCTCGATGAGATAGACATCGGGATAATAATATGTGCCGGGATTTGTGGTACGTGTAGATCCCATCTTCTTCCACAAATCATGAGGATGAGAGAGTCTGTATGCACCTATATCTTCGGCCTTGATGATGGCTGTGGAGTGTGGCATGGCATTGAAGAAGTAGAGGACAGCCTCGCGCTCTTGAGAGGGATCTTTGGTCGTCAGTTGTGCCTTGATCCTCATCGGGGTATTGCTGAGGCTCCACTTCTCAAAAGGTACACGACTGGCACCTTTGACCCTCATATTGATGGGAATATAGACAGCAGCAGGCTTGGGCTGTGTGCGCTTGGCCGAGCAGTAGGTCACCTCGTACACATCAAGGTCCTCGACCTTGGAATCGTCGATCAATAGGATTTGGAGGAATCTCCGCTGGAGGTTTTCGTACCGACCGACATGGGAGAGGTCGTAGTCTCTGAGGATCTTTTCGATAGGTGTGAAGGTCATCAAGCCCTTTTCCTCTCGGGTGATCGTGCCTCGCTCTTCTTTATTGAACGTAAAATAGAGAGTCAAGCCTGCTTCGGGCTTATAAACAAAGGTTGAATCGTTCGACTGATACCACACTCTCGGAGCCGTGATGTCGTCCGAGGGCTTGATGATCACTCGGATGTCTCCTGATAACTCTTGCCCCATGGAGGAGAAAGAAAAGACAGAGAGCATCAAGAGGATTAAGATGAGTCTTTTCATAAGGATGATATAAATGCTTTGTATTGTTATCTTGAATGGAGTTCGATGACCTCAAGATCCTTGGGGATGCCTTGATCGATGGTGAAACGGATGAGGGTCCGCACGACTTGTGCCCCATAAGTGCCTGCCGCACCGGGATTGATATAAAGGGTATCGAAAGTGGCATCGTACTTGACCATGAGGATGTGCGAGTGACCGGCGACAAGGATCTTGGGTCGCTCTGCCCTCAGGCGGGTAGAGATGCCGAACGAATACTTACCGGGACGTCCGACGATGTGACGAATGAGTACTTTCGCACCCTCGACCTCGAAAACTTGCTCGGCAGGGCACTCTCTTCGCAACACAGCCCCATCAATGTTGCCGTAGACGGCACGCACCGGACATATCTTACGGAGACCCTCAAGGACAGAGAGGTCGCCGATATCTCCGGCATGCCAGATCTCATCACACTCGGAAAAGTAGTGTGCGTATCGATCATCCCAAGTCCCGTGGGTGTCGGAGAGCACACCTATACGTTTCATGGGCGTTCTCTGCGAGCAAGGACCTCTTCCTTGAAGACTCGTCCGCGGTGCTCGTAATTCTTGAACAAGTCAAAACTCGCACAGGCAGGTGAAAGCAGGACGACATCTCCCTCTTCGAGATCAAGGGTCTCAACGAAGTCGAGTGCTTCGGTCACACTGTGAGCATCAATGGTCGGCAAACCCAATCGGTCAAATGCTCGGTGCAACTTCTCACTATCAGTGGTGAGATAGATGAGTGCCTTGGCTTTGGCAGAGACGAGGTCATAGATCATGTTATAGTCGTTGCCCTTATCCGTACCGCCAAGGAGGATGACAGTCTTGTGATCGGGCATAGCCGACAGGGCATAGTGCGTGGAGTCGATGTTGGTGGCCTTGGAGTCGTTGATGTATCGGACACCATCGATGACAGCGACAGGCTCCATACGGTGCTCGACAGCTTTGAAGGAATGGAGAGCCTGCTCGATCCCTTGGATCTCAAGACCCATGCGTAGTGCCACGAGGGTGGATGCCATCATGTTGTAGACATTGTGGATCCCTTGGAGTGGCATTTGGCTGTAATCTATATCGTACGACTTGTCACCAAGTCTGACACAAAAGCATCGACCATCGACATAAGCTCCTTGAAGCACCTTGTCCAAACCAAAGGTCTGGACTTCGCTCTCCAAAGGAGACTCTCTACGAGCCAACATGTCTGCGGTGACAAGATCTTCTCTGAAGTAGATCGCAAGATCTCCGGGCTTCTGATTGCGGAAGACACGCCCCTTGGCATCGGCATACTTCTCCAGTGCGTATTCGTAACGGTCGAGGTGGTCAGGCGTGATGTTCGTGAGTACTGCAATGTCAGCCCTGAAGTCGTACATATGATCGAGCTGAAAACTACTCAACTCGACGACATAGACTTTATGCGGATCACGGACAACACACTGAGCGAGCGAGGTCCCTATGTTGCCACAAGCGATGGCATCGATACCGTTCTCTCTCAAGATGTGGGAGATTAGAGAAGTCGTTGTGGTCTTTCCGTTACTGCCGGTGATGGCGATCACCTGACTGTCGCCGATGTATCTGAAAGCAAGCTCGATCTCCGAAATGACCGAGACACCAAGTTCGACACAACGTTGAATGATCGGAGCTTTATCCGGAATGCCGGGGCTCTTGACCACCTGCGTCGCCACAGCAAGATCCGGAAGTATGTGTCCTCCCTCTTCATAAGGGATGTGATGTTCGTGAAGAAAAGTCTTGCTTTCGTCCGAAAGTTTTGCGTTGTCGGAGAGAAGGACTTTGTGGCCTTTTTGGGCAGCGAGAGCTGCTGCCCAAAGACCGCTTTCGCCACCTCCGAGGACGATGGTATATGCCATGATGTTTACCTTAGTTTGAGCGTGATGACAGTGAGCACGGCAAGTATGATGCCGACGATCCACATACGGAAGACGATCTTGGCCTCTTGGACAGGCACTACGGGATGCTGGATGAGAGCATCTATGCCTGCGTTGCCGGGCTTTTGGAAGTGATGGTGAAGGGGAGTCATCTTGAATACCCTTCGGCCTTCGCCATACTTTTTACGAGTGTACTTGAAGTAAAAGACTTGGATCATCACCGAAAGACTCTCGACCAAAAAGATACCACAGAGGATGGGTAGAAGAAGCTCTTTGCGCAGGACGATGGCATAGACCGCAATGATGCCTCCGAGAGTGAGACTACCGGTATCCCCCATGAAGACTTGAGCAGGATAGGAGTTGTACCACAAGAAGCCGACGATGGATCCGATGAACGCAGCAGCAAAGACCACGAGCTCTTCTGCACCGGGGATGAACATGATATTGAGGTAAGAGGCGAACTCCATGTGTGAAGACATATAAGCCAACACCCCCAACACCACACCGATAATGGCTGAAGAACCGGCGGCAAGACCATCCAAGCCATCGGTAAGGTTCGATCCGTTGGAGACCGCAGTGACGATGAAAATGCAGACAATGATCAGCACGAGGAAAGTCACGAGATCTTTGTGCCCATTGAGTCCGAGGAGATCAGCCACCTTCCCATAGTCGAGGTTGTTGTTCTTGACAAAAGGGATGGTTGTCTGTGCACTCTTCTGCTCGAGCTTATTGTACTCGACAAGGGTCACACCGTCGGATGTCGTCGTCTGGATGTTTTCCTTGATCACGACGGCCGGACTCATGGTGAGGGTCACCGCGACAAGGATACCGAGACCGATCTGAGCGATGATCTTGTACTTGCCTCTAAGTCCTTCTTTATGCTTCTTGAAGACCTTGATATAATCGTCAGCAAAGCCCAGCACGCCGAGCCACAGCGTCGTGACGATCATGAGGATGATGTAGATGTTGCTGAGTTTACAGAGCAACAAGCTGGGGATGAGCAGGGCGATGATGATGATGATCCCCCCATGGTAGGAGTACCTTTCTTAGAGATCTGACCTTCGAGGCCCAAGTCGCGGATGGTCTCCCCGATCTGCTTGAGCTGCAACTTGTCGATGATACGACGACCCACAATCGTTGCGATGAGCATGGACAAAATAAATGCCAGCCCCGCACGTGTGGTGACGTAAGTGAACGCCCCCATGCCGGGGACTTCGAGCGTCTTGAGGTATTCGAATAGATAATACAACATGGTGATATCCTCCCTTAAAATATTTTATACCAGTGGTTTTTCCTTAGAAGTTATCTCTGTCACTATTTCAAAGTCGGAGAAGTGATGCTTCACCCCCTTGATCTCCTGATAAGTCTCGTGTCCCTTGCCGGCAATGAGGATGATGTCCTTGGGTATAGCCATGGTACAAGCAGTACGAATGGCCTCACGACGATCGGTGATGCTCAGCGTACGAGCCGCAGCGTCGACATCCAGCCCCTCCTGCATCTGCCTGATGATCTCGACAGGATCTTCGTCACGAGGGTTATCAGAAGTGAGGATGACGAGGTCGCTGTGCTTGGCACTTATGGCAGCCATGACAGGGCGTTTGGCCTGGTCTCTATTACCTCCACAGCCGACGACGGTGATCAGACGACCTCCCGTATTGTCGATGAGATCGGTGAGTGTCGTAAGGACGTTCTCCAGAGCATCAGGTGTGTGGGCATAGTCCACGACAGCAACATATCCTTTGGGCGAAAGGATCGTCTGGAACCTCCCATCGACCGGACGAAGGGTGCTCATGAGGCGGAGCACCTCATCCTTGTCCGCACCCAATAACATCGCAGCCCCATAGACAGCGAGGAGATTGTACGCATTGAAATTCCCCACAAAGTGGGTGAAGACCTCGGTAGAGCCGAAGAGCATATCCGTCCCCTCAAGGTGCTGTTCAAGGATCTTTCCCTTGAAGTCCGCATCCCTCTTGAGTCCGTAGGTGTGGATATCGGCTTTGCTGTTCTGTACCATCACGCCACCGTTGGGCTCATCGATATTGGTCAAGGCGAAAGCCTCCTTGCAGAGCCCGTCGAAGAAGCCCTGCTTTGCTTTAAGATAGTTAAGGAACGTGCCATGATAATCCAAGTGATCATGGGTGATGTTCGTGAATATCCCGCCGACAAAGACCGCACCACCGATACGATGCTGACAGACGGCATGAGAGGATACTTCCATAAACACATACGAACAGCCGGCTTGTCTCATCTCGTTGAGCAAGCACTGAAGCGTAAGCGCATCGGGAGTCGTGCGCTCCGACGCCCTCACCTCATCGTCGATGTAGACACAGACGGTAGATATGAGCCCCACCTTGTACCCCAACCCCTTGAAGAGTCGATACAAGAGTGTTGCGATCGTCGTCTTGCCGTTCGTCCCCGTCACTCCGATGAGTTTCAGTTTTTCGGAAGGGTGGTCGTAATAGTTTGCCGCCAACTCCCCGAGGATCACATCGGTATGCTCTGCACGGATGTATGCTATATGCTCTGCCTGCTCATCGGGCAACTCCTCACACAAGATAGCGACAGCTCCCTTCTTGACCGCTTGATCGATATAGTTGTGCCCGTCCGTGATGGTACCTTTGATCGCAACGAAGAGATCCCCCGGCTCCACCTTTCGTGAGTCGCTCGTGATCTTTTTTATCTCTACGGCCGAAGCATCACCGAGTTGTTCGTGCGCAATGCCTTTGAGTAACTGACTGAGTCTCATATAATGATTGTGATGTATTGTGGTTTAATGTAGTTTAAGTGTTATCGTAGGATTGCCATTGAATGTCTGTCCCGCACGGAGCGACTGCTGATGGACGACCCCTCCATGACCGGAGAGGGACACTCGGAGTCCGGCCTTCTCTGCGATGAAGACCGCATCTGTCGTCGATACACCGACAAGGTCGGGGACGATGCCATGCTCAAGATCGAAGGCCTGATACTCATTGGGACGTCTCTTCTCATCACCCGAATGTCTCTGTACCGAGAGCCACTTCTTACTGCCATTGATATCGTACGAAGAGATCCCCGAGATGTCCGAAGCGTGCTTCACGGCCGAACGAGCACCGGCATGTATGACGACATCGAAGTGTGCCGTAGAGTCCGGCACAAGCTCGTCCACATCCATGCTCATCGTGGTGGCAAAGATCTGTTCGGCAATGTTCCGAACGACCCCACCGGCTATACGCCCTCCCGATGGATAACCATTACGGGGACGGCTCACCGTGACCATGCAAGTGTACTTTGGGTTTTCGTAAGGGAAGAAGCCACAGAACGACACATTGTGTCCACTATTACCATAGCCTCCCTCCCCACTTCGCTGAGCTGTCCCGGTCTTCCCTGCGATGGAGACGTACCGAGAGTCGGCATCCTTCCCTGTACCGGAAGTCACCACCCCACGAAGCATCTCACGCATCTGTTTCAAGGTCTTGGAGGATGCGATCTTCTTGTTCACCACCTTGGGCTTGAACTTCTCGATGACCTCATCCTTATCCTTTATCGCAGTGACGATATAGGGTTCCATCATCTTACCATCATTCGCTATGGCGTTGTAGAACCTGCACATATATATCGGTGGGATCATCGTCTCATACCCGAACGACATCCAGGCCAACGAAGTCCTGTCCCACTGCTTGATGTCCCTCTTGATGCGAGGAGCGGCAGTACCCGGTATCTCAAGCCGGATAGGCTCGAGGAAAGACATGTCATCCAGATGTCGGACAAACTTCTGACGATCCTTCTCGAATGCCTTGAGGACGGTCTTCACAACCCCCACGTTTGACGAATAATGTATCGACTGAGCCACAGAGATACGACCATACCCACCCTTCTTGGCATTGTGGTCCACGACTGTACGACCACCGTAAGGGAAGAGACCGTTGCCTGTATCTATGCTGTCTCCGGGCTCACAGCTGCCCTCCTCAAGAGCTGCCATGATCGAAGGCACCTTTATGGTCGACCCCGGCTCAAGCAAGTCTGCGAGTGCGTGGTTCGTCTTCTCGGCATAGACCCCTTCACTGATACGATCGAGATTGGACAGAGCCTTGATCTGACCCGTCTCCACCTCCATCACGATGGCACACCCCCAGTCGGCATTGACCTCTGTAAGCATCGCCCTGAGACTACGTTCGGTGATGTCCTGTATCCCGACATTGAGGGTCGTGTGTACATCGACGCCATCGATGGGTTTGACCTTGGATATACGTATCGTCGTACCACCGATGTAGCGTCTCATATCTATGCCCGGAGTCCCACAGAGCACAGAGTCGAAAGCCATCTCCAACCCACTGCTGCCATGCGTGCGCTGGAGGCTGTCCACATCCTTCTCGAGGTTGCCTATGGTACGAGAAGCCATCGTGTTGAAAGGCTTCTCCCTACGCACCGTCATCTCTACCACCATACCGGACTTGTTTCGATTGGGGATAGAGAGGAAAGGCATCTCCTTGAGTGCTTTGAGCTGGGTATGACTGATCTCAAAGGGCAACAGACGATGCGCCCTCTTCTTGGCTTTGAAAGCAGTCAAGAGTTCGTTCTTATATGTCGCTTTGCTTTTGTTTCCGAAGTAGTCGGCGAGAGCCTTGGAGAGGGCATCGACATTGTTGTAAAACGTAGAGTCCACGATCCCCTGAGCACCAAAGTCCATACGTACGGTATACTTGGGCACACTGATGGCAAGAGCAGTACCGTTGTCCGAGTAGATATTTCCCCTCGAAGCAGGCGCATAAGCATCCGAGAGACGAGACTGTGTATCCAGCTCCCTCCAATATCCTGCATTGGTCACGGCTACCGTAAAGGTTGCCAAAAATACCACTACGGCAGACAATACAATCACCACCCCTACCAGCATATATCTGATAGAGGCATGCTTACTCCTCTCGGTCAACATCTTCAACCGACGCTCTTGATCCTTATGCTTCTCCATACGACTCCTGACAGCTATTTACTATGTATACTGATTACTTCTCTATGATTATGGGAGGGGTCTTGGGGATCGAGATTTCGAGATTTTCCTCCCTCACTCGCTCCTCTATGGCGGAGATACGGGTAGCCCCCATGAGGGTCGAAGAGATAGAGACCTCCTCCATCCTCAGGTCTGTGATCTCACGCTTGAGGTTGTTGATCGCACGGAGCTGACGTATGGCAGTGTAGTTGTTGTACACAAGGAAGAGCGCAAGTAGCGTCGCAGCAATGATCCACTTCAGTGTATCCGCCCGGAAGCTATCGCTGAGGAACTCCCCCCCGCATATCGCCAAAACTTTTTGACCCTATCTGTCCCCTTATTCTCTGTTGCCATGTGACTTATTGTCTTTGATCTTACTACTTCTTTTCCTTCCTTATCCCCACACGAAGCTTGGCACTCCTTGAGCGAGGGTTCTGTGTGATCTCTTCGGCCGAAGGCAAGATCGGCTTGCTCCCCAAAGGCTCTATCGGCGAAATCACTGCACCGAAAACATCCGTGTGTCGAGTACCATCGATATTGCCCGTACGGATGAAATTTTTCACCGGGCGATCCTCAAGCGAATGATACGTGATCACCGACAGACGACCACCGGGACGAAGGAGCTCCACCGACACCTCCAACAGCTGTCGGAGGGCATCGATCTCCTCATTCACCGCGATACGGAGAGCCTGGAAGATCCTCGCGAGGTTCTTCTTATCATGGGGCGGGCATACCGGACGAAGGGCCTCGAGCAAGTCGGATATCGTGGAGAGCCTCCCGGCCTTGTCAGCCTCCTTAAGGAGAGTGGCGATCTTGTACGAGCCTTTGACCTCCCCATAGGTCTTGAAGATGTCTGCCAGATCACCCACCTCAGTCTCCCGGATGAGCATCGCCGCCGTGCGGCCCCCGGCTTGGTTCATGCGCATATCTATCGGGGCATCGAACCTGAACGAAAAACCCCTCTCCTCATCATCCAAGTGATGAGACGAGACCCCGAGATCGGCAAGGATGCCATCCACATGCTCCACACCATAGAAGTCCATGAAGTGAGCGATGTGTCTGAAGTTCGAGCGCACGAAGGTGAATCTCGGATCATCGATCACACAGTTTGCCAAAGCATCCAAGTCCCTATCCACCCCGAAGAGTCGCCCCTCCGGACCAAGTCTGCCAAGTATCTCCCGACTATGACCGCCACCACCATGCGTGGCATCGATATACACCCCATCAGGACGTATATCAAGGGCATCCACACTCTCTTTGAGGAGCACGGGGATATGGTAACAACCGGCTGTGACAATACCATCTTCCGGAACTGTGGTCGAAGACTTTTTCTTACTTTTCGCCATGATCAGGGCGTCAAAAATGGGTGTAATAAGGATGAATAGTAACTGAATCCTAAAGATACGCAATATCCCTAACAACATCACACACAGGAAGGAGATATTTTTTTGCAATTTACAATCACCCAAAGCAAAACAAAAACTTGAGAGAAACACAATAACACCGCCGAAAAAAAATTACGCACATAGTAAACTCATCAAAATTCACTATTTTAGCGCAACACACATTTTAATTCCCCAAATGCCAGAAACATCCATATGAGCCAACCATTCATAGTCTTCTTGCGAGACAAAGAAACTTTCGAATTTAAGTACACAAAAGGGATCACAAGAGTCTCCTGCATTAAGGGCAGATATAGAATAACATTCTCCAACCACAAGACATATAACTACAACAGTGAAAGAGTCAGATATTATCCGCTCTTATCAACAAGAGAAAATGTCCGTATCTATGAAAGAGGGAAGCTCAATCCCCAATACAACTCAGTTGACAACTATGGAATGTACCTGATATTCAGGAACCACAAAGACAGTACCCATCCCATACTTAACAGCAAAAACATAGAGATATGTGATATTAAGAAAGTCTCATCAGAAACCTTCTCTATCATGAGGTACTTCACATCTATATTGACAAAGATTGGAGGCGTATCTTTTGATATAGAAACGGGAACAACTGAAGACAAAACTGTGGAGCAAGTATGCAACGACCTCCTTCTAAAATCCCTTAACAATATAGACCTACAAGAGTCTAGATCTGCATTTTCTGACTATATAGATGGGGTTACTAGAAACCCTGAAAAGCCTAAATCTCCGCTCATATACCCTTTCGGATGTAATGAAAGTCAAAAGCTTGCGGTCGAGACAGCACTAACCAACAGCATTAGTGTCATCGAAGGACCTCCGGGCACAGGCAAAACTCAAACGATATTAAACCTCATAGCTAATCTAATTACTCAGAATAAGAGTGTGGCCGTTGTCTCGAATAATAACTCGGCGGTCTTCAATGTCCGAGAAAAGCTTCAAAAGAATGGCTATGGTCAGATCATCGCGTCACTCGGCAATAAAGAAAACAAAGACGAGTTCTTCAAGGAGATAAATCGCCAGTGCTTTAGTAAAGAGCTCGTCCTATCCACAAAAAGGCTAAGTCAAGCCAAGGATAAAGCAACAAAACTGAATCAACTCCTGACAAAGGGATTTCAGTATCGCAACGAGATAGCTAAACTCAAGGAGTTACTTTCAGACATGCAGACTGAGTTCGAACACCTAAAAGCGGAACAACCCCTCCATCCGGAAATGAAGACACAAATAGATGCTAAGTTTCATCGAAAAATCAGTTATAGCAAAATACTTAAACTAAAAGATCTTCGTCACAAAGTCTCAATCAGAAAGCGACTTTCTGTATTTGATCACATGAAAGCCCTCTTCAGTTATGGTATCCTATATTTACCTCACCTACTGGAGCAAGGTGAAGACTTTGAGAATTACGTCAATCACAAGTTTTATGAGCTTTACATAGCAAAGATCCAAACCAAAATACACAAAAAGGAAAAGTGGTTAAAGCAAAATGATGAAAACAGCAACTTAGCACAGTTCGTTGATCTATCAAAAAAGATCTTTAACACCGAGCTGTATAACAAGTACTGCGAACTATCGACGATTACGGACTTTAAAACAGATAATTATCTCAAACGATTCGATGAGTTTATTGAGCGTTACCCTCTACTCCTGAGCACTACACTGTCGCTCAGTAGCAGTATTCCTAGCAACCATTTACTTGACTACGTGATCATTGATGAAGCATCTCAGGTGGACATCATCAAAGCTGCGGTATGCTTCTCATGCTGTCGCAATGTGGTTGTCGTGGGCGACAGTATGCAATTAACCCACATTGTAGATCAACAAAGCCAAGAGATAGCGGATGAGTTGAATGAAATCTATCATACCCCACCCGCTTATGACTATGTCAAGCAAAACATACTCGAGTCCCTGAAGCTCCTCTATGGAGAGCATCTCAAATCCGTTCTTCTGAAAGAGCACTACAGATGTCACCCTAAGATTATAGCCTTTTGCAACAAGAAGTACTATAACAATGCTCTAATCACAATGACCCACAGCGAGAACAAATACCCTTTCAAGATAATAAATACAACGACAAAAGGAGGCAAAGGGAACTTTAACAAGAGACAAATCGAGGAAACAGCAGAATACATCAAAAGCTTCTCTCCTCACTCGTATGAAAAAATAGGAGTGATAGCACCATATCGCAGTCACGCCAATATGCTACAGAAACAACTCCCTGAGAATATTGAAGCTGATACCATACACAAATTTCAAGGAAGAGAGAAAGAAATCATTATCTTGAATACCGTGAGGTCGGAAATAGTAGACTTTATAGATAACCCAAACCTCATCAATGTAGCAGTTTCAAGAGCCATAAAAGAATTTGTGGTAGTAAAACCAGAACTGATGGATCTTCCTCACGGTACTAATATAGGCGATTTGATACGCTATATATGCTATATATCAGACCCTAAAGAGATTATTATCAGGGGAAAGCTCTGCTCGGTCTTTGACATCCTCTATAAAGAGTACAACAATGCTTATTCTCTACTTCACACTTCGAATAATACACTAGGTGGCTCTCCTGCAGAAATCATCATACATCGTCTCTTGAAAGAAAAAATACTAGTTGAAAACCATAGATTTGCAGCCATAGACATGGCAAGAGAGTACAAGTTAAGAGACCTTATTAGAGAATACAACCTATTCTCCGAAGAAGAGCGGCTCTTCATACAAAACAATTCAAGATTGGACTTCCTCTTATACAGTAAAATAGATAAAACACCAATACTTGCGATAGAAGTAGATGGTGTTTCGTTCCACAAGAAAGAGGTACAACAAAGGAGAGATCAAAAGAAAGATCACATTCTACAGAAACTGGGATTATCCCTACTGCGTCTTTCGACGGATGGTAACAACGAAGAGGCAAAAATCATAGACGCACTTGATCGCGCTATGTCCATTCCCCCAATCAACTAAAATCAAGGAAGCTTTATTCTTCTCTTTTTTAATCATGTCAGTTTGACATAAGAAAAAACATCCCACTAAACGCATTAACCACCTAATATTTTTCATCTTATAATTGAAAAGCGAACGATCAACGATATGCTCAAAAAAGGCTGTCAGATAGAGCATACTCAACATCGTAGCGTCAACAACTTTCTTACCAACCTTATCTCGGGACTATTTACGTACAACTTTCTCCGTAAGAAGCCTGAACTGAATATTGAAGTCGTCAGAAAACTTAAATTTACCACTTGCGCTTAAATCGAACTAGTGTAAATCAAAGTATTTTCATAAGTATCCGAACTCATATTCACTCCTTGCTAATCTCTATGGGAGGATGAAATGCGGAAGCAAATCCGGAAAAAAGCCGGCACGAAACCCTCGACGACAAAGATCGACACTGGGGCAGAATATCCCATCCACTCCTATCAGACGAGAACAATACAAGCAACGCATCAGGACGGAAAGAACAACACAAAAAAGTCGTTAGACTTGATTTCTAAAGTCGTTAAACTCGATGACGAAAGTCGTTAGACTTGATTTCGAGGATCGTTAAAGGTCTGTCAAGAGTCGTACACATTTCACCCTGACTCCTCCTTTCGGCAACGAAAAAAAGGGTGTGTCGAAAACTGAATTTCGACACACCCTCTTTTATGAGTAGGTATTGTATAGAGATTATGGAAGTTTGTTCCAGTACTCCATGTTAGAGATCTTTTCGATAGTGGTCTTACGGTCTCCGAGACGGACGTTGTCGGCTTCTGCTTCAGATACAGAGACAACCTTCTTACCCACACCTCTCCACTTCAACATGTGTGCAGGGACACCTTGCTTGACAAGTTCCTTGACAACGACCTCAGCACGTCTTCTGGAAAGATCGAGGTTGTACTCATCACTACCTCTCGCATCGGTATAACCGGTGATGAGGAAGTGGCTACCTGAAAGATCTTTCAAGATGCTTGCAGCCTCCTTGAGGATTTCGAGGGATCTTGGAGTGAGATCGTGCTTGTCGAACTCAAAGTTGACGTTCTCAAACATCTCATAGATCCTTGACTCTGCAGCCACAGGGACGAGCTTCTCGACGATCTTTTCGACCTCAACGATCCTTTCGACCTCTCTCTCTACGTACTGTACTCTCGGAGCACCCTTCTTGTCTTCACCACCGATACGCCATAGGAGTCGTGCAGACATCTGAGCGAAGCGTGGAAGACCCTTTTGAAGAGGGAGCTGATACTGAGCCTGGATGCCAAGACCGAAGTGGTTATTGAACCATCCATTGGCACCAAAGCCGAGAGATAGAGGGAAGTATGAGTTGCTGTCATTGATCTTATCCTTGTGCCAAGTGTTGAAAGACTCCCACTTTGCCTGACCCGTAGGATCGTCCTTGAAGACTCCTGCGCTCATGACGTCATAGTTCTTGTACAAGTAGTTGACACCAAGTCTGAGATAAGGTTCAAGATACTTGGACTTGAACAGTGGTGAGAGACGGAACTGAAGACCGGGACCTGCAGTCAAGAGATACTGATACTTAGCATCTCCGGCCTGTCTGTGGTGATTCTCGACAAAACTCATAGAGCCTTGAAGATCGAGATAAAACCAAGAGTTCAATTCTCTTGCGATGTAGAGATTACCACCGGTGAGAAGGTGATTGACCTTGAGGTTGTAGAAGTAATCCTCAGGACGGTTCTGAAAGCCCGTAACAGAGATACGATCCCAACTTACCCAAGTACCACCGATACCGATTTCCCAGGCCTTACGGCTCTTGGGCTGCTCCTCGTTGCGAGGCTCTGTGCTCTGTGCGAGCACTGAGGAAGTCCCCAGTGCCGCACAAAGTAGAGTATATGTTATTCTTGATAATTTCATGCTTCAATCTAATTATTTTACAATAACCCAATTTGTGGGAGCATCCTCTTTAGTAACCGGGATCTCAACCGTCTTGTCAAAAAGATCAATGACCTTGATTGTACCAGGATTAGATAGGTCATTGCTGTCGGTAACCAACTTATAGAATGCACTATCTCGATATGGGACCCAGTCTGCTTGCAATACTCGTTCATCCTTATTGCCTAGAGTTACACCTCCTTGAGAGTCGGTCAAGTACGAGTATGCCCCAATAAAGTTGCCTGGATATGTATCATTCAAAAGGAATTTGGATCCTGTTGGGTATACCTTTGGTTTGATAGCCACATAGCTACTACCTCCACCACCATTCCAGTTCTTTGTCATACCTATACCGATGAGAGTATGCTGTGGAAGTTGCGACCCTGCCATCTTAGTAGCAGCCCAAAGATTACCTACCGGCTCATTATACTTAAGATAAAACTCTGGTAATTCTTGATCTGTAGTCTTTAGGTACCCCCAAAGAGAAGTCGTACCAGTCTTAATCTGCATCTTGAGATCAATTTTAGAAAGTGAAGGCGCAGCGTAAATTTCAGGAACATGAACTACTGCATCCATAATCGGAGTCTCCCCATAAAAGTTCGTGACACCTCGGATACTCATGTACCTAGGCACATTATTCCAGCTATACTTTTTATTCATATTCCACTGATCTCTGAGCCATCCTGAACTATGCTCTGCATAAATATCCAAATTTTGATTCATAGCCTTAATCTCACTAGCTGTCAAAACTACCGGACGATAGAAAATGTGAGTCTTACCATCCTTCTTATCATAAGGAAGAATACCCAATGTTGATTTACCCCACTCTGGATCTGCAACCACATTGTTTTCTGCTATAGGCTGTGCATGATTAAGTATCTTTACAGTCTCTGTATCCGGGGTAGGAAGCCCAACAGGATACTCTTCCCATCGATCATCAACTTGTCGCTCATACTTATAATGAATCACAGTGAAATTATTAGGAAAAGCACGAGACCAACTTGAGTTATACAACTGACGAAGATATGCAAACTCCATCTTGATTCGTGTAAATATACGATTAGGAGTCAATATATTAGGAGCTGTTTCTTCAAAAACCCCATTCTTTTGAAGGTCTACAAATGCCTTACCAGCCCTTTGCCCTGGAGCAAATCTGACAGGTAGGTCTTCTCTAAGGACCTTAATCTTACCTTCAGCATCAGTTTCAAACTCCTTATTTTGATTTGCAAGCCCAGGAATACCTTTTACCTTAACACCAGGCCCAACCTTATTTCCATCCTTGTCAAAGACTTGGAATCTGACAGAACCGTCAGTAGGATCTACATACTCTCTCAACTTACCATTGAAGAATATAGGAAGCACATTAGGTCTGCCAATTTCAACAGCCTGACCCGGTTCACCATCCTTACCATCCTTACCATCACTACCCTTAGGTCCTCTTAGGTAATCCCAGAAGTCATTTTGAGTAACCCTATCACATGGCCAAACCTTAGTTGGATCGTGAGGATTCATTACTTGCGTAACAACATTTCCACAGTTGGTTTGAACCTGTTCTTTCCAAAGTTCATAAGCGCTCTTACCATTGACACCGTTAGTTCCATTTGTACCATTTGTACCGTTAGTACCATTTGTACCGTTGTCACCCTTCTCACCCTTAGGTCCGGCAAGGAATTGCCAGAATGCGACCTCACTATTGTGATTCTTATCCCAGAATTCGGTTGGATTATGAGGATTAGGGACATCGCCATTCTTGATGAATTCCTTCCAGACTTCATAAGCTGTTGCACCATTCTTACCAGGTTCACCATTTTCGCCCTTTTCACCCTTGAGGTATAGGAAGAAGCCATCAGTATCTTTACTACCGGCCCAAGTGATGGTACCCTTTTCTACGGCATCTTTCCACACCTGATATGCACTTGCACCATCGACACCACGGATATATCTGAGGTAGTCCTCCATGCTATTTTCTTGGCAGTCCCACTTCATCGTAGGATTGTGAGGATTCATCATTGGGTCTGTAGTACCACAACGAGATTCGAGTTCTTCTTTCCAAAGCTCGTATGCATTCTTACCATTTTCTCCCTTCGCTCCGGTGAGGAACACCCAGAAGTCTTGCATGGTATTCTTGTTTGGATCCCACTTTTCGCCTGGCTTATGAGGATTAGGCACATTGCCGGAAGAAATGAACTGATACCACACTTCATAAGCGTTGTAACCTCTTTCACCATCTCTACCGTCGGCACCATCCTTACCGTCTTTACCATCCTTACCCTTGAGGTATCTGAAGAAGTCTGACTCTGACACCTCATTCTTTGGCCAATCGATAGTACCATCATTAACTTTTTGCTTCCAAAGAGCGTATGCACTCTGACCGTCCACACCTCTTAGGTATTGCCAGAAGTCCTGCATGCTGTTCTTGTCGCAAGGCCATGGCTGTGAAGGATTGTGTGGATCCATGAGTTGGTCTGCGGTGCCGCACTTATCGGCAAGATCCTTAGCCCATAGTTCGTACGCACTGAGACCATTTTTACCATCCTTACCATCAAGACCATTCTTACCGTCCTTACCGGCAAGGAACATCCAGAAGTCTTTTACAGTATTCTTGTTTGAATCCCACTTTTGACCGGGGTTGTGAGGATCTTCGACATTTCCGGTAGAGATAGACTCTTTCCATTGTTCGTAAGCTGACTTGCCGTCCTTACCATCCTTGCCATCTTTACCTTTGAGATACCTAAAGAAGTCATTGACATCGACCTCATTCTTAGGCCAATTAACGACTCCGTTGTTTACGCTTTCCTTCCAAACTTCATAAGCCGAAAGGCCTGAATCACCTTTTGGTCCCTTTGGCAGGGTAATATCTACGTTTGCTTCGATCCCTGAACAGGAATAAAGAAACGAGAACAATACCAAAAGCAATCCATTGAAAAGTAGATTTTTCTTGTTCATTTCTTACTACGGTTAATTAATACTGTTATTTTAGTTTCTGTTTTATTTTTCTGATTAAAAGCCCCCACTCGCACACATAAATATACGAGACACTCGCCATTTGGGCGGAAACCCAAATCGAGTCAAAGTGAAGTTTTACAAAAAAAGAAGTCTCCGAAATTGGCAGGGATAAAAAACCTAATCTATCTTCCCTTAAAGGGGGCTCGCAAGTATGAGCTCAACCCTTCACCTACTAATGTCTAACCGGTAATACAATATATATAATTCAATAGAATTAAGTGTTGATAACCGGTAAGAGAATTAAGTATCTCTCGATCTCTCTTTTTATGTTCTTTTGTCATTGGGCACAAAGGTATAACTTTAGCCTGACAGAAAATACAAATCAGTGTTAAATCGAAAAACAAAACCTCAAAAATTACATAAAAGCACCTCAAGGTAGATCAAAAAGCACACACATACAACAAAGATGTGCAATACGATCAATATACATAAGGACATTCACCTCCCACCAAGACTGCTACAACTTGACATTTACCATAAAGAGAACCACAGAGGAATCGTTCATCCTCTGAGTTCTAAAAGCGAATAACGAAGTTTGGTCGAAAGGAACATTTAGACTCTGAGTATCAAAAAAAACAGTCTCCCCGATGGCGGTTATATCCGCCATCGGGGAGACTTTCCGTATTACTTATTCAGATGTACGAATCAGAATGCCAAGGTCAGTGTTGCAACGAGATTATTGCGAACATCTTCCATGCGAGCACCCTTAATCTCGATATTTGGGAGACCGAGGTGGTTCTGCTTGTTGCGATAACCACTGAATGGGTAGACCTGCTCCGTACGTGTTGAGCGTGCATAAGCAAGATCGATAGAAACGACCTTGGAGATACGATAACCGACACCAAGAGAGAACGCCTGATAAGATCTCGGCAGAGTGAAGTCAGGCATCATACCGACAGCGACTGCATCTCTCGAGAGACCATTTGCAGGCTCGACATCGAACTCCTCTCCCTTCATAGGATTACCGGTGAAGGACATCCCTCCTCTAAGGGCAAGTCTCTGTATCGGACGCACTTCGATACCGAACTTATGCGTCATCTCTTTGCCATAGTCTTCCTTGATCACCTCAGTGAGTGGATTGAGGGTACGATCACCGGCATAAAGCTTGGCCGTGGCAAGATCTCTATACTGGAAGTCATACGATACGAAACCATACTGTCCGAGGAATACCAATGCACTCGCTGTGAGCTGACCGGGTGTCCTGAGGATATAACTGTTGTCATACAGCGCGGTCTGGAAAGTAAGTTCCCTCTTATTCTTGGGCTCAATAAACTCGTTATAAGTGACCATCCTTGCAGAGTAAGTTTCCTCCATACTGATGCGTTCGGGTGTCATATAAGAAAGCCCCAAACGAACATAGTCCCCAAGCATCACCATGGCACCCAGATTCAAGCCGATCGAGTTGCCCGAAGTGGTGAGTTCGTTACCGAGGATCATATGATTGTTGACCTCAGCATTCGATTTTCTGTTGATGAACTTGAAGTCTTCTCTGTACTTGGTCGAACGTACGTGTGACACAGTACCGAGCCTTAGAGCTGCACCGACATAGAAGATGTCACCGAAGCCCATGGACATATTGATGTCCACCGAATTTCGAGCACCATTCTCGACGACATCAAGCATCGTCATATCCGGTGGCAACAAGTCCCATTTCTTGGTTGTCTCATTATAAGTATCAAGAAAAGCGTGCCTGAACAATTTATCATTGTCCGAAAACGGCCGGATGAGATCCGCATTCGCCCCCATGGCAACAAGAGGATGGACCATGTTCTTAAAGGGGTTATACCCCGGTGTTGACCCATCGATATACTTGTTAAAACTTATCCCCTCGTCCATACCGATGAGCATCATCAAGTCCGCAAGTCCGGCACCGAGGACACCTGTAGTCATACGATAAGTACGATCGAAGTCATAGTCTCTGTTGTAGGACACCCCCATGGAGAACTTCGTACCCGAGGACGAGTCGTAGAAGGGTGTCATGTATGACACATTGTTGAAGCCCCCGGGGCTGTATGACACCTCATTCTGATGACTTTTTTGCCAGTTTACCATGCTCTTACCCCACCCCGGGTCAGCGGAGATGGAGATCGTGGAGCGTGAGTAAAGCCCCAAGCCCGCAGGATTCACATAAACCGCTGTGGGATCTGCACCCAAGGCGCCCACTGCGCCCCCAAGTGCCTGAGCTCTTGCGGTACCATGAAGTCCCTTGAGTCCAAACCTGTATGCTTCGATAGGCCCCTGAGCATCTGCGCCGGCAGGTATAGCCATACCCAGCCCCAATGCTCCCAGAAGCATGAATGATATTCTGTATAGAGATTTCATAAGGATTGCCTTAATAATATTGTTGAGAGATTTATGATCACATTACTTTTATCATCGGCCTCTTCGTGAAGAGCCTCCGCTACGGCCGGACGATCCACTACTACCGGACGAGCTCGAGTTTCCGGATGATCCTGACGATCCCGAACGATAGCTTGACCCTCTGTCATCACTACGTCTGTAGTCAGATGAGCTACGGGTATTCGTATCGTACGAACGCCCCCATTCCGAACGACTTGGGGAAGAAATACGACCTCGGCGACTGTCGTCATACGATCTGGAGTTACCACTATCATAGCTACGGCTGCTGCGATTGTTGTAGCTGTCATAACTACGAACATCGCCACCACTGCCATAACTACGGACATTACCTGTACCTAAAGACTCTCCGTATGTGCGGCTGTAACTATTGTAACTCGCAGATCCTGCCGAACGCCCATAAGACGAGTAATTGCGACGAGGAACAGAGTAAGAGTGGGAGTAACCTCCGTAATACCCGCCATAGTATCTGTCATAGTAGCCATCGTAGTAACCATTGTAGTAGCTACTGCCGTATCCGCCATAGTAGCGATGCCTCCATGGGTTGTAGTAACCATAGTAACTCCAGCCCCATCCGAAGCCATCCCAACCGTAGTACCAAGGATCATACCATGAGTCGTACCAAGGGTAGAGATTACGGTAGTAATACCTGTCGTAGTAATAAGGCGAGCGATAACCCCACGAGCCATAATACCTTGGTCTCGCACTGGCATCGACATATATATTGACATTGGCATGGTCGTCATAGCCGTAATAGCGGTCCGACCAAGCGTCATATTCCATATCATCGACGATGTAGACCTTGTCCACTCCCGTCAAGACGAGTTTATCGTCCTTATGGAAGCGACGGAGACGTTTGCTGTACTCTCCACCCTTAGGGCGTTTCGTACCGGAAGCCCCATCGAGACGGTCGAGATTATCCTCCATCTCCTCGACAGTAACCTTCATACCACGTCTGTTGTACCAGTCAGTGACTTCGTTTTGATACTTAGCCTCTTCAGCTTCCCTTTCGGCAAGGATCTGTTGACGCTTTTTGAGCGCTTCGAGACGTTCGGCCTCCTTCTTTTCCCTCATCTTTCGAGCTTGAGAGGGTGTGAGGTAAGCATCGTCAAAGTCGTTCTGTGCAAACACATTGACCGAAACGAGTGACATCATCACAATAATAATCCACTTTAGAGCTTTCATATCTTTATTATCCTCCTCTTCCTTTTTAGAGTGTGAATACTTGGATTTCGATTACATTCCCTTTTCTATACCTATAATCCACGGAGTACAACAACCTTGCATCATCCGCCTCGCAATATATGAATAAAAAACCAAATTCTCAACACATCTCTGTCCTACACACGAGGGACTTAACAGCTTTTATGAGATAAAACGAGGTGCACCGCAATCCCCTCTCGGGGTCCGATGCACCTCGTTGTTTCAAATACCCTTCATCAAGTCAGGGATGAGGGGTCACTTCCCATCCACTATATCGGTAAGGACATAGGGGCGAGAGAAGTTCTCTTCGAGAGAGATCATCGTCTCTGTCGAGAGGACACCGGGGATGTTTTGGATGTGCTCGCTGAGGACCTCCATCAGGTGTGCATTGTCTCTCGAGACGACTTTGATCAGCATTGCATACGCACCGGTGGTGAAGTGACACTCCACGATCTCATTGATCTGCTTGAGAGCTTCGCTCACCTCTCTGAAGAGAGAGCCCTTCTCGAGCTTCACCCCGACATAAGTATATGTCGTGTAGCCCAAAAGCTTGTAGTCTACATGATAACCCGACCCTGTGATGACTTTGGCTTCGATCAGACGCTGTACTCTCTGGTGCACCGCAGCTCTGGAGACACCACAGCTGTCAGCGATCTCCTTGAAAGGCGTCCGAGCATTGGAAATGATCACATTCAGTATTTTCCTATCGAGATTGTCAATCTTAACCATAACTATATCCTTTTCTTTGTGTTAACTCTTTTTCTCAGTGTACATTTAACCCATTTCCTATACACCTCCGCCATCTTAACACTAAAGGATAGGAAATGGTTCACCAAAGACAACAAAATGTCATTTCAAGATAAGAGAATACGACAAAAGAGGGTGGTCAAGACTCAAATTTTGACACGCCCTCTTTTGGGTTTGGGATGGGACAGACATGTGTTACTTGTCCATGCCGGCTTCTTTGAGACGCTCAGTGAGGAGTTCCTCGGCCAGGTCTACAGCAGAAGTGCAGGGGAACTTATTTTCCCCCTTGAGCTCACGACAAGTAGCACCACCTGCACGACGGGTAAATTCGTCTTTGATCGACGGAAGACCTCTCTCCTTAAGGATATTCTCAGCAGAGTAAAGAGCACCACACAGCCCCCCTTCGGCACGCCCTCCGCCCATGGGACGATAGGTGAGTTCGATCTCCTCGTCAGACATTTTTGTGACATGCTGGAAGCCCTTTTGTATCGATTGGGCACAGTTCCAGTTTTGTGGTTTTACATGAAAAAAGTCGGTTGATTTAGCCATTGTATTAAGTTTTATGATGAGTGTTCTTTCTATAAGACAAAGGTAACCCTTTTTTGTTCAGAAAAAAGGCAAAAATCTGATCAGAAAAGTGTATAATCTTTTCGTTGTCTTGCGATAAGCACCCTCACTGCCGGCTGATATAACACGTAATGACAGAGAATATAGTACAACCCGACAGAGGGAAGACCGAAGGTGAGAGCAATCTCCGGCAAGTCGACCTCGGCAAAGAAATTTCCACCATCGAGCAGGAGGCGGATAAGAATGTCCAAGAGATAGAGCATCGGCGCCATCCATGCCGAGGGGATGACAAGTGAAGCGACAAGAGCAATAAGCCCCAAGGGGATCAAGACAGCCGTCAACATCGTCATCGGTACACTGCTCCAAAAGGGCATGAGACTACCAGCACCCCAGAAGAAAAGGATCCACGGCAGGACTCCGACTTGAGCGGAGACCGTCAGACAAAAGGCTTCGTACAGATACTTGGGCACGGGATGTCGAGTGTGTAGCAAGCTCTGAAGGAGTGGAAAGAAGACAAGGATGCCCCATACGGCCGAAGCACTCATGATGAGCCCGGGGCTCATGATGCTATGAGGATTGATGAGCCATAGGATGACGAGAGTGAGAGACAAGATCTGCACACCGTCGGGACGCCGGTCAAGCAGTCTTGCGCCGAGATAAAGCCCGGACATCAGCAAGGCTCTGAGTGTAGAGGGCGCAGCACCCGTAAAGAGGGTATAAGCCACAAGCGATAAGAGCAGAAGGATGTATCTCAGTTTTCGATAGCGGTACAGAGGAAGCAACCAGGACAAGACCCGAGCCACGACAAGATAGATGATCCCGAGGTGAAACCCACTCAAAGCCAAGAGATGCGACAGACCGGCTTCGGCAAACACCTCCTTGTCGGATCTATCGAGTCGAGAGCGTTCGCCCAAGAGAAGCGCATAGAGAAGTGCCCTGCCCTTTTCGTCGATATATCTCTCGACAGATAGATCAAAATGCCGGATGAGGCTTTCTCTCCACTTCATCAAGTGAGCGTTGAATGAGGAGCGAGCGCTCTGCACAGTACTCGAAACGGATTGAAGATAGCCCACGGCTTCGATCCCTCGGGTACGTAGGTAGGTGGCATACCCCTCCGAGGGCATGAGATGCAGAGGCACCACATCGAGAGTCCCCTTGAGTGTCGCGCCATAGAGCAAACTGTCAGACAAAGCTTCGGAGCGAGGGATATGAAGGAGCGTGGTGAGGCGTTCACCGTCATCCCCAAATGCCACCTCCGCCTTCACTCGCTGAGCATTTCCCTCCCGCACCGGCAAGGGATAGTCTATACGAATGTCGGTGTCATAAAGGGTGACGGCTACATCACTCTGCTCGACCACGGGTGTACGCACTTCGCAGTACAAGCCGAAGATCAGTGCCCACGCACCTATCCACAGCGGTGCGCATAGGGCAGAAGTCCTCGACCACAAGAGCCAATGCAGCAGCAAACCTATCCCCCAGACAACCCCTCCACCGACGAGCCACCCTGCCCAATGGAGCGCAAAACCAAAAAGACCGCCCCACATCAACAGATATGCGGGACGGTCTCCATAGCTTATGGGGCGAAGTTCGCTCTCCATGGACGTGACGTTATTTCGTTACTTCAACAGACCGGCAATGGCTGCTTCGGGATCTGATGCACCGAAGACATAACTACCGGCGACGAGTACCTCTGCACCGGCATCGAAAAGGAGGGGCGCAGTCTCTGCATTGACACCGCCATCCACCTCAATGATGACCTCGTGGCCTCCTTCGTCTATCATACGACGAAGCTCGGACACCTTATGGAGCACTTGTGAGATGAACTTCTGTCCGCCGAAACCGGGATTGACCGACATCAAAAGTACCATATCGAGATAAGGCAAGATGTCCGAAAGAAGGGAGACAGGAGTATGAGGATTGAGGACGACCCCGGCCTTCATACCGGCTTCGCGTATCTCCTGCATGGCACGATGAAGGTGTCTCACAGCCTCATAGTGCACAGTGAGGATATCTGCCCCGGCTTTGGCAAAGGCCTTGATGTATTGTTCGGGTTGCTCGATCATCAGATGCACGTCGCACACCTTGTCGGTCACGGCAGAGACCGCTTGGACGATAGGCAGACCGAAAGATATATTCGGCACAAATCGTCCGTCCATAATGTCCATGTGTATCCACTCTGCCTGACTTCTGTTGAGCATTTCGATGTCTCTGCCGAGGTTGAGGAAGTCTGCCGAAAGTATCGACGGTGCGATGATCCGCTGTCCTTTCTTCATCATGATGTTGTTTACTTATGTCTGAGATTGGTGTTTGTTAGTATATGTTTCGTGATTGAGTACTCGACGAGATTTATCTACGAGTGATGTCCCGACGGAGGATCTTGAGGAGCTCGTTTTCATCTCTGAGACGCTTGACAAGGTTGTCCATCTCGGTGAGGTTGCGCACACGGACACTGATATAACCGATGGCACGATCCTTCGAACTCGTGAAGTCTATCCCCGTGAGCGGGATCCCCAGACTACGAAGCGTGGCGATGATATTGTAGACGAAGCCTTCAAGATTTGCGCCCTCGATGTCAAGCGTGACGCCGAAAGTGGAGTTGATATGTGGTCCCCAAGCAACGGACACGATACTGTCACCTTTGGTCGCCTTGAGTGCCATGGCTTCAGGACAATACTTCTTATGCACCATCACCTGACGTTCCTTGTTCAGGATGCCATGCACATCTTCCCCGAAGACCGGTTTACAACAAGTCGCACGGATATAGTTACGCTTACCATCCTTGGCGGTGAGGGTATAGGTTTCCTTCTTCTTTGAAGGATCGAGAGCCGGTGCTCCACTCTCATCGGACTCCCAGGGCTGATGCTCCTCTTGCTCCCCATTGGTGCGGAAGAGCTCCATGATGCGATTGAGTTCATCTATAAGTTCGTCATTGAGAGGCTGCTCTCCCCTGTTGATGGCGAAGTAAAAGTCATCGCTATCGGGATAACGAAGCACCGAATGTCCCTCACGGATGAGGTCACTGACGAGATAACCCTGAGCCTCGACAAAGTTACGAAAGGCCTCCTTACCGGCCTTGACCTTAGCATAACGCTCTTGGCTGAGATAGGTGCGTATCTTACGCTTCGCCTGTGGGGTCTTGGCGTAATAGAGCCACTCCTCCTTGGGTGTGGTCTTGGCTGTCGTGAGGATCTCGACCTGATCACCGCTATTGAGGACATGATCGATATTGACCATCTCATGGTTGACCTTGGCACCGATACAATGATGCCCCATCTCATCTCCCATGAAGTATGCAAAGTCAAGCACCGTGACACCTCCGGGACAACGTATCTGCGAACCATCCTTCTTGAAGATCAACATCTCCTCGGTGGCAAACTTGTACATCAGTGTCTCGTAATCCTCCGAAGCATCCGGACCGGGGTTGCTGAGAAGGGCACGCACATTGTTGAGGATCTTCTCCTCTATGTTGTCCATCTCATCGGTGTCCGCCTTGTAACGCCAATGTGCGGCCAGCCCACGCTCTGCCATCTCGTGCATACGACGAGAACGTATCTGCACCTCCACCCATCGACCGGTGGGTCCCATGACGGTACAGTGCAGAGCTTGGTAACCATTTTCTTTGGGACTGCTGAGCCAGTCTCTGAGGCGATCGCTCTTCGACCTGAAGTGCTTGGAGATCGCATGATAGATACGGAAGCAGTCGTTGTATTCGTTTTCGGGCGAAGAGGGGTCAAATACGATGCGGATCGCAAAGACGTCGTAAATCTCATGGAAGGGGAGATTTTTTGTCTTCATCTTGTTCCATATCGAATAGACCGACTTGACCCGGTGTTGTATCCTATAATCAACCGCAATGTCATCAAGATCAGACTTGATGGCGGCATAAAACTTGTCAAAGACCGAAACTCTCTGACTGTCCGACTCCTCGATCAGGTGACGGATATGCTCATACTCCTCAGGGTGATCGTATTTGAGCGAAAGATCCTCCAGCTCCTGCTTGATATCATACATACCGAGACGCTCGGCAAGGTGCGAGTAGAAGAGGCGTGTCTCTGCGGCGATCTTTGCCTGCTTCGCCTCCGTCATGCTCGAAAGGGTACGCATATTATGGAGACGGTCAGCGATCTTGACCAAGATCACACGGATGTCACGGTTGGCGGTAAGGAGCAGGCGGCGGATATTTTCGAGCTGTGCAGAAGTGTCGAGACCATCAAGGCTCGTCTTTGCAAGGATCTCACCGGAGAGTTTGGTCAGCCCATCCACGATAACCGCAATAGAGTTGCCAAACATATCTCGGATATCCTGCACCGTATAGTCTGTATCCTCGACCACATCATGCAAGAGGGCAGCCGCTATCGATGTCGACCCCAACCCGATCTCATTGCAGCAGATCGAAGCCACCGCAATAGGGTGCAAGATATAAGGCTCACCACTCTTGCGCTTCGCTCCGGCGTGCGCACTCTTGGCGAGATTGAAGGCCTTGATGATCTTGTCGGTCCTCTTTCGATGGTTCGATTTGAGATAGTCATTGAGGAGTTGGTCAAACTCCTGAGCTATCCACTGTTCGTCTTGTTGGCTAATGGTCCCGTGCATATTGTATAGATTTAACTCTCTCCTGAGCCGAAGCAGTCGGATTATGGTGTGTAAAGACAAATATACAAAAGTTTTCTTTTGACTTACACTACCACGCCCAAATACTTACATACGGAGGAAACACAAAGGCTCATGCTCCGGCCCCACATCGACATAATCCACTGAGAAGTAAGCTCCTTACTTCCTATAAAAACAGGTCGGTAAAGGATCTCTGAGACCTCCTCTGAAAAAACTCAAAGAAGGCGACAAATCAAATCTTACGACTTTCGTCATCGATCCTTACGACCTTCTTCATCGAATCTTACGACTTTTTTTGGGGCGTCCCTCCTTGTCTCTTTTTTCAAAACTGTAATTGGTACGCTGTGAGAGGTTTCGTCAGAAAAATGTAACTTTGTAAGGTTGTGGAGTAGGCTTTGCCCCTTCGCAACGATCGAAAATGTCAATGTCACATCACAGATTATTATAATGGCAACAGAATTAAGTGCTAAGTACAACCCCTCTGAGGTCGAAAGCAAATGGTACACCTATTGGATGAACCACAAGCTCTTCGCCTCCAAGCCTGATCATCGTGAACCCTATACCATAGTGATGCCACCACCCAACGTGACCGGCGTCCTCCACATGGGACACATGCTCAACAACACCATCCAAGACATCCTCGTACGTCGTGCCCGTATGACCGGCAAGAACGCTTGCTGGATCCCCGGTACCGATCATGCGTCAATAGCGACAGAGGCCAAGGTGGTGCAGAGACTCGCGAGCCAAGGGATCAAGAAGACCGATCTCAGTCGAGAGGAGTTCCTCAAGCACGCATGGGACTGGACGGAAGAGCACGGTGGGATCATCCTCAAGCAACTTCGTTACCTCGGAGCTTCGTGCGACTGGGATCGTACCGCTTTCACCATGGATGAGCTCCGTAGCGAGAGTGTCATCAAGGTCTTTGTGGACTTGTACGAGAAAGGGATGATCTACCGTGGTGTAAGGATGGTCAACTGGGATCCGGAAGCTCTCACTGCACTCTCGGACGAAGAAGTGGTGTACAAGGAAGAGCACGGAAAGCTCTACTATCTCCGCTACAAGGTCGAAGGCGACCCTGACGGTCGCTATGCCGTGGTGGCTACCACGCGTCCGGAGACGATCATGGGTGACACGGCAATGTGTATCAACCCTAATGACCCCAAAAACACTTGGCTCAAGGGGAAGCGAGTCATCGTGCCCCTCGTGGGACGCTCTATCCCGGTCATCGAGGACGACTATGTGGACATAGAGTTCGGCACGGGGTGTCTCAAGGTCACTCCTGCACATGATGTGAACGACTACATGCTCGGCGAGAAGTACAACCTCCCAAGCATTGATATATTCAACGACAATGGGACACTCAACGAGTCGGCCGAGCTATACATCGGTATGGATCGCTTCGCCGTACGTAAGCAGATCGAGCGTGACCTCGAAGCGGCAGGCCTTCTCGAAAAAGTGGAGCCTTATACCAACAAGGTGGGTTACTCCGAGCGTACAAATGTGGTCATAGAGCCCAAGCTCTCGATGCAGTGGTTCCTCAAGATGGATCGTCTCGCAGAGATGGCTCTCAAGCCTGTGATGGAGGACAAACTGAAATTTTATCCCTCAAGATACAAGAACACCTACCGCCACTGGATGGAGAACATCAAGGACTGGTGTGTCTCTCGTCAGCTTTGGTGGGGTCACCGCATACCTGCCTACTTCTTGCCCGAAGGGGGATATGTCGTAGCAGCTACGGCAGAAGAGGCTTTGGCAAAAGCTAAAGTAAAGACAGGCAATGACTCCCTCACCATGGCAGACCTTCGTCCGGATGAAGACTGTCTCGACACCTGGTTCTCGTCGTGGCTGTGGCCTATCTCCCTATTCGACGGCATCAATAAGCCGGGCAATGAGGAGATGAAGTACTACTACCCCACAAGTGACCTTGTGACCGGTCCGGACATCATCTTCTTCTGGGTGGCTCGTATGATCATGGCGGGCTACGAGTACGAGGGGGATATGCCTTTCCGCAATGTCTACTTCACCGGTATCGTGCGTGATGCCAAAGGTCGTAAGATGTCAAAGTCTCTCGGCAACAGCCCTGACCCGCTCCACCTCATCGAGACTTACGGTGCGGATGGTGTACGTATGGGACTTATGACTTCGGCAGCCGCAGGCAACGACATCCTCTTTGACGAAGCGATGTGCGAGCAGGGACGTAACTTCAATAACAAGATCTGGAACTCGTTCCGCCTCATTCAGGGTTGGGAAGTCGATGCGTCTCTACCTCAGAGCGCAGCGGCACAAACTGCAGTGATGTGGTTTGCTGAGCTACTCAAGGCGACATCTTTGGAGCTCGAGGATCTCTTCTCGAAATACCGTATCAGCGATGCGATGCTACTCCTCTATAAGCTCGTCAAGGATGACTTCTCGGGTACTTATCTTGAGCTCATCAAGCCGGATTACGGTGCGCCCATAGATGGCAAGACGCTCGAAGAGACCAACAACTTCTTCGATCACATCCTTCGTCTCCTACACCCATTCATGCCATTCATCACCGAAGAGCTTTGGCAGGCACTTGCCCCAAGGAAAGAGGGTGACAGCCTTGCAGTTCAGCAGATCTCAAAGAGTGAAGAGGGAAATAAGGACATCATCGACTACATGGAGATCGCACGTGAGATTGTCTCTGCCGTGCGCAATCTGCGTGCTTCTCGCAACGTCTCTCCTCGTGAGGCCCTCGAACTCTACGCTCCCGAGGGGGCTATGTGCCCTTGGGCTGTGGCAGTGATCACCAAGCTGGCGAATATAAGTGAGATAAAGACCGGAGTGCTCGAAGGGGCAGATGTGGCTTCGTTCATGATAGGGACGCATACGTACAGTGTACCATTCACAGGTTTTGTGAATGTCGAAGAAGAGTTGACCAAACTTGCCGATGAGGAGAAGTACTATGAGAAATTCCTCGCAAGTGTACGTGGCAAACTCTCCAACGAAAAGTTTGTATCCAAAGCTCCGGAACAAGTCGTCGCCCTCGAACGCAAAAAAGAGTCTGATGCGCTCGAAAAACTGGAGAACATCCGTACCCGTATGGCTGCCCTCAAACAATAACCCGACCACAAACCAAAGCAATAATCAAACAGTGATGGACAAGAATACCAAAGACAGAGTACTCGTAGAAGATCTATTCGATGACTTCTACACCCAACTCGATGCTTCAGACATCTTCTCGATCAGTGACATCTATGTCCGATTGGACCTTCCCCAAGGGGATCTCTCCATCTCTGACGAAGATGAGACTTGTACGGTACACAAGACCATATACCACTGGTGTGTAGAGAAGCCTGAAAACATCGATGAGGTAGAGAAGACTGCTATCAACACCATACGAGCAACCCTCCTCGTGATGCAAAATAAGGGCTACTTCGATCGGCCTGCATTCCAACTCCCGATCTCGGTCCTCTATCAAGCTCCGGGCGATGCTGCCCCTACGGAGCTTCTCCAGATCGGAGACGAATGGATGGGACTCGATCTCCCTCTCATGGAAGGTCTGGACAAAGAACTGGACGCCTTCCTCACCAACTTAATGAAAGAGCAGTAATCGATCTCCCACAAACATACAACACCCCTTATAGAGCACACATTTAATCTCTATAAGGGGTGTATTTATTCTCAAGAGGAAACACCATACCAAAACAACTTGATCCTCTTATTATCCATCAACACAAAAAGTTAAAGGGTAGTGTCCGAAAAAGTGTGTAAGCCCCATTAGTCCTTGACTTTGAGGTAAGAAAAAAATAAACCTAAGAACAATGGAGCTTACAACAACACAAAAGTCGGCATTTATTTCTGAAATGCTATCATCAGAGGCAGGTATTAACGAACTTATCCGTGTACTATTGGACACCTTCTCGAAGCAAGAACGTGCTCTCTTTGTCGAAGAGCATGAGGGTGAACAATGCAATGGTTTCCGTCCTCGTCGATGGCGGGGCTATGGCTGTAGCTTTGAGCTTCGCATTCCACGTACTCGTTCAGGGAATTTTCAGCCCCTGATTTTGGGTATTCTCTCCGGCCAAGAGAGCGAACGAGCCTTGTTGTTTCACGAGCTTTATACCCGAGGCCTTTCGTGCGAAGACATTGGTGCTGTGTGCGAACGGATCTACGGCTATCACTATAGCAAGCTGCAAGTCAGTTATCTCTCGAACACGAGTAAAGAGGAGATCTACAAGTGGTTGGAACGCCAACTGTCGCCCCACAATTTGGCGGTGTACATCGATGCAACCTTTGCCTACACACGGCGGGAGGATCGTGTGGCTCAGGAAGCCTATTACACGATGTTGGGGTTGCTTCCTGACGGTAGTCGGGAGGTGCTTTGTGTGGTGAATCATCCCACGGAAGGAGCGTTGAATTGGGAGGCAGAGTTGAAAGCCCTCAAAACACGTGGAGTCGAACGTATAGACCTGATCATCTCAGATACTTTACAGGGGATTGAACGAGCCATCGCCTCGGCTTTCCCTCACTCCTCCCATCAGCTGTGTGTCGTTCATTTCAAGCGTCACGCACTTAATGCCGTATCGAAGAGGGACAAGGATAGGATGAGACAAGAGTTGGAAGACTTGTTTCCGATCTCGGGTACAAGTCTTACACCCATCAAGGCATTTGAGAAATTGTGTACATTTGCAGAACGTTGGGGGAAAAGCTACCGGAGCCTGCTCTCCTTGTCGGCACCTCGCAATATAGGCTACTTCACCTATCTGAGGTACCCGGAGGAGGTTCGTCGTATGATTTACTCAACGAATTGGGTGGAGCGTCTTAATCGCAACTATAAGCGTACGTTACGTATGCGTGGGGCTCTACCCTCGGCTGATGCCGTCGTCTTTCTCTTGGGCTCTGTAGCCCGAGAAATGGTACTGTCTGAAAAAGGGAGAACTAACCTTACACACTTTTTCGGACACTGACATTATGAGGGTTGAAAGAGACATTTTGCCCTCTTCTAAAGTTTGGCGACACTAATAGAAAAGAAAAAACACCTCACCAAGGGATCCCTTGATGAGGTGTTTTAATATAGTAGCGTATGCTGTGAGATAGATTATGCTTCCGCAGTAGCTTCAGCTGCTTCTTCAGTCTTTTTGCGACGTGAACGACGTGTCTTTGGAGCAGCAGCCTTTGCACCTGCAGCCTTCTCGGTCTTGCGATCTTCGTTGAAATCCACAAGTTCGATGAAGCACATCATGGCATCGTCACCCTGACGACGACCCATCTTGAGGATACGAGTGTATCCACCTGGGCGTTCAGCGATAGCCTTAGAAATATTTTGGAATAGCTCTGTTACGGCATATTTATTTTGTAGCTTAGAGAAGACCATACGGCGTGAGTGTGTAGTGTCTTCTTTGGCACGATTGATGATCGGTTCGACATACACCCTTAGAGCCTTCGCTTTTGCAAGTGTAGTAACGATTCTCTTGTGCATGATAAGAGAAGTGGCCATATTCGAAAGCATTGCACTTCTGTGCGAAGCTGTACGACCAAGGTGATTGAATTTCTTATTGTGTCTCATTACTTAAAATATTCGTCTAAGTTATTCTTTGTCTAATTTGTACTTTGAGATGTCTAGACCGAATGTCAAATTGAGCTGATCCAACAAGTCTTCAAGTTCGTTGAGTGACTTCTTACCGAAGTTGCGGAACTTAAGGAGTTCGTTCTTGTTGTATCTGACAAGCTCGCCAAGCGTTTCGACATTAGCCGCCTTCAAGCAGTTGAGTGCTCTTACAGATAGATCAAGATCTGCAAGCTTAGACTTCAATAGTTGACGCATATGGAGTATGCTTTCATCAAATATCTCGTCTTCAGCTTGGTTTTCCAACTCAATATCAATACTCTCATCAGAGAATAGATTGAAGTGATGGATAAGAATGACCGCGGCCTCTTTCAAAGCATCCTTTGGAGAGATCGATCCATCTGTATCCACCTCGATCACAAGACGGTCATAGTCAGTCTTCTGCTCGACACGAGTATTGTCGACCTTATACTTGACATTGACAATAGGTGTGTAGATAGCATCAATAGCGATCTGCTGAGGATCGCCAAATGTTTCGGCGATTTCTTCAGCCGGCACATATCCACGCCCCTTGTCTATAGTGAGCTGAATATTAAATGAAGCTGACTTATCTAAATTACAAATTACGAGATCTTTATTCAGCACTTCAAAGCTGCTAAGCTGTGCAGAGATATCCGATGCTGTGAATTGCTCAGACTTACTTACCTTGATGCTTACGGTCTCTTCTGTAGCATCCTCTACCACTTTTTTGAGGCGAACTTTCTTTAGGTTAAGGATGATGTTTGTCACATCTTCGATAACCCCCGGAATAGTAGCAAACTCATGATCTACGCCGTCGATCTTGATAGAGTTGATGGCAAAACCCTCGAGAGACGATAGCAATATTCGGCGCAGAGCATTACCAATAGTAATGCCATACCCAGGCTCTAATGGCTTGAACTCAAACTTCCCATGAAAAGGAGTTGATTCGAGCATTAGGACACGTTCGGGTTTTTGAAATGCGATTAAAGCCATATCTCTATTTATTATTTTGAGTACAATTCTACGATTAACTGTTCCTTAATGTTTTCAGGAATATCAGCTCTCTGTGGTACGTGTAGGAACTTACCGCTCATGCTACCCTTATCCCACTCTAACCATGCATACTTAGTGTGTGATGCAGCAGATACTGAGTCTGAGATAACCTCAAGAGACTTTGAACGCTCTCTGACTCCGACAACCTGGCCCGGTTGAACAGAGAATGATGGGATATTTACCACCTTACCGTCAACGACGATGTGACGGTGTGAAACGAGCTGACGTGCAGCATCACGTGTCTTCGCAATACCTAGACGATATACTACGTTGTCAAGACGTTGTTCCAAGAGTTGGATGAGGACTTCACCCTTAACCCCCTTCATACGAGATGCCTTTTCGAAGAGGTTGCGGAACTGTCTTTCAAGTACGCCATAAGTGTACTTTGCCTTTTGTTTTTCGCGCAGCTGAATACCGTACTCAGATGTCTTACGACGGTGTGAGTTACCGTGTTGTCCCGGAGGATAGTTTTTCTTTGATTTGATAGTGCCATAGATAGGCTCGCCAAACTTACGAGCGATCTTAGCTTTAGGGCCTGTATATCTTGCCATTTTAAAACCTTTTTACATGAGATAGTATATGTACAGCCGCGATTGTTTGAGAGGAAATAAAGCAATCCATAAATATTTTACATATACACCTCATTCATGAACTAACTGGTCTGATAAAATACTTTTAATATAATGAGATAGTGTGTGGAAGATTACACACGTCTCTTCTTTGGAGGACGGCAACCGTTGTGTGGCATTGGTGTAACGTCAATGATCTCCATTACTTCAATACCAGCACCGTGAATGGTACGGATTGCTGACTCACGACCATTACCTGGTCCCTTTACGAATACACGCACCTTACGAAGACCTGCGTCATAAGCAACCTTTGCACAGTCTTGTGCAGCCATCTGAGCAGCATAAGGGGTATTCTTTTTTGAGCTACGGAAGCCCATCTTACCAGCACTTGACTGAGAGATAGCCTGTCCTTGTGCATTGGTAAGGGTGATGATGATATTATTGAAAGATGAGTGAATGTGCGCCTGTCCAATAGCTTCGACCTGCACCTTTCTTTTCTTTGCGACTGCTTTCTTTGCCATAATAATGTATTAAATATTACTTTGTAGCTTTCTTCTTATTAGCAACGGTCTTCTTGCGACCCTTACGCGTACGAGCATTATTCTTTGTGCTCTGACCTCTCAATGGAAGACCGATACGGTGGCGGACACCACGATAGCAACCGATATCCATCAATCGCTTAATATTCAACTGAACTTCGGCACGAAGGTCTCCTTCAACCTTGAATTCAGTCGAAATGATTTCTCTGATAGCAGCAGCCTGATCGTCTGTCCAATCCTTAACCTTGATATCCTTATCGATACCGGCTTTGTCAAGAATAGTACTAGCGCTACTACGTCCGATCCCATAGATATAAGTCAAGGCGATCTCTCCTCTCTTGTTTTGTGGTAAGTCTACACCAACAATTCTTATAGCCATACTATAAATTTAATGATTACAATTTGAAGTGCAAAAATACGAATTATTTTTGACGTTGTTTGTATTTGGGGTTCTTCTTATTGATAATATATAGGCGCCCCTTTCTTCTTACGATCTTACAATCGGCAGTACGTGTCTTTAAAGATGTTCTAACTTTCATAAAATATTGAGTATTATTTGTATCTGAACGATATGCGACCTTTAGTCAAGTCGTATGGAGACATCTCTACCTTTACACGGTCTCCAGGTAAGATACGAATATAGTGCATTCGCATCTTACCTGAGATATGTGCTGTAATGACATGTCCATTATCCAGCTCTACCTTAAACATAGCGTTGGAAAGAGCTTCGACTATTACGCCGTCTTGTTCAATAGCGGATTGTTTAGCCATTTGTTCTTATACTTAGAATTGTTTCTTCCCTAAAACGTCATACACAAACTCGAAGGTCGACATCAATTTTGCTCGTCCTTCGACAACGGCAACACAGAGTTCGAAATGGGCTGAGGGTCTGCCGTCTTTTGTACGGACAGTCCAACCGTCATTACCCATGGATATGTTTTTTGAGCCCAGGTTGATCATTGGCTCAATACATATACACAAACCTTCTTGAATCATTGCGCCGGTACCACGCCTACCGTAGTTGGGCACCTGTGGATCCTCATGCATCTCCCGACCAATTCCATGACCGACAAACTCCCTGACAACAGAGAAGCCTCTCTTCTCACAATAGGTCTGAATAGCATGCCCCACATCACCTATACGTCGGCCGGCTTGCACAGCAGCTATGCCCTCATATAGTGATTCATGTGTTGTATTCAATAGATTTCGGACATCCTCCTTCACCTCACCAACAGGAAAAGTGAATGCCGAGTCTCCCGTGAAACCATCAAGCTTAGTACCACAGTCCACCGACACTATATCACCTTCTTTTAAGAAGACTTTATCGGAAGGGATACCATGTACGATATGCTCATTGACCGAAGTACACAAGGATCCGGGAAAGCCCTCATAGCCTAAAAAGGCAGGAGTGGCACCATGATCCAATATAAACTCATGTGCAATACGATCAAGTTGCTTGGTCGTCACACCGGGTTCGATATGCTTAGCCACTTCAGCCAGAGTCTTACCGACCAGCTGATTCGCAGCATAAAGTTTCTCTATTTCCTCCGCGGTCTTTAGTGTAATCATATACTAAGAGAGAAGAAATCAATATGCTCCACTTGAACGTCCTTTGATACGACCAGTCTCCAACAAACCATCATAGTGGTGCATGAGGAGGTGGCTCTCGATTTGTTGCAATGTGTCAAGCACGACACCAACAAGGATGATCAAAGATGTTCCTCCGAAGAATTGCGCAAACTCCGGACTCACATTAAACAAACGAGCAAATGCGGGAAGGATAGCAACAATGGCAAGGAATATCGCTCCGGGAAGAGTAATCTTACTCATCACATCATCAAGATACTCCTTTGTTGCCTTACCAGGCTTGATACCGGGGATAAAACCATTATTTCTCTTCAGATCATCAGCCATCTGTCCAGGGTTGATGGTCACAGCTGTGTAGAAGTATGTAAACAAGATGATCAAAAGAGCAAAGATAAAGTTATACCAGAATCCGGTACCATTCAAAAAACCTTGCCAGAATGGAGAAGGTTGAGCATTCCCAAAACTCATAAAGCTTAGAGGAATAAACATGATAGCCTGAGCAAAGATGATAGGCATCACGTTCGCTGCATTGACCTTCAATGGAATATATTGGCGAGCCCCACCGTACTGGCGGTTACCAACGATCTTCTTCGCATACTGTACAGGCACACGTCTTGTACCCTGCACAAGCAGGATAGCACCTGCGATCACAGCGAGAAGCACCAACATCTCAGCAATGAATAGGAAGAGCCCTCCTGATGTAGTAAACCTTAAAGTGAACTCATTCACCAATGATTGAGGCAAACGAGCAATGATACCCACAAGGATGATAAACGAAACTCCATTACCGATACCCTTGTCAGTGATACGCTCACCCAACCAAAGAGTAAACATTGAACCGGCTGTGAGGATCACGGTACAAGTAGCTCTGAACCACAAGCCAGAAGGCAAGGCCGATCCGGCTTGAACGAGGTTCTGCTGAAGGTTAATCAAATAGATGGGAGCTTGGAATAGCAGAATAAGGATGGTCAGATAGCGTGTCCATTGATTGATCTTGCGACGTCCGCTCTCACCCTCTCTTTGCATCTTCTGAAAAGATGGTACAACAATAGCCATCAACTGCATCACAATGGATGCAGAGATATAAGGCATGATACCAAGGGCAAAAATCGATGCGTTGGAGAACGCACCCCCTGAGAACATGTCCAACAAAGCCAAAAGACCACCACGGGTCTGATCCTGAAGAGCAGTCAATGCTCCAGGATCAATCCCGGGTAGTACTATAAATGTACCAAGACGATAGAGGATGATAAAAAAGACAGTCGTGAGGATCCTAGATTTAAGTTCCTCTATCCGCCAAATATTTTGAATCGTCTTTACCAGTTTCATTACTGTTACTGTACTTTGGTAGCTTCACCACCTGCATTCTTGATCGCCTCTTCGGCAGATTTAGAGAATGCATGTGCCTCAACAGCCACTTTTGAATTAAGTTCCCCGTTACCTAACACCTTTATGCGTGCATCCTTGTGAGCAAGACCAGCCGCCACAAAGTCTGCGACAGTGATCTTTTCGGCAGGATTATTTTCAAGCATTCTAACAATAGCATCGAGGTTTACCGGGGTATACTCCACTCTATTAGGATTCTTAAATCCAAACTTTGGCAAGCGTCTCTGAAGAGGCATCTGTCCACCCTCAAAGCCGAACTTACGAGAATAACCTGATCTAGACTTTGCACCCTTATGACCACGAGTAGAGGTTCCGCCTAGACCAGATCCTGGCCCGCGACCGATTCTCTTACGCGCTGTTGTACCTTGTGCAGGTCTTAACGTTGATAAGTTCATGATAATCTATAATTTTATTGTTATTCTACAATCTCAATTAGGTGACGTACCTTACGGATATTACCTAATACAGCGTCATTAGCTTCGAGTTCTACTACTCTGTTCAGTTTTCTCAAACCAAGTACATCAAGAGCAGCCTTCTGATCCTTTGGGCAGCGAATACGGCTTCTAACCTGCTTAACTTTAATTTTTTCCATAGTTACTATCAACCTCTAAATACTTTTTCTACTGAGATACCTCTGACCTTAGCAACCTCAAGCGGGCTTCTAAGCTCACCAAGAGCTGCGATAGTTGCCTTCACAAGGTTGTGAGGGTTAGAAGAACCCTTACTCTTAGCAAGAACGTCAGTGATACCAACACTTTCAAGCACCGCACGCATCGCACCACCGGCCTTTACCCCGGTACCTTCAGATGCAGGCTTGATCATAACACGAGCACCACCGAAGCGAGCAGTTTGTTCGTGAGGTATGGTACCCTTGTGTACAGGGATTTGGAACAAGTTCTTCTTAGCAGCTTCGACACCCTTTGCAATAGCAGTAGTGACTTCACCAGCCTTACCAAGTCCCCATCCGATGATACCATCTTCATTACCGACGACCACGATGGCAGCGAAAGTAAATGTACGACCACCCTTAGTAACCTTAGTAACACGATTGATCGCAACCAATCTATCCTTTAGTTCCAGGCCATTAGCAGACTTTACTCTATTCATTGTTCAATACTGTTCTAAACGTTAAAATTTAAGACCTGCTTCACGAGCCGCATCTGCGAGCTGCTTCACACGACCATGATAGAGATAGCCATTACGGTCAAACACAACTTCTGCAACTCCCTTAGACATCGCAGCTTGAGCAACAGCAGCACCCACCTTAGCAGCAATCTCAGTCTTAGGAAGCTTATCTTCCATACCAAGTGAGCTTGCAGCGGCGATAGTCTTGCCATCAATATCATTGACAAGCTGTGCGTAGATCTGCTTGTTACTTCTAAACACTGTTAGACGTGGTCTTTCAGCTGTACCTAAAATATTTCTACGCACACGTCTCTTTATCTTAAGTCTTCTTTCTCTTTTAGTTATCATAATCAAAATAGATGTTTACGTAGATTACTTACCAGCTGTCTTACCAGACTTCCTACGGATGTACTCACCTTCGAATCGGATACCCTTACCCTTATAAGGCTCAGGCTTACGGAATGAACGAATTTTAGCACAAACTTGGCCAAGAAGCTGCTTGTCAGCAGACTCGAGTTCGATGATAGGCGCCTTGTTACGCTCCATCTTAGTCTCTACCTTAACCTCAGTAGGTAGTTGCAAATATATAGGGTGTGTGAATCCGAGCGAAAGTTCAAGGATCTGACCATTGTTCGCCGCTCTGTAACCCACACCGATAAGTTCAAGGGTTTTCTTGTAGCCTTCAGACACACCTACCACCATGTTGTTCACCAACGAGCGGTAAAGACCGTGAAGAGCTCTTTCCTCGCGAGTTTCTTGCTGACGAGTCACGTGGATTTCTCCATCCTTCGCTTCGACAACAATTCGAGGATCTACATATTGACTCAAAGTACCTTTGGGGCCTTTTACAGTAACTACATTATCCTTAATAGAAACATCGACACCGCTTGGGACTGATATTGGAAGTTTACCTATCCTAGACATAATATCTCCTTTCTATTAATATACATAACATAATACCTCACCACCAATCTTTAGGTCTACTGCCTCCTTGTTGGTCATCACACCACGAGAAGTAGACAAGATAGCGATACCCAAACCATTCAATACACGTGGCATATCCTTATAGCCAACGTACTTTCTCAAACCGGGCTTTGAAACACGCTTGAGTGCCTTGATAGCATTCTTCTTAGATACGATGTCGTACTTAAGAGCGACCTTAATCGTACCTTGTGGACCTTCTTCCTCAAACTTATAGTTGAGGATGTATCCCTTCTCAAAGAGGATCTTTGTCATTTCCTTCTTTAGGTTTGAAGCAGGGATCTCCACTACACGGTGCTTAGCCATGATGGCATTACGCAACCGCGTCAAATAATCTGCAATTGGATCTGTCATTTTATTAAGATTAAATTGATCCGAACTCTCGGACAATATTTAACAAATAAGCACATTAGGCAAACGAGTTGCCTAACGATACTTTTACCAGCCTGTAAAGATACAATAAATTTACCAACTAGCCTTCTTCACCCCGGGAATAAGTCCCTGAGCAGCCATTTCTCTTAGTTGTATACGAGAAATACCGAACAGACGGATATACCCTTTTGGACGACCAGTGATCTTACATCTATTGTGGAGACGCACAGGAGAAGCGTTCTTAGGAAGCGCCTGAAGAGCTTCATAGTTACCTTCTGCTTTGAGTCTTGCACGTTTTTCTGCATACTTTGCAACCAGCTTGGCTCTCTTTACTTCACGAGCCTTCATTGATTCTTTTGCCATGCTCTACTATATATTTAGTATTATTTATCTTTCTTAAAAGGTAGACCAAATCTCTTGAGTAGAGCAAAACCTTCCTCGTCTGTCTGAGCACTTGTTACGAAAGTGATGTTCATACCCATGATCTTGGTGATTGAGTCAAGATTAATTTCCGGGAAGATAATCTGCTCAGTGATACCAAGTGTATAGTTACCACGACCATCAAGACGACCGTCGATACCCTTGAAGTCACGGATACGAGGAAGAGCGATACGGATAAGTCTTTCGAGGAACTCATACATTTGCTCTCGTCTCAAAGTTACCATAACACCGATAGGCATCTTCTTTCTCAACTTGAAGTTAGAGATATCCTTTCTTGAAAGTGTCACAACAGGCTTTTGACCAGTGATAGCTGCAAGTTCAGATACTGCGACATCAATAAGTTTCTTGTCTGCGACAGCAGCACCAAGACCTTGATTGATGACAATCTTCTTCAACACAGGCACCTGCATGATAGAGGTGTACCCAAACTCTTTCATCAACTCAGGCACAATGTGCTCTGAATATTCTTTCTTTAGATTAGCTGTTGACATATTACTTCAATACCTCCCCTGATTTTTTTGCGATACGTACTAGCTTACCGTTCTCATCTCTCTTGCGACCGACACGAGTAGGTTTCCCTGTCTTTGGGTCTACAGGATTAAGGTTAGAGATATGGATAGGAGCCTCGATCTTGATAAGCCCACCTTGTGGATGCTTAGCAGATGGCTTAGCTCTCTTAGTCACGAAGTTTAGACCTTCGACAACAGCTCTTTCCTTTTCGACATTCACCATCAATACGCGACCGGTCTTACCCTTCTCATTTCCAGAGTTCACGTATACAGTGTCACCCTTCTTGATATGAAATTTTCTCATTGCTATTCCTTTCCAAATATATTATTAAAGAACCTCGGGAGCGAGTGAGACAATCTTCATATTAGCAGCTCTGAGCTCTCTGGCCACAGGACCAAAGATACGGCTTGCTCTCATATCACCAGCATTGTTAAGGAGGACACAAGCGTTGTCATCAAAACGAATGTAAGAACCATCAGCACGACGGATCTCCTTCTTAGTTCTGACAATGATTGCCTTAGTTACTGTACCCTTCTTGACATCACTTGATGGGATCACACTCTTGATAGAAACGACGATGACATCGCCTATTGAGGCATACCTTCTCTTCGTACCACCGAGGACACGAATACAAAGAGCTTCCTTTGCACCGCTATTATCGGCTACGACCAATCTTGATTCTTGCTGTATCATAATTACTTAGCCCTTTCAATGATTTGTACTAGTCTCCAACGCTTCATGCGACTCAATGGACGAGTTTCCATGATACGTACTGTATCGCCGATGTTACACTCATTCTTTTCGTCATGCGCGTAGTACTTCTTTGTCTTGTTGACAAACTTTCCATATATAGGGTGTTTCTCTTTCCAGCGAACAGCAACAGTTATGGTTTTATCCATCTTATTGCTCGAAACAACGCCCTGTCTTACTTTTCTTAGATTTCTTTCCATTTCAGAGCGGATATTTATTTATTATTATTCTTCTCACGAAGCACTGTATTGAGGCGAGCGATCAGGCGACGTTGGCTAGTAAGTTCAGATGGCTTATCTAGAGGTGTCACGCTGTGGTTCATTCTCATCTTTTCGTACTTCATAGTTTCTGATGAGAGGCGCTCTTGCAACTCCTGTACACTAAGTTCTCTTATTTCGCTATTTTTCATAACTCTCTACTATTCGTGATTAAAATTCATAGTCACGTCTTACGACGAACTTAGTTGTAACAGGGAGCTTCTGAGCTGCAAGGCGGAGTGCTTCTTTTGCGATTTCGTAAGAGACACCCTCGACTTCGAAGAGCATACGACCTGGGGTAACAGGAGCCACAAATCCTTCTGGCGAACCCTTACCCTTACCCATACGCACTTCTGCAGGCTTCTTGGTGATAGGCTTATCAGGGAATATACGTACCCATACTTGACCCTGACGTTGCATATATCTTGTCACAGCGATACGAGCTGCCTCGATCTGGCGTCCGGTAATCCACTTACTCTGAAGAGCCTTGATACCGAACGAACCAAAAGAGAGTTGGTTACCACGGTTAGCGAAGCCCTTCATACGGCCTTTCTGCTGCCTTCTAAATTTAGTTTTCTTTGGTTGTAACATGATCTTACTTTTCTAAGCTGATTAGTTGGACTTTAGCGATTAGATCTTCTATTACGTCTATCGCGACCTTCACGACCGCCACGTGCATTCTCACGCTTACCGAAGTCCTTAGACTGAGTGAAGTTAGGAGCGAGATCCTTCTTGCCATACACTTCACCCTTGCAGATCCATACCTTGATACCGATAAGACCGACCTTTGTGAGAGCCGCTTCGGTAGCATAGTCAATTTCTGCACGGAAAGTATGTAGAGGTGTACGACCCTCCTTAAACATCTCAGCACGTGCCATTTCAGCACCATTCAAACGACCAGAGACAAGGATCTTGATACCCTCTGCACCAGAGCGCATTGCTGAAGAGATAGCCATCTTGACAGCTCTACGATAAGCCATACGACCTTCGAGCTGACGTGCAATTGTACTTGCCACGATAGATGCATCGATTTCGGGACGCTTGATTTCGAAGATATTGATTTGCACATCCTTATCTGTGATCTTCTTAAGCTCTTCCTTGAGGAGATCCACGGCAGCGCCACCTTTTCCGATGACTGCACCAGGACGAGAAGTACAGATAGTGATAGTGATGAGCTTGAGCGTACGTTCGATGACGATACGCGAAACACTTGCATTAGAGAGACGAGCACCTAGATACTTACGAATCTTGCTGTCCTCAAGGAGGGTATCAGCGAAGTCGCTCTTCTTTCCAAACCAATTTGAGTCCCATCCACGGATGATCCCTAAACGATTGCTTATTGGATTAGTCTTCTGTCCCATCTAATTAATTCTGTTTTGAGTTAAGTGTATCGACAAACAAAGTCACGTGATTAGATCTCTTGCGGATACGTGCACCTCTACCTTGTGCGCGTGGGCGCATTCTCTTGAGGGTAACACCTTCATCAACGAAGATCTTGGTAACGAAGAGTTCTCCATCCTCTGCCTTACGCTCATTCTTCTGTTCCCAGTTCGCAATAGCCGAACGCAACAGTTTTTCTACACGAGCAGCAGCCTCTTTATTGGAAAACTTTAGCACACCCAACGCTCGATTAACTTCCATACCTCTGACCATATCAGCCACAAGTCTCATCTTACGAGGAGAAGAAGGGATATTGGATAACTTAGCAAAGTATATAGTCTTGTTTGCCTCCTTGCGTGCGTCAGCTGACAATCTTTTTCTTTGACCCATATTATTATATCTTTTTTAATAATGGTTTAGTGTCCCCGACGATTATTTCTTACGGTTACCACTGTGACCACGGAAAGTACGGGTTGGTGCAAATTCGCCCAACTTATGACCTACCATGTTTTCAGTAACGAATACGGGGATAAACTTATTTCCGTTGTGAACGGCGATCGTATGACCAACGAAGTCAGGAGAGATCATAGAAGCACGTGACCAAGTCTTGATGACGCTCTTCTTGTCGCTTTCATTCTGTGCGAGGATTTTCTTCTCCAGCTTAACGCTGATGAACGGTCCTTTTTTAAGTGATCGACTCATAGTTTTGTTCGCTTAAATAGGGTTTCTTACTTCTTTCTTCTTTCAATGATGTACTTTGAAGAGTGCTTCTTTGGAGCACGTGTCTTAAGACCCTTAGAGTAAAGACCTGTACGGCTTCTTGGGTGACCTCCGGAAGCACGACCTTCACCACCACCCATTGGGTGATCGACAGGGTTCATTACCACACCACGGTTGTGAGGTCTGCGACCCAACCAGCGTGAACGACCGGCCTTACCCGAGCGTTCGAGAGCGTGGTCAGAGTTACCAACACTACCGATAGTAGCTTTACAAGAAGAAAGGATTCTACGAGTCTCACCAGAAGGCATCTTAATGACGACATAAGCACCTTCACGAGATGTCAGCTGTGCGAACACACCGGCAGCTCTCACGAGCTTTGCACCTTGACCCGGACGCAACTCAATATTGTGGATCACAGTACCTACCGGAATACTAGCCAAAGGAAGGCAGTTTCCTACTTCTGGAGCTGCTTGTTCCCCTGACATCACTGTCTGGCCTACCTGCAAGCCGTCGGGCGCCACGATATACGTCTTTTCCCCGTCAGCATAATACAGTAGAGCGATACGAGACGACCTGTTTGGGTCGTACTCGATCGATTTTACTGTAGCAGGAATACCATCTTTTCTTCTCTTGAAGTCGATAAATCTGTAACGTTGCTTGTGACCACCACCGATATAGCGGACAGTCATCTTACCGGTGTTATTACGACCACCGGTACGCTTCTTACCAACGACAAGAGACTTCTCTGGTGTACTTGCAGTGATTGCATCAAATGCACCAATAACCTTGTGTCTTTGCCCAGGCGTAGTGGGCTTCAATTTACGTATTCCCATTTCTATATTTAGATATTGCTAAAGAAATCTATTGTTTGATCATCAGCAAGAGTGACAATAGCTTTCTTGAAAGCCGGCTTCTTTCCTGAGATGATACCACCCTTAGTATAGCGCATTGATCTCTTACCGTCATAGTTCATTGTATTGACACTGACGACCTTCACACCATACATTTCCTCAACGGCATTCTTAATCTGAAACTTGTTCGCATCACGAACTACGCGGAAGCCATAACGATTAGGCATACCTTCGGTAACCTTTGTCTGCTTCTCTGTAATGATAGGTTTAATCAATATTCCCATTTCTTATTCAATTCATTATGCGTTCAACAATTCAGCAAGTCTTGCAAGCGCGCTTTCAGTGATGACAAGATATTTCGACTCAACAATCTTGTAAGTGTTGAGTAGATCTACTTGCATCATGCTAACGCCTTGTATGTTACGAGCAGACAAATATACGGATTTGTCGGCATTATTCAAAGCGAAGAGCGAACGCTTGTCAGCCACCTTGAGGTTGTTAAGGACCTGTGCAAACTCCTTTGTCTTTGGAGCAGCAAAAGAGAAATCTTCAACAACGATGATTTCGTTATTCTTTGCCTTATAGCTCAAAGCTGAGAGACGAGCAAGTCTCTTCACCTTCTTGTTTACCTTCTCTGCATAAGAGCGAGGTTGTGGACCGAAGACAGTACCACCACCGTGCATCAAAGGAGACTTGATGTCACCACGACGAGCACCACCTGTACCCTTCTGACGGAAGAGCTTGCGAGTACTACCGGAGATCTGACTTCTACCCTTTGTGCTGTGAGTACCTTGGCGCAAATTCGCTCTGTACTGCTTTACATCAAGATAAATAGCGTGATCGTTAGGCTCTATCCCAAAGATGGTTTCAGGGAGCTGTATCTTACGGCCGGTCTCTGCACCGCTAATATTAAGTACGTTTACTTCCATTACTTTTCTATTCTTAAGATTGAACCTTTAGCACCTGGCACAGAACCCTTGATGAGAAGAAGGTTGTGTTCAGGCATCACCTTGATCACTTCGAGGTTTTGCACAGTGACACGCTTGTTACCGGTCTGTCCGGCCATACGTGTACCCTTGAACACCTTTGCAGGGTAAGAGCAAGCACCGATTGAACCCGGAGCACGTAGACGGTTGTGCTGACCGTGTGTTGTCTGGCCGACACCACCGAAGCCATGACGCTTCACAACACCTTGGAATCCCTTACCCTTAGAAGTGCCGATCACATCGACATACTGGGTATCAGCAAGGAATTCCACATTGAGCACATCACCTAACTTGTACTCAGTCTCAAAGAACTTGAACTCGGCCAAGTGTCTCTTTGGAGTTACAGCAGCCTTTGCGAAGTGACCCTTCAATGGATTGGTAGTATGCTTCTCCTTCTTGTCTTGGAAACCAAGTTGAAGTGCAGCATAACCATCAGTTTCGATCGTCTTCACCTGCGTAACTACACAAGGACCTACTTCGATAACAGTGCATGGTATATTCTTACCCTCGGCACTGAAAACGGATGTCATTCCGATTTTTTTTCCTAATAATCCTGGCATTTCAGTTTAAAACGTTTTGGTTATGAATAATATATTATAGTCTGATTAGATATCAGTCTTGATTTCGATCTCTACCCCACTTGGAAGTTCGAGACGAGCCAAAGCATCGACAGTAGCAGGCGTAGCATTTGCGATATCGATAAGTCTCTTGTAAGTAGAGAGTTCAAACTGCTCACGAGACTTCTTGTTCACGAAAGTCGAACGGTTCACAGTGAAGATTCTCTTGTGAGTAGGAAGAGGAATAGGACCGCAAACCTTAACACCTGTTGGGCTCACAGCCTTTACAATCTTATCTGCAGACTTGTCTACTAAGCTGTGGTCGTATGACTTGATTTTGATTCTTATTACTTGATTCATGATGTATAATGCTTTTGAATTCTTACTTGATTAGATCCACACGGCCTTGTACTTCTTCGAGCACCTGCTTAGCGATAGAAGAAGAGACTTCAGCATAGTGAGAGAAGCTCATAGTAGATGTAGCACGACCTGAAGTGATGGTACGAAGCGCAGTCACATATCCGAACATTTCAGAAAGTGGAGCTTTAGCCTTCACTACTCTTGCACCGCTACGGTTACTTTCCATACCCTCTACCTGACCACGTCTCTTGTTAAGGTCACCGATCACATCACCCATGCTCTCTTCTGGAGTGACCACTTCCACCTTCATGATAGGTTCAAGGAGGACAGGAGAAGCCTTCTCAGAAGCGCTCTTGAATGCTTGGATCGCACAGATCTCATAAGACAACTGGTCAGAGTCAACAGGGTGGTACGAACCATCGATGACTGTTACTTTGAGCTTATCAAGAGGATAACCCGCAAGCACACCATTCTTCATAGCACGCGTGAAACCCTTCTGAATACTTGGGATGAATTCCTTAGGGATATTACCACCCTTGACTTCATCGACAAATTGCAATTCGCCTTCGAAGTCTGCATCAGCAGGCTCGACGCGTACAATCATGTCCGCAAACTTACCACGACCACCGGTCTGCTTCTTATAAGTCTCACGAAGTTCGACAGGAGCAGTGATGGCTTCCTTGTAAGAGACCTGAGGACGACCTTGATTACACTCAACCTTAAATTCTCTCTTGAGACGGTCGATGATGATTTCGAGGTGAAGCTCACCCATACCGCTGATGACAGTCTGACCTGTATCTTCATTGGTCTGAACTGTAAATGTAGGGTCTTCTTCGGCAAGCTTAGCCAAGCCCATACCGAGACGATCAAGGTCCTTCTGAGTCTTAGGTTCGACAGCGATACCAATCACAGGATCAGGGAAGTCCATAGATTCAAGGGTGATAGGATGAGCTTCATCACACAATGTATCACCTGTACGGATATCCTTGAATCCGACACCGGCACCGATATCACCGGTCTCGATAGAGTCCTTAGGGTTTTGCTTGTTAGAGTGCATCTGGAAGAGACGAGAGATTCTCTCCTTCTTACCTGAGCGAGAGTTGTAGACATACGAACCCGCATCAAGGTGACCAGAGTACACACGGAAGAAGCAAAGACGACCGACATAAGGGTCAGTTGCGATCTTGAACGCAAGCGCACATAGTGGTTCATCGTGCTCAACCTTGCGAGTCAATATGACTTCAGGATCTGCAGGATCGGTACCCTCGATGACGGGGTTATCAAATGGGCTGGGGAGATAAGCACAGACAGCATTAAGAAGACTCTGCACACCCTTATTCTTAAACGAAGAGCCACAAAGCATTGGATTGATATCCATGTTAAGGGTACCCTTACGGATAGCAGCACGGATTTCATCCTCAGTGATCGTAGAAGGATCCTCAAAGTACTTCTCCATCAAAGTCTCATCGACCTCTGCAAGAGTTTCGAGCATCTTATCTCTCCACTCTTCAGCTTCGGCTTGAAGTTCGGCAGGGATATCCTTGATCACATAGTCAGCACCCATTGTTTCGTCAAGCCATAGGCAAGCCTTCATGGTTACCAAGTCGACGACCCCTTGGAATGTTTCTTCTGCACCTACGGGGATTTGGATCGGACAAGGGTTGGCACCCAAGATTTCTCTCACCTGACGTACCACCTCAAAGAAGTTAGCACCCGAGCGGTCCATCTTATTGACATAACCGATACGAGGCACCTTGTACTTATCAGCCTGACGCCATACAGTCTCAGACTGAGGCTCGACACCACCCACGGCACAGAAAGCAGCTACTGCACCATCAAGGATACGCAACGAACGCTCTACCTCTACGGTAAAGTCAACGTGCCCCGGAGTATCGATCAAGTTAATCTTGAAGTTATTGTTATCGTACTTCCAGAATGTGGTTGTAGCAGCGGATGTGATTGTGATGCCACGCTCCTGCTCCTGTTCCATCCAGTCCATGGTAGCAGCGCCATCATGTACCTCACCGATCTTGTGAGTAAGACCGGTATAGAACAAGATACGTTCAGAAGTCGTAGTCTTACCGGCATCGATGTGAGCCATGATACCGATATTTCTTGTAAGTTCGAGATGTAAATTATTTGCCATTGTTTATCCTCCTTAATAGGTTAGAATCTAAAGTGAGCAAAAGCACGGTTAGCTTCGGCCATACGGTGCATATCTTCCTTACGCTTGAACGCACCACCTTGATTGTTATAAGCATCAACAATCTCTGCTGACAACTTATCTGCCATAGTCTTACCGCCTCTCTTGCGAGCATAGAGGATAAGGTTTTTCATTGAGATAGACTCCTTACGATCAGGACGGATCTCAGTAGGCACTTGGAATGTTGCCCCACCGATACGACGGCTCTTGACCTCGACCTGAGGAGTTATATTTTCGAGTGCAGTCTTCCAGATTTCCAAAGCAGACTTTTCCTCGTTGGCGAGCTTACCCTTTACGATATCAAGGGCAGTGTAAAAGATTTCGAAAGAAAGATTCTTCTTGCCATCATACATAAGATGATTGACAAACTTTGTCACCTTTACATCACCAAATACAGGATCAGGAAGGACCTGTCTCTTTTTAGGTTTAGCTTTTCTCATGTCTTTTCTAAAAAATAATGTTCTTGTCATTGGTTGCCTCATACACTTCAACGTTCCCTCCGGAACATTTACTCAACCAGGCGCCTATCCAATAAAACTCAAACGTTTAGTTTGTTGATTCAATTCTAAGTTTCTCGTTACAATCGAAAAAGTGAAATCCAGTATCTATCTGGAGAGTAAGATTCAGAATCTCTATAACGCTTGTACACTTCGCCCCACTAAGCAAGTCATCGACGACTTTCATAGACAAGACTACTCAAGCAACGAGGCTCTTACTTCTTCTTACCCTTTGCCGGTGCAGCTGCTGCTCCTGGTTTAGGACGCTTAGCTCCGTACTTAGAGCGACGTTGTGTACGACCGTTCACACCTGCAGTATCCAATGTTCCACGGACGATGTGATAGCGAACACCAGGTAGGTCCTTCACACGACCACCACGAACAAGAACGATAGAGTGCTCCTGCAAGTTGTGACCTTCTCCAGGGATGTAAGAGTTTACTTCTTTACCGTTAGTAAGACGCACTCTGGCTACCTTACGCATAGCTGAGTTAGGCTTCTTAGGAGTAGTTGTATAAACTCTCACACAGACACCACGTCTTTGTGGGCAACTTTCCAATGCTGGAGACTTACCCTTCTCTTCGATAGTCTGTCTTCCTTTTCTGACTAATTGTTGAATTGTAGGCATTTCTTAAGTTATTAGTTATTTCTCAAAATAAGTTTTCTAATATTCACTTTTTCATTCGCACAGCGTCATTTCCACACGGTTACGGCAGAAATTACACTACACGAGTTGCAAAGTTAAACATATTATTTCGAATAACCAAACAGTTAGATAAACGAAACAAAAAGAGAGAGCTTCGAAGACATCTGTCTCCAAAGCTCTCTCGACTGTAAAAGTGGCGGCTACCTACTCTCCCACTTGCGTAGTACCATCGGCGTGATTGGGCTTAACTGCTCTGTTCGGGATGGGAAGAGGTGGATCCCCAATGCTATAGCCACCTTAATTATTTCATTATTTCCCTCTTATTCATGACCGTTTCTTTACACCGGTCATCAGAGAGATATATTAAGGCATATCTGACAAGTCCAAGATAGAGAAGTAGAAATCGTCCACTCAAAGAAACTCCTCGAAAACCTCTCGGCCTTCGTTCGTCCCATTCTCTCGATTCATCTCGCGCAGGTTCGATGTCTGTCCTATGAGACCGAACCCATACGAATTCTTTTTACGTATACGACTTCGTAACAGTTTGGAATATCTGTGTTACTCTTTTCGTTTTGCTTATCATTTTTCTCTTTTGTTTCCTTCTATTCTTTTAGGTCATTTACGTCCTTCAGGATCTCTTCTGAAACCCAAAAAGAATACAAGAAAACGATATAAAGCGTTCGGGCTATTAGTACTACTCGGCTTTTACATTACTGCATTTACACCTGTAGCCTATCAAGGTCATCGTCTATAACCACCCTATAAAGATATCTAATCTTGAGGAGGGCTTCGTGCTTAGATGCTTTCAGCACTTATCCTTACCGTACGTGGCTACTCGGCAGTGCTCCTGGCGAAACAACCGATAAACCAGTGGTACGTCCAACACGGTCCTCTCGTACTAGTGTCAGACCCTCGCAAATATCTCGCGCCCACAACAGATAGAGACCGAACTGTCTCACGACGTTCTGAACCCAGCTCGCGTGCCACTTTAATGGGCGAACAGCCCAACCCTTGGGACCTTCTCCAGCCCCAGGATGTGACGAGCCGACATCGAGGTGCCAAACCGCTCCGTCGATATGAGCTCTTGGGAGCGATCAGCCTGTTATCCCCGGAGTACCTTTTATCCTTTGAGCGATGGCCCTACCATACGGAACCACCGGATCACTATGCTCAAGTTTCCTTCCTGTGCGACTTGTGTGTCTCCCAGTCAAGCGCCCTTATGCCATTACACTCTACGACCGGTTACCAATCGGCCTGAGGGCACCTTTAGAAGCCTCCGTTACGCTTTTGGAGGCGACCACCCCAGTCAAACTACCCACCATACATTGTCCTCATTATCCACGAGTTAGTATCCAAACATCAAAAGGGCCGTATTTCAACAACGACTCCACAAATACTGGCGTACCTGTTTCTCAGTCTCCGGCCTATCCTACACATCTAATGCCCAAATACAATGTAAAGCTATAGTAAAGGTTCACGGGGTCTTTTCGTCCCGTTGCGGGTAATCGGCATCTTCACCGATACTACAATTTCACCGAGTTCGCGGTTGAGACAGTGCCCAGATCGTTACACCATTCGTGCAGGTCGGAACTTACCCGACAAGGAATTTCGCTACCTTAGGACCGTTATAGTTACGGCCGCCGTTTACTGGGGCTTCAATTCAGAGCTTCTCCTTAAGGATGACTCCTCCTCTTAACCTTCCAGCACCGGGCAGGTGTCAGACTATATACTTCATGTTTCCAGTTTGCATAGCCTTGTGTTTTTGTTAAACAGTCGCCTGGGCCTATTCTCTGCGACCTACGTCTCCGTAGGCGTCCTTTATTCCGAAGTTACAGGACCAATTTGCCTAGTTCCTTAACCGCGAATCGCTCGAGCGCCTTAGTATACTCAACCCAACCACCTGTGTCGGTTTACGGTACGGGTCCCTACATTGATTAACGTTTAGCGGTTTTTCTTGGAAGTCTGCTTACGCCCTTATCACTTCCCCCGAAGGTTCCGTGTACTATCAGGTTCGACTCTCGATGCGGATTTGCCTACACCGATCTTAATCTACACCCTTCAACCTACTATTCCGTCAGTAGGCAGGACTGTCACTACTCCGTCACCACATCACTCAATGCGGGAGTATGGGAATATTAACCCATTCATCCATCGGGTACGCCTAAACGGCTACCCCTTAGGTCCCGACTAACCCTGATACGACGAACGTTGATCAGGAATCCTTAGTCTTTCGGCGAGGAGGATTCTCACCTCCTTTATCGTTACTTATACCTACATTTGCTCTTCCAAATAGTCCAGTACAGGTCGTCCCTGTGCCTTCTACCCGTTTTGGAATGCTCCCCTACCGATACTTACGTATCCCACGGCTTCGGTAGACAACTTATGCCCGATTATTATCCATGCCACAATCCTCGACTAGTGAGCTGTTACGCACTCTTTAAATGAATGGCTGCTTCCAAGCCAACATCCTAGCTGTCTGTGCATCGTGACCGCGTTTAATACAACTTAGTTGTCATTTCGGGACCTTAGCCGATGGTCCGGATTCTTCTCCTCTCGGACATGGACCTTAGCACCCATGCCCTCACTCCTTGGCACTGCCTATAAGCATTCGGAGTTTGTCTGGACTTGATAGGCGGTGAAACCCTCGCATCCAATCAGTCGCTCTACCTCTTATAGTATATTCCAAAGGCTGCACCTAAATGCATTTCGGGGAGTACGAGCTATCTCCAAGTTTGATTAGCCTTTCACCCCTACCCTCATCTCATCCGAAAACTTTTCAACGTTTAACGGTTCGGTCCTCTATGTAGTGTTACCTACACTTCAACCTGGACAAGGGTAGATCACTTGGTTTCGCGTCTACTGTAAATAACTATCGCCATTTAAAACTCGCTTTCGCTTCGGTTCCATGTCTTAAAACACTTAACCTCGCTATTCACAGTAACTCGTAGGTTCATTATGCAAAAGGCACGCCGTCACACATTAATTGTGCTCCGACCGCTTGTAGGCAGACGGGTTCAGGGTCTATTTCAATCCTCTCGTCGAGGTGCTTTTCACCTTTCCCTCACGGTACTTGTACACTATCGGTCTCTAAGGAGTATTTAGCCTTGGGAGATGGACCTCCCGGATTCACACAGGATTACACGTGTCCCGCGCTACTCAGGTATCTCGTCATGCAGGTCTTCTGTTTCGAGTAAAGGGCTGTCACCCACTGTGGCCGGCCTTTCCAAACCGTTCCTCTACATACCTCCTGTACACTTTGTTCGAGACCCTACAACCCCGATATTGCCGAAACAACACCGGTTTGGGCTCATCCCCGTTCGCTCGCCACTACTAAGGGAATAACTATTGTTCTCTTCTCCTATGGGTACTAAGATGTTTCAGTTCCCCACGTTCGCTCAAACACGCATCGTGTCTGTGACGTGCCGTTAAACACGCCGGGTTGCCCCATTCGGAAATCTGTGGATCAAATCGTATGTGCCAATACCCACAGCTTATCGCAGCTTATCACGTCCTTCGTCGCCTCTTAGAGCCTAGGCATCCACCGTCTGCCCTTATCTGCTTTATATCGAATCTTTAACAAGATCTCCTAAGAGGTCTTGATTATGTCTTCAACAGCAAAAAAGTAACTTCCTAATGAACTATTACGTTTATTTCGTATACTTCGTAAACTATACTCTTTTAAAAGTATAGCGCCCGAGATAAATCCTTCCGCCACAACCGTCCGACTTGCGCCAAACAGCTGAAGCGTAGAACTCGTTTCTCTCGTTTACGTTTTCTATTCTCTATTCTTTACTTGTCAATATGTCTATGATCGCTATTTATACTGTCCATCACCCTCAGAAGAGTGAAGGAATCGTGGAGGATATCGGATTCGAACCGATGACCCCCTGCGTGCAAGGCAGGTGCTCTAGCCAGCTGAGCTAATCCCCCTAATATTATACTTTTACTTGTAGTCCCTGGCAGAGTTGAACTGCCGACCTCTACATTATCAGTGTAGCGCTCTAACCAACTGAGCTAAGGGACTGGCTTGATGCTCTGAGCCAAAGGCTGCAGTATAAAATAGGGTTATGATACTGAAGGTGACAAGCGTATAAGGGAGAATTGCCTCGTAAGTCTTCTTAAAGCTTTAACGAATCCTCTATCAATAATTCTGATGCTCCAGAAAGGAGGTGTTCCAGCCGCACCTTCCGGTACGGCTACCTTGTTACGACTTAGCCCCAGTTACCGGTCTTACCCTCGTGCGATCCTTGCGGTGACGCACTTCAGGTACCCCCGACTTCCATGGCTTGACGGGCGGTGTGTACAAGGCCCGGGAACGTATTCACCGCGCCATGGCTGATGCGCGATTACTAGCGAATCCAGCTTCACGGAGTCGAGTTGCAGACTCCGATCCGAACTGAGATAGGGTTTGGAGATTCGCATCCTGTCGCCAGGTAGCTGCCCTTTGTCCCTACCATTGTAACACGTGTGTCGCCCCGGATGTAAGGGCCGTGCTGATTTGACGTCATCCACACCTTCCTCGCGCCTTACGACGGCAGTCTCGTCAGAGTCCTCAGCTCTACCTGCTAGTAACTGACGATGTGGGTTGCGCTCGTTATGGCACTTAAGCCGACACCTCACGGCACGAGCTGACGACAACCATGCAGCACCTACATACATGCCCCGAAGGGAAGTCAGGCTCTCGCCCAACCGTCATGTACATTTCAATCCCGGGTAAGGTTCCTCGCGTATCATCGAATTAAACCACATGTTCCTCCGCTTGTGCGGGCCCCCGTCAATTCCTTTGAGTTTCACCGTTGCCGGCGTACTCCCCAGGTGGATTACTTATCGGTTTCCCTTGGGAGCATACCATATATCGCATACTCCGAGTAATCATCGTTTACTGCGTGGACTACCAGGGTATCTAATCCTGTTTGATACCCACGCTTTCGTGCTTCAGTGTCAGTTGCGGTTTGGTAAGCTGCCTTCGCAATCGGAGTTCTGCGTAATATCTATGCATTTCACCGCTACACTACGCGTTCCGCCTACCTCATCCGCACTCAAGCTCCACAGTTTCAACGGCAAGACTATGGTTGAGCCACAGCTTTTCACCACTGACTTATAAAGCCACCTACGCACCCTTTAAACCCAATAAATCCGGATAACGCTCGTATCCTCCGTATTACCGCGGCTGCTGGCACGGAGTTAGCCGATACTTATTCTTAGGTTACTTGCTTACAGCTACACGTAACTGCTTGTACTCACCTACTAAAGAAGTTTACAATCCATAGGACCGTCTTCCTTCACGCGACTTGGCTGGTTCAGGCTCTCGCCCATTGACCAATATTCCTCACTGCTGCCTCCCGTAGGAGTCTGGACCGTGTCTCAGTTCCAGTGTGGGGGATAAGCCTCTCAGCTCCCCTATCCATCGTCGACTTGGTGAGCCGTTACCTCACCAACTATCTAATGGAACGCATGCCTATCTGTCAGCAATAAATCTTTCCTAAAGTCCCCATGCGGAAACCAAAGTGTATGCGGTATTAGTCCGGATTTCTCCGGGTTATTCCCCACTGACAGGCAAGTTGCATACGCGTTACGCACCCTTACGCCGGTCGCCACCAAGATTAGCAAGCTAATCCCGTGCTGCCCCTCGACTTGCATGTGTTAAGCCTATCGCTAGCGTTCATCCTGAGCCAGGATCAAACTCTCCATTGTTGAAATAAATTTGTTTGTTGTTCCTTTGCTCAGATTATTGTGTCTATATCTATGTATAAACCTATTGAGAATTCTCTTCAAGATGTTTGACGTGGCAATGTCGATATTTAAAATATCTTATTCCCTTGTACTACTTGTCAAAAATTATCCTTCCAATATCAATATGTCTATGATCTCTTTTTCTTTCACCTGAAGGTCCTTTCAGACCCAAAGGTTCTGCAAAGTTAGAAACGATTTTCTTTACTTCCAAATTTTAAACCAAAATTTATTTTCGATCCGTTCAGAAGCGCGCTCGCCTCTCGTTTGCGGTTGCAAAGATAGACACTTTTTTCTTTCCACCAAACTCTATACTAAACTTTTTTCGTTTCATTGAAGCCCCGGTATTCGAGGCACACATTGAATATATGCTCATCAAAAAAAATTACAGAAGCTGATGGGTCATGGCAAAAACGATGGCTTCATTCATCGAATTAACTCCAAGTTTTTTGAACAAAGCCTTACGGTATTTTTTGATACTATCGACAGATTTGTTGAGCCGATCTGCCATATCATCCATAGTTAACCCCTGAGCTGCAAGCTTGATGAGATGGACTTCGTCGGATTTGAGCCTCACCTTATCGACCATATCCCAACCTTCGTAACCGTCTCTCGGGATCCACCTCCGATCGTTGTGTAAAGATGAAATATAAGCATCTGAAGAATGACTATCCACAGCAAGAGTGACTGCGCAAAACGAAAGCCATAGGTGATTGTCCGGGCTAAGTCGCATCGGCGTCCATCGGTGATTTGTCATAATGTACCCACCGTAATTGTCCCTCATCCGGATATTAAGCGAAAGAGTATAGCGTGTCCAAGTCTCAGGCGGAAGCCCGTGAAGAAATTGAATCGCAGACTTTTTGACTGCGATCATAACCCCATAATCTTCGGGGTGTATCTGTTCAAGAAAATACTCATAACCCAATCGCATGACTTCCTCACCAGGCTTGCCTCCCAAAAAGAGTGGATTATCCGAGACATAAAAGAAGTTGTGCCGATAATAGTCAACAACGTAAAACGACGGATAACAAACTCTGGAGACTGATGCCAACACATCGAAACACCCCCTCATTTTTTTGTAGCAGTCTTCGGACAGGGATTCCCGACTCTCCGAAAATAACGCATTCAATCTCATAAAAAGAATTACAAATTCGTAAACACCCAGATAAACATAGGGCAAAGATAAATAGAGATTTCAAGACAATCGAAGAAATAATAAAAAAACTACACAAAAGGGTAATCAGAAATACACAAATAAGAGTGACGATTGTCAAAATTTATATAGAATTTTGCAAGCAGTTAAAACAAACCTAAATAATTTAATCTCACAACAAAAAACAAACAATTTAAAAGAATGAAAAGGCTTTTAGTTGCCAGCACCATGGCTCTTGCATTGTTCAGCTGTAAAAAGGATCTAACCACAGATGTAACCCCGTCCTTGCCAGTATCAGTCACAATCGATCAAATTTCATTTAACAACCAATTTGCAAAAGCCCTGTCAAAAGCAGTGGCACAAAACTTAGAGTTGGCGCCATTTCTCCAGCAGGAGGCACTAAAGGAATTTGACAACAACACAGATATCTTATACCATAAGATAAAGGACATAAAATTGGCAAGTGGAGCAACCGTTAGAGAGCTTATTCTCTCCCAATGGGAGGGTACAACAGCTGAGTTTGCAACATTTGAGCAAAACACACCATTGCTCAACATATTTGCCTCAGATTTAGGGGTATTCAGTGAAGAGTTAGATCTTAAAAACTGGAATCTTTCAGGAGAAGTCGGAGTTGCAACCGACAATTCTCAAGGGAGTAAAACACTATATGTATCCGGAGACTCTGTCGCAGCCCTTAGTGGTTCTGATCTCCCTATGATTCCGACATTTGTGATTAATAAAAACAGACGAGTCAAGGTCAAAAGCACACTAAGATCTTCAGGAAGTGAGAATCTTGCATTTACTTACGAATTTGCTCATCCGGCCTACGATGGAACTAATAATAACAAACTAAGAGCAAGTAAGGGGACAGTCTGGGAAGAGCCTTTGGGCAACGGACTGATCGAACCATCGGAACTCCCAATGGAACTCAAACAAGCATTTAGCAGGAGTTTATCCACATCAAAATTAGCTCAAAGAGCTCTTTTGTACTATGGGCTAAATAACAACGAGCTAAACACTAATTTCAACGAGACTCTTTACAGATTTAAGATTGATAAAGCAGCTTATGGCACGATCGCTGGAGATAATGAAGATTATGACCCGAAAGTATTAGAGGACGAATCTGTATGGAGATATGGTCAAGTACATGCGGACATAGATGAAATTATAGCACAAATTTGGACAGAAGGGCATTTTGCTTTTTCATTTGAAGTTCTAACGCCATACCATTCCGGTGGTATTCTGAATCAACAATTAATCTTCAATGTTTCTCCAAAGGAACTTTTCAAGATGAATCCACTCAGAGATGATAGACCCGGAAATTTCTGGAGAAGGACAAGATATATTTACACCCTTGACAAAAACGAATTTGAATCCAGATGGGTATATCCTCACAAGCTACATAATAAAACATATGTAAGATTCGGAAATGCTTGGGATCTGAAGGAGCAGGGTCTACACAAATTAATCAGAGTCACAGAGCTTGACAAAGGAAACACAATAGAGCATTCTGATTCTTTCTCTGCAGAATTTTTAGAAAACTCCAAAAGTTCATTTGAAGCATCAATCAGCGCACTTATAAAGGGCGTAACTGTTGGGGTTAAAGGTGGAGGGGAGACTAATAGAGGCAGTAAGTTCTCCAAAGTTGTCTCCGGGAAAAGTGTATACAATGATGAAAATGACATTTTAGGGACTCTGGTATTGTACTTCACAGATCCTGTTGTTCTAAAATCAAGTAATGAGGGTTATGAACTGTTTAATGTCTCGAATGGAACAGTAACAGCATCTTTTGTACCGATAAAAGTATATTAACCGTAACCCAAAACAGCTCAATATGATTCGCTATTATTTACTTCTTCTGATACTAGTTCTCTCTCTGTCATCTTGCAAAAAAGGCAATAACGCTCCAGAGGTCGATGTATTCAAAAACACCGAATGGAGGGGGAAAGTAAATTTGGAATCTGCGCTTAATAAGAAAACGGCATATTACGTCATAAAGTTTTTTGGAGATAAGACTTTCCGTATATCTGCAGCTGATGCAGGTGGTATGATCTATAAGGATCTAAAAGCAGGCACTTACAAACTTGTAGATGGACATACACTGAAACTTTACTTGGAAAACGGAGGGTCATTCTCTTTCCTTTACAGAAAGAGAGGTAGTCAAAGTTACATCTATGCCGGCTATTATGGGGTGAATATGTACCGTCAATAAAAGCATTCGGCTTTAATCTAAAACAATAATTACGTGTATATCGGAGACACTGCGTCAAACGCAGACTGTCTCCGATATTTTTATTGCTCGTCGAGCGACAGAAAGTGTTCCGTCAGAGAATAAAAATTACTCCTACCCGAAACAGAATACATTCTGCCCCTTGACCAAATAAAAGACCGATTTGAGGATGAAATGATGAGAACAGTATTGGAGTGGTTTCTCCTACTATGTGTTTACGGAGAGAAAGAAAAGAACAAGAACAAAGCGCCCTCTTGTCAAGCAGAGATAATGCAAAGCCTGATTTCAGGTCAGATATAAGACTCTCAACACATCAAGATATTTTAAATAACCGAGACGTCGGGCTGATGTATTTGTCAAGGCGTGTTTAAAGTTGGCTTCAATCTGACTGAGGAGTGTGGAGCGTTGCTCAGTACATCTCTTAGCCGTTTTGAGAAAATCACGTTTAAGGTGATAAAAGCTGAGCGCAGAAGTCTTATAGGCATCTTCCGCGTCAGAAAATAAATCAACATGCCTCTCCAAAAAAGAAAGTTTGGCAGCAAGCCCATCATTCCGATCGGCAAAATACCGATATAGATCGGCATCAAAGGATGGGATAAGGGTCGATCCTTGCATATAGTGATAGGTAGGGATATCCGTGCGGACAATGGTAACACTACGCGCAAAGAGGTGACAAGTAACAAAAATATCCTCACAATATCGCCCAACAGGAAACTGCACCTCGTCAAAAAGGGAGCGATGATAAAGTTTGCCCGAAAACTGATCACGAAGGAACTTCCCCCGATACAAAGCGGTGAGAGCAGTACTCCTTTCGTAGACGGTGATTCGTCCTTCGGTGAGAGCGAAGTCGAGGGTGGGCAAGTCTTCTTTCGTGCATTCAACAACAGAGATTTCGGCATGATACCTCGTGACCAAGCCATACAAAATAGCAAAGTGCTCAGTATCAATCCAAGCATAAGAGTCGACCACTGTGATATAGCGACCTCGTGCTACCCGGATCCCGGCATTGTATGCGGCAGATCGTCCTTGGCAAGATTGGGAAATGACGCGGAGACGTGAATCCACCTCGGCGTAACGTTCGCAAATATCTAAGGCTCTGTCGGTCGATCCATCATTGACAACAATGATTTCAAAATCACGAAAAGACTGACCAAAGATGGACTGCAGACACTTGTCAAGACGGGACTCAGCATTGTGTACCGAGAGGATGACCGATATCTGTGGAGAGGCTGACTGCATCATACATCAAAGGGAATGAGATGAATCTATGACCAATATCTCAGATAAGCATAGAGTTTATTGAGGTTGACGGCCAAACGTGTACGACGCTTCCAAAAAGAAGGTTTACGACAAACGGAGAAGGTATTTCGGACAAATGTTGTCATCTCCTCCTTGAGATCAAGGGCTTCGTCAGGCTTGGTGATCTCGTCAAGCACCTTGATGGAAGAAATAGTACGCTGAGCACCTTTGATCCGAAAGAGAGCCATCTCTCGTGGAGAAAAGAACGGGTGCTCAAGGAAAAAGACCCTGCGCTCGAGAATGGCCTGAAAGTAATCGGCTTCCTTGAGCACACTTGAACTCATCGTGAAACTTCCGCCATGACGGATATAGTGGTAGAGCGGAGTCTCAATGTAAGCAATACGCTCGGCGTTGAAGTAGAGTTTATATGTCGTGGCATGATCCTCCATCCATCGTCCTTTGGGATAAATGACTCCGTCAAAGAGTGAGCGGCGATATAGTTTGTTCCAACTATAACAGTCCAACCCCTTCTCCATCATCAGACGAAAAAGAGCCTCAGCTTTGGGGTATAATCCACTCGGCTTATGGTGCATAAGTTCGGTAGTCCCTTCTTCGACAAAGTCCATGTGAAAATTACACACGACAAGATCGGCATCATACCGAAGATGGGCTTCATACAAACGCTGATACATATCGGGCTCGATCCAGTCGTCACTATCGACAAAGCCGACAAACGGTGCGGTAGCGAGTGCAACCCCTCTGTTGCGGGTCTCCGCAAGACCGACATTGGACTGATGGACAACCCGGATGCGTTCATCTTTCTGCGCCCATTCATCACAGAGACGAGGTGTATCATCCGTGGAACCATCGTCGATCAATATGATCTCAATATCCCTCAATGTCTGAGAGACAACAGAGTCCAAACACTTATTGAGATGTTTGGCAACGTTATAGGCTGGGATAATAACACTGATAATAGGGCTCATAACTCTTTCTTACACTATAATTATTTGACGCAAAGATAATGATTTTAGAGGGATCTTATCTTTCGTGATACAATACGCTTCGCCCTTTTTACTGATGCCACATGGACGCTCAAATCGGATAAATATGGGATTTTTGAAAATCTTACCGTATTTTTGTACGAAGTAAAACAAATCACAGTCATCACGAGCAGAAATGCCCCGAAAGGCATCAATCACTGACAAGAATACAGGTAGACTTACACTTACGACATCTATGTGACTCAAGTCATTGGAAAGAAAACAAAGCAGCAATATTATAAACCTTGATTATTCGACAAGACATCAAAAAGGATGAGAAAGCTATTAAATAAATTTGTGTACAAAGAAAAGAAAAGGCGAAGAGACCGTGCTCTGAAGGCTTACATGAGTTCTCAGGAGTCAATCGCCCCTCTCACAAAAGAGGAGGAAGCAAAAGTCAAGGCCATGTGGGGCGTCTTCGGACTTCCGTTCAATACAGGATGGCACAGATATTTCAAACACATGAGTGGCTCCTTCGATGAACGATGCATACCACAAGATATCTGGAATCTCTTTGAGATAAGTCTCAACACACCTGCATATAGGGATGCACTACAGCACAAAGTACTGTGTTACAAGATACTCCCCAGCGAAGTCTTCCCAACCCCTCTTGGTGCAATCGTACATGGTGTCGCCTTGGGCAATGACCTTCGTCCATGCTCTCACGATGATCTCGAGAGCAACCTGGCAAATGAGGGGAAAGTCGTCATGAAGGTTGCCGGCTTCACAGGAGGTGGCAAGGGGGTTCGTCTCATCGACTTCAGCAAGATGACAAAAGAAGAGCTTAAAGCATTCGTGCAGAAAGCCATCGCTGACAATAATGACTACATCTTCCAAAAAGTACTGAAGATATCGGAGGAGCTCAAGCGTTTCAATCCCCCTTCGACGAATACCGTGCGCGTAGTGACACTCAACATAAATGGACGAGCGACACTCGCATCGTCATTCTTACGTATGGCAACAGACGACAGGCTCAATGACAATGCAGGGGCAGGAGGGACGATGGTTGCCGTACATCCCGATGGACAGCTCCATCACTTCGGGGTAGACAACCCTATGGCTGAGCGTCGTCTCTGCTCACCCACGGGATTGGTCTTTGCAGAGACTCGACTGGAAAGCTATCAACGCTTGGTCGATCGCCTCCTCTCACTACACGAACAGATCCCTTACATGGGCTTCATTGCATGGGATGGGACCATAGACGAGGAGGGCGAGATAAGGGTCATAGAGCTCAATCTGGACTCCCAAGAAATGGAGTGCCATCAGGCTTTCAACGGACCACTCTTCGGAGATCGTACACAAGAGGTCATAGACCATGTGCTAAAGCAAAAGATCAAGCGTGTAAAAGTCTTCTGATCAGTAGAAAGACGGGCATCCACCTGTAACTTGAATCATCATGGAGGCTCGTCTCCACCTCTTCTCTTGTATTCGACACATACACCTACCTTTGGATTCATTTGGGCTTTATGTGATCTGTTATGTAACAAGGAAAATGTACCTTTGTATGAGAGATAAATACTTGAGTGAAACAAAAGGTAAATCAATCCTTTTGTGAATTAAGGAAATCCACTATCTATGAATACAGGTCTCCCCAATATAGCCCTCATCGCCGGAGGTTATTCGGGCGAAATGGAGGTATCACTGAAGAGTCAAAAGGGCATCCTATCTTTTTTGGAGGGTGCTCCGTTCAATGTCATCCCTGTCCTCATCACGAGGGACGAATGGGTCGTTTTGCTCGAAGAAGGGACCGAACGTCTCCAAATCGACAAAAACAACTTCACTTTCACGACCGTGGCAGGCCAGCGCATCAAGTTCGACTACGCATACATCACCATCCATGGCACGCCGGGTGAGGATGGCAAACTCACAGGCTACTTCGACATGCTCGACATCCCCTACTCTTGTTGTCCGACATTGACGGGAGCTTTGACTGCAAACAAGTACGTGTGTAATCGATACCTGAGTAGTTTTGGCATACGTATTGCACCATCGGTAAGGCTCCAACCTACTGACCATGTGCGACCTATCGTCCTTGCGGTAGATCCGGGATTGCCTGCGTTCGTGAAGCCAAACGATGGAGGATCGAGTGTGGCAACGACAAAGGTTACGGAAATCGAGGGACTTGCTCCTGCCATTGCGCTGGCATTCAAAGAAGGGGCAGAAGTGATGGTCGAACATCTGATCCAAGGTACAGAAGTCACCTGTGGCTGTTATGCCGATGCGGAGGGGATCCACGTGCTCCCGGTGACAGAGGTCGTGAGCCATAATGAGTTCTTCGACTTCGATGCGAAGTATAACGGCCAGGTCGAAGAGATTACCCCCGCACGTATATCTTCCGAAATGACGACCCGGATACAGGATCTCACAAGAGAGATCTATGGACATCTCAATGCTTCGGGCATCATCCGTGTGGACTTCATCATCGAGAATGACATACCTGTCCTACTTGAAGTAAACACCACACCGGGAATGACGGCAACGAGCTTCATTCCGCAGCAGATAGCGGCTGCAGGACTCAATATCGGAGAAGTCCTCACCTCCATCATCCGACATCAGATGGAGCTCCACAAGAAGAAAAGACAATCCTAATACGTACATACAGAGACATGAGTACAGACAAACAGACTTTGCCTGCGGAATTTGACGACATACGTCCACATCTTGATCATGAGGTGAGAGAGGTCTTGGCAGGACTGAGACAAGATCCGGAGTTCATCCCATTCCTCAATCAGATCCTTGCCGATGTTCCTCAAGACAGGCAGGAGGAAGTGATGTCGAACATACACTCCATCCGAGACTTCAAAGCGATGGTGGTCTACCACGTGATGAACAAGCTCGCAGCAAAGACGACATTCTCCGTCACTTCATCCGGTAAGAGCGGTCTCGATCAGAGCCACAAGCACACATTCATCTCGAATCACAGGGACATCATCCTCGACTCTGCATTTCTCAATGTCATCTGTTATGAGGCATTCGAAGGTCTGCCTCGCATCGCCATCGGAGACAACCTCCTCATCCGTCCTTGGATACGCTCCGTCGTTCGTCTCTGTGATGCCTTCATCGTCAAACGTTCGCCATCGGTGCGAGAGATGCTCAAAGAGTCTCTGACACTGTCGAAATACATCCGTCGCTCGATCACCAATGACGAAGAGTCGGTATGGATAGCACAACGTGAGGGGAGGGCAAAGGACTCGGATGACCGTACTCAGCCGGCATTGCTGAAGATGCTTGCGATGAGCGGAGGCACGGATGTCCCTTCGGCTCTTGAGGAACTGCACATCGTACCCTTAGCCATATCTTACGAATACGATCCTTGTGACTACCTGAAAGCAAAAGAAATGCTTCAAAAGCGTCTGGATCCGGACTACAAGAAGACACAGATGGACGACTTCGTCAACATGCAACAGGGACTTGCGGGAGAAAAGGGTCGAGTGCACTATTGTTTCGGCAAAGAGTTGAAAGGCCTCGCGGATATAGTGGAGGGTTGTGACGGCAAGCAGGAGCAGTTCGTTCGCATCGCCGAAGCCATAGATCGGGAGATACATCGCAATTATCGTCTCTATCCGGGCAATTACGTAGCTTATGACCTCTTGTACGGAGGTAAGAAATTCAGAGAAATGTACAGCGACAAGGAGCGCGCGAAGTTTGAGAGCTATCTCCAAGGACAGCTTGACAAGATCGACATGGAACACAAGGATATAGACTTCCTCACTCAACGCATCCTCGAAATGTACGCCAACCCTCTTATCAACCAGCTCAAAGCGAAAGGAGAATTGAGATGAACATTCTGCTTATCGTAGACCCTCAGTACGACTTCATAGACGGCACACTGCCCGTACCCGGAGCAAGGGAAGGGATGGATAGACTTGCCAAGGCATTACCGGACATGAGCATCGACCACATCATCATCACGATGGATGCCCATACGATAGCCCATTGCAGCTTCAAGGCTCAAGGAGGTCTGTGGCCCGCCCACTGTGTAAAATATTCGCCCGGTGCAGCCATCGACAGCAACCTCTTTGAAGCTGTTGCGACACGAGTATCCAAACATCACACCCCCATCACGTATATCGAGAAGGCGACTTCGCAAGATCGTGATGAGTACAGCGCTTTCACAACCTCCTATCCGAGGATCATGGACAATGCCGACATCATCTATGTCGCCGGCATTGCAGGAGATGTCTGCGTACATACGTCTGTAGGCGACTTGGTGCGCCAAGGGCTGGGCGAAAAGATGTGCGTCGTCACCGATGCCTGCCCGAGTCTCGATGGAGGAGAGAAACTCTCAGCCCTCATCTCGGAATCAGGGTTACAACAAACCACTACGACATCACTGCCACTCAATCATTAACTATTAAGAATACAAACACGACAATGAACAACTGGTTTGAAGCAAAAATCACATACGAGAAAGAAGTCAATCAAGAAGGTATGATGAAGAAGGTCAGCGAGTCTTACCTCTTGGATGCCGTCAGTTTCACAGAGGCTGAAGTACGCATTGCCGAGCAAATAGAGAGCCGAGGATCCTTCGTCCTCAACAACCTTCGCAAGGTGCGCTATGCCGAAGTCTTCCTCAATGACAAGGGCGACAGGTTTTACAAAGCCAAGGTAGGCTTCATCACACTCGACGAAAAAGCAGGTGTCGAGAAGAAGAAGTATGTCCAGATGCTCGTCCAAGCCAATGACATACAAGATGCCCTCGATGGCATCAACAAAGGGATGCACGGCACACTGGCAGACTATGAGATAGCCTCGATCCAAGAGACAACCCTCATGGATGTCTTCCCTTACGAAGTGAAGTAAGAAAAACGGCATCCCACATGTCACAGATAGCATCTCGGATACAATCAATCAAGGCTGAGCTTCCTGCTCATGTCGACCTAATCGCAGTATCAAAGTTTCACCCCGTGCCTGCCATCCTCGACGCGTACGATGCCGGGCAACGCCTCTTCGGCGAAAACAGAGTACAAGAGCTTGTCGACAAAGCTCCTCAACTCCCTGAGGATATAAAATGGCATCTCATCGGCACGCTCCAGCGGAACAAGGTCAAGTACATCGTCCCCTTCGTGCATACGATACAAAGTGTCGACAGCCCAAAACTCCTCGACGAGATCGAACGCCAATGCGAACGCCTCGGCAGAGCCACCATCGATGTCCTCCTACAGATACACATATCCGGCGAAGAGAGTAAGCACGGCTTCGGCATCGAGGAACTCAAAGACTATCTATCTTCCGGAGCACACAAGCACCTGTCTCATATCCGTATCACCGGACTTATGGCGATGGCCTCACTCACCGAAGATGAGGAGCAGATACGCCGAGAGTTTGCCCGGATGCAAGCCCTCTTCACCGAGATCAAAGCAGCACACTTCGCAGAATCCGAGACCTTTCGTCACCTCTCCATAGGGATGAGCGATGACTACCCCATCGCAATAGAATACGGTGCTACTTATGTACGTGTCGGCACAAAGATATTTGGACAGCGCGAGTACTGATCATCACCCAACGGCACGAACACAAAGATAACACAAGAGACATCCGTCTGAGTCAGATACAGTAGGTTATCGTCGGTTAGGCATCAACTTTCGTGTCTCCTCATCGGAAGACAAAATGGCAAAGGCCGTGTCATAGAGAAATTTATGACACGGCCTTTGCCATTAAGTATATCCATCGAAAATGATCAGGAAGCAAGTCCCTTGATACGCTCCACGATACGTTCGTTGCGGATGATCATCATACCGTGGCGATCGGCGGTGATACCCTCGGTGAGGCGATAGGTATATCGTGGGAGCCCTCCGACAAGTTCGGTAGGGAAGTAATGGTAGCGGATGTTGGGACAGTCCTTGAGGGCATCCGCAGCTTCGAGGATGTGTGTAGACACAATGAAGAAGCAGTTGCGGTGTACCGAGAAGGCCTTGAGGACGGCAGAAGTGGCATCGAGGGCATCCTTGACATTCGTCCCCTTGAACAGTTCATCAAGGATGACAAAAAGGTTATGCCCCTCAGCGACATACTGTGCCACGTGCTTGACACGCATCACCTCAGCGTAGTAATGACTGTGCCCGAGATCCATGTCATCGGAGACATTGATGGATGTGAAGAGCCCATCCCTGACGGTGAACTCCATCTCTGCCGCAGGCACCGGGAATCCCATGTGTGCGAGATAGATCGCTATCCCGACAGACTTCATGAAGGTGGACTTGCCCGCCATGTTGGCACCGGTGAGAAAGATCATATTTCGCTCCCCATCGATGGTGACATCATTGCCCTTGGCACCCTGCACGGTGGGATGGAAGAGGGTCACAGCCCTGAAGATGTTTTGCCCCTCACGTACGGGATGTGCCACGGCTCTGGTGAAGCCATGTTCGTTCGCCACCCGAGCGACAGTGATCTGAAGGTCGAGGTGATAGATGATCTCCATGAGTCGGCTCACTTGGGAGTGACAAGAGATACGAAGCACTCTGTGGGCATGCATTGTCTGAGCAAAAGTGAGTCGACCTGCATCCTTATATTTCATGATTCCGGCAAGCCCCTTTGTGGCAAGGAGACTCTTCACCTCTTCGTCCACAGATCGGTATGCCTCGACCTCTTCGGCATGATGAGAGGTGAAGGAGGACAAGTGATCGAATAGATTCAGTGTCTTGATGATATTTTCACCCATTGTCTCGATCATCCTGTCTCCGGCAATGTAGAGCATACTCTTCATCTTCACAAACTTGATGAGGTGCATCCCCCTATTGCTGTTTGCAGGCATACTCATATAATACTCCACAGCATCGAGGTGTTCGTCATCAAAGGGGAAGTCACAAGGGTGATCCATGAATGACTGAAAGAGCGCACTACGAGCATTGATGGCCTCACTGTCGGTGAGAGGATTATGGAACATCTGCTCGATGAGCTGTCGCCCACCTCGGGTACGTGTACGGTCGTAGACGTGATAGATAGACTTGCTGTCGTACTTGCCGAGCAGGTTGAGATCCCGGACGGTCTGTTTGTCTATTATAAAGCTCATACTTTGGGTTTAAGTATCTCTATTATTCTTTCATTATTCACGATCATCATACCATGACGGTCGGCGGTGATACCCTCGGTGAGTCGGTAGGTATACTTGGGTCTACCGTCAGAGCCGATGATGGTGGGGAAGTAGACGAACTTGATACTCTCCGAATGGTCCCTGAGATCCTCTCCGGCCTCAATGATGTGTGTCGAGATCATGAAGATACAATCATTGCGTTCGGCAAATGCTCTCATGACTTCGACAGTAGCCTCATGGGCATCTTTGACATTCGTCCCCCTGAAGAGCTCGTCAAAGATGATGACAAGCCGTCCTACCCGATTGACCTGATCCGCCACCTTTCTGAGACGGCGCACCTCGGCATAGAAGTGACTGAAGCCCATGTGCATATTGTCGGGCAAGTTGATCGTGGTGTACATCCCGGCATGGACACTGAACTTCATCTCCTCTGCAGGCACGGGAAATCCCATGTGTGCCAAGAATATGATCGTGCCGAATGACTTCATGAAAGTGGACTTCCCCGCCATGTTTGCTCCGGTGAGGAAGATGACCTTCTGCCCCTTTGTCATGGAGACATCGTTGGCTACGGCATTTTTGAGGAGTGGGTGTCTGAGCCCCTTGATGTACAAGTCGTCCTGCTCGTCAGGCAAGACCTCGGGCAAGACAAAACCTTGATCCATGCCGACCTTGGCCACCGTACCGTAGACATCTATGCGATAAAGAATCTCCAAAAAGCGTCGGAAGTCATCGATGCCCCGATAACGGAGGAAGTCATCGTACATCGCCACCTTGGCATATGTCAGATGTGTCGTCTCTGAGGTCGTCCACGCAAAGGTCTCTGTGTCGAGAAGGCTTCCGAGTGTCCGGACATCGTGACGGAGAGCGGCAGGTGCTTCTTCAAGAGTACGCATGAGCACTCTTACCTCTCGACAAAGCTCCACCGTAGATGCCACAGCCTTGTGGATCATCGCATAGGAGACATCGGCACCGATGAGTCTATTGATGCGTTGACGCATGGTATCGTTGTGGGCCTTGAGGCGGGCACGCTCATCGGTGTCGCTGAGGTAATGTTCTATGGCGTCGAACCATTCGCTGTTGAAACCGAGTTCGATCTTTCGATCCATGAAGAAGCGAAAGATCTCTATCCTCTCACGGATCTTGACGGGCTCGGAGAGGGGATACCTGAACATATCTTCAAGTATCCTCGCACTGCCTCGTGTCCGTACCTTATTGAAGATCCCAAAGATCGAGTCGCTCTGAGGCTTATTGAAGATCTTGAGATCCGTAAGGGTCTGTTTGTCTATGATAAATGCCATCGCTATCGTCTTACATTATGGATATTGGATACAAATCATGACTTAGCGACCTCTTCGGCGCAACCAAATGAGGATGGCAGTGAGCAACATAAGTCCGGGGAGCAACCATACGAAGATGACCTTGACCCCGGTGACGGTCTGCTCTGAGATCTCCATATGATCATCGGGAGAGTCGGGTCGACGTGTATCGATGGGGACTTCTCCATCGGAGAACCAGTCAAACGCACCCAAGATCATGTAGTAGTTGAACGCATTGACTCCCGGACGTTCACGCACGACTTCTCCATTGCTGATACAGTCGGCATCACTGATGATGATGATCTTCTGGGTACGATCGCCGACTTTGCGAGAGAGCCCCAAGGCAAGGTCATAAGCCTGCTCGACCTCTCCTACTGCGGGGTTATGATGCACGGAGTCATTGAGCAAGTCGGTGGTCTCGATCTCATTCCACACTCCGACAGAATCGGTGCGCATGAGCGATGTCACCTCAAAACCCTTATCGGTCTCATACACCATGGGAGTAGCCCCTGTCATGGCTATACCATACTGATAAGAGCGCAGTGTCCCAAACCAATAGGAAAGCTCCTCACTCTCTACCGTAGGATAGCCTACGACAAGGTCGGCCGGATGCTCTGTGGTAGGATGTACGACACACCCTTGTTCGAAGCGCACGCCGAGAGGGCTTACGATGGGGTTCATGATCTCCTGGCGACCGAGGTCGGAGGTGATGAGGAGATTCCCCCCTCTGTCGATGTATCTCTTGATACGGCCAAGCTCATCATCGGAGAGAGGCTCACGGAGCTCTGCCACGACAAGGATGTTGATGTCCTCGGGGATGTCCTTATCAAGGGTGACATCGGAGTAAGCAAAGCCCTGATTGATGAGTGCTTGACGGAAGGTCTTGGTCTGTGCAAACATACTGTACGATCGCTCACCGTGGTGATCCGTCGGACGAGCTCCATGCCCTGCAACGAATCCGACCATGGGCAGATCCATCACAAGACGCTTGAAGGCCGCAGTGGTCTCTCCCTCCGAAGGGAAGATCATATTGTCCTCGAAGATGCGTAGGAAGGTCTTGCGACCGTTGTACTCGATCTCTCTGACAAACCTATAACCTTCGCCCGAAAGGTCTACATCCAGCTTTGCGAACTCGTCCGGAGTCAAAAACATCTTTGGATTATAGTCGTTGATCTCGATGATCTTATCGAACTTCTCTTGGGTCGTAAGGTCAGGGAAACGCTCATCGAATGCGGGATTGTTCGCCTCATGATAGTAGTACACATACTTCATCTTCATATCAGGTTTGAAGCGCAGGTACTGCTCGAAGAGTTTACGATCCTCGTTGATCCGCTCAGGCATACCGATCCAAAAGTATGGATCAAGGAGATTGACATAAGTGGTGATCGTCACCTTGCCATCAAGACGATTGATGATGTCCTGACTGTGAGGTGTGATCGTGTTGCTCTTTGTGAGGGTCGCATCGTAGTACTTCTTGACCATAGGCTGAGATGAGATATAACCGAGCGTGAGGGCAAAGACCCACACACCCACGTACTGAGATACGATCATCCATGTAGGAGTGCTCGTACGTAGCGATCTAAGTCGGAGGATAGCCATCGATAGGAAGAGTGCGATGACAAGGATGAAGTAAAGCACATTTTCCGTACTGATCATCCCCTGAACAAACGTCATCGAACGCCCGGGCATCGACAACCAATAGGTCAGATCACGCACGAAAGCGATGCTCTGTCCCCAAGAGGAGATCATCGACAACACGGTGAGGATCGTCAGTGTCCCGATGGCTGCCACCACTTGGTACGATGTCAGTGTGGACATGAAGAGACCGATGACAGCATACGCACAAGTCAATAGGAATATCCCGAGCAATCCACTGAAAATAAGCCCATAGTTGAAGTGCTCGATCTTCATCGCCCCCCATACGGCATAGCTCGCCAGCACGAGGATGAGGATAAAGATATAGATCACCACGGAGAGGTACTTCCCGAGGATGATCTGAGTATTGCTCACAGGAGACGAGTAAAGGAGCTTGATGGATCCGGTGCTGAACTCTCGGCTCATCAGGTTCATCGTCAACAAAGGGATGTATAGGTAGAGATTGCTCTGTACCGCCGAATAGATTCCCTCCCAACTTGAGAAGAGGGTCCCTGTAAGGTTGTACAGTGGGAATCCCATGGCGACATTCTGAACCAACTGCTTGAGGATCCCCACCAAGTCGGTACTCGCCGTAAATGTAAACAAGATCAAGATGAGCCAGGCAATGGGCGAAAAAAACAATACCTGCAACTCTGCTTTGGCGATTTTGAATATAATCTTCATATGATAATAATAGACTTCGTCATAGATTATTGATGATGTATGCTCCCACCTCCTCTTGCTCCTCCGACCACGACGAAGACGTCAAAAAAGTCGTTAGACTTAATTTCGAAGGTCGTTAGACTTGAGATCGAAAGTCGTTAAGCTTGAATTCGAGTCTTCCTGGACCTTTTTTCAAGGCTGGCGATGAGCAGAAAGATCGGCCAAACGACAGCCGGCACTCCTCAGAGCCGAGATAGGCACTCGAAGCATACAGATATGATAGACCAACCCTCGTAGGATCACGAACGCTTCTTGGAGAGCTCCGCAAAGACAGCGTTCATCGAGCTCTTCTCCAGTGTCATCTCAGTGAGATACCAGTTGTGCTCGACACTCTTCTCCACAAGATGCTGTGTGACCTCCTGATAGTCGTTGAACTTTATCCTGTAAGTGTATCCACCCATCTCCTCGACGTCAAGGACACCGGGCACACGAGAAAGATCTTCGACCGGAGGCATCGCCATGAGGGAAACGATCAACGAGTCCGGTACGATATAGCTGTCAAACTCTCGCACAGAGCCCGAAAACACGAGCTGCCCCTGCTCGATCATATAGATATGATCACAGATCGCCTGCACCTCGGAGAGGATATGAGTGGAGAGGAGCACCGTGCGCTCCTCTGCAATGTCCTTGATCAGACGGCGCACGTCGAGGATCTGATTAGGGTCGAGACCGTTGGTGGGCTCATCGAGGATCACGAATTCGGGATTGTGTATGATCGCCTGAGCAATCCCCACACGCTGCTGGTACCCTCCCGAGAGATTACGGATCAGACGGTGACGGAAATGAGTCAGACGACAACGCTCAAGAGCGACATCGACAGCCTTGGGGATCTCCCTATCGGGGACAAACCTCAAAGCGGCACTATAGGAGAGGAACTCACTCACCGTAAGATCCTTCTGCAACGGAGGCACCTGAGGTAGGAAGCCTATGCGACGCTTTGCTTCGATGGGCTCCTTACTTATACTGTGCCCCTTGATGTATATATCCCCCTCGGTCTGCTTGAGCGCACCACACATGATGTTCATGGTGGTAGACTTCCCGGCTCCATTGGAGCCAAGAAGTCCGTATATACCATGCCCGGGGATCTCGAAGTTGATATCCCTCACAGCCCACTGCACACTGTATCGGTGCGACAAGTGTTCGACTTTTACGATTGGTTCTTTCATTTAGTAGTATAGTTGTTTTATATACAAGTCATATCATTATCGGTCATGGGAAGAAGTTCGGAACCCCAGTCCCCTAAAGGACAAGACCTTACCTCCGACATTACCCTTGTAGAGAAGCACAGGTTGAGAAACAACGGTAATATCATAGAGCATGATATCTCCATTTTCACATCCGATCATAAGCCATGCACAGTCAGAATAGTCATACGAAATCGCTGTAATCTTAGACTCTATGGGGACATCAAATTTTTTCCACGAGACTGACGAATCCATAGCATTCATACTATGGGTATAGTACCAGATAGAGTTATCTCTTGAACGAGTAATGAAAACCCTATGGCGTGCATTTCCCTCGGTAATGCCATAACGCAAGTTTCCTGTTGTCAAGATGAGATCATCCTTGGTCATATGAGGTAATTTGATCTTACTCTTGTTGGGTAAGTCTCTGACGTACATCTTCTGGTTATTTACAGCAATGTCCGCAGTATAAGTAAATTGAGGATCATCCTTCTTGTTATAAAAGATCGTAAACATAGACTCCAACGACCTGACAATAAAATTGTACCAACGACCTGGATAGTGAGAAGTAGCTCTGATCGCAACAATGTCTATATTATCCCCGAGGTCTGCCAAGGGGAACCCGGGAGTACTTGCAAGAGGAGTCAGACGTGTTCTGTAGACAGGGATACTATTCATAGTACCATCATTAGCACTGAGACGCTCGATGAATTGGCTGGCATAGAGAATACGCTTATTCTTCTCATCATAGCAAAGGATGTTGGAAGTGAAACGACTGCTGCCAAAAAGAGAGATATCATAACCCTTATCGTCAAGTTTGTACGGTTCACTCAGGAACTTACCACCGAGGTAGTTTGCTCCCATAACCCTTGTATAGACTAGTCCATCCTCTGAAGCAACAAATGTTACGGGACGACCATCAGGACCCAAAACATCAATATCCGCACGTGCGATAGGCTTAAAGTTTGCTGGCTTACCATCTAAAAATTCATCATCAAGAGACCCGATATACTCAAGGTTATCAGCAGAGATAATATAGCTACCCTGATCCGTGAGAACCGTATATGCACCGGAGACCCCTATATGCTTAGCATAAGACCAGCTCATTTCAATAGGTTTACCTTCTATCGACTTGTTATTGTTGTGCTCCTCAAATGCATCATTCTTCAGGAGGAATTCTCTTTTTTGATCAGACGTCCATCTCTTCCTCAACGTAGAGATCTGCGCCTTGCCATTCTTATCACTGAAGATAGCCCAGTCACCATTAGCGTAATATGGATAAAGCCATAAGTTAAAAATTTTCTGGAATGAAATCTCAGAGTCCTTCTCTATGATCTTAAAGACCCCATGATAAGATTTATCTAAGTTGTAGTCCTTGATACCGACCTTCTGCATCAGCTCCTCCACCGGCATCTCAAAATCAAGCTTGTCTGATACCACTTTGCCATTGACTACCCACTCGTATCTCACACTCTCTGCACGGAGAGCAGAGTCTTTTGGCCAAACAAAGAGTTTGGAGCCTTCAATATGAATATTAGTACCTCCATAGGCTGCATAGACCCCACGCTGTTCGGAAAGCCAGCGAGGTGGATTGAGCTCCAAGTAATCATAATTCCCGGTATCCTTAAAGCACGAGGTAATCAGCATTAAGAAAAATATGAAATATAGTATCCGTTTCATTTTTATCGTATCAAATTAGATGATTAACAATTATACTTTAACTGTCATCGGAGTGCCATCCTCTTCAGTCTGAGGATTAGAGATAAGCCAAGCTTTGAAAGCAAGAGCCATCTTACGCATTTTATCGGGACTGTCCACAATAAAGTTGGTACTGAGGTTATCTGCACCAGGGATATTTTGCAAGAATAGTCGATACTTCTTTGTGGAATAGGTACCCAAAAGCCCTTCTTCGATCTCACGAGTCCACCACAATGGGCGTACAGGATCCTTCGTGATATGAAGGATGGCTATAGAGCGTTCTGTCTGTCCGATCTTCACTTGTCCTTCCTGTTGGATGGCAAGAGCCAACCTATATCCCTCCTTGAGAGTATCAAGGCGATCACTTCTATTGATCTGTATCTGAATCGTGTCTTGGATCATCTTTTCACGCTTAGCAACGGGCTTTGCTCTGAAAGTGTACGACTCCGCAATAGTGTATTCAGAAGGGAGGGCTGTTGTCAGCTCATCCACGACTTTAAGCTTGAACTTCAAATCTTGCTCCAAAGGACGTCCGGCTAAGACGACAATCACATTTGCGTACACCTTGGTGTCCTCGGGTTTAGCAAAAAAGAATGTCACACTGGTAGAATCCGCCTTCTCCGTGCCCGGAGCCACTGCATCTTTCCAAAACTTCTCGAAGTAGAGATACTTGTCTTCACCGAATACAAGCAACTCCTGTTCTCGGCACGAATACATACTCAAGAGTATAAAGACAGATAAAAGGATGTATATATATTTCTTCATAGATCTATTCCGTTGTGTTGTTAGAAGTTTTGATTGACAGGGATAGGAGGCATATACTCCGACTTATTCATCGGACGCTTATTCCCTTGAGTCCCTACACATGGATATTGAAGCCTCTTATAGAGATAGAATAGCTGTCCCTCTGAAATCCATTCTCTCTGAGCATCGTTGACAAAGTCTCTGAAGAATGTATCAAGATCTCCGGCAACGGGGAGTACTGTCCCTCTAAGTCCTCTATTCTCTCTTATCATATTGAGTATCTCGTAAGCCTGAGCAAACTCTCCCTTACGTGCATGACACTCTGCAAGGATGTACTGCATCTCAGAGACTCTGATAATGGGACTTTTATTCAAAGTCTTTTTTCTCTCGGTCTCGTTTGCACTTGGAAACAGCTTGAGCGAATACACGTGTAGAGACTCACTACCATAGATGCCTTGAGAGTTTGGAGAGAAGGTCATCGCGTGTCCTCTGTAATCCTGTTCGAACTCATCCGAATTGTCAGACTTGTTGGTAAAAATACCTTGAGCATTGAGAGCCAACAAGAACCAGCGTCCGGGCGACTGGCGATCAGCAACCTTCTTAAAATAAGACTCGATTTTGTAGTCGTTATAGGCATTGTCATTATTTAGAGCAAAGATGATATTCCAAGGCAGACGAAGACTTTTCTTTTGCTCGGCATCGTTGGTTCCAGCAACATTGTACCACTCTTCATCCTTGTACATATCTCTTACAACTCCTGAGCCCTTGATACCTTCAGCCTTCGCATCCCAGACAGCCTTCGCGCATGCCATAGCCTTGTCATAGTTTCCCATATAGAGATACACTCTTGCAAGAAGAGCCTTGATGGCATAATGAGAAAGACGGAAGCCCCTGTTCTTCAAGAAAGATTCGGGTACTTCACCCGAGGGTACTTTATCCTCAAACCCATTCTCATTTTCATTTTCAAAACGAGCTCTCCAACTGGCATTCGATCCCATACCTAAAGCTGTAGTATCGTAAGCCAAAGTAAGCTCTGCCGCCTTTTCAAAGTCTGCTACTACATTGTCAAGGTATGCTGATATTTCGATACCTTCAGGTTGAATCTCAGGATACTTCTTGACGTAAGGAAGCTTGATACTATTGTCATTCTCGACCGGAGCCGGAGCGAAAAGTCGACAGAGATCGAAGTGCATCAATGCACGACAAGCATAAGCCTCACCGAGAATCATCGATCGCTCTATCTCCTTATACTCAAAAAGACTTGGAGATTCAAGCTCTGCTTGTTGAATGAGGTTGTTGGCATTAGCAATGGCATTATAACCGGTCTTCCAGATGGCATCTGTCATATTCAAGACTTCCTCATTCCGGAACTCAAACGACGATATTCTTTGATATACTGAGGCATTACTTTGCCCGCCAAAATCACTACGGCTCCAAGTCCAATCATATTGCTGAGAGAGACAGTCAATATAACCAAACTGCAACTCTACACCGTAGAGTTTTTCATTGGCCATCTGGCTATACACACCTGCTAACGCAGTACGGTAACCATCTCCCGTGCCGTACAATTTCTTATCTGTTGCTTCACCCTCAGGTTCGATGTCCAGCCAAGAACATGCGCTGAGACTTAGACAGAAGAGGAAGGTAAAGGTCTTTATATATAATTTCATACTCATTACTTGTTTGTTATATTCCTAATGTAAGCGTAAAGCTGTAATTCTTCGCATAAGGATAGCTTGTACCACGCTCCTGTCTGATGGTTGACCAACGAGTGATCTCATTCGCATTGAATCGAATACCGAGAGAAGTCAGGTGTAGCTTCTGTGTAACTTCCGAACCGAAATCATACCCCGCAGAGAAACCGCTGAATGCTAAATAGTTATTGTTCTGCACGTAACGAGAAGTAGGCTGGGTCTTTATCTGAAGTGCAATATCATAGAATGGCACTACATCTCCGGGCTTTTTCCATCTATCAAGAAGGACACGACGGTCAACATTACCAACTCTGATCTCCGCATGTTCGACCTTCTGTAAGAGCGTTTCATTATACTGCTGACCACCGAATTGATAAAGGAAGTTGGCATTGACATAAAATCTCTTCCAGCCGACATTGATACTAAACGCTCCTTGTGCCTTAGGACTGGTGTCGCCCACGACAAGTTGATCTACTGCATCCCAGATATAAGTGGGAGTACCGTCTCTCTTGAGGAAGAGCTCACGACCGGATGATGGATCGATACCTAAAGATCTGACAGCATAGATAGCAGTAGTAGACGCTCCCACATAGTACTGAGTCAATGGGATGAACATCAGCTTCTCGTAGTCGTTTTTGGCTTTTTCACTGCCCTTGGAGTCGATCTTCAACTTTCCGTTGTGGAAGTCTTGGATATTTTTGTTGTACTGCTCCGCTTCCTGACCAAGTGATGTCACCCTATTCTTGTTAGCAGCCATAGTTGCATTGATAGCGACGCGCCAGTCTCTATCCTGATATGGCACAGCATTGAGTCTGAACTCATACCCGGTATTGAGGATACTGCCGGCATTGGTATGATAAGTCTCAAATCCCGAAGAAGTGCGAATATTGAGTTGAGAGATCTGATCATTGGTTTCCTTACGGTAGTAGTTCGCTTCAAGCGTGAGTCTATCCTTGAAGAGACCTATAGAGATTCCCAAGTCAAGAGTATTGGTCTTTTCCCAAGTCATGCCGGGGTTACCCAAAGCGATCAAAGTGTTCGCAGGGATACCGGCATACCAATAAGGCGCGGTACGATAGGTAGATATGGCTGCATAGGGAGGGAAGTTGACATTACCGACTTGACCGTATGTTGATCTGATCCTGAGGAGAGAAACATAAGGATTATCCTTCAAGAAGTCATACTTGTGGAAGTTGACCCCCACCCCCACAGACCAGAAGGGCGCAAAACGCTTGTTTCGACCGAAACGTGAGGATCCATCGAAACGGAATGATGCATCAGCAATGTAGATGTCCTTATAAGAATAGTTCAACGCTCCAAGAAGACCGAGAAGACGAGTCTGAGCAAATGTCTGTGGAGTCTTGGTGTCGATCTGTTTAGCGGCATAGGCAGGAGAGTTGAGGTTACTCAACTGGAAGCCTGAGTAAGACACACTAAGGTTACGGTTGTTGGTCTCTTGGATGTTCGTACCGAACGTAGCATTGACGAAATGCTCGCCAAACTTCTTGTTGTAGTACAACATCGCGTTGAGGTTCCAGTTCAATGTCGAAGCAAATGAAGTACTCAAGAAACCTTTCTTTGTACTTTCTGTCTCTCCACTGTAATCAGGATCCTTGGGATCCAAGAAGCTTTCGGTATTGTGTTTCGTCTGAGTGATAGAGAACTGTCCCTTGAAGTAGAACGAGTCAGAGAAATACACGTTGACACTGGTGTTGTTGGTAAAATCCTGAAGATTCCCTCTGCCGGAATAGTTTCCCAAAAACCTCTCACTATACAGAGGATTGGGTTTGCCATTAATCTTCTTCACAAGATTGTGATTGTTGTCGTACGGAGTCCAATAAGGCTTAAACTTAGCATACGCGTCAAAAGAGCCGAACGGAGAATCTTCGTTCTTAGTTAACCCGTAAGATATCTGATTCATAATCTGCACCTTAGACCCTAATCTATAATCAAGAGTAAGGGCAGCAGCGTAGTTATCACGATAAGATCCCTTCATAGCACCATTGTGCGTATTGTAAGTCAGATCGAGACCATAACGGATGCTTTCCACACCTCCAGAAATATTCACACTGTGCGTTTGATTGAAAGCATTGCGAAGCGGCTGAGCCAACCAATCTGTACGTACACCACGACGCACCTCATTGACCAAATTGTTCCACTTGAGGTCACGAATCAACTGTTCCAAAGGGTCGCCGTCAAAAGACGTGTACTCTCCAGACAACTTTTCGATCTCAAGCATCTCCTCTGCATTGGCGAGGTTATAGTCCGAGAGATCAGGCAGCTCGATACCCCCGGTGAGGTTGTAGTTGACACGGATCTCACCAGGTTGTGGAGGCACTGTGGTCACGACAACGACACCATTGGCAGCTCTCGAACCATAAAGTGCAGTAGCAGCGGCATCCTTAAGGATCGTCATACTCTCGATACGGTTCATATCCATATCATAGATTTTCTGCACGCTCACCTCAAAACCATCAAGGATAAAGATAGGCAAGTTAGGATTATCCTTGAGACCTGTACGCTGGTTACGCCTCGCATTTTCTGCATCGATACCACGGCTGGTGCTCAAGCTACTCTCTCCACGGATGGTGAAGTCCGGAAGACGGTTAGGGTCAGAACCCCATGTGTTTGCCTCCTTAATACGGAACGATGGTTCGAACGTCTGAAGCGCGGCAATGGCATTCTTATTATTAGTCTTCAAGAGTTGATCCTTGGTCACGATCGTTGCATTACCCGTAAACGAATTTTTCTTCAACTTCTGGTACCCTGTGATGACGACCTCACTAAGCTCGTTCTTCTCCTCCTTGAGGACGATCACGAAAGGCTCTTGTCCGGTGTACTTGACCGAACGCTTCTCCATACCTATGTAAGAGACTTCGACGATGACCTCCTTGAGCCCTTGTGGTATCGCGATCGTAAATGATCCGTCGACCTTGGCAGAAGCACCTCCCTTGACACCTTTGATACGGATGGCAGCTCCTGGAAGAGGAGCCTTGGTTTCATCGAGCACCTTACCCACGAGGGCACGCCCTTTGGGTTGTTGGGGCTGCTGGCTCTCAGAGATCAACCTCTCATGAGAGGTAGAGACCTCCCTGATGAGACCTGAAGGACTACCCTCGGGATAGTCGGCCGCACGTGCTTGCAACAGCCCAATTGCAGAGACCATTGCGACGGACACAACGAAGGTGACTTGTCCTAAAACATTGTGATTTACTCTCATAGTAAGTCCGTTTTATTGATTGGTAATTATTTATTTTTCTTCTGTCGTAGCCGTATGGTAATACCATAATGTATCCGAGAGGATAAACACCAATTTCATTATTTCTCAAAAAGTGTTCGACCGATGGATCTTTTTACAGACCAACACCCGGATATTTTGCTCCGATAGAGTATCTCAATGAGTGGAGAACAAATACCCCACTCGGAGACTTTAGGTTAATTTCACAATATATTATTAAACAACTGCCGTAAATATAGACATATTTTCACTATTACAGGCTATTCAAGACCGATCATTTCACTTTACTCACATATATTTTTCGTAAGAACTAGGGTACAAGTGTCGAAATATCGAGCAGAATTGGAGAAAATACACTTTCATACGCCAAGGAGACTTCAATCCTGACATACAAGCGGCCAGAAAAAGTCGTTAAAATCGATAATGAAAGTCGTTAGACTCGATGACAAAAGTCGTTAAACTTGATGATGAAGGTCGTTAAAGACGAATTTTGTCTCAGAAAAATGCAGATTTATAAATTATTGGCTCCGTTATCAAACAACATATCAAACAGATATCATCAGAGCACAGTATCCAACAAAAAATCGAGTAATAAGCAGTCTTTCAAAACGCAAGAAAACATAAAAGATGTGTCTAAAATAAACAGAACCATCATAATATCAAAGCTGAATATATAAACAAAACAATGATAATCAAGACACTAAACAACAACAGAAACACTCCCTGCCCCTCTTTCAAATAATTCACCGAATATTATCACTTTTAGACTTTTTCACAAAGGTTATACCCTTCCTTAATCTACAATCAGTAAATTTGCAACGAAATTAAGGCTTGAACATATCGTGATGGTATGTTTTTTGAACAAAGTATTCAGACAATTAACAAGATAAGTAACTATTAGGCAAGAGCTTTATGAAAATGAAAAGCGTATTGTATTGGGTGACACTGTGCCTCATCGCAGTGTCTTGTACCAATCTTCAGGTGATCACACCTAAAGGACAAGAGGGAGAAAAAGGGGACACGGGCATGAGTTCGTACGATCTCTGGTTAACTTTATTGGACAAAGGTCAGTACCCCGACTGGAAAGGAGGAAGAGGAGAGGCTGACTTTCTGATTTTCCTTTCAGGCAAGGATGGTAAGAACGGCATGACTGCTTACGAAGAGTGGAAAAAGATGATCGCCACAAACACTGTCGAAGATCCTCACAATCCTGGAGTCATCTGGACTTCTTCAAAAAACACGGAGAGGGATTTTTTCTGGTTCCTCACCGGGGCTAAAGGAGACAAAGGCGAAAAGGGCGACACCGGAGCCAAGGGTGAAAAGGGTGATAAAGGTGATAAAGGTGATAAAGGCGATAAAGGTGATAAAGGTGACACCGGAGCCAAGGGTGATAAAGGAGATAAAGGCGAAAAGGGCGACAAAGGTGAGCCCGGCGACAATGGCAACGCAGGAAATGCGGGCAATCCCGGAGAAAAGGGAGATAAGGGTCAACCGGGACTTGATGCCTATACTATTTGGGTAAATGAAGCCAAGAAGGGGACTCTCAAAAATCCTCATCCGGATATGCCAGGATATGAAGGTGAGTTTTGGCCTGTTGACAAGACGTCTTTGGATGATTTTTGGGTCTATCTAAGAGGTCAAAATGGCAAGAACACTAAGGAAATAATCGCAGACTATAATCTTTCTTTCCATGCCACTCAGATCAAAGATGGTGGGGCTGGCTACAATGTGCATACTGGTGATGCAGTATTGCGTATTACAGACCGTGATACAAAGCCCGTACCTGCAGGTACTCCTATCATCTTTGGCACAGAATTCGGTCTCCCAATGCAAAAGCAATATACTGTGAGGGCTGATGGTACCATCACTATACCCCGTGCAGATCTTCTTCCTAATGGTACTGCTATTGATAAGCGTGTGGCTCGAGCAAAGTTGACTATCAATGGCAAGGAAGAACAGACAAATATCTTTGTATTTCCAACTCAGGTCAAGTTTAAGGATGGAGGTTGGAATATTAGAAACGATTGGGCACCAGGTCTTGTCCGTGCGACAACAGGGGCTACATACATCTTTGACCCTGCTGGTTCATTAGCGGTTGTAGAGCTCGATCACCGTATTAAGGAACTCTCTTACAATGATGTTTATAAGGAGTGGTTCGGAGCTCAAGGTGGAGATAAAAAGATCATCTTTGAAATCACAGACATCAATGGTACCGTACTCAATAGTGCTACTGATGCTCGTGTTAATGATGAATGGTATGCGCGTAGTGAAGGGGATCCTGTAGCTCGTCGTCCATTATACTTTAAAACTCCCACAGATACCCACAAGTGGGGGCATAACTTTGCTCATGATGCAGGGCGTGTTTTTAGCAATGAGTCTTACTACGTACGTACAAAGGCTGTGCCTAAGTACTTTGGCATTCCTGGAGATATTCAGAGCCCGATCGTCGAGATCCCACCAATGCCACGTGTCCCATTGCTTAAGAATATTAAACTTTCTGGAGGTAAGGCTCTAGGTGAATTTGAGGTTCTTGATCCTATGTACATGGATAAGATTTACACAGGCTATAAGGAGTCTCCGACAAACCCAAAGCTTTGGATTCCGGCTTATACTTCATTCAATAATATGGTGCTCAATATTCTGGTGACGAAGGTGAACACAGCTTATACCGGTGCGGCCAAGGTGGGAGAGTATGGTTTTGACTTCCCCATCACCTCTACAGCTCAAGACCTAGTGGGTTGTAGGGTCTATTTGTCAAGTCCATCTGGATTTACAGCTGTTACGCCAACTAGTGAAGCTATTCCTTTGAACCAACAGCCTCACTTCAGACCTGTACTTCTCGGCACTATAGAGTTGGTTGATAATGAGCCACGCATCAAGTACTCTACCGACCTTGGTATGACTGAAACACATGTGCCTCTCAAGATGTAAGTATAGAAGGCGATTGGTGTAATTTCAAAAAATAAAGAACGAATAAAGACTATGAATATAAATATAAAAAAGATGTTATGTAGTGTAGCCTTAATGGGGGCTTCTATTATTTCAGTGTCAGCTCAAGACATCACCATTGCCGAGGACACTCATAACAATAAAAGAGCTTGGGAGATAGGTCTGGGAGGATCAGTCTTTCACATGCCTCGCGTGGGGCTCAAGAGTGTGATGACTGACAGCAAAGGACATCTCATAGATATCAGCAAGAGAGACTTGGTCTTCGGAGGACAGATATATGTCGCTCGTGAGCTATCCGATCACTTTGCCTTGGATCTTCAAGGTACATTCGGTTATGCCAAAGACCCAGTACGTACAGTATTGAAAGACCATTATATAGGTCTTGGGACACTCGGGCTACAGTGGAGACTGGGAGGCTATTTTGGATCTAAGATCATTGACCCATTCGTCCGCATAGGAGCGGGATATATGTACAAGAACTTCCGCATCAACTATATGGATGTCCTTGACGGCACTTCGCTAAACAATACGACTGAATCCGGCATGGTGGACAACGACCGTACTCATCTCCTACCCATCACGGCGGGACTTGGCCTCAATATGTGGCTCAATGATCGTTTCGGTATCGGTATGCAAGCAGACTATATCCATCTACCCTACAAAGGGATCGCTGATCCTCTTCAGGGCTCGCTCCGTCTCATGTGGCGCATCGGAGGAAAGTCAAAGAAGACCTTCGTGAAAGTTCCGGTCGAAAAGATTGTCGAACGCGAGGTGATCAGAGAGGTCGAGAAGATCGTATCTCAACCATCTACTGAGACCAAAACCATGTACAAGCTCTTTTCAGGCATCTACTTTGAGTTTGCGAGTGCAGACTTCACGACAGACACTTATAGACTCCTTGATGAGATCGCAGAGACACTCAAGAGCACTCCTTCATCAAGATTGTGTATCATCGGTTGCACAGATGCCATAGGCACTGCCGAGTATAACAAAAAGCTCTCCGAACGAAGAGCCAAGGCGGTGGTCGATGCCCTCATTGAGAGAGGAGTATCCTCTCAAATGCTCAAGTGGCGTGGTGTCGGCAGTGAGATCGCACATGCCCCTAAGGCAGAGTCGGATGGTGTACGTAGAGGGGACCGTAAGGTAATCGTCGAAGTAATCGAAAATGAGGCTTATTGGGAAAGCCTGAAATAATGGGCACGGTGGAGGGCTAACATTTCATGGTGCATTGACATCATGAAAGCCTCCCTGCAACCAATAACTTCGTCATAAATTAAATCAGTATCGAACGATGACAAAACGTTTATTCACATACACAATCATAGCACTGCTCTTGGTCTCTTGTACGGACTTCAAGGTTCTGGCTCCGTTGGGACCACGAGGTGACAAAGGCCAGACGGGCACCAGTGCTTATCAAGAGTGGCTCTCACTCTTGGACAGAGGACTTTATCCGGACTGGAAGGGCGGTCGAAGCGAAGCAGACTACATGATATTCTTATCCGGAAAAGATGGAAAAGACGGTATCAGTGCCTACGAAAAGTGGAAAGCTATGATCGCTGCAGGTGATGTGCGAGATCCACATGCTCCGGACAGGCTATGGTCACCTGACAAAAACACTCTCAGAGACTTCTTTTGGTTTCTCTCCGGGTCGAAAGGCTCCAAGGGTGACAAAGGAGACAAAGGCGATCAGGGACAAAAAGGAGACCAAGGAGACAAGGGCTCACAGGGAGATAAAGGAGATAAAGGAGAACACGGAGACAAAGGTCAGACCGGTGATCGAGGCGACAAAGGCGATCGAGGCGACAAGGGCGAACCCGGTCAAGGAGGAGGCTCAGGCTCTGACGGCCCAAAAGGACCTGAAGGGGATCCGGGAGACAATGGTCTTACAGCTTATGACATTTGGAAAAAAGAGGCAGAAAAAGGGACCTTGCCCAACCCTCATCCAAACCTTCCCGGATATGAAGGAGAGTTCTGGCCCAAGGATAAGGTATCCCAAGAGGACTTTAGGGTATACCTCAATGGGATAGATGCAGACAAGTTGCCACAAAAAACTTCGATCAGTGTCTCAGGTACAAATACGACAACGGACAAAAAACTGAATCCGGGCTCTATGTTCATCTCTGAGGAAAGAGCAGACTCAGCGATCATCAAAATCATCTCTCCGGCAGGTGCTCCCGTGATAAGCATAGAGAGTGCCGAAAATCTACCGGGAGGGTACATCATCGTCCCTCTCGGAGAGAGCCAAGAGGATGGTGTCAGTGTGCATACCTTCAAACTAAAAACAGCTCACAACATAGGCCCTGACAGGGACTTCAGACTTGTTGTGAACAATGTCTTCGAAGACAATAATCCGCATCTGATCACTGTCAAGCAGAAGGGTTATTTCACTCCGATGGAATACATGTCTGAATACAACATGAACAAAACAGGAACGGGCTTTGCGACGAACCATGCCAATGATCAAAGCGGTCTCTTCCCACAAAATCAAGCCATCGAGACATGGGGCTGGAAAGCAAATTTCGCGATAGGTGGCACACGCTATTACCTCCCGGACATACGTACTTGGAGAAGTGTCATGCCGGGAGAGGTCTTGCACTACTATAATGGACACGTGCTGACGATGGATAATGTAAGCGAAGAAATCAGACTGAATACCCATCAGATCAAAGATGTCTTCACCTCAGACTATAGAGGAAGCGGAAATCATATCATATACGGACTCCGTCTCAAGAGCGCAGATAATCGACTTAGGACTGCATTCAAATACGAATACATCGACAATCCTGAGGGCGGGACAGGGGAATTTGTCAAAGCCCTCAAGATTACTTCTCGCTACTTGGGGCCAGATGTCCCCGGCAGTCCCATCACGGTTGATCAGGTGAAGGACGAATCCTTCTGGAGCTCCAATAATCAGAATGATGTGGTAAGGATACTACCGGCAAGTGGTGCGTTGGATGCGCAAGGGACACCGATCCCCGGCAAGTTTGGCGAAAGTGGTTACTACTGGGCAAGCGAAACAAGTGCAGCTAAAGCCCTGGGGCTAAGGATGCTATTCCATCGCTTTGCGTTGGATGCTGACAGACGAATAGCCAACCCATCGGGTAACCACGAAGCCGTCCGACTCTTCTTCAAGAGGTAAAAAGAGCTACGAGAGGATTTTTCCTATCAGGCATCAGAAAAGATTCTTTTGTGGGACAGAACATATTCTGTCCCACAAAAGAATAAACTCTTTCTTCGGGCAGACGATAAGAGAGCCCAAGACTTTCGGATATGGAGCGACTACTTCGCTCAAGAGTTCTTCGGATCACAAAAGAATGTGGTGTCAAAACTAATCGTTTTGACACCACATTTCTTCTCCCCCCTTGTAGAGTTTCGGAGTCTATCCAACACCATCATCTCGATGGGAACTCTACGATACCGAAATGTCCCCTGAAACGTCTGAGTAGTCTACTCTGAGCTTACAGTCTTTCGGTATGTGAGCCGGCGTGCCTTCATTAACCACAGATACAAAAAACACTTTTGTGACGACCGGCTCGTTTCTCCTCCACCTCGCAAGGCTTTCCATTCTATAAAAAACAGATGTACAAAAGCGAGACTGAAAATCAATGCTTCGCTCTTGTGCTGCAAACTTAAACCTTAACGATTTCTTTGTAAAGGACAAATACCGCAAATGTCAGTATTTTTCACGCAAAAAACATGAAAAAGTGTGGAGAAAACATGCAGAAAATTTCGATAACACACTTATAACCAAAAGATTAAAAATCCCTATCAGACCCCTCCTGAGATCCGAGTATAGTCACTGGGGGTGACGCCAAATTCTTTCTTGAACAGTCTTCTGAAGTATCCCGAGTCGTTGAATCCACACATATCCGCGACCTCATTCACATTGTATTTTCCCGACGAAAGGAATTGTTTTGCCTTCGAGAGACGTATTCGGGTAATGTACGCAATGGTTGATACTCCTACCATGGTATTTAGCTTTCGTGTGAGTTGAGAAGCACTCACACACATACGTTCGGCCAAGAAAGTAACATTGAGATCGGGGTTGGACAGCTCCGAATGAATGATATTTGTAACCTTTCGGACAAATTCGAGACTCTCAGCATCTTCGGCCTTAAGTCCGATGCCTTCGTCCTTCTCCAACGCTTTTAGGTACTTCTCACGAAGGAGGTATCGACTTTCAAGAAGTTTTTCGACACGAATGAGAAGTTCGTCGGGATCAAAAGGCTTTGCCAAGTATGCGTCAGCCCCCATACGAAAGCCCTCCTTACGATCCTCATCATCACTCTTGGCGGTGAGCATGATGATGGGAATGTGATCGGTGAGTGTATTTGCACGGATAGCCTTGACCAGCTCATTACCATCCATGACCGGCATCATCAGGTCAGTGATGATGAGGTCAGGCACAGTTCTCTCGGCCTTATCCACACCCATCTTGCCATCTTGAGCCGTTATCACCGCATAACGGGGCGAAAGGATAGAACGCAGATAGAGCGTCACATCGGCGTTGTCCTCAACGACCAGGATCATCGGACGCTCTCCGGGGACATCATCGGGCTCAATGATAGCTTGGGATGCCGATGGAGAGACGGAGGGCAAGAAGACCTCCGGGCTTTCTGCCGGTGTGCCGGGTGCACTAACGACATGGCCGTCAGGTGCAAAGACGGGAAGGGTGACGGTAAATATCGAGCCTTTGCCCAAAGTGCTCTCGACACCAATATCCCCTGCCATCTGTTCGACAAGGTTCTTCGTCAAAGCGAGTCCGACACCCGACCCCATCGGCTTAAACGGACTGTCCGAACGATAAAAAATATCAAAGATATGAGGTAAATCCTTCTCATCTATCCCCCGCCCCTTGTCCATGACTCGGAGCAATACATGGGAGCCATTTCCCGGGCGTTGAAGGAGGATCTGTACGACCGATCCGGGATCGGAATACTTGATGGCATTGGAGAGAAGATTATTGATGATCTTGTTGGCATATTCAGGGATAAAGTCCATGTAGATCTCCGCTTCATCGGTACGAAAAATAAGGTCGATATCGTTCTTCTGTCCATAATGTCTGAAGCCCTCGACAATCGCCCTAAGGTAAGCTACGATATCATCATGACGATAAGGAGGGACGGACATGTTGTTCCCATGAAGTTTGGAGATATCCAAAAGCTGATCGACAAGGGTCAAGAGACTGCCACACTGACGGTCAATGGTCTCGACATATTCTGTACGCTCACGGGAGGTAGACTTCGACTCGGGAGACAGATATTTATTGAGCCCCTGAATGACCGTGAGAGGCGTCCTGAACTCGTGAGTGATATTGGCAAAGAAGAGTGTACGAGCACGCTCATACTGCTTGAGGGCTGCGTTACTCCTGAGACGTTGGCGATAGGCATAGTATGCCGCACCTGCCAAGAAGAAGCCTATAAGTCCAAGGGTCCACGAGATGTACATGGTACGCTGAGTCTCCGCTCTCTCAATGGCATTAAACAATTCTATCTCTTTAAGTCGGTGAGCATTACGATCGCGTTCGTAATTCATCCTGACATCCATGTAAAGATCGCTCTTCTTCGCACCGAGTATACTGTCTCTTATGGCAGTACTCTTTTTGAAGTAATTCAAAGCTGAGGCATAGTTATGCCTTTTGTTTTCTGCATCGTATTTGAGATCATATATGGTGGCACGGTGTTCGGGCGAACTGATCTCTGCCTCCACTCGCTCGGCATTGTCGATATACATCTCATATCCGGCAAAATCATTCTCGAAGAGACTGATCTCCGCCAGACCGATACAAGACTCCAGCCAATGCCATTTGTCGGGACTATCCTTCATCAGCTCGTATGCTTTGAGGTACATGTCACCGGCTTTCGTGTATTCACCTTCGACCTTGAAAAGTCGACCAAGATGGTTATAACAAAGAGCTATGCCGAGATTTGATTTCGCCAACTGATTGCATTCGAGCGATTTTTGATAATAAAGATGAGCTGAATCATACACTGCCTTTGCCTCATAGACGGCACCGATGTTGGCATAGTTGATCGCCTGACCGATAAGACTTTCCTGTTTCTTCTCACCCTCCAAAGCTCTTCGAAAAAAACGATCTGCATCTTCGTAGTACCCCATCGTCAGACTGATATTACCTATACCATTGAGAGACACGACGATGTTTTTGGCTCCGTCTTTTGACAAACTATCCGAGTACTTCTCAGCATATTCCAAAGCTCTGTAATGATGATCAAGAGCCTCCGAAAATGCACTGATGCGACGATAATCCGTGCCGAGATCATTGTACGCCATCACAATCTGCACGGTATCGACATTGTGGAGAGACAATGCAAGGGATTTCCTATGCGCACCGATGGCTTCCGAGAAGCGAGCACTCTCCCTATATATTCGACCCAACTGTCGGTAGCAGTAAAAGAGCAACACAGAGTCGCCCTGAGCTTGGTATTCGGTGATGAGCCGCAGCAAAGGTCCATCCGACTTGAGTCTGGTTATTTCTTTGATCTGGGGATTGATATCGGTTGATTCGACCTTTCTGTGCGATAGCTCTTTACAGGCGAAACCGAGAAAGAGTACCCCCAAGACTGACAAGATACGAGCCAGGTATAAATTCATAGAATGGAGCAAGGTTGATCTTTATATAAAGTCATTGAAAACTTGACACAAAAGTAGCAGTATTTTTTAATATAAACCACTACGAATGAAGATTAAGGCAAATATCAAGAAATGAAGAAAAGGTACGGACTCCTCACTTATTACGCTCATGCAATCGGATGATGCGTTGATTTCGGCTACCTCGGAATGAAAGAGTTGGGTCAAACTCCTCCTGCACAAAGCGGCCATCGACAAGGACATCAACATACTCCAAGACGGCCGAAAGGGAAGGCGAAGCCTCTATCTCCTCCAAGGTGTATCCGGTATAACACCAGATATTGAGCCCGGTCTCCTCTTTGAGCCGACGACAGAGGGCGAGGGCACCCTCGGGATTGAAAAGAGGGTCACCACCACTGAGGGTGATACCGTCAAGGAGGGGATTCGTTTTTATTTCGTTGATGATATCACTGAGGATGGGCTCGGTCAAGAGGACACCTGCCGTGGGATCCCAACTTGCGGGGTTCTGACATCCCGGGCAATGATGGGTACAACCAGACAGATACAAAGAGTACCTGATCCCTTCGCCATCGGATATGGTCTCCTTGTATCTGTTCAGTAAGTGTATATTGTATTGTTCTATCGACACTCCACTCTTATGGCTATGTCAGAGGTGTTCAGCAGTGTTTGATACGGTCTTTTTCTTCGGACTTCTTGGCCGAGTTCCAGCTGTCGAGCGATCCTGTCAGATAGCCCGTGATGCGTCTTAGTCGGGCTATATCCTCTCCTGCACAGACCGGACACTTGGCATAGATGACCCCTCTGTACCCACACTTGTTACAAGTGTCCACGGGGTGGTTGATCGAACCATAACCGATCTCAGCATCGTGCATAGCCTTGACGATCTTGAGGATACCCGATATATTTTTCTTTGCCTCTCCATCAAGCTCGACATAAGTGATGTGTCCACCTCGTGTAATGGCATGGAATGGAGCTTCGAGCTGGATCTTCTCAAAGATCGTTACAGGCTCTTTGACATCTATGTGGAACGAGTTGACGTAATAGTCACGATCCGTCACACCGGGGATGATACCGTATTTCTTGCGGTCCATGCGTGTAAATCGTCCCGACAATCCCTCTGCAGGAGTGGCGAGGACGGAGTAGTTGAGATTATACTTACGCTTGTACTCATCCACGACATTATTCATGACCATGATGGCATCGTAGAGTGTCTGGTAGGCCTCTTTGTTGTGTGCATGCCCCTCACCATAGATCGCGACCATGGCGTTGTGTCCTCCGATAAATCCGATACCGAGAGTCCCCGAAGCGATCACATCACCGACTTCCTCATTAGGATCGAGCGAAGCACCACCTTTCCATACATCGTTGCACATCATGAACGGATATTGGCACGCAAGAGCCGTGCGCTGATACTTGTACCGATCATAAAGCTGCTCGGCTATCATCTCCGCCATACGTCGTACCGAAGACAAGAAGATGGACTTTGCTTCATTTCGGATGGTATGCTTGTCACATCCGGGATTGAGTTCCTCTGCCTCTCTCATCGCTTCGATGGCCAGACGAGGGAAGTTCATTGAGGTGAAAGAGAGATTGCCACGACCGACAGAACTCTTCTCTCCGCGCAAGTTTTCGAACACTCTCGTGCGACAACCCATCGTTGCGAGTTCGTAAAGATACCTCTTGGGATCCTCAGCGTTCCACTTTTCGTTCTTGTTGTACTTCGTGTCAAGGAAAAGGAAGTTGGGGAAGAGGGCCTTGGAGGTCGTGCGACAAGCCTCGATGAGCAGGTCAAAATTGGGAGCCTCGAAAGTCATCTCACCACGAAGAGCGGCAGGGAAGTCTTTCATAGCCTTCTCGTAATCGGCCACTGAGAAGGACACACCATCCTTAACCTTGAATATCTGTATGGGGAATATGGGGACTTCTCCGTGCCCTAATCCGTCCGTAGTGGCAGAGAGGAGTTCACGCATCAAGAGACGAGCTTCGGGCGAAGTGTCAGTACCATAGTTAATGGAGCTGAACACGACTTGATTCCCACCACGAGAGTGCATGGTGTTGAGATTGTGGATAAAACCCTCCATCGCCTGATGAGTCTCACGTGTGGTCTTGTCCATGGCGTGATTCCACGCGCGTTCTATATCCTTTCTGTCCACACCGGGGCAGAGACCCTCTATTTTCTTGTACGCCTCAGCTATAAGATCCGGTTTCTCCTGCACCGACACCCCTTCGCTGACCAATCCATCGATGAGCACCTTGCGATCTATGGTGACATCTCTCATCCCTGCGATGAAGACAAGAGCCTCTGCCAAGTGACGGCGGAAGGTCTTGAGGACTCCCTTGGCCATGAAGAAGTCAAACGCAGGTATGGACTGTCCCCCATGTTGCTCGTTTTGGTTCGTCTGGAAGATGATCGTCGCCAAGGTCGCATAGCTTTGTATCGACTGAGGTGTGCGGATGCTGCCGTTTTTCGTCCTGAAACCACGCTCATAGAGATCCTCCAAGTCGTATTGGATACAAGTCGTTGTCTTGGTGGGGTAGTAGTCCAAGTCATGGATGTGTATATCTCCATTACGGTGTGCACGAGCGTACTTGACCCCGAGAAGATACTTGTTGGTATAGTCCTTGGTCACCTCCGAAGCAAATGTCATCATCTGCCCCGCAGGCGTATGCGCCGACATATTGGCATTGCTCAGGTTGACATCGTTCTTCTCTATGCGCACGATGCCATCCATGATCTGCTTCATCCCGGTACGTTTGTCACGTTCGACATTTCGCCACTCACGGTAGATGATGTACTTCTTGGCAACGAAAGGATCGCACACCATCAGCTCATGCTCCACGAGATCCTGTATCTCCTCGACCGTGGGGTTCGTCTCGGTGGAGAGTTGAGTAGACACCTTTTGGACGATGTTCTGAATTATACTTTTATTCTCTTGGATGCCTGAAGCACGATAAGCTTTGATGATGGCATTTTCGATCTTTTCGGGAGAGAAAGGCTCCTGCTTACCATCCCTCTTGATGATGAATAATGTCGGTGTATCCATAGACTCAGTTTGATTAGTATTGGTAATAAGATAGTTTGTATCGAAGTCTCACCTCTCGGAGACCCTTCGTCGTGCACTCAGACATCAGATTGAAAACACAAACCACCTTTCATTCAGACAATTACACCCAAATATAGAGATAGTCAAGATAGGATTTCCATATCACTGATCCCATGATGCGAGCTACAATCCAAAGTTACGGAAATTATCCATGTTTCCTACCCTTGAAAGACAAAAAGAGCCCTCAAAAAATCCTTTTTCATCTCATTTGAGTACCCGACTCAATTCCTCACAGAGAAAAATAACCACTTATAGGTAGCACTCTGCGAAGATTGCTACCGAAAGTCCGTTTTGTACAAAAAGAACGACAGAGAATATTCCATTAGACGACAGAAAACATTCTGTCCCATACCGGAAAACCCTCTGTCGCATGACGGAAAGTGCCCAATCCAATTGGATCAACAACCTCCTATCCGATGATGTATCAGGAGGACACAATAATATATGTTCAATACTCAGAGACGAGCAAAAATCAATACATCAACGTCCGGCATAGACATCCTTCAGCCTATTGCCGTAAGTTTGCACTTGACACTTGAATCTGCAACTGCAACCTTAGGATGGCGAAGTTTTGCTATGTGACACAAAAAGTGTAATTTTGTCTGCTTGAAATATTTAGATAATAGATCAGAAACAATATAATCCATACAATAATATACTCTTATGAACATCTCATTTGTAGAGAAGAACGACAATTTCGCTCGTATCGAGCTCAAGCTCACAAAACAAGACTATCAAGAAGCAGTCGAAAAAGGACTCAAGAAGATACGCCGCAATGCCAGCATCCCCGGCTTCCGTAAGGGCGCTGTACCTGCGGGCATGGTTAAGAAAATGTATGGCGATAGCGTGAAGATCGAGGAGGTGCAAAACCTTGTTTCTGAGAAGCTGTACAACTTCATCGTTGAAGAGAAGCTCAAGACCATCGGACAGACCATCGCCACTCCCGGCACTGAAACGGTAGACATCGTGAAGGCTGAGGACATGACCTTCACATTCGATCAGGCCCTCATCCCTGAGATCACAGACATCCTCGGCAAGGGCGACCACTTCACTTACTACAAGGCTACAGCAAGCGAGCAGATGATCGAAGACTCACTCCAACAGTCTCTCGAAAATGCAGGCGAACGCGTCGAAGCGGATGTTGTATCTGCCGAAGATGTCGTACGTGGTTCGATCGCCGAACTCGATGGCGACCTACCTAAGGAAGGTGGTATCCGTAGAGAAAATGGAGCGTTCATTCTTCCGGCTTACATCAAGAACGAAGAAGAGCGTGCCAAGTTTGTCGGGGCTCCTCGCAACAGCGTGGTCATCTTCTCTCCATTCAAGGCTTACGAAGGTCAAGAATCTGAGATCGCCTCTCTCCTCGGCATCGAGAAAAACCAAGTAGCTGCCCTCGAAGGTGTAGACTTCAGCTTCGAGATCAATACCATCAACCACCACCAGAAGGCTGAGATGAACCAAGAATTCTTCGACAAGGTCTTTGGCGAAGGTGAAGTGAAGAGCGAAACAGAAGCTCGTGCCAAGATCAAGGAATTCCTCGAAACACGCACCGAAGCTGACTCCAACTTCAAGCTCCTCAGCGATGTCAAGGAATACATCAGAGCAAACAAGATCGCAAACATCAACCTCCACGAAGATACCATCAAGGCTTGGTGGACAAGTACCGATGCCGTCAAGGAGCAGTCCGAGGAGCAAATCAATGAGATCTTCCCACGCCTCATCGAAGATCTTAAGGTGGATCTATACATGGAAGCCCTTGTGGAGAAGTACGAAGTGAAGGTCGAAGCTCATGAGGTAGAAGAGTTCGCAAAGGAAATGACACGTATGCAGTTCCGCCAATACGGCATGAGCAATATGCCTGAAGACCTCATCGACCAGTACACCAAGAATATGCTCAAGGATGCGAACACTTACACTCGCATCAGAGAGTCTATCAAGGAGCAAAAGGTAGTTGTGAAGCTCAAGGATGATGTTACTCTTGATGAACAGACAATGACATTCGAGGAGTTCAACTCAATGCTTAATCCCATACCCGAAGCGGAAACAGAAGCTGCAGAGTAAGAACCACACAGCATAGGGACGCATAGAGCACCCCATGACTGAAGAAAACGATAGAGAGGCTGTGTCGAAGAGTTGTTTTTCGACACAGCCTCTTTTTATGTCTTGAAAAAAGAAAAAGGAGACTCAAAACCAAAACACTTCACCTCCAGCCCTTCATCTCAATCGCCGTCAAGCAAAGGAAAGGCTTTGAAAATTTTGTCGTAAATTGCGGTGTATTTATGCACCCATTCAGGCCCCAATATATTATGATGATAAGACTACTCACACTGTTTTTGTCACTCTTTTGCTCAGCCGCATTGTATGGGCAGACACCGGCACAGAAGAAGCTGATCGAAGAGGTCAACAAGCATTATGAAGCGACAAGGCGGCTCGTCACAGAGATCGACAAGGAGAGAGAACACCCAGAGCCGATCGACATCGATGGCAGACGATATGATGTCTTCATCCTTGACGACATAAGTCTATCACACCTCCATGGACCTTATCCCAAACTCAATGTGCGCCTTTACTTCGAGCTCTTGGGAGAGGAGAGCAAATCCCCCTACAAGTTTCTCATGGCCACGGTATCGAAAAAGGACGTACCCATGCATTCTCTATACCAAGAGTATCTTTTCGTGAACGGAGAGCTCTGTTTTGCTTATGATCACGAGGATTGTTGTGGAGAGACCTTGAAATACTATAAGAGCAAGGAGGACGAATATATCTATTCCGAAGATCCCGACGAAGAAATCAGTCCGGAAAGCATAGACTCCTTCAACCAAAATGCACGAAAACTCTCCAAGCTATTCGGAGCCATGGTGGGTATGTCAGAATTTGGAATCTAACGACAGACAGACATGAAGAAGTACTTATCGGCCCTCGGTGCTTTTGTCCTTACAAGCATCACGGCATGCACTCAGAAACCTCACGAAAGTATCACCATCCAGACTTCCAGATCCGATGGCTCTGTGCTCTTCTTGGGCATAGACTCAGAAGACCGAAATCAGATATGGATCGACCTCAACGCGAACGACACGAAGGATGAGGGTGAAGAGTTGATAACGTTCTACAACGGTACTACCAACGCTGCAGAAGGCAAAGAGAATGAGAAGGCCTTAGGCAAATATGTCGTGGCGGCACAGAAAATCACCATCCACGGTCCGGTGACAACATTTGTATGCACAAGTGCAGGGATTACGGAGGTCGATCTCTCTAAGGCACTCTCGTTACGGTCTCTCGTCTGCCAGTACAACCAGATCAAGAGTCTTGATCTGAGTGCGAACACTCGACTGGACACACTTGACTGCGAAGGGAACTGGCTCTCCGACATCGATCTCACCCCTATCCATGGCCTAACGTTCCTCAATATCTCCTACAACAAGTTCAAAAACCTTGATCTCACCTACAACACCAAACTATTGACCCTGCAATGTAGCGAAACCGGCCTGACAGAATTAGATCTGAGCAAAAACAAGGCACTCACTACCCTCACCGTAATAGGCAACGAATTGACCCGACTTGATCTCAGCCACAATCCGGCTCTCACAAAGCTCATCTGTATGAGAGAAAAGATACAGTCTCTGGATCTGAGGGCCAATAAAACTCTGAACTATCTTCGCTGTGATGGCTGTCCGCTAACGAGTCTCGAGTTTTCTCCTGAAGCACCCATTTCATACCTATTCATCCCCGACAATACCTTGGGACAGGAAGCCTTGAATAAACTCTTCGGCTTACTGTCCTATAACCCCGGTATCCTTTGCATCGAAGGTAATCCCGGAGCAAACACGGCAGACCGCACCATCATCATCTCCAAAGGTTGGGCAGAACTCACCAAGGAGGAATTTGCGTTCTCAGAGCTCTGATATCCGGGTTCATCAAAAAAACAGATTGATCTCATAACGCAAAAAAGAGGGCAGCACCCCAAACCGGGATACTGCCCTCTCTCGTGATTTAATCCTGAAGATTACTTGCAAGCGATCACTTCGATCTCCACAAGACCATTCTTTGGGAGGGTCTTCACTGCCACTGCACTGCGGGCAGGAAATGGAGCTGTGAAGTACTTGCCATAGATCTCATTTACCTTGGCGAAGTCGCCCATGTCTGCAAGGAAAACGGTAGCCTTGATGACATCACCGAAGTCGAGCCCTGCTTCTGTAAGAAGAGCCTTGATGTTTGCAAATACTTGTTCGCACTGTGCTTCAACACAAGTATCCGAAACGAAGTTACCGGTTTTAGGGTCGATCCCGAGCTGTCCTGAGAAGAAGTACATGTTACCGGCCTTGACGCCTTGTGAGTATGGGCCGATCGCTGCAGGAGCATTTGAAGTGTTGATGATTTCTTTCATAATGATGATTGTTTTTATTTGGGATGAAAAACTATTGTTGGTTGTTGTGAACTTCAGGGAAGATTAATCTCTGCGTTGCTTGACCGCCTCATAAATGAGGACTCCGGCCGCAACAGAGACATTGAGTGAGCCTATATCACCGAACAAAGGGATACGTACGAGTTCGTCACATTTGGTGAGCGAAGCTGGCGAAAGCCCTGTGTCTTCGGCCCCAAGGACAAGAGCCAAAGGCCCTTTGTAATTGCCGTCATAGTGAAGCCCCGATGCTTTCTCTGTCGCCCCGACGAGACGCACGCCCGAATCCTTGAGATACCCTATGGCACCTTCGATGGAGCGTTCGCGACAGACTGCGATACGAGAGAGTGCTCCGGCAGAAGTCTTGATGGCATCACCCGTAACTGAAACCGAATTTTGCTCAAATACGACGATGGCATCTACACCTGTACACTCACAAGTTCGGGCTATGGCTCCGAAGTTACGCACATCCGTGATGCCATCAAGGATTACGATGAAAGGATCTCTCCCCGCTTCGTAGAGCGCAGGGATGACCTGATCAAGGTGATAATAAGTCGTAGCAGCCTTGTAGGCTATGACTCCTTGATGATTTTTACGAGTGAGTCTGTTGAGCTTTTCGACCGGCACACGACGGATAGGGACGCGACGAGTACCGAGGGCTGTCGTCAGTTCGTTCATCAGTGCGCTGTTGGACTCACGTTTGAGGAAGATCTTATCGATCTCTTCGCCGGCTTCGAGAGCTTCGATGACTGCTCGTATGCCGAATATCATTTCGTTATCTTTCATATCTTTTGATCTTTATCTTTTGTTGTTGAGGAGTAGCGCACGTGCATTTTGTATCGCAGCCTCAGTGACATGGGCTCCGGAGAGCATCCCGGCAAGTTCGGTCACTCGATCTTCTCCCACGCACTCCTCAATCGTTGTCACAAAGGTAGTATCTTCTTCTCGTTTGGACACTACGTATTGGTGATCGGCAAGTGCTGCGATCTGCGGAAGATGAGTGATGGTAATGACTTGAAGGTTACGGCTCAGCGTCTGCATCACCTTACCGAGCTTCCCGGCGACTTCTCCGCTGACACCGGTATCTATCTCATCAAAGATCACCGTGGGCAGGACAGCACGGGCAGCAAGTATGGTCTTCAAGGCCAGCATGAAGCGAGAGATCTCTCCCCCCGAAGCAATCTCCCTTATCGGGCGAAGTGATGTCTGTTTGTTGGTGGCAAAGAGGAAAGAGATTTTGTCTGCACCGTTATAGGAGAGAGACTCCGCGGGTGTCAGTTCGATGGCAAATGTAGCTCCGGAGATACCCAGTTCCTTGATGAGGTGCTCGAGTTCAGGCAAAAGAGTCTCTGAGACACTCAGCCTTTTTTGAGTTAATTTATCAGCAAGAGTCTTTGCTTTCTTGAAGGCCAAGGAGACTTCTTTTTCAAGACGAAGGATATGATCATCCGCATCGTCTATGCCTTGGAGCTGTGTCTCGTAGTCGTCACGAAGAGTGATGAGTTCGGAAGTGGATTTGAGATTGTGCTTGAAGAGCAACGACTGGAGCAGATCCGCTCTTTGTTCGAGCAACTCTACCTCACTGTGATCTATCGAAAGACTCTCGACGGCATCCGCTCCCAAAGCGGTAAGGTCGGAAAGTTCGATACGGATGGCTTCCAGGCGTTCGGCCATCTCTGCCGCTTGAGTATAACTGTCTGTGATCTTGCCGAGCTTCTTAGCCACCATCGCAATCTCATCGAGAGGGGCCTCCATGCTGCCACGGTCGGCAAGTCCGACGAGAGTAGAAAGTGCCTCCGTGATGTCTTGAGCATTGTGCACCAGAGCCAGACGCTCCTCGATCTCTTCGATCTCATTGGGGTGGATCTTGGCTTCGTCCAACTGCTGATACTGAAACTGAATATAGTCTATGTCTTTGCGTTGTTTCTCAATACGTTCACGCTCCTCTTCGAGCTTCCTCTGTGCACTTTTATACTCCGAGTAAGCCCCCTTATACTCTTCCAAAAGTCCGGCCGTACCCGCCAATGTGTCGACGACACCCATTTGATAGGCAGGCTCTCCGATGAGCATATTGTGATGTTGCGAATGGATATCGATAAGATGTCCTCCCACCTCTTTCATTAAGTTGGTGGTGACGGGGGTATCATTGATGAATGCACGACTCTTCCCTCCTGATGTGATCTCTCTACGGAGGGTACATACTTCACCGAAGTCCAGATCATTGTCATCAAAGAGCACCTTTAGAGCCTCCTTATTTTCGACCGAGCACACAACCTCTATAATCGCTTTGGCTGCGCCCTCACGCACAGCACGACTATCTGCACGATTACCTGAGACAAGCCCGATGGCACCAATGAGGATGGACTTACCGGCCCCGGTCTCACCCGTAATGGACGAAAATCCAGGGCGGAGATCGAGAGATAATTCATCAATGAGCACAAAATCCTTTATATGTATATGCTGTATCATCTGTTTGTGAGTTGATGAGAAGGGAAAAGCTCTGATAGCCGCAAAGTCAATGCCCTATTTTGGGGTGAAGGCTTGCTGTCCAAAAGAGAATGGATCTCCGACAACTTTGTATCCGCGAAGAGGGTCAGAAGTGGATGAGCAGGCTCCTCACTCTTGATCTCCTCAAACAAATCCAAAGTAGACGACAAAGCATCCGAAAAAGCCTCCGAAGACTTATACTGTCGATCCAGCCCAAGCCTATGATAGATATAATACCCTTCGCGAAAAAGGGCTACAGACTTCTCCCTCAAACGAGGCAACAACACTTCCGGCACTATGCCTCTGTCTGCGATCTCGTTGGAGGTCCCGAAGTCATAGAAGTCCGAAGTATGCGCTGACAAGTAAGAAACAAAAGGTGTGCCACCTTCATCTCCAAAACTATCATAGTACAGCCACGATCCGACAAGAAGATAATAGTAGATCCGTCTGAAAAAAGCATCTTCAGGGACGCCGACCCTCTGCCCGAGAGAAGGCTCATAGGGAGAGAAGTCAAATGTCAGCCCTCTTTCACCCACTTGCATCACGATACTTCGTGCTTGTTGCCCATACACCGGGCGAAGGATACGCACCCTCAAGTCTCCGGTGTATCTGTCACCACTTACGGCACTGATGAGGAGAGAGAGCTCGCAGTCTATCGGAAGTTTGGGTGCGGCACATGACACCTCCGGAGCGAAAGCAAATACCAGATCCGTCAGCCGTTGCTCGATCTTATCAAAATATCTCGATGATTGTTCGTCGACGGTAGACGAACTTACTCGGACACGGGGCGAAAAAAACTGCGCAAGGCACTCTCCTTGTTGCCAACAAAGGAAAAGCACAAGGAGCAATACCCGACACCCTATACGTTTATCACCCCAAGAGATCATGAGCAAGGACTGAAGCAAGGATATCCTGTGCCACCTCACGCTTCGACTTGAGAGGGAAGTCCTCCACCCCACCTTTGGCAGAGAAGATAGAGACTTTATTCGTCTCTGTACCGAAGCCGGCACCTTTGTCTGCGAGACTGTTGAGGACGATCATGTCAAGCCCCTTGCGATTCATTTTTGCCTGCACCTGCTCGGGAGTCGTCCCCGTCTCCAAGGCAAAGCCCACGAGACGCTGGTGCGACTGTTTTACTTGCCCCAATGATGCCGCAATGTCGGGATTAGGTTCAAGAGCCAACGTCATTGCCCCCACCTCTTCACGCTTTATCTTTGAGTCCTCCATCTTGACAGGGCGATAATCTGCCACGGCTGCACAAAGGATACCTAGATCATAATCATCCTTACGACTGAGACACGCCTCGTACATTTCCAAAGCACTCTCCACACGAATGATATCTATACCTTTGCCTTTGGGTAAGTCGTGCACCGGTCCGGTGATGAAGACCACTTGGGCACCCGCCTCTGCACACACCTCGGCAAGAGCCAACCCCATCTTACCTGTCGAATAGTTACCGACAAAACGCACAGGATCGATCTTCTCATACGTAGGTCCTGAGGTCATGAGCACCTTCTTGCCCGAGAGAGGTTTCTGTTCACTAAAGAATGCCTCCAGTGCCGCCACAATCTCTTCCGGCTCTGCCATACGCCCCTTACCGACAAGATGCGAAGCCAGTTCGCCCTCGCCGGGCTCGATGACACGTACCCCATGACGCTGAAGCACAGCCAACGACTCGTGGGTCGAAGGGTGAGCAAACATATCCAAATCCATTGCAGGAGCCACAAAGACCTGTGCACGGCTGGAGAGGTAGGTTGTGATGAGCATATTGTCCGCTATGCCGTGAGCCATCTTGCCCAATGTCGCTGCCGTAGCAGGAGCGATGAGCATGGCATCCGCCCACAGACCGAGATCGACATGACTGTTCCATGATCCCGAACGCTCATTGAAAAATTCGCTGATGACATCCTTCCCCGTGAGTGTAGAAAGGGTCAGAGGGGCGATGAACTCCTTCGCTGCCGGCGTCATCACCACCTGCACACGCGCCCCACCCTTGATGAGGAGGCGAGCAAGTACCGCAGCCTTGTACGCCGCAATACTACCGGAGATGCCGAGTACTATATTTTTATCCTTTAGAGACATAATGTTTTGTTAGAAGTCTTAAGAGAATCACACGCACCGAAATCCGTATCAACGTCTCTTCTGATCCATGCGGATCTTGATCTTCATGAACTCCCTCTGAGTATCACGAGCGAAGTCGCTCCTCATGATCCAATCGTAATAAGTAGGCTCCATGCGAAGTACCTCCTCCGCGAGCTTACCCTTATGCTTACCGAAGTTGATCACCTCTCTCCCCTGCTCGTCATAGATCAATCGCCCTGCGAAGTCCACAATCTTGTGGTACGAGGTGTACTCATCAAGGGCGGTAACGTCATTGGGCAGATCTTCATAACGTCCGAGTTGTCCCCGAAGGACCTCGTAGGTCGCACGGGTATCGGCCGCAGCAGTATGAGCATTCGTCAGATCCTTGTCGCAGTAGAACTTATACGCTGCCGACAGGGTGCGTTGCTCTCTCTTGTGGAAGATGACCTGCACATCGATGATCTTACGACTCTTGAAGTCCACAGGCACATCGGCACGTAAAAACTCCTCCACAAGCATGGGGACATCAAACTTATTGCAATTGTATCCCCCGATGTCACACCCCTCCATGAAGCCGGCTATCTCTCTTGCCACCTCTGCAAACTTGGGAGCATCTGCCACCTTCTCATCCGTGATGCCATGGACCTCACTGCTCGACTCGGGGATATGCATCTCCGGATGGATAAGTGAGTAGAATTCCTCCTCACTCCCATCGGGTAGGACCTTAAGCATCGAGATCTCCACAATCCTATCCTTGACAGCATCGACACCTGTTGTCTCCAGGTCAAAGAATACGATCGGACGTTGGAGGTTCAATAACGGTCCTCCACTACCATTCATACTACTTTCCATCACCCACGAAGTTTAGCTCATCAATGGCATCACAAGTGAGGTGATCTCTTCACCATCTTCGACCTCAAACGGAGAGAGAAGCCCCGGAGTGGCCTTATCTCCAAGCTTGAAAGATATCTTCTCGCTGTTGAGGTAGCCCAAGATTTCCATCAACTGTGTCGAGCGAAACGACACCGACTGAGGTGTCCCTGTGTATGAGATAGGCAATTGCTCTTCGGCTGCTGTGGAGAAGTCCATATCGTTACCCTTGAGATGGAGGCGTTCGGCAGAGATGTCGAAGCTAATGAGGTTAAACGCTTGGTTCGTAAACATAGACACCCTCCTGAGTGCAGACAAGAACTGTACACGATCTGCGATGATCTCGTTTTGATTGAACTTAGGGATGACCGCCAAATAGTTGGGATACTTACCCTCAATGAGACGACACACCATGTCGACATTTTCGGTCTTGATCACAGCATGAGTACCATAGATCTTCAAGTCGAGCGGAGCAGTCTCATCCTTTGCGAGCAAGCCTCTGAGGAGGAGAGCAGGCTTCTTTTGGAAGGTGAACGTAGTATCCAAGCCCAACTTCACATTGGTATTCTTGTAGAGCGAAAGCAAGAAGCCGTCCGTCCCCACAAATGTAATATGCTCCGGTTTCACATCGAAATGAATTCCGGTCGTGATGGGACGAGCATCCTCAGGGCTTGTTGCATTGATCGTATAACCGATACCTGCGAGGAAGACATTCTGAGGTATGGAGATTGTCACGGGCTCCTCTTTGAGCTCCGCCACAGCAGGATAGGTCTCACCACTCTGAGCCTTGAAGCTGAACGTACCATTCTGATAGTCCACCTTCACCAGCATGGTCTCCTCATCTACCGTCATAGAGATCGTCTGTCCGGGGATCTCCTTGAGTGGATCGAGCAGCATCTTGTTCTTTATCGCCAAGCTCATCTGTCCGCCATCGGTATCCTCCACATCGAGGCGTGTGACGAGACGCGTCTCACCATCCGAAGCAGTGAGTACAAGCTGTTCGCCCTTGAGTTCGAAGAGGACACTGTCCAAGATGGGCACAGAGTTCTTTTGGACTATCACCTTACTGATCTGCAATAGATGTGCGTACAGACTGTCGCTGGAAATTCTAAACTTCATAATATATCGGTCTTAATGTTATTTTTTCTAAGTGCACCCTCCCTCCCGAGGGGATATATTTCCTTGTAAAAGTACAAAAAATATGCCATTTCCTCAGAAAAGACATCAAAAAAGAGAGGGTCTTGCACTATTATGCAAGACCCTCTCTGCGAGATGCTCTTCCTCTTGGACTTGAACCAAGGACCCTCTGATTAACAGTCAGATGCTCTAACCGACTGAGCTAAGGAAGAATATACATCTGAATATATGTTGTTTGTGCTCTTGGCTGAGGTGGCACGAAACCCCATTGCTCTTCCTCTTGGACTTGAACCAAGGACCCTCTGATTAACAGTCAGATGCTCTAACCGACTGAGCTAAGGAAGAATAGTCAACCCAGATCCACCGAACCGAATTGCTCTGCAAATTTAGGATATTCTTTTCAATTACACAACACCCTTCTTCGGAAAATCTTATTTATACGTTGAGCTTTTCTGAAATCAACAACAGATATTTTCACATTCCCAAACGCACAAAAAAACAACTATTTGACATGAAGCAGGAATACAAGATTTATTTTTTGATGTCAGTTATACCTAAGAAAACACACAAGACAACAGATAAACAAATGTAAATCAATACGTTTTACACACTATACATAATAAGATAATCGCAAAGAAAAACCAACATCTAACTCATTGGGACTCATGCACAAGTAAAAAGACATCTAAAAGGAATATAAGCTCCTAAAAATCTTGCGTGGAAAGAACAAACGTTATAATAACCAACACACTACATCTCTTCCTTATATCGAACTGATGTGTGGAAGTATCCTAATGAAAACTGAAGGGGCTGTGTCAGACCATTTGTCCGACACAGCCCCATTCTACTTATTTATCTTAAAACGCTTAACCGCGGATCGATATTACTTCCAGATTTCTTCGTCTGAAGGGATCTCGATACGTGGGTTAAGTGGAGCGATACGTGTGATGTTGAGCATGTGCTTGTAGGTGAAGTTCTCAGAGATTGAGTTGTTACCCCAAGTACCGCAACCAAGTGTATTAGTCACTGCAAGTCCGTTTTGGATGTGACCACCTGCTGTAGTTGCAGATACTGCGTTGACAACGACACGTGATACACTCATGACAGCACCGGTCTTGATGATATTGCCTTGGTCGTTAGAGTGAACCGCTGCAGTGTGACCGCTGCCTTCCATGTCGAGGTTCGCCTTGATCATCTGAAGACCTTCTTCGAAGTGATCGTAGCCGAAGCAACCCATGACAGGACACATCTTTTCTCTACAGATCATATCTTCGTGAGCAATGCCCTTAGCTTCGACAACGAGGATACGTGTGCCTGCAGGTACTGTGATGCCTGCTTTCTTAGCGATGAACTCTGCGCTCTGACCTACTGAATCACGGTCGATCTTACCATCGCTGAAGATAGCGTTGATGACCTTCTCGCGATCATTTTCAGGTACGATGTATGCACCGTGGCGAGAGAATGCGCCGAGCACTTCTTCGCGGTTTTCCTTTGGATAAACGAAGAATTGTTCGCCTGAACAGATGATACCATTGTCGAACGCACGACCTGTGATAACCTTGTCAGCTGCTTCGTCGTAGTTGATGTTTCTATCGAGGATGACCTGAACGTTACCCGCACCTACACCGAATGATGGCTTACCTGATGAGTAAGCTGAGTGTACCATAGGCATACCACCTGTAGCGACGATGACGTCGACAGCCTTCATGAGCTCTTGAGTCTTTTCGATAGATGGTTCCTCAATCACTTGGATAAGGTCTGCAGGTACACCAAGGGGAGCAATGGCTTCCTTGATCATGTTGACTGCCTTAGAAGAACATTCCTTTGCCTTTGGGTGTGGAGCGATGATGATAGCGTTCTTTGTCTTGAGTGCAAAAGCAATCTTAGACATCGGAGTAACGATAGGATTGGTCATAGGAGTGATACCTGCGAGGACACCGATAGGCTTAGCCACTTCGATCATGCCGGTGCGTTCGTCGATATTAAGGATACCCATTGACTTCTTGTCGCGAAGGTTGTACCACACACCCTTAGACTTACCGAGATTCTTTGCGACCTTGTGCTCATAGACACCCATCTGAGTCTCATCCACAGCGATACGTGCAAGCATCTCTGCGTTCTTGTTGATGGTCATAAGAGCAATCTTTACAGCTTGGTCAGCTCTTTCTTGGTTGAATCTCTCTTCGTACTCTTTCTGTGCCACGCGAGCGCGTGCCACCATTTCTTTTATCTCCATGATAGTTTAAAAATGAAATTTATTTGGTTTCTTCCTTTACGATATTAGAGAAAACTTACTACGGTGTGGGGGATCAATACAGACGACGATAGATACCTTCGATGTCGTCTACAGTGAGCTCTGTGTAGTTGTTGGCAAGGAGACGCTGCTGAGTCACCATGACATTCTCTGCAAATCCACGTACTTCTTCGTCCTTCATACCATATTCCTTTAGAGGCTTCTTGTCGAGAAGGTGGCTGAGGAGCTCATCGATCTTACGGAACACAAGCTCCGGAGTTGTATCCATGATGCGAGCAAGCTTCCAGCTGAGTTCAACGATACAGCCGAATGGATTCTTCTGCTGATAAACCTTGAAGACTTCGGTGAAGAACTGATAGTTTGCTTCTCCGTGTGGCACGTGATAGTTGCCTCCAAGTGGGTAAGAGAGTGCGTGAACAGCACCTACACCGGCATTACCGAAGGCGATACCTGCGAAGTTACTTGCCATGATCATCTCACCCATCTTCTCAAAGCGATACTCAGGGCCATGCTCTGCAATCTTCTTGAAGACGTCGAGGATGATCTGCCATGCTGCCTCGCTGAACATACGACTATATGGGCTTGCCTTGGGCGACACATAAGCCTCGATAGCATGGATAAGGGCATCGATGGCACTCGCTGCATAGAACCTGAATGGCAATCCCTTGAGGAGCTCAGGGATGATGATCGCATCATCTGCAGCGATGGTATCGTCGGCAAGACCCATCTTGGTATGGCGGCTCTTGATCTCAGCGATAGAGATGTTGGTCACTTCGCTACCTGTACCGCAAGTGGTGGGGACGATGACAAGTTTCTTTTCCTTGATGAGAGGGATCTTGCGATCGAAGGCATCAAGTACATTTTCCAACCCTTTAAGGACAAAGAGTTTGGAGATGTCAATGACTGTACCACCACCGACAGCGATGATACGATCGTAGTTGATACCCTTGATGTCGGCAAGGATGTTGTTCATCATTTCGTCCGAAGGTTCGCCTGCGCCATACTTCTCTTGGAACACGAAGTGACAAGCGAGGTTGGAAGCCTTCATATACGGCTCATAGATAAACTCGTTGGTGATGACGAGGTCACGCTCACCAAGTTCGAACGCCTTCGCAAACTCAGCAAAGGTGTCAAAGCCGTGCATTACGCTTTTTAGCTTGAACAGTTGCATAATGATTTGTTATTATGATGTTATTATATGATTTTATTCAAATCTTTCGCGGTATACCTTCATGAGCTCTTCGCGGAAGTCCGGATGAGCGATGGAGATGAGAGCTTCGGCTCTCTGTCTCAAACTGCGCCCCTTGAGACGAGCGATACCATACTCGGTGACGACATAGTCCACATCATTGCGGAGGGTAGTCACCGAAGCCCCTTCAGCTATCATAGGCACGATGCGTGATGCAGCGCCCTTGCGTGCTGTCGAAGGCATGGCCATGATGCTCTTTCCGTTCTTGGACCAAGTAGCTCCTCGGACATAGTCCACCTGACCTCCGGTACCGCTGAACTGCTTGGGGCCGATGGTCTCCGATACGACTTGTCCCATAAGGTCGACTTCGATACAGCTGTTGATGCTGACCATGTTGTCATTCATCGCCACGGTACGAGGGTCATTGACATAGTCCACGGGATAAAGTTCCACATCAGGATTGTTGTGTGCAAACTTGTATACCTCTTCGGTACCCATCAAGAAGGTGGCGACCATCTTACCCGGATGGAGACTCTTCTTCTTACCGGTGATGACTCCGGCACGGACGAGCTCAATGACTCCGTCGGCAAACATCTCGGTGTGGATACCGAGATCTTTCTTGTCCTTGAGGAAAAGAAGGGCAGCGTCGGGTATAGCTCCGATACCAAGTTGAAGAGTAGAGCCATCCTCGACAAGCTCTGCACAGTTGCGACCGATGGCCTCTTCGACAGGACCGATAGGAGCTTTGGGGATAGTGTACAGAGGATAGTCTGCAAGGACGATATAGTCGAGCTTAGAGATATGGATCTTATTGTCACCATGGACATAAGGAGTCTGCGCGTTGATCTCACCGATCACGACACGAGCGACCTCTGTCGATGGCTTGGTGTAGTCCGAAGACACACCGAACGAGCAATACCCCTCTGCATCCGGCATGGAGAGCTGTACGATGGCGACGTCGATAGGGAGGATCCCCTTGCGGAAAAGTGTAGGCACTTCGTAGAAGAATGCCGGGATAAAGTCGGCTCTATTCTCTGCCACAGCTTGTCTGGAGTTTCCCCCGACAAAATTGGTGACATGTCTGAAGTGTGGAGCCATCTCCGGAAGCATATACTTACCCTCACCAAGGCAGAGCATGTGATAGATCTCCACCCCTTGGAAGTGTTCGGCATTTCTTACGAGTGCATCGACACAGACCTGTGGCACGCCGGCAGCGTGAGACAGGGATACGCGTTCTCCATTTTTGATCACTTTGACGGCATCATCTGCCGATACGATCTTAGATTTGTATTGAGCCAGTATCTCGTTCATTATTTTTTTAGATTTTTGAAGTATCTGCTTTGCTTGGTTGATCAAGTCTTCGCTCACTCCGTTGTCGAGGACGGCATCGATGTCCTCATCTCCGAAGTGTTCTCTGAGGACGGCCTGCACCGTCCGCTCTGCTGTCTCCAATGCAGCAGGGCAACCCCGACATGCACCCGTAAAACGGATGTATATCGACTTGCCCCGAATGTGAGACAGGACGAGGTCGCCCCCGTGTCCACGCAGGATAGGACTCACCTTTTCCCGCAGTACGAGCGCGACCTCCTCCGGATTCAGTACGTCTGAAGTACTCATATATACTTTTAGGCGTGTGTTATCTCAATATCTTTTCAGGATAATGGTTCCTTACTTATCGAGAGACACGTCGATGCGAGCGATTTCGCGAGCGAGTGCCTTCTTGCCTTCGAGATCACCTTGGCGAGCGATCATGATACGCTGAGCCTGTGGCGAACCCGCACCGTGCATAGACTCTGTACGGTAGCCCACAGCTGCTGTACCGAGAGTGATGTTTTCGATGAGGCGAAGGATGCGCATACGATTTTCGACATTCTTACCCTTCGCACCGACAAGGTACTTCTTCACGATAGGACCTGTGACAGGGTGACGAAGATCTTGCTCTGAAGGCATGGTTACCATAAGACCACCTGCGATATCTTCGGCAAGGCGAGCGATCTCGTAAGGCAGACGTGTGATGTTTTGCTTACAAACGTTGGCAAGAAGGAGGTCGATGAGGTAGTTACCCGCAGGAAGCTTGTGACCTTCGGACGAACAAGCGATACCGCAAGAGTAAAGAGTCTCGTTGAGATGGATCATCTCGATGAGCTTATCCTTGATGTGAGAAGCCTTAGGCACACCGTTGTAGTCCGCTGCAAGTGCCGCTGCCCCGATGAGGACGTCACCCACACCTACCTTACAACCACCGTATGACTGTCTGTGATAACCTGCGAAACGTTCTACCATAAGGCCTGCGAACTGATACTCACGGCACATGAAGACACGCTCCATAGGCACGAATACGTTGTCGAACACGACAAGAGCTTCGTGACCACCGAACTGAGAGTTACCGACATCGATATCAGCACCTTCCTCCATCTTGCGAGTGTCACAGCTCTGACGACCATAGATCATGATGATACCTTCAGCATCGCTTGGCACTGCGAAAGACACTGCATAGTCTGCATCCTCTTCCTTCATGGCGATGGTAGGCATGATGAGGTGCTCGTGAGAGTTGACAGCACCGGTCTGGTGAGCTTTTGCTCCGGAGACCACGATACCGTCTTCGCGCACTTCTACAATACGGAGATACAAGTCAGGATCTTCTTGTTGAGAAGGCGAGAGACCACGGTCACCCTTAGGGTCGGTCATCGCACCATCCACGACAAGGTCGTTTTCCTGCACGAATTCCATATATTTTTTGAAACGCTCGTGGTACTCTGTACCGAGGGCCTTGTCCATGTCGTAAGTAGTAGAGTAGATCGCATTGAAAGCATCCATACCCACACAGCGTTGGAAACAAGAAGCCGTTTTCTGACCGAGAAGACGTTGCATCTTCACCTTGTTTTTAAGGTCTTCTGTACTCTGGTGAAGGTGGCAGAATCTATTGACAGTCTTGCCTGTGAGGTTAGAAGTTGCAGTCATCAACTCTTTGTACTCATCCATCTCTGCGAGCTTGTAAGTCATTGCCACAGAGTTCATAGAAGGACGAATCATTGGGTGATCGACGGGATTATCGATCTTTTCGCCCATGAAGTAAACTTGGAGATTTAGTTTTCTCAAGCTCTCAACATACTGTTCGCTCGTCATCATAATGTTATACGTTTTAAGTTTTAAAAATAAGTGGCATATTCAAAAAAACTCAGATGCGACACACAGCTTCACCGCCGTATAAGACACAAAGTACGACAAAAGATCCATCACCTTCGTCGCAAGCTCCATCTCCGATACCCATATATGCATACCATGGGAGGCTCACATATAATGCATGTATCACATCCTGCACCTACTGTCGATACCCACGACTCTGTGCTATTTTCATCCTTGTCAGAGATCATCCTCCCAAGTCACGGCAATGACATCGTCAGTCACTCAAGGAGAAGGTATCATCCGGTCGCTGCCGGTCGATCTCATCGCCTCAAAGACCGACTTAACTATTATTTGCAAATCATCAGTCTTTTCAACGATTGACACCACAAAGATATATATTATAATCACATCACCCAACAAATTGAAGAAAAAAATACCGAATATCATTTTAACCCTTAAAACACTACGATTTCCGACACAAAAAGACAAAAAAAACACCCACCTTTCGTTCACAGACTCAGCACCTCGAACGACAAGAACAAGAAAATCAGCATTCTTTATTTTTTAACCAAAAACACGCCCTCCTGCGACAGAATACATTCCGGCACGAGACAGAATGTATTCCGGCACGGGACAGAAAGCATTCTGTCGGGGCACAGAAAAAGCGGAGACGAGCCCTCAACACAGCCGATCGAGCACAAAAAAAGCCGTGTCATCGGCTCGGACTCTCCGAGTGATGACACGGCTGTGATTGTACGCTTGGCAAGTTCTTACTTCATGTTTTTAGAAGTAGAGGGTGCTGCTGTCTTTGGCATACTCATTGAGGCGTTTATACACCTCCTTGAATGCTTGTTCACGGGTGAAGTTGAGAGTCTTGGCGATATGGTCCACAAGAGCCTTCCCTTCTTCAGAGAGATTATCATAGTTATCAACATCATAGTCGTCAGGATCGGTTGCCAAGTGGAACTTATCCAGATCTCCCCTCGACATGAAGACTACCACAGGAAGGGTAAAGCTCACCACCTCTTTAGCACCAGCCTTGGGAGCGTGAAATGCACGAGGCTTGCCGTTGTCCATCTTATCTTCAGGCATATTCAGTAGTTTCACATTGAGATCAAACTTGACGCGAGTCATCTTAAAATTGAAGAAGCCCTTGAGCCCAAGAGGATTGAGGGGTTCCAAGACAGGTCTTCCGCCTGTTTCATCCTCGCTGATCAATGTACTACCAACACGTTTTGCTCCTTTCTTGATCTGCTGATTCCAAGGGTCGGAGTCCATGTAGACATAGTCAAAGAGACCGGTAACCTGAGTCGCATCACCGGCAATCTGCTTATCGTCAAGGTCAGTAAGGTTTGAGACACTGAAGAAGTGTTGGTATCGATCGATCATACCGCCCTCAGAAAATGTCCCGGTAATCTCTTTCCCTTCCTTGTCGAAGTAGCTTATCCACAGACCGTAGGGGTTGAGTGAGGCCAAGCCCATGATTGCGGACTCGACGAACATCGCCTTGGGGCTATCTTCTGAGAGGATCCATGCACCATCTTTTTTCTCAAAGGAGAAGACCTCTTCGGTTTTTGCGTGTGTAACCCCTTCGGGGAACGAACTCTGATGGAATGCCGCCCCGGGATGGAAGTGCCCCATGGCAAACTTCAGCACAATCTTCTGAGGGCCGTCGGTGCTATCTTCGACCTTAGGTTCGTCTTGCGTCTTCACATTGGGAATATTGTCATTGCCGCAGGCAGAGAAGCCGACAGCAATCATGGCACAGAGCGTGAGTGCCGATAGAATTCTAAAAGTTTTCTTCATAAGAAATAAATAGTTGTTGTTTGATGTTTGGTTTATCACTTCACTATCACAGGTATTTGCGTATCGACATCCCAGTGTGCAGTGGCGACATGATACTTGTTGGGGGCATAGTAGCTCGAAGCTCCGGGATCGTTCTTTCCCACGATGGAGTGCATAAGACGGATACGGAGGTTGTACTTACGATCAGCCGCAACGAAGCGAAAGACGCCCTTGAAGCCAAGGTAGTTGTCTTCCTTGTTGATCGAGACACCGGGCTCACCCACCTCCTTATTCCACGGAGTGGTATCGAGATAGTCGTAGGAAAAGAGTTGAGGGGTCTTGGTATCTTCTTTGGAAAGCTCAAGGCCTGCACCATTGGTGAAGGGCTTGTATGCACTGAAGAAGTGGCGATGGATATTGGACTGACCGTTTTCAATAAACTGGTCATTCATCAGTGCTCCCGATGGACTATAATACTTCACGTCGAGATAATATCCTTTTGCTCCATCCTTCGACATGGCATCGACGACGAAAGCCTTGTCACTGCCCTCAATGATTTTCCATCCTTCGCCGGGGATAATCTCGAAAGTCACCTTCTGCACAGCAGAGGCATCGGCATCCGGCACGAACTTCAGATCGGATTGCAATGTACCCTTGGTAAGGGTAAATACGGCTTTCTTGGGGTCTTCGTGCAACTTGTTGATGGTCTCATCGACAGGTTTCACAGGATCGCAGGCTATGACGAAAAGAGACGCCATGAGTACTGCACTTGTCTTGATCAAAAAACTTTTCATACGATGTAAATGATTGTTTTGTATTTTGTTACTATATGATTAAAATTCCCAGGTCATCATCAGGCGCACATCACGACCGAGGTCATGAGCATAATACCTGAAACGATTGGTATATTCTCTATAAGCCTTGTCGAGGAGGTTATCCACCGACAACAGCCACTTGATTTGTTGTCTCTTACTCAGAGGGATCGTGACACCGGCTTCGAGCCCCACGAGGTGATAAGCATCGGGGGAGTATGGTATCAAGTCCGTGGCGGGATCGAACCTATGCTGCTTTGCCACATAACGGTGAGAAGCCTTGAGATAAAGACTTTTGACCTTTCCGAGTGTGGCAAGGCGGTAGGTCAGGTGATGCGAGACTCGCCCGGAGGGGATGTAAGGGAGATAGTTGCCGGTCTTCCACTCGTTTGCCCAGATCATACTTCCGCCGACTTCATACTCAAAGGCTTCGGAAATGTGCCATCCGGCCTCGGCATCAACACCTCTGAACACAGCATCCGTACTCTTGTACTGAAAGATGGGATAAGTACCTGAGATGAGAGTGAAGAACTCACCCGAGGGTTCGTCATAGATATACCCCCTGATCCACTGAAAGTAGGCATCCACACCGAGAGACAGCCACTTGCTGCCCCAAGAGAGTGAAGTCACCCACTTTGTGCTCTGCTCGGCACCCAAGGTTGCATCGCCACTGGAGTACAGCCCCGAAGCATGCTCCAGCCCCTTGCTGTACAATTCATGCACATGAGGCGCACGCCAAGCCTGACCAAGGTTCGTTTTCAGTTCGAGCCCCCCGAGCGGACGGTAATGTGCACCTATACTGTAAGACAGATTGACGTACCTGCTTTTACCACCGTAAGGGCGTCTATCGTAGTCGATCCCCTCAGCATTGAGCATCTGATGGTCTGCACGCAGACCGATCTCGGCACCCCAAAGCTCCTTGTGACGGTACTTCTGTATGGCATAAAGTCCGGTATTGGTCTGAGTATAATTGGGGATGATCGGCACGACTCCCGTTCCGGGGGTATTGAAGTTGTTCGTCAATCCGAAGAATGCTCCCGCCTCCGTGTCCCAACCACCGTAGAAATGCTTCCAACGTGCATCGGCTTGGAGCGAATGGAGGTTGAGGCTGAGCGAAGGGATGTGCGACTTATAGTTGCGACGCTGATGATGCTCATTGCGGAAGTCACTTTGATAAGCCACCTGCATATTGAGCCTGCTGCTGTTGTCAAACACATAATGACCTTTTGCCCTGAGCACATGATGATGCACCTTCTGGTAGGGATAGTCGATCTTTCGGGAAAAGGGCGAAGGGTCCACCGGCCTGCCGATACGGATACGCTCCTTGAGGAGCTCAGCATTGCCCATCTGAGCCGAATATAATACGCCGATCTGAGTAGAGAAGAAACTGTAATAGACATCCATACCGTACTTAGGCTTCTCCCAGCCCAGAGCCAAGGAAGCATTCGCCTCCCTCATCCCCGTGTTGTTCAGCACATACAGAGCAGTCGAGCGATCTCCACCATTGACATAAGTCCCTTGCAGACGCCATGCCGCCTGACCGCCACCGAGGTTGAAGCCCGAATTGAGATGCCCGGTGAGGGCAGCCCGATGACCATTCGAACCATAAAGCGTGGCCAGATCACCGGCAAGTGCGGCCTCTCCGTAAGGCAACAAGCGACTGTCCAACTCTATCACCCCTCCCAGGGCCTCAGAGCCATAACGAACTGCCTCAGCCCCCTTGATGACAGTAATTCCACCGGCTGTATTTGCATCCAGTTCGGGAGCATGGTCCGCACCCCACTGTTGCCCCTGCTGACGCACACCGTTATTCACGATGAGGAGTCTGTTGCCATACATCCCATGGAGGACAGGCTTGGCAATGGTCGCACCTGTCTGTATCATGCTCACCCCTTTGACCTCCTCAAGGGTCGAAGCAAACGAGCTGCCGAGCTTCTTCTGCACCTCCTCGGTCGAAAGTCTCTTACCCACGACATTTTGGGAGAAGGTTGCACGAGAGGTCTCTACGGAAAGTTCGTCCAAGGTATTTGCCTCAGCCTTGAGGCGGATACGTGTGGGCTGAGCAGTGTTCAAAAGCCGACTCGCAGGGATCACCTCCGAGCGATAACCAAGAGCCCTAACCGTGATGGTATCCGAGTTCAAAAGCTCCAGGGAGATAAGCCCCCTGACATCCGACATATAACGTACCTTGCCCACGAAAGCAATGGCATGAAGGACAGGCTCACCGGTATCACTATCCGAGACAATGAGCGTATGTCGCCCACCCTCTGTCTGAGCCGACAGAGGTGTCTCCACACCCACCATCAAGAGCAGGCATAGAGCATAGAGTAAGCGTGTTAGCATACTTTTATTTATGTTTTTGATATGAAAGTGTATGCGACGACGGCATCGTTCGTCTTGGACAGATGGTTCGACATCATCCGAGAGGAATCTGCATGCCACATCGCCACACTGTCCAAAGTCAAGGACAGTGTACAGTCGAGAAGTCGACAAGAATCAAAGGGAATGAGAGACGAAAAGACCTTCGCCCTCAAAAATCATACCATCGGAGGGGCACGAAGCGAAGGGTGCGCAAAGGTCTCATAAGACTGCTCTGCAACAAAGGTCGAATACTCGACCGAAGGGACGTCCGCCAAGAGACAAAGGTGAAAATCCTCAGGCTCTGTGGTGACCGAAAGGGCAAAGTCACATATCGCACATGAGTGCCCCTCTTCGTCCGTAGTCGAACGATCCGAATTCTGATCACAGCAACTACCGCAGGTCGGATCATCGACACCGTGGTGATGAAGACTCTTCACCACCATCTGAGGCACGAATACCAGCAAAAGCAACCATGCCGATACCGTACGATTGATATGTCTTAGATTGATGCCTAACATAACCGAAATCTGTGATCTGACGGCAAATATATAACTATTTCCAAGAGCCGACAACACAAAAAATCAAAAAATAAACCTCTTCCGAAGGTTCAAAGGGCTCAAAAGATTAAAAGTATTTCATCTCGAATCAAGAAGCTGACCGGGTCGTTTTTGAAAATTGTCTTTTGGAAACATTGAAGACCTTCAAGAGTCGAACTCATCTTCTGCCGAAAATGACGTATCTTTATACTCAGTCAATCAACCTCTGTAAAAAAGAATCTATATGCTGAGAACGGAAAATATCAGATCAAGATTTGATCACTTCAACTTCAACGTCCTTGACCTTCAAAAGAGCTTGGACTTCTATGAGAAAGCCCTCGGACTGAAGGTGGTTCGTCGCAAAGAAGCATCTGATGGATCATTCATACTCGTCTATCTGGGAGATGGAGAGACCGGCTTTACCCTCGAACTCACATGGCTGAGAGACCGCAAGGAACCTTACAATCTCGGAGACTTGGAGTACCACCTATGTATGCGAGTGCCCGGGGACTACGATGCATGGAGGGCATACCACAAGGAGCTGGGATGTGTCTGTTACGAAAACGAGTCTATGGGACTTTACTTCATCAACGACCCTGATGGCTACTGGATAGAGATACTCCCTATCAAGTAAACCTGCAACACAGCGAAACGAGCCCCGAACAAAAAGGCAAACCACACGAATGCTTTGTGGTTTGCCTTCTTATTTGGATTTCGTATGTCATTTACTTTCGTCATTCGATGACCTCCATGAGGACCGCAAAGGGCATCACTCGCTGTGGATAGGCATCGATGAGTCTACGCAATGTGGGATCGGCCGTATAGTCGAACCCATCCAACTTCGCGAGATCGTCGCACTCGAACTGCAACGCATACCCCACCATCTCATCTTCGGGCATACCCGTATGTATGAGCATCAGCTGTGGAGAGTGCCAGTGGACATAGGTGCTCCACTTCGGGATGAGTTCTGTACGCAGATATTCGAGGACATCCTCGTGCACCTGACGGGTGCAGTGGATCGTGACATTGTATTTGAATCTTGGCATAGGATGAGAGAAGATTTATCTTTTTGACTAACTAAATCAGAGAGAAAGTTCGAAGAGCGGAGAGACCGTAGAGCGACCGAGGACATGCAGACTCAGATCCTTACCGACACGTATTCCCTCTTTGAAGAGACGAGTCTCCATCGTCTTGTAGGCGAGCTCAGGATGATTGTTGTGCTTGCTGAGGTGACAGAGTGCCAGGAACTTCAAGTCCAAGTGGTAATGCTCTGCCATGAAGTCGGCTGCCATCTTGTTGCTGATGTGACCTTGACCACCCATGATACGCTGCTTGAGGAAGTCGGGATACCCCCCACCGGCAAGCATCTCGGGGTCATAGTTGGACTCGAAGACGAGAAAATTGGTCCTCCTCACAGCCTTACGGATGGCATCGTTGATATGACCGATGTCGGTGATGAGCGAGAAGACTCCTGCCGAAGTAGTGATGCTGTATCCGACATTGTGAGAAGAGTCATGAGGGACCTCAAACGAACAAACCTCAAAGTCTCCGAACGACAATGTTTCACCCACCTCGATGACACGTATATAGGGCGAAAGATCCTCTGAGATATAACGACTGTTGAGCAACACCTCTGCCACCACCGGATCGGCATACACGGGTATATTGTACTTCGTCGCAAGCAAGCCCACGCTACGAATGTGATCGGCATGGTCATGGGTGATGAAGATCCCTCCTATCTCCCTTATCGGGATGGACAGAGACTTGAGTCGCTGGACGATCATGCGAGGAGCGACACCGGCATCTATGAGGATGCGCGTATTCCGGGCAGCAAGATAATAACAGTTGCCACTGCTACCGCTACCCAAACTGGCAAACTTGATGCTATTGCCCTCTTCGGGAAAGAGACTTCGTATAGGATCGGGAGTCGTCATCGAGCAGATTTATCAGTCGAAGAGCGACACTGCACAGCTACACTCGTCTTGGTTGTGATCGACGGTAAACTCTCCTCTGAGACTGGTCATCATGAGACGCTTGATCTCGTCAAGAGGACGTCCCGTGCCGAGAAGCATCATGAGCTTGGCGACGGCACTCTCGGGCGTACTGTCATAGCCACACAAGACCCCTGCGCCGATGAGCTTGATCCCTGTCTCATAACGAGTCATCTCGACATTGCCAACCATACACTGGGTCACATTGACGATGACGATACCTCTGTCGGTGGCCTCCTTAAGGGCATTCAAGAACCATGATGAGCACGGAGCATTACCGCTACCGAATGTCTCCATCACCACCCCTTTGAGCCCCTTGATGTTGAGGATACTGCTGATGACCGATTCTGAGATACCGGGGAAAAGTTTGAGGAAGACCACATTGCTGTCGTATGACATCTTGACCTTGAGAGACTTTCCTTCTGCCGGAGGAGAGAGCCTCATCCTGCGATCGTAGTGGATATTGATCCCGACACGAGCCAATGGGGGATAGTTGGGCGAAGCAAATGCGCTGAACTGATCCGCAGAGATCTTGGTACAACGATTACCCCTGAGGAGAAGGCTGTCGAAGAGGACACAGACCTCATTGACATAAGGCTTGCCATCGGCATCCTTCGCTGCAGCTATCTCGATGGCCGTGATGAGGTTTTCCTTACCATCGGTACGAAGCTGACCGATAGGAAGCTGTGAGCCCGTCAAGACGACGGGCTTGGTGAGATTTTCGAGCATGAAGCTCAACCCCGAAGCCGTATAAGCCATCGTGTCTGTACCATGGAGGACGACGAAGCCATCATAGTCTTCGTAGTGATCACGGATGATCTCTGCGATCTTGACCCACGAATCGGGTCCCATATCGGAAGAGTCCATGACGGGGTCGAAAGAGAGGGTGTTGATCTTGAAGTTGAACCTCTTGATCTCGGGCACGTGTTGCTCGATGTACTCGAAGTCAAACGCTTCAAGCGCACCGTTATGGGGATTCTCTATCATACCAATGGTACCTCCCGTATAGATGATCAATACTGAGGCCCGGTCGGTGGGTATCATCTTTTTATCCATGAGACAAATAGCTTTGCTTCTCTGATGAAAAACTCGTGTATTAAGGGAAATTTCCGGTAGGCAAGACTCCCTCATGATCCTCTCCGATCGAAAGGGGAAGTCGTCGGCCAAGCCTACGCACAGATATAGGTACAAATTTAGTCATTATCCCTGACTATTCGACATCTGACAATCCTAATGAATGTAATTCTACGACAAGCAAATCTAAAAAGATTCATCCCAGTCGTGCTTATGTCCCATTCTGAAGCCCGACAGAGGATATGGACAAAGTAAATTTGCTTGATACGAAATCAAATCTCGTCCTCACACTCCGCCCTCAAGGCCGAAATGACAGGAGAAGAGTTACCTGCATGGGTCTTCAAGAAGTCCGTGAGAAGCACCCGACCTCGGTCATCACTTTCTCCGAGTCGTCGAAGAGCGTTGAGCATATACATGAGGAGAGAGCCTGCCGGTGCGGTCAGATCCCTCGATGCATATCGGATGAGCTCGCTCCTGAGCTGATAGCCAAGTCCTCTCTGCATCAGCATACGCGTCATGAGGATGTATGGGATGATGGCAGCTTGCTCGGTATAGGGAGCCCCTTCTTGCCAAAGTCGTAACGTCAGATGTTCGACAAAAGGTACCTTCATCAAGAGGTGGAGACATAGTTGTTCGCTCACCTCTATATGTGGCGATTCGTGGCACATACGTAGAGCCTCGTCCATATCCAAGACATCAGGTGGGAAAACAAGAGGAGCAAGGAGCTTCATCTCCCTCACATCCTTGCCCCACATCCGGCGAGCGAGGTCGGCATCCGAGGGGAGTGTCTGCGCAAGAGTCTGGAGACGTGGGAGGGTGACACCGAAATTGATGCCATAATTGACGCCCTTATCCCTCATGCTCTCTGAGACGACTCCGTCCATGTTACGCCTGAACTGTACCCTCAGACCATTAAGTGTATCCTTCCATCTGCCATCGGGATGTGGCTTGGGCGAGTCGGATACGAGGGGCAAGAACGAATACTCCCTTCCGTAGCGAAGCATCTGTTGCTCAAACGTCTCGTCATAATCCAAGCGAACATCTGCGATGCTGTCACTTCCGCTCTCTCGCACAAGTGTCATGCGAGGATTGAGAAATCCCTTGAACGGAGCGAGGCCAAGAGCTTTGTATCTTGTCGAAGCACTATGATAGAGACGCCCATCGACAGTGGTACCGTACATCTCCACAAGGGTGCGTGCCGTGTCGATGTCTCCCGTACTCTTGATGCGCTGAATGAGACGAAGCATCTCGCCAAATGCTCCTCTCAAACGCTCATAATCCGAGATGACGACATAGAAGTGTCCATCCTCTTCTCTCAGCGACACGACACTTTCGTCGGTGTGGGCAAGGATGTATCGGGTGATGAGCGAACGGTTTTGCATATGAGCCTGCTTGAGCGGCTCGCCCTCCTTGAGCCGTGCGAGCTGGACAATAAGGCCATTGGTCATGTATCTGTCGTACTCGGCTTTGTAGGCCTCGGAGCTCGGCAGTATGCCCAAGGCGACCATCTCGGGATCGGCTATGAAGTAGAGCGCATTGAGGTCAGCCCTTGCCTCCTCGATGGTGGAGTCGTAAGCCCCCAAGGCATCACCAGACACGCCCTCTTCGAGACGCCCCGAACCATGCCCCAGACACTCATGCAGATCCGTGTGTACGACACTTGCAATGCTGCCATACTCATACAACCTGTGGCGGACCTCTTCTCCGAGATAAAAAGCTTCGGTCGCCCCACTCCCCATGCTTGCCTCGTCAAGAGCTTGGGAGATATTGGTCAGAGTGACAGACTTAGAGCCGAAGTCGGCACGGATGCGTTCGTCATTGGGAAGATTGATACCAAGTGGTGAAGCAGGATAAGAGTCGCCTGCAAGCATGACGACATTGATCGCCGAAGCAGACACCCCTTGAATATCACCTTTCTTATGTACCTCATCAATGGGCGAACGTGCCTCAAATCTCGAAGCATGCTCCGCAATGAGTGCCGTGCGACGACTCCCTTCGGAGTCTACAAGCTGGACGATTCCTTCCCAGCTACCCTTGAGTCCAAGAGGGTCGGTGTATGTTTCGATGAAACCGTTGATGAAATCTATACCCGAAGGATCATTGTGACCGACCCATCGGATCGAAAACTCGTAGAAATCATCGAGGTCTCCTGTCTCGTAGTAGCGTACGAGATGGTCGATGACTGCGCGCGCCTCATCGGAGGGAGCCTTGTCCGCAGCCTTACGGAGGTGTGCGACGACTTCTTGCAGTGCCTGAGCATACATCCCTGTGGTCGAGGCCGTCTCTTCGACAATACTCCCGGAGGCATCCTTGATCAGATGACTATTGAGACCGGGAGCGATGTGATACTTATCGGCTATACTTTCGTAATAGTCATTGGCTTCCCGAGTCGTTACCCCTTGGCCGTAAAAATTGACCGAAGAGCGTTCGATAAGTGTTTCATCATCCCCATGAGCACGACGGACGGCATCAGCTTGGGGGTCAAAGATGAAGTCAATGAGGGCTTCGAGTGAAAGTCCGGCTTCGGCAAAAACACCACGAGTGTCAGCCGAGAGTCGACCGACAGCATCGGTAAAGTAAGCCTTCGAGCACTCGGGCACAAACTTATCTTCCCCATAATGGTGGTGCACACCGGAAGCAAACCAAACCCTGTAAGCATACGTACAGAGGGCAGGATACTCGGGATGATCGGAGCCTTTCTCATTGATGACGAGAGCATCCAAGAGATGACGTATGGGGAGGTTGAAGCGGTGATGCTGGGCAAAGATGATGTCTCGCCCTGCGAGGGCTGCTTCTGAGAGATGATAGAGGAAGAGCTTCGTGTCCAAGGGCAAGCTATCGAAGCCCTCCACACGGTAGCGCAAGACCTCAATATCTGCAAAGCGGAATGAATATGGTGTTGTAGAAGTCATAAAAGTCAGAGATATTGGTATGTCCGACACGGACGATTCTGCTCGAAGACAAGCGTCAGAAGGAGCAAAAGCAAGTGACACAACCTTTTTAGATCAAGCCAAAACCCTTTCTGAAAGGGATAGATTTTGCCCAAAGAATAGGTTTCCCGAAGTCGAAACAATGTGAGTTTTAGAAAGATAAAAAAGAATGGGCTGAGACTTACTCGACAGGTATAGTCTCTATACCACGTTCGTAGACTTTGAGCTCGCCCCCTTCGCCGGCATAGACAAAGACCACCTTGAGTTCGGGGTGGGTGTCAAGCACCCGGAGACTCTCCCGGAGCCCAAGAGCCATGAATGTCGTAGCCCAGGCATCAGCAAGGATACAGGTCGGAGCGATGACTGTGGCACTGAGGATATCCTGACGTGCAGGATAGCCCGTACGGACATCTATCGTGTGGCTCACCTTTTCCCCTTCGAGATTGTGGTAGTTGCGATAGTCGCCCGAAGAAGCAAGACCGGCCTTCTCACACATGGCGACCTTGCTCATGATCTCATTGACGGTCGAAGTGTCATCTTCGATGGGCTTGTTGATCCCTATTTGCCAGCAATCCCCATTAGGGTTTAGTCCTTTACAGACGATTTCACCTCCGATCTCGACCATGTAGTCATTGACACCGTGAGCCTCGAGCGTGGCGGCGACAAGGTCGGTGACATAACCCTTGGAGAGCGAAGATGGGATGATCGTCATACGAGGGTCAGACTTCTTCACACGGTGAGCGACCTCGTCCACGATGAGTTTGTCATGCCCCACGAAGGTCATGATGCTGTCGATCTCCGCCTTAGTCGCAGGTCGTGTGACACCTTTCTTCGTACCGAAGCCCCAGATGTTGAAGAGAGGTGCTCCGGTGACATCGAATGCCCCACCCGAAGCGATGTTCACTTCGCGAGCGACCTTGAGGACATCGATCATCATCTGATCGAGGGAGTCGGTCTCATTCGTGTTGATACGAGAGACAAGAGCCGTGGAGTCGAAGGGGTTGAGCGAGGCGTTGAAGGCTGTCATCGTGGAATCAATGGCTGCCGTCAAGGGCTTATCGCTCTTGTAGATGATGTGATAAATGGTGTGGAAGCGAGTGCCACTCTCTTTGATGTACTCGGTTTTGTGATCGCCACAAGAGATCACGACAAAAGCCAGGAGAGAGAGGACAAGAGTATGGATAGGCTTCATGCTTATATTTTCTTTCGGATGATGTAGTGATTGCGACCGGGCGACTGACGAGAAATGAGTTCGCCGATGAAGCCGGCCAAGAAAAGTTGGACCCCGAGAAGGATACCGACAAGACAGAAGTAAAAGTACGGAGTGGAGGCGACCAAGGGCGCAGGACGTCCGCTCTTGAGTGCGATGAACTTATCCACAAGTATGACACACAGAGCTATGAAACTGACGAAAAACATCACACTACCCCACAGTCCGAAGAAGTGCATCGGTTTACGGCCGAATTTGCCCGTGAACCAGAGCACCAAGAGGTCGAGATAGCCGTTGACAAAACGACTCATCCCAAACTTCGTGGTGCCAAACTTCCTTGCCCTATGCTCGACGACCTTCTCCCCGATACGTGAAAACCCTGCAAGCTTAGCCATATAAGGCATAAATCGGTGCATATCGTTGTAGACTTCGACATTCTGTGTGACCTCGTGGCGATATGCCTTGAGCCCACAGTTGAAGTCATGAAGCCGTATACCGGAAAACTGTCGCACAGTGGCATTGAAGAGCTTGGTGGGCAAGGTCTTGGACAGAGGGTCATAACGCTTCTTTTTCCAGCCGGATACGAGATCGTAGCCCTCATCGACAATCATACGATAGAGCTCGGGGATCTCATCGGGAGAGTCTTGGAGGTCGGCATCCATGGTAATGACGACACGCCCTCGGACAGCCTCGAAGCCGACATGGAGAGCCGGAGACTTGCCATAGTTGCGCCCGAAACGTATCCCTCTCACCCTATGATCTTCAGCGGCGAGCTTCTCTATCACCGTCCACGAAGCATCGGTACTCCCGTCGTCGACAAAGATGATTTCCGTCGAGAGCCCTTCACGATCCACGACACGGCAGATCCACGAGTATAGCTCGGGGAGTGACTCTTCTTCATTGTAGAGGGGGACGACTATCGAGAGATCGAGAGTCTCGGTGTGTCTTTCGTCGGGGGTATTCATCTCGTTTTCTTGACAAAGAATGCAACAATGTAAATATAAACAAACCCTAAGAACATGGCTGTCGTCGCCAACTGTTTGGCCAGTTGTTTGGGAGTCATATAGAGTATCGAACGTACGATGTCAATTTCCTCGCTCGTAGCCTGCGGAGACTGTCGGATCCAGAGATCGACAAACTGCTCCATGAGCCCCATCCATTCAGGATCGGCAAGGAGGATGGAAAAGCCCACGTAGTACGCCAAAAAGTTGATGATCATCGCAAAGAGATAGGTGCCCAGCAAGAAGCCTACCGCCTCAAGATAACTCATGACATCTCCACGGACATTTCGGCGGAAGTGCCTTGCCAAAACGACAATAAGGACGGGTATCGCCAAAAACATCCCCACATATATCAGCTGTGCAATGATGCCGAAGTCATACAGCAACAACGATAAGAACTGCAACGACATAAATAACCCCAACACAAAGCCATAACGCATCATGTGTCGTACATAGAAGCCTATGGATAGAGGCTTGGCATCGGGAGTTTCGTTATTGAGAAGAGACATATAATGATCTTTCTGAAAGAACAGGTAAAAACAAAAGAACCTCCGACCTCCACTGTCGGAGTCCGGAGGTTCTGTTATGATTCAATAGTGTCAGAGACCCTTTACCGCAGGGATCTTATTCTTTGACAACAGTTCCCTTGATCGTAAGGATGAATGGACCTTCCTTACCATTGCTGTACACCGAAACGGTCTTCACGAAAGGATAGACACGACCGGCAGGGTTGTAGACCACAGTGATCTTGCCTGTCTTGCCGGGAGCGATCGGCTCGCGGTTGAACGTAGGTGTGGTACAGCCACACGAAGACATCACACGAGTAATAACGAGAGGAGCATCTCCCGTATTCTTCACTTCAAAGACATGAGTGACAGGACCATCAGCTTCCTTGATCGTACCGAAGTCATGCGTATGCTCGGTCACCTCGATTTTAGCCTTATTCTTATCTTGTGCATTAAGCGTGTAAGCACCCATAAGTACCACCATCGCAAGGAGTAACGTTGTAAATCTTTTCATATTCATAGTTATGCTTTTTGATTCAAAATCCAATGGCACACGACAGCTATCGACCTGAAAATCTGCCAATAGACAAGTGCACCTTTCGTACAAAGATACAAATAACTACCCAATTGACAAAAAAAGCTCTATGCCCCAACACGGGCGGTCGGCTCAGACATTGAAGCGGAAGTGCATGATATCGCCATCTTGGACGACATACTCTTTGCCTTCGACTGCCATCTTGCCGGCCTCCTTGACCGCAAGCTCGGAGCCATAGTGGACGAAGTCCTCATACTTGATCACTTCGGCACGGATGAACCCCTTCTCGAAGTCTGTATGGATCACACCTGCACACTGAGGTGCCTTACTACCCTTGAGGTAAGTCCATGCTCTGACCTCTTGCACCCCTGCAGTGAAGTAAGTCTCAAGGTTGAGCAGGGCATAAGCAGCACGGATGAGACGAGAGACACCGGACTCCTTGAGTCCGATCTCTTCGAGGAACATCTGACGCTCCTCATAAGTCTCAAGTTCTGCGATCTCACTCTCAATCTTTGCGGCAACGACAAGGATGTGCGCACCCTCATCTGCGACAGCCTTACGTACGGCATCGACATGCTCATTGCCTGAGACAGCAGAGCCCTCATCGACGTTACACACATATAGGATAGGCTTTGCAGTGAGGAGGAAGAGCTCTCGTGCGGCCTTCTTTTCGTCCGGGGTGTCAAACACGACTGTACGAGCAGACTTACCCTGTTCCAAAGCTTCCTTATAACGACTGAGGACACCGAAAAGCAATGCAGCCTGCTTGTCTCCTCCCGTCTTGGCCTGCTTCTCGACACGTTGGATGCGAGCCTCAACCGTCTCCAAGTCTTTGAGCTGTAGCTCAGTATCTATGACACTCTTATCTCTCACAGGATCGACCGATCCATCGACGTGGGTGATGTTGTCGTCCTCGAAGCAACGCAACACGTGGATGATGGCATCGGTCTCACGGATGTTTGCCAAGAACTTATTACCAAGCCCTTCGCCACGGCTCGCCCCCTTGACAAGCCCTGCAATATCGACGATCTCGACGGTCGTAGGGACGATGCGCTGAGGATTGACGATCTCGGCGAGCCTGTTGAGGCGTTCGTCGGGAACTGTGATGACGCCCACATTGGGCTCTATCGTACAGAACGGGAAGTTTGCGGACTGTGCCTTAGCATTCGAAAGGCAGTTAAAAAGTGTCGACTTACCAACATTGGGAAGACCGACGATACCACATTGTAGTGCCATATATTATTGTCAGTGTTTTGATTATCTTATGCTGTTCTGAGACTGTCGTACCGCGCTATTTTCCTTTGCCGAACATGGGTTTTGAGAACTAAGAGGTACCATACTCCTCCCTATCTCTTGATGTCACAGCTATCTACAAAGGCTCAAAAATACGCAGTCTTACAAAAAGACTGTCAAAATAATCCCTTCGTAAGACCATGCAACGGTCTCTTTTTCAAACCGCAAAGTTACAAATTTATCCACCGACCACAAAGACCTAAAGAGTCAGTGTGTATTTTTAGAAGATCACAACGAATGGGGACAAACCAAGTCCGCTCACTTGTGTATCACCTTGAGATAGGCAAAGAAATTCCCCTCTTGAAGCACCACATCATATACAACCTGATCATCCGATGTCTTCGGATTAACCTTGATGTGGAGGATGTTTCCTTGCCTCATCACTTCGCAGAAGTTGCACTTATACCCGATCTGTCTTTTGCTCTCATCCTCTATGATAGTGAGATTGTCGTCTTTGGTCAAAGGATGCCCATTTCGAAGCAGACTCTGCACCCGCCATGCATCCGAAGCTGTCTGAAGGTCCAATGTGCCACCCGTTTTCTCAAAGAAAACCTCCTTGACACCCAGTTTGATCGTGTCGTCCGAGCGTCCTAAATCTTGTCTATCCTCTGCTTGTTTTTTGCAAGAAAGCATAGTGAAGGCTACGATAAAAGCCAAGAGAAGTGTTGTTAATTTGTTCATGATTAGTTATTGCTTTTTGATTTATAGATTTTATGCTTTTCAAATCCTTGGAGGTTACAAATCTTGCATGCTATTTTCAATTAAATAACACACGGCACATAAAAATTAGTTCATAGAACCTTCGACATCAAGTCTTACGACTTAATTTCGAAAGTCGTAAGACTTGATGAAACGAGTCGTAAAACCTTTTTTGCCCATCATCACCACTTCACCATAAGAGGGACATTCAGTTGGTAATCAAGTCAAAAAAGCCACACCCCTCAAACTCACGAAAGCAGGATCAAAACATAAACCATTACGATACCTCCGAGGGCTCTGACAACCTTCCCCAAAAGTAAAGTAATGAGCATCCTTGCAGAAATCAAAATTTATCAATAAAATTGTAAGAGAATAAAAAAACACACCTTGATCTAAACCGGATCACGCATCACGCCGACGGTAAAAACATGATCAGCACGCAATAATTACTCATTTTACAAATACAATAAAGACATAGGTATTTAGCCCCCATGCTGACCACAGAGCAAAATATCGCCCACATATCACCCGACCACCGCATACAATCACTGGAAGAGCATGCGGTGAAAGTCGCTTCACTATGCCGTCAGTTCGCATCAAAGACAGGCGTCCCACAGGCGGATCAGATAGGTTTTGCTCTAGGGTTACTGCACGACTTCGGAAAGTCTTCGGAAGGATTTCAGACCTATATCATACAATCAGGACTAAAAGGAAAGCCTGCAACAAAGTCTCCACACAGCCTCTATGGAGCCGAAGTCGGTTACCGTTATTCCTCAAGCGCAATTATAGGGAAAATACTCGCTTACTGCATCAGTGGGCACCATAGAGGGTTGTATGATGAGGATCTGATGGCTAAAAAGATAGAATTAGAAGCCCACAAAATATCTCAGGACACTCAACGCCTGCTAGATGCGTATCCCGAGATGGCAACAGAATTCAAGAAGGCGACCGAAGGACTCATGCTAACCCATATGTCATGGGAAGACATCCAACTCCTTGTTCGAATGCTGTTTTCGTGCCTTGTAGATGCGGACTCTTTGGACACCGAGGCTTTTTGCAATCCAATGCAATATACAGAGCGAATTGACTCGACCATCCAAATAAACATTGAACTATGGCAGTGTCTTAAACTTCTGCTGCAAAAAAAGACAGAGACCTTCAGCCAAACAAGTGCGATAAACCAAACTAGAGCCCGCTTCTTGTCTCAATGTATAGAACACGGACAAAAGGCGTCCAAAGGAATTTACTCTCTATCCCTTCCAACAGGAGCTGGCAAGACCTTGAGTTCCATGGCTTGGGCATTGGAGTGCGCCATCAAGCACCAAGCAAGTCGGATTATTATTGTCATTCCATTTACCTCGATTATCACCCAGACTGCAAGCGAACTAAAGAAAGTTTTTGGGGAACATATGGTCTTCGAACACCATTCTGAGGTCTCGGATCCCTCTGAAAAAGCTAAATACGAGAGTAAAAATGCGGTACTAAAAGCCCTTGCAGAAAACTGGGACGCACCGATTATCGTCACTACAAATGTCCAATTCTTCGAATCTCTATTCAGCAATAAAAGGGCTCGTTGTCGCAAGCTACACAACATCTGCAACGCAGTTGTGATATTTGATGAGGTGCAAATGTTCCCCACAAAATTTCTACACCCTATGGTGCGGAGTATTGAGAGTCTCACTCGCATGTTTGGCACACAAATATTATTGTGTACTGCGACACAACCTATTTTCAATGAAAAAGTAAGTAATCCAACGTTCTATACCCTCAAACAGAAAGCAGAGGAGGTGATACCATTTGCTCCGGAAACTTTCTCAATTTTTAATAGAGTCGAATATAATATAGATAGTTCGGAAACCGATATAGAGAGCTTGGCGCAAAGATTGGCTCAACATCCCTCAGTTCTTTGCATCGTTAACACACGCAAAGATGCTTTGCAACTAGCACAAGCACTGAAGCAAATCTCAACCGATAAGGAAGGAGTGCTTATACATCTATCTAGGATGATGTGTTCTGTGCACCTCAAAGAGACAATTCAAAAAGTAAAGGTACGTCTAGCTAAAGGGCTCCCAACAAGAGTCATCAGTACCCAGCTCATCGAAGCAGGTGTGGATCTAGATTTCCCAATAGTTTATCGAGCAAGTGCAGGCTTAGACTCTATCATCCAAGCCGGAGGACGATGCAATAGAGAAGGTAAACTCTCTACCAAGGGACAAGTGTATATCTTCCGACTCCCAAAATCATATACCCCGACAGAACTACTCCGTAGCCAACAAGCCATGGAGTTGGCCACATACGACACAGAGGGGAAAAGTATCGATCACCCAGATATCATTTATAGCTACTTTTCCCATCTGTACGGAGCCAAGATCAACTGTGACACAAACAACATCTCAGACCTCCTATGGGATCAAAGCAAGTGTTGCAAGATAAAACTTAATTTCGAGGAGGCTAGCAATAAATTTAAGCTTATAGATAACGGATATATAGACCTCTATGTTCCCTATACTCCGAACCCGGAATATTCAAAACTTGATGGAGAGGCACTCATTGCAGACCTGACATCCAGAGGAGCGATGAGCACTGAAGAGTTTAGACGATTACAACAATTTAAGGTTGGTCTGCGAGAAAAAGATTTCCTCGAATTGTACACACAAGGCATTATCAAGGCTATATATATATGGGGCGAAAGCAACCCTCCCATATATGTCCTCGCATCGAAGCACAACTATTCAGAAGACTTTGGCATCTTACTTCGAAATTTCTTCATAGAGGAGCCTTTAATATTCTTATAATATCATTCAAATTATGGACTACTTTGACAAAGAGTATTGTATAGAAGTCACCGGAGATTACGCTTGTTTCACCCAGCCTGCGTTCAAGGCTGAGCGTTTTTCGTACCCGGCACCTACCCCCTCGGCTATGCGCAACATCCTTCAATCGATCTTTTGGGTCAAAGGAGCTACCGAATGGGAGATTACCAAAATTGAAGTTCTCAAACCAATCCAATTCGAAGTCATCAAGATGAATGAAGTTGGGGGGATTCGTAATCTTTCAGGGAGTAAGCTCACCAAACGGGAGCTACAAACACCTGCAGGGAAAGAAATAACAAAGAAGGTCAAACTACCTGATCCCATATATATCGACAATGATAGACAACAGAGAGTCTCCTGCGTCCTCAAGGATGTGGCTTATCGTATATATGCCAAGCTCGTCTTCATCCCGATACATAAACGTTCTCATCAAGATCAAGAGATTACAAAGGCTAAACTTGCCCAAAAGGGGACGAAGGATGAGAACCCCGGAAAATACTACGCAGAGTTTGAGCGGAGGATCAAGTCCGGAGGATGTTTTCAGCAACCCTATCTAGGAATAAGAGAGTATAGTTGCTCATTCGAACTTGTGGAACACCCTAAACCTATGGGCATCCCACAAGACCAAGATCTCGGGATTATGCTCTTTGACTTAGACTTTGAAAGCAATCCGACAAATCCCACCCCACTTTTCTTTCACGCCCGAATGAAGCAGGGAGTAATACACATTCCAAATATCAAGAGTAAGGAGATACTACGATGATGCTAAAAGCCTTGGCGGAGTACTACGACCGCCTACCAGAAGAGAAATGCTTGCCTCCCTATGGACAAGAGAATGTAGGTATTGCCTGGATACTTGCGCTTAGCCAAGAAGGTAAATTTATATCACTACAACCTCAGATTACCTCTAAAAATGACCCGCTCCCTATCTACCAAGTTTCCACTCGCCCTATTACGACGAGTGGAATAGAATCCCCATATTTTTTTGGTAAGATATCATATGTATTGGGGATTGGAGACAAGAATGGAAAAAAGAATGCAGACTTTGTAGATACGGTGAACAAAATTGCAAACTTCTTCCGTAATGACACTGATTTTCAAGCGGTACAGCAATTCTACAAGAGCCCGGAAGACGTCGACAAAGCCAAAAGTGCGTATGAGAGAGAAAAGAAAAATAATTCTTTCATCCAAGAGAATGCACTTGTTGCTTTTTCCATTTACAAGCCAGGCAGACATACCCCTCTGGTTGCAGAGAAAGAGGAGCTCATCATCTATCGAAAGCATTTGGACGAACAAGAACAATCTACATTGACACTATGTAGTATTACGGGAGAGGAGGGGCCTACCACAAGACTCCATCCAAGTGTTGTTGGTAATGCAAAACTTATCAGTTTCCAAGAAAATAGTGTATTCGATTCATACGGCAAGACCAAAGGAGATAATGCCCCTATCAATAAAGTCATTGCAGACAAAATTGCAAAGGCTTTCAAACATCTACATACAAGTAAGTACAATCATCACAAAGACAACAGATACAAAATCCAGCACATCTACTGGATCAGTCAGTCCAGGGAAGTTAACGATGATATGATCGCAACATTTGTAGATGCCGTATTTGATGACCCTCAGGACTCTGCAGAGATCGTAAAAGAGATTCTAAAGTTATCCAATAGTGCTGACTCTTTTCATTCTGACAAGGAATTCCACATTATGTCATATGTCCCGGGGGAAGGACGTATCGCAGTATACCAATGGAGAACCGGCATAGTTGAAAAGGTTTTTGCCAATATCTGGGAGCATCATCAAAACCTCAATACGATCAATGCAAAAGGAGAGTTGGATGAAGACTATCCCCCAATCTATTCCCTATCCAGACTATTAACAGCTCTGGAATATGGGAAAAAGGGAGATCAGACACGTCCCTCCTCAACTTTTATACAACATATATTGGACAGTATTATTTGGAGACGTAAGTATCCACGACTAATACTAATGAGAGCTGTACAAAAGTTATCAAGCACTATTCTGAAACTACCGGAATATCATAATAAAAGTAAAGGTAAAGATTATAACGCATCAATAGATATCCTAATCGGGCTTATCAAAGCCTACCATAAACGCAACTGTAAAATAAGTATACCTATGAAGTTAGATGAAGAATTCAGCGACCAAGCCTATGTCCTCGGTCGACTTATGAGAGTATATCAGGAGACACAAGAGCGTGCATTAGGCTACGGTCTCAATTCCACGGTATTCGACAAGTTCTACCGCAAAGCTTTGACAGCCCCACAACAAGTCTTTCCACGAAATCTGGAAAGTCTCTTCTCTGCCCACATCGGGAAAATCCGTCGCAAGAACAGCTATCTGGCAGAGCTCCTTCAGGAGAAGAAAGCCAAGCTGACTGATATGCTACCCAAAGAAAAACCGTTCCCTGCTCATCTTACAATAGAAGAACGTGGGCGTTTCCTTTGTGGCTACGGTCATCAGTTCCTTCAAGATAAGATGGATCAAAAAGAACAAAAGAAGAAGAAAAACGAAGATTAATTCATAATTTACTCAAGCAATGGAAAAGCAAGCCATCCAAAACCGCTACGACTTCATCATCCTATACGATGTAGTCAATGGGAATCCCAACGGAGACCCGGACGCAGGCAATATGCCTCGAACTGATGCCCAAACCGACCATGGTATCGTAAGCCCGCCTTGTCTCAAGCGTAAGATCCGCAACTATGTAGATATGATCAGCCCCTACTTTCCTGAGTACGCAAATATATTTGGCAAAGTCCTTGATCCAGATCTCTTCCGTATATATATCCGAGACAAAGTCGTCCTCAATCAAGTTCATGGAGCGATGTTTGATGAGGTCGTCGAAGAGCTCAAGTTATCCTCCGAAAAAAAACAGGATGAATGCATCCTCAAGACACAACAGGCTATGTGTAAGCACTACTACGATGTACGTACTTTTGGAGCTGTAATGAGTACCAGTGACGATGAAACAAATACAGAGGGAGTAGATGAGGAAACGAGCAAAAAGAAAAAGTCTGGCACCAAGGGAAAAGGAAAAACAGACAAGCAAGCTGGACAAGTACGAGGGCCAGTACAACTCACTTTCTCCAAATCTATTGACCCTGTATCTATAGAGTATCGCTCAGTAGCCCGTATCGCAGTAACTAACAGCAAGGATCAAGCAAAAGAATCTACTTTTGGAAGCCTATATGAGATACCATACGCTCTCTACAAAGGGTACGGTTTTGTCTCAGCAATGCTCGCTGAGAAAACGGGGTTTGATGAAGCAGATCTCAAACTTCTATGGCATGCTCTACTTAATATGTTCGAACACGATAGAGCAGCGGCTCGAGGGTTGATGTCTATGCGAAAAATCATTGTTTTCAAACATAATACCCGCTTCGGGAATGCACCGGCACATTCTCTTTTCGACCGAGTCAAGATAAAGCTGAAGGATTCAGTAGAATATCCACGTTCTTTCGAAGACTACGAGATAAGCATTGATGAGGAGAACCTACCTCAAGGGGTAGAGATAATCGATCCTCAAAATCTATTTCAATAGCATTCTCCTGCCATTATGTACACCGAGGACGAGCTATTAATGCTATCGGGACTACAACATTTTAAGTTTTGCCCCAGGCAGTGGTACCTTATCCACATCGAGCAGATATGGCAGGAGAACGAGCTGACCACGCTCGGGCAGATACTGCACGAGCGTGTGCATCAGCCCGAGCAAAGTCAGCGTAGAGGTACTACCGTTACGCTTCGTTCTGTTCCTTTGGCATCATACCAACTGGGGATATACGGCTTCTCCGATGCCATAGAACTACATCCGGCTACGGGAACCGAAGAGGTAGTCTTCACACATCCAAAGTACCCGGGTCGTTGGGAGGCAATTCCGATAGAATACAAACGAGGACGACCGAAGAGACACAATGCCGATCGTCTCCAACTCTGTGCAGAAGCTATATGCCTAGAGGAAGCTTATGGGATAAGCATTCCTCTGGGTTACCTCTTCTACGGAGAAGCAAAACATCGAGAGGAAGTAGTATTCTCTCCAGAACTTCGAGAAGAACTTCTTGCAACCGTTGAGGCTATGCACGAAGCCTTCCGGAGGAAGTCCCCGATACCGGCTGTCTATGCATCGAGGTGCCGTTCGTGTTCGCTCTTCGATCAATGTCTGCCTAAAGCCAATCAGTTTGGCTCTGCTTCCGCTTACCTTACGAAACACAAGCTATTCGACCTATGAAAAAACTGCTCAACACCCTCTACATCCTTTCTCCCGACGCTTACCTCTGCAAAGACGGAGAGAACCTTGTCGTGCGCATCGATGACACAGAGGCCATGCGCCTGCCGATACACAACATCGAAGGTGTCCTGTCTTTCTCTCGTACAGGAGCTTCACCGGGTGCTATGTATCTATGTGTACAGAATGGAGTGAAGCTGTCATTCCTATCCCCCACAGGGCGATATATCGGCAGCCTCGAAGGCGGGATCAAAGGTAATGTCCTCCTGCGACGGACTCAGTACAGGCTTGCAGATGACGAACTCGTATCGGCACACATCGCTTCGGTGTTCATAGCCGGTAAGATCTCCAACCACCGAGCCGTACTATCCCGACTCCTACGAGATCATACGCATGATGCAGAGGTCGAAAAAAGCATCCAAGAGGTCATTGCCCAGCTGAAACACGAACAGAGACGACTCGGTACACTCACCTCTCGCAATGCTGTAATGGGCGTGGAGGGGAATGCGGCGAAGCTGTATTTCTCTGTCTTCGAACACCTGATCCTCAACCCTGACTTTCCCTTCTCCGGAAGGCACAAACGCCCTCCAAAAGATATGGTCAACGCCCTCTTGTCATTCTTTTATACCATCCTGGCTCATGATGTACGTGCTGCACTTGAGAGCGTGGGATTGGATCCCTTTGTGGGCTTCCTTCACGTGGATCGCCCGGGTCGTCCGAGCTTGGCACTGGATCTGATGGAAGAACTTCGTGCGTACCTTGTAGATCGATTTGTCCTTTCGGTCATCAACAAAAGGCAAGTCTCCACAAAAGACTTCCTCGCACAGGGCGAAAATGGCATCATTCTTAAAGAGGATGCACGCAAAAACCTACTTGCCCTATGGCAAAAACGAAAAAAGGATGAGATCACCCATCCTTTCCTCAGAGAGAAAATGCCACTGGGGCTCTTACCCTACATCCAAGCCCAACTCCTTGCTCGATACCTTCGAGAGGACTTGGACGAATATCCTGTATTTCTCATCCAATGACCTATGTACATACTCATCACCTACGATGTCTCAACTTCTGATCCACAGGGAGCAAAGAGACTCAGAAAAGTGGCTCGCATCTGCCAGAACTATGGTCAGCGTGTCCAGAACTCGGTCTTCGAGTGCCTCGTAGATCCGGCTCAGTTTGCTGTTCTCAAACACCAACTCCTCGACACCATCGATGATGAAGAGGACAGTCTCCGCATCTATCAACTTGGAAAGAACTACCGCTCACATATAGAGATCTACGGCCGTGCCACATCCTTCGAGATAGAGGGAGAGCTCATCATATAGCCTCGTACGTCTCCTACGCTCCCCTTAAGATAAACCTCCAACGGTAGTAAATACATAACAACAAGAGGAATCCCTCAGCATACAGACATATCTTCAGTCTCAACAATCAGATCACCCCACACAAACAAACCAACAACAAAAAGTTCTCATCTGCGAACCAATAGTGCACAGCAAAAAGCAGGCAAATTCGCACCCACAGATAATCAGGGTCTTAAATTGCTTGTGCATTGTATTTAATCCACTATCGACTTCAACGAAAAGCCTCTCGCAAATCAAGCCTTCAGAACCGATATAAAATCTATATCTTTGTGGCATACTGTCGCAGCCCATCCGGGCTGCGTGAATTGAAACCTCATCGAAGTCATGCAACTGCACGTACTCGGAGGTCGCAGCCCATCCGGGCTGCGTGAATTGAAACTAGTGTTCTTTGTTGTCATAAATATTAGATGGTTGTCGCAGCCCATCCGGGCTGCGTGAATTGAAACCAATCGAGCGTTTGTTGACCTAAAGCATATTCGATGTCGCAGCCCATCCGGGCTGCGTGAATTGAAACTCGAATATATCGAACTATTTCAGGGTATTCCAAAAGTCGCAGCCCATCCGGGCTGCGTGAATTGAAACATCGTCGTTAGCCAAGCTCGTGGTCGTAAGCCCGGGTCGCAGCCCATCCGGGCTGCGTGAATTGAAACCGTTATTTATGTCCGTTAAACTTCCTTGTTGCTTCGTCGCAGCCCATCCGGGCTGCGTGAATTGAAACGGCAATCATGGAGCCACTTAAGTACATGGATATGTCGCAGCCCATCCGGGCTGCGTGAATTGAAACTTCAGCTCTGCGATAGCCGTCTCCGAGAGATCGCTGTCGCAGCCCATCCGGGCTGCGTGAATTGAAACATCTCGCAAGAATATAAGGGTGAGCCGATGGGGGTCGCAGCCCATCCGGGCTGCGTGAATTGAAACGACCTCCACATCTCGGATGCAGTACTCACCAAACAGTGTCGCAGCCCATCCGGGCTGCGTGAATTGAAACAACGAGGAGGCTCTTGAAGTCTTCGACCTATGCGGTCGCAGCCCATCCGGGCTGCGTGAATTGAAACGTTTTTGGCATTTTGCAAGAGATATTAGACAAGAGTCGCAGCCCATCCGGGCTGCGTGAATTGAAACAAGGTCAAGAGATGAAATTTTGTCATCGTCATAAGTCGCAGCCCATCCGGGCTGCGTGAATTGAAACAATTTGAGCAGTACCTCGAACAAAACGATCATCTTGTCGCAGCCCATCCGGGCTGCGTGAATTGAAACTCTTTAAGCTCATCAAATTGCTCATCAAAACTCAGTCGCAGCCCATCCGGGCTGCGTGAATTGAAACATATCGACCTTGATAAGCCCAAGCAGAGTCAGAAGTCGCAGCCCATCCGGGCTGCGTGAATTGAAACACACGAGGTCGAAACAAGGGAGATTTGTCGCTGAGTCGCAGCCCATCCGGGCTGCGTGAATTGAAACCTTGTCGCCCTCCATACGGTTCAGGAGAGCATAGGTCGCAGCCCATCCGGGCTGCGTGAATTGAAACCTGAAGGTTGGGCGTATCGTGCCATCATCCAAGGGGGTCGCAGCCCATCCGGGCTGCGTGAATTGAAACGCGGATCTTGCTCAAGTAGGTGTCAAGGGCATAGGTCGCAGCCCATCCGGGCTGCGTGAATTGAAACAAACCGCCCCTTTGCCGGGGCAAAAGTGGTACAAGTCGCAGCCCATCCGGGCTGCGTGAATTGAAACGGCGGACAAGGCCATGGGGTATCTTGCGGACTACCGTCGCAGCCCATCCGGGCTGCGTGAATTGAAACGCGGATCTTGCTCAAGTAGGTGTCAAGGGCATAGGTCGCAGCCCATCCGGGCTGCGTGAATTGAAACAAACCGCCCCTTTGCCGGGGCAAAAGTGGTACAAGTCGCAGCCCATCCGGGCTGCGTGAATTGAAACGGCGGACAAGGCCATGGGGTATCTTGCGGACTACCGTCGCAGCCCATCCGGGCTGCGTGAATTGAAACGGGTATCCTTTTTCGTTGCTGAGACACTTGATTGTCGCAGCCCATCCGGGCTGCGTGAATTGAAACAAGAGCAGGCTTTGACGGAACAGAAACGACGTGGTCGCAGCCCATCCGGGCTGCGTGAATTGAAACTTGTCTCGGATGAGGCTACAGAAGTACTCGAAAGTCGCAGCCCATCCGGGCTACGTGAATTGAAACATATTGAGGAAATTTGTCCATAGTCTATAATCAGTCGCAGCCCATCCGGGCTGCGTGAATTGAAACTTACAAAAAAAAATAAATATGAAAATAACTATAAGTCGCAGCCCATCCGGGCTGCGTGAATTGAAACGATCGAGTCGGAGCGATGGGATGAACTTGAGGACGTCGCAGCCCATCCGGGCTGCGTGAATTGAAACGTAGGATGGGAATATATAAAACTTTTATTCACGGTCGCAGCCCATCCGGGCTGCGTGAGTTGAAACAAAGTTTTATCGAAAAGGGATAAGTTGATACTATGTCGCGGTCCGAATGGACTGCGACATAGTATTCTTTTATCTAAAATGCTGAAGCTCGGCGTTGAGAGATCGAACCATAATCTTGTATGACATTCGTCCGAATACAGTAAGATGCCTCGAAGGATATCTTGAAAGAGTCCGCATACACAATGAATGACTTTCAGGGGAGTGCCAAGACTTTTGTCTTCGCACTCCCCTGAAGCTGTTTAGAGAGATGGTTGTCAAGAGAAGAACCGTCAGCTAATTTGCCCCTCCAGCATCTTGAGATAAGTAGGTGATGAAGAGCAGAGCTGATCGTCTGTTCCGACAGCTTCGATGCGGCCGTTATTGAGGAGTATGATCTTGTCCGCACTGCGGATTGTCCTCATACGATGGGCAATGACGATGACGGTCTTGTTGCGGATCAGTTCCGAGAGAGCATCCTGGATGAGGGTTTCGTTCTCCACATCGAGGGATGCCGTAGCTTCATCCAAGAGGATGATCGGAGCATCCTTGAGGATGGCACGAGCGATGGATATGCGTTGACGCTCGCCTCCGGAGAGACGTTCACCATTCTCTCCGATGATGGTATCCATCCCCTCCGGCATACGTCGGACGAACTCATCACAACGCGCGATCTTTGCTGCCCGAAGGATCTCTTCGTCCGAAGCCCCCTTCTTGCCTATGCGGATATTATCCCGGATGGAAGCATTGAAGAGGATCACCTCTTGAAAGACTATTGCGTAGTGCTTGAGCAAAGTCTCGGGATCGACCTTGGAGATATCCTCTCCCCCGAGGAGTATCTGTCCCCGGGGAATGTCCCAAAATCGAGCCGCCAGCTTCGTCAGTGTCGTCTTGCCACAGCCCGAAGGTCCGACAAGGGCTGTCACCTCACCCTGTCGTGCGGTGAAGGTCACTCCGTTGATGACCTTATGATCCTCATAGCCAAACTCTACATCTCTGAACTCGATGTCATATCCACTGATATTCATCTCGTGCTTACCCTCCTGTATCGGCATCGTCTTGATCTCCTTGATACGTCCCACGACACTGTCGAGCATGAGGATCATGGTGAGGAAGGACAAAAGACCCTCAATGGGCAGATAGATGCTGGCTGTGAGCATGAGATAGGCGATATAGGTAAGGAGGTCGGTCTCTCCTTGGATCAACATATTTGCACCAAAGACGGCAACGGTGACGATACCGAGCTTGAGCAGTATACCGGGGAGGGCATTCGCAATGCTTGTAAAGAATTCGGCATTGATCTTCATCTTCGTACTCACTTCGAGTTTGTCAAAGAACTCTCCCAACGCTTTCTCTTCAAGATTGTACGACTTGATCTCCCGCACCTGTTCGATCTTCTCTTGCAAGTCATCGAAGACCTCACGATTGGCGATCACCCAGGCATCGACCTGACTTCTCTGTCGTTTTTTGAAGAAGGAGGAGACAAAGAAGGCCACAGGGATCACCCAGAGTGCGGCCAAGGCCAATCGCCAGTTGTACGCCAAGAGAGACACAGCAATGAGGCTTGTCGAGATGGCTGTCGAATAGAGCTGTGGCACGGCATGAGAGAATATCTGCTCGTACAGTGTGAGGTCACTCATCATCGTGGCAGACAGATCAGCGAGGTCTCTCTTTGAGAAGTAGGAGAGAGGTAGTTGTTTGAGACGATTGGCAAGGTCTATACGGAGGTTGGCACTCTCGTTGTAGACATTGTTGTAGAGTCGTGTATAGTCCCACCTCGCGATGAAGAACATCACCACACACATCACACCAATGATCACAAGATAGTCGAGGAGTCTCAGATCGGCAAAATCCGAAGCCCCCTCTGCACCACCAAGGTACTGAAACAAAAACATGAACCCTACCATCGGAGGGAATACCTTTGTGATATTGACCAACGTATGCGAGAGGATCGACTTACGGAGGTTCTGCGCCCCCTTCTCCGACATCGCATATCTTTTCTTGAAATATTCTGTCATAGTCTTCATCTGTTACCTCCTATCTTCCAGTTGGCGGCACTTTGGTACTGCTCCCACAATTTATTGTAGACACCGCCTTGGGTTAATAATTCTTGGTGAGTCCCGCTCTCGACGATCCGTCCATTGTCGACGACAAGTATCCTATCCGCACCGATGACGGTAGAGAGTCGGTGTGCGATGAGGAGGGTCGTCTTGTCCTTAGACAATTCCTTGAACGATGCTTGGATGATGTGCTCATTCTCAGGATCTGCGAAGGCTGTGGCCTCATCGAGGATGACGAAGTCGGCATCCTTGAGCATCGCTCGAGCTATCGCCAGCCTCTGCACCTCACCACCGGAGAAGTAAGTCCCTTTCTTGCCATAATAAGTGTCGAGTCCCTCCTCCAAGCGATCGATGATCTCCTCTGAGCGAGAGTGACGGAGCACGCTCCGTATGTCCTCTTCGGAGGCATCGGGCTTGGCGATGAGGAGGTTCTCACGAAGGGTCATCTTAAAGAGTCGGGAGTTCTGAAACACGAAAGCGATCTTCTTCATCAAAGTCTCCTTCTCACACTCCTTGACATTGACGCCACCGATGAGTACCTCACCCTCTTCGGCATCGTAAAAGCGTGCGGCAAGACGAGCGATGGTCGTCTTGCCACCACCCGAGGTGCCTACCAGTGCGACGGTCTCCCCTTTATTGACCTTGAAGGAGATCCGATCCAGCACCTTCGTTCCCCCATAAGAGAAAGAGACCTCTCTGAACTCGATCCCTTCGCCTATGGTCGTCGTCTCCCCATACGTAGCATCGCTGTGATCGAGGGTCTCCTCGATCTTGTCCAATGCCATCTCCGCAAAGTAAACGAAGTTGTTTATCGAAGCACTACGCATGACAAAGATCCCGAAAGCAGGCCCTATGAGAAGGTATATGACGCTGTTGCCAAGCACCTCACGCATATCTGCGCCCGCAGTGATCATGAAAATCGCAAGGGGGACAAGGAAAAAGGCTGTCGACCCCACGACAGTCTCGTAGAGAGACATCTTGTCCCTGAAGCTCATACTCCAACCCAGCACCAAGTCCTTCATCCTCATAATGAGGGCATAGAGACGATCAAAGCTCTCGACACTCTGTGCAAAGGTCTTCACCACAGGGATACCTCGTACATACTCGACCGACTCGGCGGAGAGCTCCGAGAGGCCCTGGTAGTACTCGTCACGCACCTTCTTATTCTTCTCCGTCAGCATCGTACCCATGAGGATCATCCCGATGACGATGGGCATGGCACTCATGAGTCCCAAACGCCAGTCAAAAATGAAGAGAAAGGTGAAAAGGACAAACGGGGTGATCACCGTCATCGCAAAGTCGGGCAACTGATGTGCAAGCATCGAGTGGGTCTCTGCGGCACCATCGACGATGACCTTACGCAGAGCCCCGCTCTCCCGATGAGCAAAGAATCCGAGAGGCTTGGCCATCAATCTCTTGACACTGACTTTGACAATGTTCTCTTCGACCTCGAAGGCAAAGAGATGAGAGACGATGAGAGCAATGAAGTACAAAAACATCCCTGCCACGGCAAATCCTGCTGCCGACATGGCATCGTGACGAATACCGACAGCATCGACCGTACCACTGATGATGATCCCACTCACGATCCTATGGATGTATATCATAGGCATGAGTATCATGATCCCGGAGAGCGCAGAGAAGAGCATGGCCAGGTAGAGCATATAGCCCCTCTTGCCGGCATAAGACATGAGCCGTCTCAGGATCGACTGTTTCTTTTGTTTTTTTTCTTCAGACATAAGTCATATTATTTTTGTTGATAAAATGTGTGTGTGTTCTGCCGTAAAAGTATCGGGGTCAGCTCCCCACAAGAAGCCTCATCAAGGTCCCGAAAAGAGAACAAAAGTCATAATCGTTCTAAAAACAAATCGAGCCACCCTGTTCGGATGGCTCGATATATGAAGCTCTATGATAGATATGATACTCGTTGTTGTCATTCTTATGATCTTTGGTGAGTTAAGAGGTCGGAGGGGATTGCCTGCTCTGCCCGCAAGAGTTTTCCCCAGCCCCCTGTGCTGAAGCGTACAAACTCTTCGACAAAATTTTCGACCTCCTTTTTGGTCAGTTCCTCATGACGCACCACCACCCTGAGCATATTGAGCCAGAGGGACGATGCAAAGTGCATGAACAGAGGGGATATATCCGTATAGAGTTGAGGATAGTGGGTCTTCATCTCATCCAAACAGATCCGCCCCATCTCCGAGGCTTCACTCTCCGCCCATTCCCTCACGTGATGTTGATAGCCCGAGCCCTGCGACTCGAAGAGCAAGAGTTTCAGCTCCCTGCGATAATGAAATACAATCCGCAGGCTCCGCTCGATCCAGTGTCTCAGCAACTCCTCGGATGTGAAGATCTCCACGGTAAACCTTCCCGGAGCATTGTGCTCCTGCATCATGGACTCGATGTCATCAAGGAGCGGCTTGAGCACATCGGCCAGCAGACTGTCCTTGTTGGGGTAATAGTTGTAGATGTTGCTCAGCCCCACACCGGACTTCTGAGAGATCTCACGCATGGACACAGCCTTGAAGCCTTTCTTGAAGAAAGCCTCCCGAGCGGTGTTGAGCAACTGCAAGCGTGTGTGGTCTTTGATCTTCTGCATTGTGGTGTGTTATTCTGCTTTGTAAAGTTCGGTATTGACGAAAATTCACACAATACCTCGAAATAGTGATTTTTCGTGCCGAAAGCTCCGAAATAGAGCCGTATCAAGGTAGACTCCCTCACATCCGAATACACTTACACCTATTTTCCCCTCTGAGTCCGCCCAATTCCACCCCCACCCCGTACGATATGTAGAGAAAGACAAAGAGAAGAAGACAAAAAGCTCGAAAGGCACTTCTCTACAATGAAAGACCTCTGAAGTAAACGGAGCCGAATCCTAAAAGTAAAGCCTTTCCCAAAGAAGGCTCATACTCTTTACCTCAAATCACAGCCCAAAGAACACATACTCATTCCCGCTCTTCGAGCTATAGAGGGAGGGTCGGAAGGTCAACAAAAAAGTCGTATGACTTGATCTAACAAGTTTAACGACTTTCGTCATCAAGTTTAACGACTTGATTTCACCCCTTCATGCATCCACTTTTGTAATGATGAGTGACGGAGCTTAGACTTTCAAAAACCATACTACGGAGATACCTCAAAAAGAAAGTAGACATCATACACAGATTGAAGAATGAAGAGTCACTTACAAGATCAAACTTCATGTCCTCGGAAAAAAGACACAGCTCTGAGTAAGACTCTTGGATGCTGTGCTTCGTGTACATCTCGAATACAAAAAAGAGGGGTTGCCAAAATATAAATTTTGGCAACCCCTCATATATAAATACTATTTCTACAATAGTAGAGTGATTACTTCACTTCTACACGACGAGCCTTCACAGAAAGAGCAGCCTTACCTGAGAGAGCTTCATCCTTACCCATACCTCTTGTAGAGAGACGAGCAGCATCGATACCCTTGCTTACGAGGTACTTCTTCACGTTTTCAGCACGCTTGATAGAGAGCTTGTCGTTGAGAACTTCAGTACCTGTGTGGTCACAGAAACCTACTACATCGACAGAAAGAGTTGGGTTAGCGTTCAAGAACTCTACCATTTCAGCAAGTTCCTTAGCATACTTCTTCTTGTTGACGACAGCGCTACCACGTACGAAGTGGATGCTTGGGAGGTTGACTTCCACCTTCTGAGCCTGACGAGCTGCTTCTTCTTCAAGACGACGTCTTTCAGCTTCTGCCTTTTCACGAGCGATACGCTCAGCTTCTGCCTTTTCACGAGCAAGTCTTTCGGCTTCCGCCTTCTCCTTAGCGATGCGTTCAGCTTCGAGACGAGCAGCTACGCGCTCAGCAGCCATCTTGTTGATGGTACGAGCTGTAGGAGCATAGATGATGTTGTCTACCTTGTCGCTGTTACCGATCTTGTAGATAAGACCAAGACCTACCTGACCTACGACAGCGTGTTTTAGCTTGGTATAAGCCTCGTGGTTGATACCATCGTGGCTTGGGTTGTTAGAGATCCAAGCCGCACCACCCTTAAGAAGAAGGTCAAGGTGCTTAGAAGCACGGAAACGGATGTCAAGATCACCACCAAAGCTGAAGGTAAGATCTTGACCGATCTTTGGATTGCTATAGACAGCCTTGTCAGAGATTTTCTTGAGCTCAGGCATGAACTTCTGTACATACGCAGCAGGGCTGAGGATAACAGCGACCTTACGGTTTGCAGAGCTGCTGAAGATAGGTGCGATATTGAAGTCAAAGTGTAGACCTGCACTCATGTGAGGGATAGAAGCATACACTTCTGAAAACTTCATAGAGCCATTGGTGTCGAGAGTGACCATACCGTCAGGCTTTACACGGAAGACATCCTCTCCCTTCTTGTATCCTGCATCACCCTTGCCATACTGACCTGTAAGGCTGATACCGAAGAATGGATTGAATTGATAGCCAATCTGAAGACCACCTACATAACCGAAGTGAGTCTTTTCGTGACCGAGGGTAGCCATATCTGCACCTTGGTAAAATGGAAGACCACCATAGATACCAATCGTCCAGTGAGAGTAATCTTTCTTGATCTCTTGACGGATCTTATCAGCTTCCATCTTGATCTCTTCATTCGTCTGAGCAAATGCCACAGAAGAGAAAGCAAGAGTTGCAGCCAATGCAAAAACTGTTCTTTTCATAATCAATAAATTATTAAGTTACTATTCATAGATTATCACAAAGATACAAGTAATAATCCAATTAGTAATCGCTTGATAAAAGCAAAGGTGCCCATGTGGACACCTTTGCTATGGAGTCAGATCATTCGTCAAATACGGTCAGTATGAAGACGGATGTCTTGTGGTTGTTTATTAGTTATCGTCAGGAGTACCTGGAGCAACCTTGACAAGGATTTCTTGTGGTGACTTGATGACACCCCACTTGTAAGATGCAGTCACATCCAAGAAGATCTTGTATTCCTTGTTCACCGGTGTACCAGAGTTGTTGTGGTAACGAAGGTGAGTAGGATTGTTAGCAACCTCTTCAAATTCGTATGGTTTAGAAGCTGTGTTAGTTACCTTAACCTGTTGTAGGATACGTCCTGCAGGAAGGTTACCTTGTTTGTAGTCTTCATCAGTCACAATGTTGTTGCCATCGATGTTCTTGATGTTAGTCTTAGCATTGTTGACATCAAAGAACAATGTCTTCACTGCATAGTACTTCCACAATTCCTTGTCGTAAGACTTATTATTGTCAGCCACGTTCTGGAAGTTCCAGTCTGTGAATGTGTACTTGTCTGCAAGTCTTCCGGTGAACGAACCACCGATCTGAGCATCAACCAAATAACCGAGACTTTGTCCCTTAACCTTGAGAGGATCGATGATCTTCACATCATATCTCTTCACAGGCACCTTGTTCCACTCATTGTATTCAGCAACGATCATTACAGGAACAATGTTACCAACAAGCTTGATTGCAGCAGAAGTACCGAGATCCGAAGCTCCGTCACCAATTTCTGTATCAGTTTCGTGGAGACGAATGAGTGCACGTGCTTCATTTACAGCTCCGTGAGGATTATCGTTCACGATTGCCTCATTGAGCTTGTATGGAAGTGTTGCCTTATCATCGTCATTTGTAGCAGCATCAACAGACAAGAAGTTCAAAATAGAAGCAGCATAGTTGTCAAGATTTGGCTGTACAAAATCCTTGTTAGCTGGAGCTACTGCAGGAGCAGCACCATCCCAAAGTCTTGTAGCATTGTCAGAGACAGTGAAGCCCTTGAGGTGAGCGAACTCACCGAAACGGCTCTCGTCAAATGCAAAGCGAACCTTAGCACACTCACGGATATACTGGATGAGTTGGTTTACGTTAGCGACCTTCTTACCCTTGTAGATAAATCCGTTAACAAGGTCTGTCTGGATGTGGCTATCACCGACAACATCATAAGGTGTGTGACCATGTACAAAGTAACCATCATTGTAGTCTACATTATCGTAATCAGCTTGATCAGCCTTACGAGTCTTGTCACCTGTAGCAGAGACAGGAGTATAGACAAGTGGATTAACCTTGAACTCAGTACCCATCTTACCTGCAGACCAGTATGTTTCTTCATAGTTGAAGTTTTGCTCTGGAAGCTTAACGACAACTTCGAACTTGTGTGTCAAGTGAAGTCTGTTCAAACGGTCAACAAACTTAAATTCAAGAACGAACGTAGAACCAGCAGGAGCAATTGTACGCATTACCTGCGGATACAAGCGCCACAAGATATTGAAAGAGGTGTTACCTGCATTTTGATCAGGAGGAAGTGTAGTAGTAGAGTTACTTTCGGCATGTTCTGGGATGTAGTATAGAGGAAGTTCTCTGAGCCAGTGTGCACTACCAGTCTCCTCAATAGAAGAAACCTTATAGTTTTCCATACCCTTAGCAATAAACTTACCATCCTTCACAAGATACTCACCATCCTTAGTAAGATTGAGGACTTGGAGACGAGTATATCTATCAGTGAAGAGAGTCTTAGCGATACCATACTCCTTTTCAACCTTTCTGTAGATATCTTCGTTCATCTTCTGAGTGTTAAGACGAAGTGTCTCAAACTTACAAGAGACATAGAAGTCATCAAACTTAGAAGTTCCGATAGGCTTAACTTCAGCTGTTCTGATCCACTTAACCTTCATATAGCGTTGGTCAACAACAGCCTTTGTCTCAAGATCATAAAGAGTGATACGGATGATAGGCTCACGACCGATTGCTGTCTCAGACATGCCAGGAACTGTATAAACCTTGTTAGTCAAGACAGAGCCTTCAAGCTTAGCAAACTGTTGTTGGTCAGTTTGGTTAGTACCTTGTAGGTACTTAGCTTCTGCAACTTCGAAGTGGAAGCCAAGACCGTGCTTCTTATAATCGAAATCCTCGTGACTTGCTCTTGTAGAAGCAGTAACGTACTGCATCAAGTCATACTTTTCATTCCACTCAAGTTCAAGGTCGATAAGTTGATTCTCCTTAGAACGATATAGAAGAGTAGAGTCAGAGAAGTGAGTAGGACGACCCCAAGAGAGTTCACCATTGTCCTTCTTGCCATTACCATTAGCATCCCAATAGTGTGTAGGAGACTCGACATCGTCATAAGCATAAGGCTTGTAATCACCAAAACACTTAGCATGGTGAGTACCTTGATTCAATTGAGGGCCTACTGCTCCTGGATTAACGGTAATATAACCAACTTCTCTACCCGAAGCAATCTTACTCTTGATGACAGGAGCAACATAGATCTCTTCGACTCTGAATCCTTCAGAGATAACAGCCGGCTTTTCAGTAGCAGCTTTTTCTTCTGCAGTCCAATACTTTTCAGCGATAGGCAAGCTCAATGCGCCCATATAGAACTTTTCGACCTCAGACTCTGTAGTTGGATTATCACACCAAGGGTCTGAAATAAATTGATTCTTCCAGTGTTCACCTTGATTAAGGGACTCAGAAGAAGTCTTCACAACATCAACGATGAGATGATTCCCTTGGAGTCTGTAAGCCATAGGCTTGAATGGCTTATCAACGCCGGTCTCATCTTCGTCAACTCTGAGTCTATTCTTAGACACCCAAGTATTGAAAGATGGGTGAGTGAAAGACGCTTCAGTCACACGACTTGGACTGAGACGGAATTCTGCGACACCTTGACTTGGCTTAAGAACCTTGGTTGCGTTAGCGACATCAGTAGTAGTAAAATAGAACGCCTGATGATCCACGTGCTCCTGAGCCTTGTAAGCAACACCAAGAAGCTCGACAGATGCGATACCGTTGACATGACTTCTTGGAACAAGAGCGATAGAAGTCACACGGTTACCCACGAACTCCTCTACTCTCTTCATGACCTTATCGATCTCAGCCTTAAGTTCCTTCTTAGCATTCTCCAACTCTTGCTTGGTAGCACTATTTCTTTCAAGAGCATCTACTCTTTCAACAAGAGCATCAAGTTCCTTTCTAAGCTGATCAGCTTTCTTGTGAGCTTCATCAGCAGTCTTTTGTGCAGCTTCAGCAGCCTTCTGAGCCTTATCAGCGAGAGCCTCGAGTTCTGCCTTCAACTTTGCATCTGCAGCAAGAGCATCCTTCAATGCCTTGTCAGCAGCAGCCTTAGCATCATCTGCAGCCTTCTGAGCAGCAGCAGCCTTAGCCTCAACATCCTTGATAGCAGCGGTAAGATCAGTCTTAGCCTTCGCAAGATCACTCTTGATCCCGGCTGTCTGCTCTCTCAAGTTGTTGATGTCATCGTCATAGTCCTTACAGCCTGGAGCTGCAACAAGCGCAGCAGCCATTGCCATAGCCATGAACTTTAAAGAAAAATTCTTTTTCATGTGACAAAAATTTAATTGTGAGTAATAGTATTTATTTCAATTGTTATAAACAAAATTTCTTCTCTCAAGGCAAATATCTACCAATCTACGAGGGCAAGGCAAGCACATTTACCTTACTCTCGACAAGCAAAACTCCACCAAAAAACACAGCAAAACAAAAAACAACCTTAGAAGCGAACACACTAAACGACAAGCAGTTAATGACATAAAACAACTTGCAAGAAGTGCTTTTCCTCTGAAATACAGCGTTTCAAGTAGCTATGTTTCATGACAAAGGTATAAATAAATCTTATACTAACAAACAAAAACTCAACTCGTTTTCAAGAAAAATAACACAGCAATCCGCCTTGACAAGTGGAGATAACGCAGAAAATAGGAAGCAAAATCAAGACAAGAATACAAAATCTATAAAAACGTTCACCTCTTTTCGTAAACACACAGCAACCAATCCGCCCCAAGAACCACACAATCGACGACAATCGACCGAACTCGATCACAATCGACTGTAATCGACTGTAACCGACTGCACACATATCCATACGAATTACCTTTGCCGACAAGCAAATGCGCTCATAGACATTTTGACAAAAAAAGACATACCGAACACGTCGAATGAAAGGAACAAAGACAAGACGATAAACCCACAGAACCGAGCCGGATCTCTCATCGAGAAACACGTAGTGTCACAAAAAAAGTTGTGTCGAACAAATCGACACAACTTTATATAGATTATTGTATGAGCCACGCTTTTACTTCGCAAAAGCAACAGAGCGAGTTTCACGAATAACGGTAATCTTGACCTGACCGGGATAAGTCATTTCATCCTGAATCCTCTTGGCGATCTCAGATGAGAGTTGCTCGGTACGGATATCATCCACCTTATCGGCACCGACAATGACACGAAGTTCTCGACCCGCCTGGATTGCATAGGTCTTGATAACACCGGGATAAGAGAGTGGAAGCTTTTCGAGCTCATTGAGCCTCTTGATATAAGCTTCGGCTATCTCCCGACGTGCCCCGGGTCGTGCTCCGGAAATAGCATCACAAACCTGCACGATGGGCGCAATGAGCGTCTCCATCTCAATCTCGTCGTGGTGTGCCCCGACGGCATTGCAGATATCGGGCTTCTCCTTATACTTCTCACAAAGCTTCATACCAAGAAGTGCGTGTGGCATCTCCGGCTCATCATCAGGCACCTTACCTATATCGTGAAGGAGGCCGGCACGCTTGGCTTTCTTAGGATTGAGACCAAGCTCGGCAGCCATGACGGCACAGAGATTGGCTGTCTCGCGAGAGTGCTGAAGGAGGTTTTGACCGTAGGACGAACGGAACTTCATCTTACCCACGAGACGGATAAGCTCAGGATGCAGGCCGTGTATACCAAGATCGATGACGGTACGCTTACCGGTCTCTATGATCTCCTCTTCGATCTGCTTGCGCACCTTAGCCACTACCTCCTCGATACGAGCAGGGTGAATACGTCCGTCTTGAACGAGTTGATGCAAAACAAGACGAGCAATCTCACGACGCACAGGGTCGAAGCATGACAAAACAATAGCTTCGGGGGTATCATCGACAATGATCTCGACACCGGTAGCTGCTTCAAGTGCACGGATATTGCGTCCTTCCCGACCGATGATACGACCTTTGATCTCATCAGAGTCGATATGAAAGACAGTCACAGAATTTTCGATGGCTGTCTCGGTAGCAATACGCTGGAGAGATTTGATGACAAGCTTCTTAGCCTCCATATTGGCAGTAAGTTTGGCTTCGTCCATAATCTCCGCGATATATGCCGAAGCATCACCACGAGCTTCATCCTTGATGGACTCGATGATGCGCTCTTTGGCCTCGTCGGCAGAGAGACCGGAGATTGTCTCAAGCTCTGCAAGGCCTTTCTTCTTAAGATCTTCGATCTCACCTTCACGCACCTTGAGACATTCTATCTGGGTCTGAAGATTTTCTCGAATGGCATCATTCTCTTTGAGTTTCTTAGAGAGTTCATCCTGCTTCTGCTGGAGAGCCTGCTCACGACTCTTGAGCTTGGCTTCGATACCCTGAAGCTTAGACTGTCTCTGGGAAATTTCTTTGTCGAGGTTGGACTTCTGCTTGATGAACTGCTCTTTGACTTCGAGCATTTTGTTCTTCTTGATCACCTCGATCTCTTCTTTGGCTTTCTGCATGTACTCGTCGGTCTTCTTGTCGACAGCCTTGTTCATCATCTTCCACATGATGAAGCCAAGAGCGACGAAGATCAAAACGAGCACGATGATCAGCACGTAAAAAAATGTATTCATCGTTGTTGTTCTATGTAATAAAAATAGCGTTAATCTAACTCAAAAAAATAAACAATCATGACGCATACCGGAGGATACGCGACAATCTTTTTTTCATGTAACGCTTGAGTAAGAAAAGAAGGTCATCAGTTCAGTCCTTGGGATGAGGATAAAGCACCTCGTCAAGTTTATCTCGAAGTCGCTCCAAGCGAATCCCGAGAGCCTGATCTTCGGCCTTGAGACGAGCATCCTCAACAATGGATGCAAAATGTAAGGCTGTGTACCTCAGCAGGTCTGCTTCGGTGGTCTCCGCCTCCCCATACTTCCTGCGGTACAACTCCAAGACCCTGCTCAACGCAACAGCTCCGGATCGAATCGCACCCTCGTCTTCCCTATCAATCTTGAGGGAAATGACCTCTCCGCCTACTTTAACGGTTATATCAAGTTTGTTGTAGGGCTTGGGGGTTCTGGGGGTGTTTGAAGTATTTGCACTCACAGCAGAAGCCAATATATCAAGAGGACATCACTCAAAGGGCCATGCCCCTCATCGACACGATGTCCTCATCATCGTCATACGTTCTTTTCCAAATAAGCGATACAGCCCTCCACCTCTTTCACAACGGCATCGATCTCTCGCTTGAATGCCTCCAACTGAAGGTGGGCATCAGGAGACTCTTGCAGTGCCATGGTTGCGACAGAAAGCTGTCGGCTCAGGTCTCGGATCTGAACGTCCTGCTCCCGGACAATGGAAGCAAGTCGATCCTTTTCGGCAGAGAGTATCCCCAAGTGTTCCGCTTGAGAATGACACAAGCGAATGAGCTGATCGAGTCGCTCCTCGACATCCTTTATCAGTCGTTCGTCTGTTCTACTCATGCCTACGCCTAAAACCTTGGACAAATATATGTAAAAAATAGGAGATTGCAAAAAAGTAAAAATAAACGCAAAGGTCAAGAACGTGACTCATCTCACCTCAAATTCCGTATTCATTGTAGAGATACAGTGAAGTTGTGAGGCTTTCATCGAATCACTTTTCACCGAAGATGAGCCGTGCGGTGTCAACGATTTCGAGACTTTTCGGCAACAATACCTTATTTGTCGTAACTTTGCGCCAATGAGTGAAAGGGCAGACTTAAAAAGATGGTTGCCCATCTCAAAAAAAGAGATGGATATGCGTGGGTGGGATGAAGTAGATATCATCCTATTCAGCGGTGATGCGTATGTGGATCACCCTTCATTTGCAGCGGCAGTCATCGGTCGCACCCTGGAAGATGCCGGCTATCGTGTCGCCGTCGTCCCCCAGCCAAATTGGCGCGACGACCTCCGGGACTTCAAAAAGCTCGGGAAACCACGCCTGTTTTTCGGTGTCTCTCCGGGAAACATGGACTCCATGGTCAACCACTACACAGCGGCCAAAAGGCTGCGCTCCGAAGATGCGTACACTCCGGATCGTCGCAGCGATATGCGCCCCGACTATCCGAGCATAGTATACAGCAAGATTCTCCGAGACCTATACCCCGAGACACCCATCGTGCTTGGAGGGATAGAGGCCTCACTCCGCCGTCTGACACACTACGACTACTGGCAGGACAAACTCTTACCGGGGATGCCGTTCATGAGCCAAGCGGACATCGTCATCTATGGCATGGGCGAGCTTCCGATCGTAGAGATTGCTCGACGCATAGAACAAGGAGCAAGCATCCGAGATCTCAGGGATATCCCACAGATCGCCTTCACGATACCCACCGACGAAGTGGAAGAGAAAGAGGACGACATCCTCCTCAACAGTCATGAGGATTGTCTCCGTGACAAAAAGAAATATGCTTCCAACTTCCGACACATCGAGGAACAGAGCAATGCCATGCATGCCCACAGACTCCTCCAAAGGATCGAAGATCGAACCATAGTCGTCAACCCTCCTTATCCAACCATGACCACGGAGCAGATCGACCGTTCGTTCGACCTGCCATACACCCGAATGCCTCATCCGAGATACAAGGGGAAGGTAATCTCTGCCTACGAGATGATCAAGCATTCGGTGAACATGCACCGTGGTTGCTTCGGAGGATGTGCGTTCTGTACAATCTCTGCGCATCAGGGGAAGTTCATCTCCTCTCGTAGCGAACACTCGATCATCAAGGAGGTCCAAGAGGTAACAAAAATGGAGGACTTCAAAGGCTACCTGAGCGACCTCGGGGGACCTTCGGCAAACATGTATCGTATGCAGGGACATCGGCTAAAGGCCTGCGCACGTTGCCTCAGGCCATCGTGCATACATCCGGACATCTGCCCTAACCTCAACGCAGACCACAGCCCTCTGACACAGATCTACCGCAAGGTGGATGCCTTGCCGGGAGTCAAAAAGAGTTTTATCGGCAGTGGGATTCGCTATGACCTCCTGATGCATGAGTACAAAGATCCCAAGCTTGCAAAAGCTACTGAAGAGTATACCGAGGAGGTGGTCTCAAAACATGTATCGGGAAGACTAAAAGTCGCGCCTGAGCACACCTCAGACAGAGTCCTCAACCTGATGCGCAAGCCGTCCTTCGAGCTGTTCAAGAAGTTTAAGAAAGCTTTCGATCGAATCAATGAAAAGCATGGTCTCAATCAACAGCTTATCCCTTACTTCATCTCGTCTCACCCCGGATGCCGAAGCGAAGACATGGCAGAACTTGCACTCCTCACAAAAAAGCTGAACTTCAAGCTCGAACAGGTGCAAGACTTCACACCGACACCGATGACAGTCGCAACGGTCATCTATTACAGTGGCTATCACCCCTACACACTCGAAAAGGTATATACAGCCATCTCAAAGGACGAAAAAGATGCTCAACGCCAATACTTCTTCTGGTACAAGCCCGAAGAGCGTCCACACATCATCCGCTCGTTGCAAAAGATCGGACGTCCTGATCTGATCGAAAAGCTCTTTGGCTCTACCCCACCCGGCTCAGAAAGGAAGTCTCCCACATCAAGAAAAAATCAAGAGAAAAAGGGGACTCCCCACAAGCGGAAGCCCCCTCGATCTGTGAGGTAGAACGCACCCTTATCGATACATACCCTCTATGAGATCGGCATAGTGTGCCGAGACGACTTTTCGTTTTGTTTTGAGGGTATTGGTAAGCATCCCATTTTCGACACTGAAAGGTTCGGTGAGGAGGACGAACTTCTTGACCTTCTCATACGATGCAAGGGTCTTCTGTCCCTCTTCGAGATACCCCTCGATGAGCGAATACACCTCGGGCATCTTTGCGAGTTCGTCGATGTCATCCGTGTCTATAGCCCTACCTTTGAGCTTCTCACGTACCACATCCCAAGCCGGATAAATGAGGGCACTGACGAAGTTGCGCTCCTCGGCAATGACCATGGCCTGCTCAATGTACTTGTTGGCAGAGATCAAGCCCTCGATCATCTGTGGCGCAATATACTTGCCGTTGGCGGTCTTATAGAGGTCTTTGAGACGTTCTTTGAAGAAGAGGTTGCCCTCTCCGTCTATCGTGCAGATGTCTCCCGTACGGAACCATCCGTCAGTCCCAAAAGCATCAGCAGTCTCCTCCGGCTTATTGAAATATCCTCTGGAGACTGTAGCACCCTTGACCATAAGTTCGCTCGTCTGAGGATCGACCTTGACCTCCACACCGGGAAGGACGGTACCGATGGATCCGAAAGCATTCTTCTTCGGACGACAGAAGCACACCGTTGCCGTCGTCTCCGTCAGTCCATAACCCACAACGATGGGGATACCCATGGCACTCAGTGCTTCATTGATAGGATCGGCAAGGGCTGCACCGGCAGTGGGGAAAAGCTTCCCTCGCTCGATACCCACATTTTTCTTCACGAGATCAAAGAGTTTCTTGGCAAAGAACTTGTACTTCATCATCAACCAAAACGGAGCTCTGCGCCCCTTCTGCCTGTACTCGAAGTGGTACTCCTTGCCGATATCGATGGCACTGCGCATGAGCTTCTGCACCCTGGGAGAGAAGGTCGAGATCTTCTCCTGCACTCCGATGTGGACCTTTTCCCAAAAGCGAGGCACATTGCACATGAAGTGAGGGCGCACTTCTTTAAGGTTGGTGAGGATCTCCTTGGGGTTCTCGCCTACGGCAACCTTGACCCCTCTCTGGAGGCAGAGGAAGACCCACATCTTCTCGAAGACATGCGTGAGGGGGAGGAAGTTCATCGAGATGTGTTTGTGCCCCATGTTCGGGATGGCTTCGACATGAGCGACAAGGGCATTGTAGATGTTACTGTGAGAGATCTCCACGCCCTTGCTCTGCCCGCTGGTGCCCGAAGTGTAAATAAGGCAGGCGATGTCAGAGAGCTCGCTGTTCGAACGCCGCAACTTCGCCTCGGCCTCCGCCGTGGTCGTGTCACCAAGCTTGAGGAAGTCCTCGTACATCAACGAAGTACGGTCGTCAGGGTGACGAATCACCGTGGGATCGAAGATCACGATATGCTCCAGCACTGCGCTCTCCTTCTTCACCTTGTAAGCATTGTTGTACTGAAACTGCGAACCGACAAAGAGGAGCTTGATCCTCGCATCATTGACGATGTACTCGACCTGTGCGGACGAAGAGGTCGCATAGAGGGGCACAGCGATAGAACCGATGCTGAGGGTTGCCAAGTCACTGTATATGAACTTGTCCATATTCTCCGAATACATCCCCACACACTCCTGTGATCCCACACCGAATTCGATAAGAGCCTGAGCTGTACGGCGCACATACTCATAGACATGGTTCCACGACTGTTTTTCCCAAACTTGTTTTTCTTTATTCTTGACAATGAGGCAGGTATCGTTACCGTTTTTCTTGTTCATCCTGACGGCAACCTCTGCCATGTGCGATATCTTGGTCATAGGTTTATTTGTGTTTCTTTTTCTTATATCATGGTAAAGGTACGCATTATTTATCAACCTCTTGACCTCCCCAAGCTCCACGAATACAGATATTCACGAATTAAAAGCCTCGACACCAAGATTTTTCGCTTTGGGTGAAAAAAGATGACTCTACGACCGAATGTTAATCGCAGGGTTATTGTTAAGTTTGTATTAAAATATAAAATCTATATATGAGCGAGAAAAACAATACCAAATCTGAGACCAACTCCAAATTCAGAGAGGGCTTGAATGAACTCCTGAAACAAACGAAATCTTTCATCTTTGAAGAAGCCCAAAGTATCATTCTATTCCTTATAGCTCTTCTTCTACTCTTTCTTTTTGAAGATGAGACGAAAGCTCTCTTTTACGATAAGGTCTTACCTGTCATGAATAGGATGAATTTTGGGATCGTAAGTTGGAGCATACTTTCTCTATTAGGCATCTTCCATCTTCACTATGTGTGGCAATGTGTGAAGAATAACTATCGAATTTCTGTATTCTCATTTCTACTTATCACACTTGTTATTATCCTCTTATTCAATGGTCTGCTATTAGATTATTCAAGTATAGAGATCCAAATACTCATATTTTTCGTATTAGTTGCCATTCTCTGCTTCTGGATGTTCTCATTCATAAACTTTTTCCCTTGTCAAAGTGGAACAGAGACACAAGCGGAAGAGGAAAAGCTTTTAAGTATAGACACTCCAATCAAAAATAAGGATGATGATCGCTTAGGCTTCTCCGAAGACATCGACCTTTTAATAAGCAAACTGCCTAAAGAGACAGAGCAGGCATACAGTGTAGGGATTGTAGGCTCTTGGGGTAGCGGAAAAACCTCTTACCTAAACCTCTTAGAAAAGAAGCTGAACAAAGAGCAGTTCATTGTCATCAAGTTTAACCCTCGTCATTCACTCAATGCTTGTACGATCCAAGAGGACTTCTTCCACGAGTTATTCTCAACATTGAAGAAATATGATTCGAGATTTTCAAGTTCTTTCAAGGATTACCTGAAAGCCATAAATATAATTGGGGAAAACAAGTTTTTATCCTCTTTCCTATCCATACATCAGCTTTGGAACAGTGGAAGAGAAAAACAAAAAATCAGTGAAGCAATAAAGAGACTCGGCAAAAGAGTGGTTGTGTTCATTGATGACTTTGATCGTCTTTTACGAGAAGAGGTCATTGAGGTGTTGAAGCTCATCGATGGCAATGCTTCCTTTTCTAATATGATATTCTTCGCAGCTTACGACAAGCAATATCTTAATAAAATCCTTGTTTCCGAAAACACCAGTGAAACGAAACTATTTAGTGATAAGTATTTCTCGATAGAGCAATCTATCCCCTTCATCTCGGAAGAGGCTTTGTGGAATGAGATAACTAAAATACCTTGTATGAACAATAATGATCCATATTTCAAGGAGCTATACGAAAAAGAGTCTATCTTATATTTCATCTTAAATCAGATACTACCTACTTTACGAGACCTGAAACGATTTTCAAATTTATTCTTACGATTTGAGAAAATTCAGAACGACGTAAATTTCAGAGACTATTTTCTCCTGATGCTCATTAAATACAATTGGGAAAACGAATACTATCGCCTCAAAAAGAAGCAATATCTCAACCCAACTAATAGTGAATGGGAAGTTATCAGTGAAAAGGTTGATATTAATGTAGAAAACAGTCATTTACTTAAGAAAATTCTACACCTACTATTTGAAAAGGAGGAAGTTACGATAAGAAAAAGAGGCCATATTTATAGGATCAAATCTATTCGAAGCATAAGAGCGTTTGAAATATATTTCCAAGAGAGAGTCAATAGCAACCTATCCTTTAACACTTTAGAACATCTTTTAAAAGAAGACGCTTGCAACTCCCTACCCATCATAGATCTTTGGTTTCAAGAAGGATATGATCGTGACATACTTGAATATTTGAGCTATTATGAAGGAAAAATCATGGACAAACATGATCTTTCTAAATTTCTATCAGTAGCTATTTATGCGTATGAAAAAGATAAAGAGATCAAATCTAAATCAGAGCAAAACAGTAAGAGCTTAGAGAAAACAGCACCAGATCAGAGAAAACCTTATACTCATGAATATACCCAATTAAAACCATCTAATTTTGAATGCTTCTCGCACCATTATATTTATAAAATATCACCTGCATCTGACCGCCTTTTTGCCTCCAATGAAGAATATAAAATATGGATCAAAGATGAGCTAAAAAAACTACATATACACTTATATTGTAGATGCGCCTTAGATATATCCGAACATGCACTTAATGATGATCATCCCTGTATTTCAAAACGCTTATTTAATCTATCTGAAGCTCGTGAGATTGTAAAAGATTCATTTTTAAACCTTATACATAAAGAACCTGAGATTAAGACCCGTCATATGGACTTATTGGAATCCTACATAAAACCCATGGAGAAAGAGAAAACAGAGTTGAACAAAGAGATGTTAGAAGCTGTAATAACATCACTGGACAATTATGGATCTGAAGAGTTCTTCAGGAAACTATTTGTCAAAATTCCACCTATGTATGAAGACTGTTTATCTTTTGGATTAACAATTCTTTCTGAGAAAATATTTGGGACAAAAGGGGATTTAGATAAATTCCTCACCGATCGAAAACACAGCATAAAAATCCCCGATAAGATCAAGAAATTTTGGAGCCTATACAAAGGAAATAATTATGAAGTGTTTTCCCTTTATGAAGATATCCAATATGATACGGAATGGCATCTTAAAACGGCGTGCAATAATTTAGAAAAGGTGTTAGAGATTGAGCACAAATTTGATGAATTAGTCAAGGATGGGAAAATAACATTAAAAAGAGCAGAGAGTTTATTAGAGACGATAAGAAAATTTCCAGTTAGGGTATCCAAATACCAAGATGTTGTAAACAAAATAAATCAAAAGATAGATGAGCTATCAAAAAGCTAAGAAGTAGCATATCAAAAGGATACCGTCTGTCTGTCATTGCGACACTCCTTCCCTCAGTTGAAAAAAGTTGTCTAACTTGTTTCGTCACCTTAGACGACTTTCGTTATCAAGTTAGACAACCTTTTTCGGTGAGTTATATATCTTGTTTTGGGGAGGGTTTGGAGTTGCGTTAGAGCTTGATGCTCAAGTCGCATGATTTGAGTGGATTACAACTCTTTCACCTTATGAGGATAGGGGATTAGCAAAAAGGCTATGTCACTTGCGTTGTGACATAGCCTTTTTGTTGTATGGATAGTCTCTTTTTTCGGTAGTGTCCGAAAAAGTGTGTAAGGTTAGTTCTCCCTTTTTCCCCTGGGGCATGCCCCAGGGGAAAAACTTTGAGTTTTTCGTGTTATTACTCATTACTCATTTATTTGGTACTCCACTCTTGGAAATAGGGTAACCTCCTAGCATAAGTCCTTTCAGTCATTTCTCGGGCTACAGAGCCCAAGAGAAAGACGACGGCATCAGCCGAGGGTAGAGCCCCACGCATACGCAGCGTACGCTTATAGCTGCGATTGAGACGCTCCACCCAATTCGTCGAGTAAATCATACGACGAACACCCTCCGGGAACATCAGGTAAGTGAAGTAGCCTATATTGCGAGGTGCCGACAAGGAGAGCAGGCTCCGGTAGCTTTTCCCCCAACGTTCTGCAAATGTACACAATTTCTCAAATGCCTTGATGGGTGTAAGACTTGTACCCGAGATCGGAAACAAGTCTTCCAACTCTTGTCTCATCTGATCCTTGTCCCTCTTCGATACGGCATTAAGTGCGTGACGCTTGAAATGAACGACACACAGCTGATGGGAGGAGTGAGGGAAAGCCGAGGCGATGGCTCGTTCAATCCCCTGTAAAGCATCTGAGATGATCAGGTCTATACGTTCGACTCCACGTGTTTTGAGGGCTTTCAACTCTGCCTCCCAATTCAACGCTCCCTCCGTGGGATGATTCACCACACAAAGCACCTCCCGACTACCGTCAGGAAGCAACCCCAACATCGTGTAATAGGCTTCCTGAGCCACACGATCCTCCCGCCGTGTGTAGGTAAAGGTAGCATCGATGTACACCGCCAAATAGTGGGGCGACAGTTGGCGTTCCAACCACTTGTAGATCTCCTCTTTACTCGTGTTCGAGAGAAAACTGACTTGCTGCTTGCTATAGTGATAGCCGTAGATCCGTTCGCACACCGAACCAATGTCTTCGCACGAAAGGCCTCGGGTATAAAGCTCGTGAAACAACAAGGCTCGTTCGCTCTCTTGGCTGGAAAGGATTCCCAAAATCAGGGGTTGGAAATTGCCCGAACGTGTTCGAGGAATCCGTAATTCAAAGCTACAGCCGTAGCCTCGCCATCGACGAGGACGGAAACCATTGCATTGTTCACCCTCATGCTCTTCGACAAAGAGAGCACGTTCTTGCTTCGAGAAGGTGTCCAATAGTACACGGATAAGTTCGTTAATACCTGCCTCTGATGATAGCATTTCAGAAATAAATGCCGACTTTTGTGTTGTTGTAAGCTCCATTGTTCTTAGGTTTATTTTTTTTCTTACCTCAAAGTTAAGGACTAATGGGGCTTACACACTTTTTTAGGACAGTATCGTTGAAAAAAGTTGTCTAACTTGTTTCATCACCTTAGACGACTTTCGTCATCAAGTTAGACAACCTTTTTCGGTGAGTTATATATCTTGTTTTGGGGAGGGCTTGGAGTTGCGTTAGAGCTTGATGCTCAAGTCGCATGATTTGAGTGGATTACAGCTCTTTCACCTTATGAGGATAGGGGATTAGCAAAAAGGCTATGTCACTTGCGTTGTGACATAGCCTTTTTGATGTACGGATAGTCTTTTTTCTCAGTTTGAATACATGTGGATGCTGTCAGAGGCGGAGGGGAGGAAGTTGACGCCGTACCAGCACATCTGGAGGAAGAGGAAGCTGACGATGAGGATGATCGCCGACTGCTTGAAGCGTTTGGGGTGGAAACGGCGGTGGTGGATGTACAGCATATAGGCAGCCATGGTTATCGCCGCCCAAGTCTCTTTGGGATCCCAGCCCCAATAAGTGCCCCATGCCTGCTTTGCCCAGATCGCCCCGAGGAGGAGTCCGACGATGAGAAAGCCTGTGCCCGTATAGACGAGGTTGTCCGTGACATAGAGGCGGTGAGGGTCTTTATCCTCCTTTTTGTAGAGCATATAGATCGCCAGCAAGAGGGCTGCGCCGAGCATCCCGTAGGCGAACATGTAGGAGATCACGTGGGGGACGAAGAAGGGGCTTTCGAGGGCGGGCATCATCGTCTTGGAGTGGATCTCGGGCTTGAAGATATTGATGCAGATAAAGACCGTCGAAAGGACGGTCGAGAAGCCGAGGATCCAGCGATAACGCCAACGGCTGTAAACGATGAGCCCTGCAATGATGACGAAGAACGAATACCAGAGCCGTGTCTCGCCCATAGTGCGCATCGGTGGGCGTTCGAGCGAATGCCACATCCCTGCGATGTACACCCCGAAGACGATGAGTGCCAGGACGGTGACGGTGATGGCAGGGGCAAACTTTTCCTTAAATCCCAAATAAGCACCCAAGGCACAGATGGCTACGGTCGGGAGGGCGAAGTATATGAAGTCGTGCCAGTCGAGGAGGAAGTTCATAGGGCTTCTTTCTTTTTGTCGTGAGAGATAGGACCGAGAAGGAGGCACAAGGCACCGAGGAGCATCATCGCTATACCGACATAGACGGGGAGGAGCCATGGGTCGTAGACGATCTCAAGTTCGGACGTCGTGCTCCATCGCCCACGTTCGCGGTCATAACCGAGCTGATAGATGTACCAGTTGCCGTGGCGGAGAGGGTGATTGACACGGATATCGTACTTGCCCACGTCTCCAGCCTGAGTGTAGTAGACGATGTGAGAGGTGAATTGCTTGGGCTCACGCTCGGGCATGACGATGGCGAGAGAGTCGGTCAACGAGAGTGAACGGTAAGGGAATAGATAACTCCCTGAGCTCACCCAACCTTCGTAGGCTTCGTCACCTCTCGTGGCACGCACCCGGACGGATGCCGCACCTCCGGTGGAACGAAACTCCTTGAACACAATGTCTGTCGCACCGACAAGGGGGGCAGAGAGAGGGAGGTGTTCGAGGATTTCGATCTGCCAGTCGAGAAGTCGGCCTCGGGTGAGGGTCGAGTCGATGAGGAGATGCTCGGGACGCCCCTTGGGGACGAGTTCGCCCGTGGGGAGGTCGAGCAGCATGAGTTTGGGCGGATATTCTTGGAGGTCGAAGTGTTTGAGTTCGAGCGCAAGAGGGAGCTCCACCATTGCTCTGGTGAGGTTGTCCGTAGCACGCCACTCGGGTTGGTCACTTTCGCTCGAAAGCACCATCGTGAACCTCCGCATCTCTGACGAAGAGATGAGCCCGAACAAGAGGAAGAGGTACAGCCCTATATGGTTGAGGGCAAAAGCGACATCCCTGACACAGAGACTGAACCTCAGCAGACGGTAAGCCGTGGCCGTGGCAAGGACGAGCAAAAAGTAGGCATAGAGCAGGAGGAAGGCTCTCGACTCAAGCATGGCACTCAGCCCTATCTTGTGGAACCAACCCGATAGCCCCGCTGCCATGCCTGCAGGGATCTGCTTCGTGAAACCCACGATAAGTGTCAGGACGATGAAGGCAGTCAGGGCGGAGAGGGTCGCAGGGCCTCCTGCCAAGAAGGGTCTCCGTCCCTTGCGTTTACCCATGAGAGCCACACCCACACCGATGAGAGTGATGGCTATCCCTGCGATGATATTGGTCGGAAAGGCGAAAGCCGTCCGAGGTGCAGGTCCGAGGATGAGCTGCATGACCCACCCTATGATGATCGGGATACCGACGATGGCGAAGGCCTCCTTATAGCCCCATTTATTGTTCCACATCTGAATGATCTTTTTTTCTTCAACAAAAGCATCTGCCCGACAAGACTTCCTATCGGTCATTTATCTCTAACTACACCTAAAACACTTCGAAGACAAAGGGCTGTATCACTCTCTCGAACACGGAGTACAGCACCGATCGGATGGCGACACACAACGGTCCTTATTCCCTCACAATACACTACTTCCGCACAAAAGCCTGTGATGTTCATAGCCTAATGACACCACAGGCTTTTGTGCGAAAAGCAGAAGTACATGAAACTTATTTCTTTGCCATATAGAGACGCCCCTTAGCCTTGGCCTCTTCAAGCCACTTTGGAGCTACGGTCTCCACAAACTCCTTCTTCTTGCGATTAAGTTCTTTGGGATTAAGCCCGATATACTCCTGAGCCTTCTCCTTGGTCGAGATGTCTGGTAGAGGTACTTCATCCGTATAACCATGTTTCGCCAAGACACGAGCGATCGACAGGCGTGCGGCCATCGCCTTCTCGAGACCTGCGCTGAGGATGCGCTGACACTCTTGTGGTGCGTGGAACGATCCCCCATGGCTCGCTACGACATAGTCCCATCTCCACTGCGACTGACGGATGAGCTTCAGAGCCGAAGCCATCTCAGCCTCTGTCGCACCCTTCTTCCACGCAAACTCAGCTTCGATGTGAGCTCGGAGGAGTTCGTTCTCAAGCGTATTACGAGCCTCCATGACCTTATGCTGACGCTCATAGACATTCTGACGAAGGGTCTCTTCACTCTCACGGTGGCACACCTGACAGGTACGATCGATATACCTTAGTGGGCTGGTGATGTGGTGATCGCTGAACTTGATCCCCCCCTCACTCATATAAGGCATATGGCAGTCGGCACAAGACACGCCCCTCTGACCGTGGATCCCTTGGGTGAAGAGCTCGAAGTCAGGATGTTGAGCCTTTAGGATGGGAGCCTTGCTCAGCGGATGGATGTAGTCGTAGTATTCAAGTCCGTCGTAATACTTCTCCGCATCCTCCATGGTCATCCCTTTGTCCCAAGGGAAGGTGAGATACTTGCCATCCGGCTTGAAATAATACTCCACGTGGCACTGGGCACAGACGAGAGAACGCATCTCCTGGTGTGTCGCCTTGGTGATGTCTATACCTCTGCGCTCGAAAGCCTCCACGAGGGCAGGACGAGAGATATGAAGATCCATTGTCTCCGGGTCGTGACAGTCGGCACAACCGATAGGATTGACGATCTCGCTACCAAGCTCGCTCCACTTCGTCTTGTAGAAGTTGTCCACCCCCATCGCCTGCATCATACGAGGGACGTCGGGGCTCTTACACACCCAGCAGGTACCGGGCTGAAGATCACCCTCACCATCCACACCCGGATTGCCGGTGCGGAGGATGTCGATCATGTCATGGATGGCGTGCATATGCCCCCGAGGCGTGTTGTACTCCCGAGAGAAAGCATAGCCCGCCCAGAAGATCACCATCTGAGGACGTTGGGCAAGGACATCGACGGGTTGGCTGCCGTTGTACTCCGAAGTAAATGTGGTATCGGCAGTATTCGTCCAAGTGTCGTACTGTCGTGGATAATTTTCTCGATAGATGCCATTACGAGACTCAAAAGGCGTGAGCTCCACCTTCTTATTGGCATAGATGGACCGGATCTCTGCTCGTCGCTCGGTCACTGAAGCAGCCAGCATACCAAGCAAAAAGACTACGACAACGGCAGCACAGAAAAGCAACCACCCCTGCCAGGATTTAAGTCGTCTTTGATTTTCTTTCATAACTTGTAGTCTTACTTATTGGGTATTATGTTATTTCGTATCGTTCTTACGGACTGCCTTACGGAGCCAATCCGGCACAGGAGACTTGGGGAAAGGCACCCTTGCCGCAGGAGTGGCCGAAAGCCCTATCTTACCACCATGAGGGACATCCCGATGACAGTCCCAGCAGGCTTGTTCGGAGCCCTCCTTGATCTGTACGGGGCAGACACGGCCGGAGTGGACGAACTCCTGATTGAGTTGAGAGTGACAGCGTACACAGTTTTGGTAGATGACAGCCTGGCTCTCCGGGATCGCCTGCATCGCCTGAGGCTCGCCCCTCATCGTGAAGACATAGGAGTGACGGAGACCGTCCTTGGCCTTGAAGAAGTATTTATGGAAGATCGACGTGTGAGGGACATGACAGTCGTTGCAGGTAGCATGGAGGGCGTGCGAACTGTGGTTCCAAGTCGCATAGTAAGGCTCCATGACATGACAGTTGATACACACCGAAGGTTCATCACTGAGATAGCTGTATGCCTTCGACATATAGACAAGGTAGACGACCAGTCCCACTACCGTGCCTGCACACAGCACTGCAACTATCTTGGCACGATAGGTAGGTAAGAAGTAGTCTCTGAGACGTTGCCAACGTGTTTTTATCTTCTTCATAATCGAGTTCTGTGAAGTGAGGGCCTCAACACTCACTCGGGAAGGAGTTTTTCCTGTGCTTCATCATTACATCCCGAGTCACATCCTAAAGATATAATTTCTTTGCAAGAAAACAAACAACATCGACCTTAAAGCCCTGATTTTAACACCTCAACGACACAATATAAGGACCTTCCCATACAGAGTTCGACGAAAAAATGCTCATTCAAGAAAAAAAAACAACGCCCTCATCATCCGAGATATGGATGATGAGGGCGTTGTACTTATACCATGTTGTTGCGAGCAGAAGGCTCACGACCTATCACTTCGAGAGGGGCGTCACCTTACCTGTAAAGAGGAGCATCTTTCGAAGCAACCTCTGCTCAGCCATCCTGACGTCCAACACATCTTCAATGTACTTTGCGATACTGCCATGCCGACGGATGAGCGTCCCCATGACAGCATTGAGATCACTCTCACGACAACGGTAGTACTCTGTGAGACTCTCCTGCACCTCACTCGGATAAGTGTAGCCCGAAGGTACCATGCGAGAGGCGGAGAGTACTTGGTTGGACTCCAAGTACTCATGAATGATGTCGTTGTGGCTGACATCGAGGATGCACTGGATGAGCATGACGAGGAAGCCTACACGATCCTTACCCAGCCTGTCGGAGATAAGGATGGGATAGTTCTTGTGATCAAGGAAGAAATGCAAAGCCTCGGAGAACTGGGCTTTGTTCTGATAAGCCAGGTCGGTGAGATACTGCACCTGCATATCCTTGACCATATCCGGCGTGACATCCCCGTCAAGGATATGGCTGAGACGCTTATCGTAGTTACAAGGCACTATCGTGGGGATGATACGTGTCTCCACCCCCGGGAGGTCTCCATGATTTTCTTTGTGGTCGACGGATTCGGACAAGATGAGACGAGACTTGATCTTGAAGTTGTCTATCAATGCAGAGTCCCTATCGGTCATGCCAAGCAAAGCACCCGAACGAGCGATCATACCCCACCTCACGGGGTATCCGCTGGCGGTGATATAGCCTCCCATGTCACGCATATTGATCGAGCTGTCGGTGATGGGGAGTCGCGCAGCGGTGATGGCGGCCTGCCTGTCGTTGAAGACAAGGAGGAAAAACTTTCGAGAGACATCATCCGAAGCATCATAGGTCGCCATCTGATTGGAAATCATCTCGGTCATCATAGGCGAATCCGGGAAGCGGTGCGGGTTATCGGAGACAAAGATATCCACCTTGCCCTCCATCAGGGGCAAGGTCTCCCAGTGAATGACATAGTCTCCCACCTCGTTTCGCCTGGTATGGGTGTCTATGAAATGGGTTTGGGGTGCACAAGAAGTATGTCCTGATATTGCGACGAAAACACAAGACAAAAACAACAATCGATGCCATATCGATTTATATTTTGTTATGCACATAAAGCCTCCAAATGATCGAAAGTATAACTCTTAGATTTGCAGAAAAAAGGTACCTTTGCGAGGATTGTTCATCTCTCTACAAAACCTTCGGGTACAAAGATAATTAGAAGAATGAATTATCATAAACGCTTTGAGCTTTTTTACATTTATTAGAGATGTAATAGCACTATTTGCCAACCGGAGAATATATTTTGCACCCCCAAATGGGCTTGACAGCTCCCATCAACAAAAAACAATATGCCCCCCACCTCAGATAAATCAAGCGACACAGCCATCGTGCTGATCAATACGGGATCACCCCTCGCACTCACCCTCAAAGAGGTGCGACGCTACCTCATCAACTTCCTCACGGATCCTCGCATCATAGGGCTCGCTGCTCCGTTGCGTCACGCACTTGTCAGAGGCATCATTGCCCCTCTGAGAGCAAAGAAGTCCATCAAGAAGTACGAACGTATCTGGACAGACGAAGGACCACTCCTAAGGCTCTACTCCCATCGCCTTGCCAATAGGATGGAGACTCTCTCGGGTATCCCTGTCCGCTGTGCGATGAGGTACGAGCACAAGACAACAGAGATCATCCTGCGCGAACTCGTCTCGATGGGCAAGCGAGAGATCATCCTCGTACCCCTCTTCCCTCACTATGCGATGAGCAGTTACGAGACGGCGGTACTCCATGTCAGAGACATTGCACAGAAGTTGGGTGCGGAGCGACTCTCCCTGCGTTGTGTAGCCCCCTATCATGATCATCCTCTCTATGTCGAGAGTCTGGCTCGAAGCATCGCCACACAGACTCGTCCGGGAGATCACCTACTCTTCTCTTTCCACGGCATCCCACTTTATCAGGTGAAGCCCTACGTAGGCCAACCGATGAGAGACTATCCCCGACAGTGTAAGGCAACGGTGCGAGATGTGCTGGAGCACCCTGCCCTCTCCACCATCGATGGATTGACACACGAGATCTGCTATCAGTCACGTTTCGGTCATCACGAATGGCTCTCCCCTGCGACGACAGATCGCGTGAAAGCCCTACCCTCGGAGGGAAAGAAGCGCATCGTCGTGGTCTGCCCCTCCTTCATCTGCGACTGCTTGGAGAGTGTCGACGAGATCGGCTTCGAAGCAAAAGAAGATTACCTCCATGCCGGGGGCGAGGAATTGGTCTTCATCCCCTGTCTCAACGACAGTGAAGACATCGCCAAAGCCCTCTTGGATGTCGCATCTAATCCCTTATCTCTCTCCGAAGTCCTCCCGGCGGGTCTCTGACGTCTCGCCCGGAGAAGGGGAGCCCTCTTTCTCACGACCGATAAGTGAACGGCTCTAATTGGTGACAATCATAACCCACGGGATAAGAAGTCCACACTTCTTCCCGTGGGTTTTCTGTGTCTATGAGGCTCGACCCAAAAGCACAATACCCGAAAGCACAACAATATATCCCGACAAAAAAGTCGTTTGACTTGATGACGAAAGTCGTTTGACTTGTTTCATCAAGTCAAACGACTTAATTTCGACCCTTCCACAACCTTTTCCGAAAGCCTGACACTACTCGATGAAACAAGTCATACCTCTTTGATTGATAAGCCAAAGGCTGTTTGAACTCTGTCGTGGCGAAAAAAGTCTGTAAAGATGGGGACGGGAACAAAAAAAAACGCTTTGCCGCCTCCGGCACTTCATTTTGAAATGAGAGGGGATTTGAGGAGCTACCTGCTCCAAAAGGAAGAGCCGTCGACTACCACGTAATGGGTAGCCGACGGCTCTCGTAAAGGTGGGAGCGGTCGGGGGTCGACCGCTCCTTATGTAGTCCGAAAGGATTGCGCTTATTCAGCTGTTTGTTCGCCTTCGTTCCAGTTCATTGCAGCGAGACGCTTGTAAGTTGTATATCTGAACTTAGCGTTTTCTTCTGCAGCCTTGAAGAGTTCTTCTGCTTCGGCAGGGAACTGCTTGAGGAGTGCGTTGTAACGAACCTCTCCCTTGAGGAAGTCTTGGAAGAGTTCCCACTGTGGTTCCTTCGAGTCGATCTGGAATGGATTCTTACCTTCAGCTTCGAGCTGTGGGTTGTATCTCCAGAGGTGCCAGTAACCACACTCGACCGCACGCTTGGCTTCATTCTGAGTCTTACCCATACCTGCACGGAGACCGTGAGAGATACATGGAGAGTAAGCGATGACGATAGATGGTCCGTCGTATGCTTCGGCCTCCTTGATCGCCTTGAGGGTCTGAGCCTGGTTCGCACCCATTGCGACCTGTGCCACATAAACGTAACCGTAAGTGGTCGCAATGAGACCGAGGTCCTTCTTACGGATGCGCTTACCTGATGCGGCAAACTTAGCGATAGCACCTACCGGTGTAGACTTAGAGCTCTGACCACCTGTGTTTGAGTACACCTCGGTGTCGAGGACAAGGATGTTGACGTTCTCACCACTTGCGATGACGTGGTCAAGACCACCGAAGCCGATATCGTATGCCCAACCGTCACCACCGATGATCCACTGTGAACGCTTCACGAGATACTGTGACAAGTCACGGATGCCCTTGCAGTCAGGACAGATACCTGCAGCTACGAGCGGACGGATCTTCTCTGCGAGTTCTTGAGTCTTGGTACCGTCATTGCGGTTGTCAAGCCACTCTTGGAGAAGGGTCTTGAGTTCGGCAGGAGCGTTTTCGTTTTCGATGAGGTTCTTAGCGTGCTCAGCAAGACGATCGCGAAGCTTCTCTGTACCCATGAGCATACCGAGACCAAACTCTGCGTTGTCTTCGAAGAGAGAGTTAGCCCATGCAGGACCGTGCCCCTTTTCGTTTACGGTGTATGGAGTAGAAGGTGCCGAACCTGAGTAGATAGACGAACAACCTGTCGCGTTCGCTACCATCTGACGGTCACCGAAGAGCTGTGTGATGAGCTTGACGTATGGTGTCTCACCGCAACCTGCACATGCTCCGGAGAACTCGAACAGAGGCTGAGAGAACTGTGAGTTCTTGACATTAGCCGATACATCGACGAGGTGCGCCTTAGACTTGACAGACTTGACAGAGTAGTCCCAACGTGGCACTTCGTTCATCTGGCTTTCGATAGGCATCATTTCGAGGGCCTTACCATTCTTGTTGCCCGGACAGACATCAGCACAGTTGCCACAACCGAGACAGTCGAGGACATTGACCTGAATACGGAACTGCATATCTGCAAATGGCTTACCGATAGCCTTGAGAGTGTCGTAGCCTTCGGGCTTCTTGCCTTGCTCTGCCTCGTCGAGGACGAATGGACGGATCGTTGCGTGAGGACAGACGAATGCACACTGGTTACACTGGATACAGTTCTCTGCCTTCCACTCTGGGACGAACGCTGCCACACCTCTCTTTTCAGAAGCTGCGGTGCCCTGATCCCAAGTACCGTCTTCGCGACCCTTGAATGCCGATACAGGGAGGCTGTCACCTTCTTGTGCATTGATGGTGCGTACGACATGGTGGATGAACTCTGTATCGCCTTCGTGCATCACCGGAGCTTCGGGCTCAAGTGTAGCCCACTCAGGCTTCACAGGGACTTGGATGACTTCTGCACCACGGTCTACCGCAGCGTAGTTCATGTTGACGATGTTTTCACCCTTCTTACCGTAGCTCTTGACGATGAACTTCTTCATCTGTTCGACTGCGAGTTCGTAAGGGATGACGTTTGCGATCTTGAAGAACGCAGACTGGAGGATGGTGTTGGTACGGTTACCGAGACCGATCTCTTGTGCGATCTGTGTCGCATTGATCATATAGAACGAGATATTGTTCTTGGCAAGGTAAGCCTTCACCTTGTTTGGCAAGTGTTCTTCGATCTCATCAAGACCCCAGATGGAGTTGAGGAGGAACGTACCGTTTTTACGGAGACCCTTGGTCACGTCATAGAGACGAAGGTATGCCGGCACGTGGCAAGCGAGGAAGTGAGGGTTGTTGACAAGATATGTCGAACGGATAGGTGTGTCACCGAAGCGGAGGTGAGAGCAAGTGAAACCACCCGACTTCTTAGAGTCGTAAGCAAAGTATGCCTGGCAGTACTTCTCTGTGTTGTCACCGATGATCTTGACAGAGTTCTTGTTCGCACCGACGGTACCGTCAGCACCAAGACCGTAGAACTTAGCTTCGAAACCGTTGTCAAACTCCAACTCCTTCTTGACAGGAAGTGAAGTGAACGTAACGTCATCGACGATACCGATGGTGAAGCGGTTCTTAGGCATATTCATCGCGAGGTTGTCATACACTGCGAGGATCTGAGCAGGAGTGGTATCCTTGGAAGATAGACCGTAACGACCACCTACGATAAGAGGAGCATCCTTCTTGCCATAGTAGCAGTCCTTGACATCGAGGTAAAGAGGCTCACCGTTGGCACCGGGTTCCTTTGTACGGTCAAGCACAGCGATGCGCTTCACGCTCTTTGGCATAGCCGCCAAGAAGTGCTTTGCAGAGAAAGGACGATAGAGGTGAACGCTGAGGAGACCCACCTTGCGACCCTTGGCCATGAGGTAGTCCACTGTCTCGCGGATGGCTTCTGTCACCGAGCCCATAGCGATGATGACATCTTCAGCATCCTCTGCACCGTAATAGTCGAAGAGGTGGTACTGACGACCTGTGATCTTTGCGATCTCATCGAGGTACATCTGTACAGTCTCCGGTACGGTGTCATAGAATGGGTTGGATGCTTCACGAGCTTGGAAGTAGATGTCGGGGTTCTGAGCAGTACCACGAGCAACAGGTGCTTCGGGGTTGAGTGCTCTCTTGCGGAACTTCGCAAGTGCTTCCTGGTCGATCAGTGGAGCTATATCCTCCATGTTCATCGCTTCGATCTTCTGGATCTCGTGTGAGGTACGGAAGCCGTCGAAGAAGTGGACGAAAGGTACGCTTGTCTTTATGGTTGCCAAGTGTGCGACTCCGGCGATGTCCATCACCTCCTGCACCGAGCCCGAGCAAAGTTGTGCAAAACCTGTCTGACGCACAGACATCACGTCCTGGTGGTCACCGAAGATAGAAAGGGCTTGAGCAGCGATGGCACGAGCCGATACGTGGAAGACGCAAGGCAATAGCTGACCTGCGATCTTGTACATATTAGGGATCATCAAGAGAAGACCCTGAGAAGCCGTAAATGTAGTGGTGAGCGCACCTGCTTGGAGCGAACCGTGAAGGGCACCGGCAGCACCGGCCTCACTCTGCATCTCTTGTACTCGGACGGTCTCTCCGAAGATGTTCTTACGGCCGTATGCAGCCCATTCGTCCACATACTCCGCCATTGTTGTCGAAGGTGTGATAGGGTAGATCGCAGCTACTTCGCTGAACATATATGCGATATGCGCAGCAGCCTGATTACCATCACAAGTAATAAATGTTTTTCCCTTACTCATAGCAAAACACTTGTAATTAGTTTATTAAGATTGCAAACCACCGAAATGGTTTAGTTATTGATAAGTCTGTGAATAAAAAGTCAATACAAAAATCCGAAGAGCCACAGCGGTATCTGACGTCCGTGTCCCACGGTAAGGTCATCGACCACAAAGTAAGTGCTCATGTCGCCACGCTTCCTCATGATGTCCGTCGCCTTGAGTGCATACTGCCCTTCGACAAGGAAGTCGGCGGCATTGCTCTCCGCAGCACATACGTCGTAGTATGGCGTGAGATGACTGAGGAGGAAGATCTTGCGCAAGTCATCCACCTGCGGTTCGTGCAGAGAGAGGGCTTGAGCGATGTTTGTGTTGTTGAGATAGAGACGATGTGGTTTCTTTGGGTACTCCTCACCCTGCTTGTAGAGCATGGTGATCATCCCGGCATCGGCGAGGTACTTGAGGTAGTTCATCACCGTGGCGCGCGAAGTCCCTATCTCCTTGCTCATCGTCGAGACATTTGCGGTATTCGTCGCACTCGAAGCAATGAGATAAAGCAGCTTGCGGAGCTTGTAGAGGTAGGCCGGCTCGATCTGATGGATGTATACCACATCGACCTCAAGGGTCATGTTCATCATCTTGACAAGTGTCTCGCCGAACGAAGCCTCATTCTCCTGAAAGAACGGATAGAAGCCCTGCTTGAGATAGTCGTTGAATGCCTCCGCAGGATGCTGCTCATTCACTATCGTCGACGCAATGTCTTCGTGGTGCATGAGGATATCCTTGAGCGTGTATGCGGGGTGCTCCACATTGTGCACGAAGCCGTAGTACTCTCTGAACGAAAAACCTCTCAGATCATACACCTTGATGAAGTCCGCTTCCTCCGACAGACTCATCACCGACGAAGCAGCCACGATGACCCTCAGAGTCGGGAAGTCTTCGTAACAACGGCGCAGCTCGGCAGACCAGTTAGGATACTTGAAGATCTGATCCAGAAGAAGGAGCTCCCCTCCCCTCTCAACGAAAGCACGCGCAAAGTCGTACAGCGTATGCTCGGAGAAGTAGAAGTGGTTGAGATTGGCATACAAGCACTCACTCGCTACGGGACGATAGTGCTCAGCCACATAATCCAACAGAAAAGACGTCTTACCGATACCTCTGGTACCCCTTACACAGATAAACCTGTGCGTAGGATCGATCTCATCCATGAGCGTACGTCGCACATGCTTGGAGCGGTGATCCAAAAGTCGTCTGTGTATCTTGTAAAATGCGTCCATTATAGGCTCTCGGTCCTCTTATGTTTTGGTTACGATTCGTTCATTGTTTCGAGCGAAATATATCCCACCCTAAGTGGTGAGAGCGGGATCTACCTACACCTTCTCAATTTCATCCCCAAAAGTAGGTATTATTTTTTAATTATGCAATCTCCACGTTACAATTTATCCATCATTTAACTAAACATTAAAACAACGCAACCCACTGATTACAAATTAATTCTTCAACCCTTTACACATTCCACACAAAGCTGTCTGCACTTAATTTCTACCTAATGGCTACCCTCGCTAACAAGAAGTAGGGATCCGGACACAAAAAGCGATGAAAGACAATTCGTCTCTACACAAAGATTCTCTTCACTTTTTACGACAGAAAGCATTCTGGCACGGGACAGAAAACATTCTGTCGCATCACAGAATACGTTCTGTCCACCTCCGGAATATCAAAACATGTCCGAGGTCCTTTGCTCAGTTAAGATTTTTTGTATCTTTGCCCACCGAAAACACGCTATCACAGCTAAGACTTTGGGGAGAGGACTGGGGAAGGGATTTTCAGTTCTTGTGAAGTTTTACCGAATACGTGTAATGCACAGATGTGGATGCTTGCATCCCGGTTTGGTCGTGGACATATCTCCATGACTGAAGACTGGTGTGTTCTGTGCGTCCGTGACTCGCTCACTTCTTTTATTAACTTTTATAATACAGTAAAACAAACATGAAACTGAACAGACTCCACCTTTCGCTACTCTCACTTGCGACTGTGGCATCGTTGGCACTATCTTCTTGCGGTGGCTCAACAACTCCCGACAACGGAAAGAAACAAACACCCGAAGACACAAAGAAAGAAAACCCCGACAACAATCCAAACACAGGCAACCTCCCTGCCCTTTCGGTAAGCATCGAGGGAGAGATCAACCCTACCACTTTCGTATCAGGACAGAAGGGATCGGTATCCTTCAACAGATTTCCTGCTTCGGTAGAAGAGTTCAAGCAAGTGCGCAACCAGATCGGCAAGACTCCTCACGGAGCAGCTGCACTCAACATCATGGCTCTTGAAATGTATCGTCGCAATGCCAACATCGGTATGCAGTGCCTCGAAATCATCGGCACAAAGAACTATGTCGCTCCAAAGGGTGCGCTCATGAACAAGCTCAAAGGTGGGGTCAAGAAGCCTTACCAATACGCTGCATACCTCGATGGCGCAAGATATGACAATGGCTACAAGCCTACCAAGCCTTACACCATCCGTGTCAAGGTGGATGAAGGTCGCCAATACGGAAAATCCGGCAACGACATCATCTACCTCAACCTCTACATCGTCAACAATGGTAGCGACAAGGATGCAATCATCAAGCTCACAAGACATGACGAAGAAAACATGGATCCAAAGAACGAGTACTTCCTCGTCTACATGTCGGATGCTTACTTTAATGTCCGCGACATCAAGTTTGACCAGACATTTGAAGGACTTGACTAATCCCTGAGACAAGGCCACACAAAACATAAAAAACTCCCTCTCGGTATCAGCTGTCAAGCCTCATTACCGAGAGGGAGTTTTTTATGTTCATCTATCGAGTTGTCTCCTCGAAGCTATATCAAGAAGCATATTTCGGCAAACAGAGGAGCGTCAGTCTTCGCCCTTGAGTGTGGGAAGCCCGAGGTGGTATTTGACCGCCAAGATACGGCAGAGGATGATACTCACTGCCGAGATGACCTGAGCCACACCTTGAGTAATACCGAGGTGAAACAACGCCGTGTACACAAGCCCCCCAAAGACACAGGCAAGGGCATAGAGATCTTTACGGAAGATGAGCGGTATCTCCTGCAAGAAGATGTCTCTGATCAACCCCCCAAACGATCCCGTGATCACCCCCATGATGATGGCGACCCACTCGGGATAACCTTGCGAAAAGGCCTTGTCCATACCGACGATGACAAAGAGTCCGAGACCGACGGCATCGAAGATGAACACCGTCGGACTCATACGGATAACGATCTTACGGAAGATGGCGACATACAGCAGGGCGATGAAGGTGATGATGACATAAGAAGACTGTGTGAGCCAGAAAGGGGTAAGCCCCAAGAGCAAGTCTCTGATCGTACCTCCGCCCACAGCTGTCGCAAGGCCGACGACATAAGCACCGAAGAGGTCTATCTTCTTGCTCGAAGCCAATCGGATACCGGAGACAGCAAAAGCAAAAGTCCCGAGATAGTCACATAGAGTAACGAAGTCTACCATAATAAAATAATATTGATGAGATCATGATATATGGACATCAGTACTGCTCACTCTCGTTGGGAAAGTCCAGAGTCTTGACATCGGAGACATAGCGGTTGATCGCATCCTTGATCTCCTCACCGAGATTGGCATACCTGCGTAAAAACTTAGGAGAGAAGCCCTGAGTGATCCCGAGCATATCCTGAAGGACAAGCACCTGTCCGTCCACCTTCCGGCCTGCACCTATACCGATGACAGGGATGGAGAGGGTCTTGGACACTTCTTCGGCGAGACTTGCAGGGATCTTCTCGAGCACGAGGGCACAGCAACCCAAGCTCTCCAGCAGGAGGGCATCCTCACGGAGTTTGCGAGCTTCGGCTTCGCCCTGAGCTCGGACGCCGTAGGAACCAAACTTATTGATCGACTGTGGCGTGAGACCAAGGTGAGCCATCACCGGGATACCGGCACTGAGGATGCGTTCGACAGATTCACGTATCTCTGCTCCGCCCTCCATCTTGAGACAGTCTGCACCGGTCTCTTTCATCACTCTGACTGCCGACTTGAGTGCCTCGATGGAGTCCCCCTGATATGTCCCGAAAGGGAGGTCGACCACGACAAAAGCCCTCTGTACACCCCTCACCACACACTGTGCGTGGTAGATCATCTGATCAAGGGTGATCGGTAGTGTTGTGGCATGCCCCGCCATGACATTGGCTGCCGAGTCTCCCACGAGGATAGCATCGACCATGGCAGCATCTGCCAGCCGAGCCATCGAGAAGTCATACGACGTGATCATCGAGATCTTCTCCTCCTTACGCTTCATCTCCAATAGTCTTGCCGTCGTGATCTTACACGTATCGGTACTTAGATAATTGCTCATTGTATTGTGTATAAGTGTTGTAAGTCATCAAAAAAACTCCCTAAGAGAGGACAAATATACGAAGACTATTACGAATGGGCAATGAGTAAAAACCCTGTCCTCCTAACCGCCACCCTCACATCACCTCCCTTACGATACGATGCACCGAAAGAGAAGACTAAGAGGCCTCAAAAAAGAAAAAGGGTCAGTATCCGAAATCAAGTCCGATACTGACCCTTCTGTATGAGGCACGGAGGAAGGATTACTTCTTCAAGCCAAGCTTGTTGCGTACGAGATCGGTAGCATCGATACCGGCTGAGCCGACATAAAGCATTGCTTGTGCATCAAGGATGTAAGCGAAACCATTTTCAGCACCGACCTTGTTGATGGCATCCTTGATCTTCTGTTGGATAGGAGCCATGAGCTTTTGGCTCTTGCTCTGAAGGTCTTCTTCCGCCACACGCAAAGTGTCTTGGATGCGCTGGTTGATGTCTTGGATCTCCTTTTGCTTAGCTGCCTTGATGGTCTCGATGTAAGTGTCTTGCTTCGCAACGTAGTCTTCATACTTCTTTTGGAGCTCTTGCTTCATGAGTTCGATAGACTCTTCGTACGTCTTTTGGAGCTTTTCGAGCTCTTTCTGCATTGCCTTTGTGTCCGGCATTTCGGCGAAGATCATCTGTGTGTTGACGACTGCCACCTTCTGTGCTTCTTGCGCGAAGACAAACGATGGAAGGATGAGGAGTACGAGTGCTAATAGATACTTTTTCATTTTCAATTCTTGTTTTTATTTGTGTTGTTAGTTAATTCTGTGTTGTTTATTCTCTGTAACCCAGCACGGCGAGGACATCATTGCTGATGTCGGCCTTGGGATCTGCGAAGATAATACCTGTGACGGAAGCTCTATCGAGCACCATGAGGTAACCTCTCCTTGCTGATATGAGCTTGACAGCCTCGTAGATATTGTCTTGGATGGGTTTGATAAGCTCTTCCTGCTTCTTGGCAAGTTCACCCTTGGGACCGAAGTACTTTTGCTGAAGCTGACGTACACGCTCTTCGACATTGACGATGGCATCCTCACGCTCGACCTTTGCCTGAGAGGAGAGGCGAGCCATGTCCTTCTGATAGCTGATGTACATCTTCTTCGCCTCTTCGCGGTAAGCGTTAATCTCCTTCTCCCACTTCTCAGTCATCTCCTTGAGTTGTTCGGTAGCCTTCTTGTAAGCCGGGAGCTTCGAAGAGAGATATTGCATATCTATGAGTGCGTAGTTGGCATTCTGTGCTTGGGCGACACCGAAGAGGGAGCCCATAAGTAGTGTGATAGTCAGTAGTAATCGTTTCATAATGACACTATGTTTTAGTTAGTTTGCACTGACCAAACGTAGCCGTTTGGCAACTATTATATCACTTGGTATCTTGTGTGTTAGAACTCTTGACCGATGACAAAGTGGAGGTTGCTACCACCTCTTTCGAAACCGTTGTTGGGCACATCAAAACCGTAACCCCAGTCGATACCCATGAGTCCGATCATCGGAAGGATGATACGCGCACCGACACCGACAGAGCGTTTGAGTTGGAATGGGTTGAAGTCTTTCAGGCGTGTCCAAGCATTACCGGCTTCGGCAAAGCCGAGAATCCAAATGGTAGTGCTATTTTCGAACACGAGAGGGTATCTCAACTCCATGCTGAGACGAGTGTACGAGTAAGCGGAGCCGGCGATGCTACCGTTCTTGTAACCACGGAGCCCGATGGTCTCATTGAGGTAACCTGACCCGTAGTAACCCGAAGTACCGTCGCCCCCGACAAAGAATGTACCGAACGGTGACTGCTTATTGGGATTGTATGACCCGATAAATCCGGCTTCTGCTCTTGTCATGAGCACCGGCACACGCTTATAAGTACGCTCGTCGATGAGTGGCAAGAAGGTCTGTCCTTTCACCTTGATCTTGTAGTACTCGATGAACCTGTTGCGCTTCTCGGGTGAGACGGTAGGATCGGAGTAGTCGATCTTATCGAAGAGTGAGTAAGGGGGGGTCGCTGCGAGGTTGAGCGAGAAGTTTGACCCACGACGAGTGTAGACGGGGTTGTCGATGGAGACACGAGCAATGTTGAAAGAGAGGTTGAGGTCGTTGGAGATACCGTTCTCAAGACCGAAGTTGAGGTAAGGCTGGTTCCAGTTTCTCATCCTGTAAACGGTATAGTTGAGACCGAGTTGAACCTGGAAGTTATCATCGGGCCACATGAGTCGCTTACCATAAGCGATGTTACCACCAAAGATATCGAGTGTACGATCGGGGTCGTAAGCACTCTCCAAGAGGGCCGAAGCATCGTAGCCATAACCGTACCCTCCATAGTTGTAACCACCGTACCCTCCATAACCATAAGCTCCCGGATAGCCTCCGTAGCCGTAACCGGGATACCCCCCATAGCCGTATCCTCCATACATCGGATCATAAGGAAGATTTTGGAGCTGAGACTGATAGAACTTATAGTTGATCTGGGTCTGGCGTGACCACCATGCAGAGATGCTGAACATATTGGGTCGCTTACCGCCGAACCATGGATCCATGAACTGAATACTATACGACTGGTAGTAGCGAGCATTGGTCTGCGCACTGAGTGTGAGAGTCTGCCCTTCACCCTGTGGAATGATCCCCTTGTAGGTCTTGGGGTTGAAGAGGTTCTTCATCGAGAAGTTGGTAAACTTCAATGCCGCACGGCCGATGAGACCGGTCTGGCTCCAGCCAAGAGAAAGCTCTACCTGGTCGTTACTCTTTGAGACAAGATCCCATTCGATGTCCACAGTACCGTTCTCTTGATTTGGGATGGGGTTAGGCACGATCTTTTCGTTGTCGAAGTGCTGCATCTGTGCCAACTGACGTATCGAACGAATGATATAATCCTTGCTGAAGAGCATACCGGGCTTGGTATAGAGTTCGCGACGGACGACATCTTCGTAAAGGCGATCACTACCATTGATGATGACCTTGTTGATCGTTGCAGGCTTGCCTTCGAATATGCGTATGTCAAGGGTGACCGAGTCGCCTGCGACCTCTGTCTCTATCGGTTGCATATTTGCAAAGAGATAGCCGTTGTTGGTATAGAGGTTACTGATCGCATCTTCATCCATATTGAGACGCGCCTCAAGCTTCTTCTGGTCGTAGACATCTCCACGCTTCATCCCGAAGAGGCGTTCGAGGGTCTCGGTGGTGTACTTCGTATTACCGACGAAGTTGATGTCTTTGATGTAATATCTCTTTCCCTCATCGATGGTGATGTCGATGTTGTATCTCTTGTCGTTGTGACGGTAAACGGTATCAGCAATGATCTCGGCATCCCTATAACCGTGCTGGTGATAGAGCGACAAAATGTTGTTCAGATCCTCCTGATAGTCTTTTTGGACAAACTTGCTCGAATTGAAGATCTCCAAGATACTGTTCCAGGGGTTACGCACAAGCGAAAAACGCTCGTTGGTCTTCTTCATCGCCTTGTGTAGCTGGAAGTCCGTAACATTTTTGTTGCCGATGAAGTTGATCTGATGCACCTTGGTCTTCGTATTCTTCTGCACGTCAAAGTCCAAGAGCACATACCCCTCACGGCTCGGATCGGGCGTCTCACGTGTATCGATCTTCACATTGCCGAATCCCTTCTCGTCGAAAAACCTTGAGATGACGATCTTAGCTCTGTCGATGATGTTTGGTGTGATGTGTGCACCTTGAGAGAGAGAAGCGAGTTGATTTTTCATCAAAGACTCTGCTTCACCCTTCTTCACCCCATTGATACGGAGTTCAGAGAGACGTGGACGCTCGACGATGTTGATGACGAGCCAAACATTGTCGCCTTCGATACGGCTTGCCTCTATACTCACTTCAGAGAAGAGTCCGTTGCGATTGTAATTATGTACCGCATTGGTGATCGCATCCCCGGGGATGTCGACACGCTGTCCTACTGCAAGACCCGACACGCTGATGACTATGGGGGCATCGTAGCTCTTGTTGCCTCGGACCTCGATACCCGCGATCATCTTATTGACAGGGTGAGCGTAAGAGATAGTCGGCACCTCTTTGGAAGGGGGCACGGTGTCCTTTGGAGCCTCTTGGGCCCACGCTGTTGTTGCCACAGTGCAGCAGAGCAACGCTCCCCATATCTTGCCGATCCCGGATGTATAATTACGTATCTTCATATTCTCTGTTTATTCTGATATCTGTTTCAGTTGTCTTATCTTTTGTCCGAACACTCCTCTCCGCAATAGTCTGCAGAAGCCATGACTTGCTCGCCTGTCTTGCCAAATCGACGCTGCCTGTGTCCATAATCCTCCAAAGCCTCCAAAAACTCGGTCTCCCCAAAGTCCGGCCAAAACACATCACAGAAATACAACTCCGTGTATGCGATCTGCCAAAGAAGGAAGTTGCTGATGCGACACTCTCCACCTGTGCGGATGAGCAGGTCAGGAGGAGGCAGATGAGCCGTGTACAGATGCGAAGAGATGAGGGTCTCATCTATATCATCGATGGCCAAAGTCCCATCAACCACTGCCTTTGTGATGCTCTGCACAGCCGAAGTGATCTCCGTGCGGCTCGAATAACTCAGTGCCAGCACGACAGTAAGTTTCGTGTTGTGCTTCGTCGCGTCTATCGCCTCTCGGAGCGTACCGAGTGCAAGTGGGGGCAGTTTGTCCAAGGCTCCTATCGCTTGCAAGCGTACACCATTGGCAGAGAGCTCCTCGACTTCATTTTTGATCGAAGTGATAAGGAGTGACATGAGTGCGTCGACCTCCTCCTGGGGTCTGTGCCAGTTCTCTTCCGAGAAGGTGTACAGAGTCAATACCTCTATCCCCTCTCGCACAGCGGTCTTGATGACCTTGCGCACGGGCTCGATGCCATGGATATGGCCATAGGCACGCTCTTTGGACTTCGATTGAGCCCAACGACCGTTTCCGTCCATGATGATCGCCACGTGACGAGGCACGAGGCTGAGGGATGCATCGGCAATCTGAGACATAGGCATTCTCGGCGGTTATTCTGTGATCGAGTTGATGATACCACCCGTGGTATCCAAAAATCCTTGCCAGAGATCCTTCGTAGGCACTCCGTCCACGACCCCACCGAGGAGGTAAAACTTAGGAGCTTTCTCAGTCCCTTCAAGGATACCCGACACCCCTACACGAGGCTTGAACTCCTGCCCGGGGTCTTGCTCCTTCGAGAGTTCTACCCATGTGAGACCTCTGTCCAAACTCTTGTACATCTTGCTTTGGACACCGACCTTGTCGTACTTACCACCTACGATGAAGATGCTGTTACCCTGCCTCAAGTAGAGTGCACCTTCCATAGGTGTACTGAATCCCTTGCCCGAGTAAGGCATCTTGCCCCATCTCAAACCATCGGAAGTAAAATAATTGGCATTCACGGCATTCCCGAGCTTATTCACACCACCGATGATGTTTGCATTGGTCTGTCCTGCCGTCTCATATAGATATATGTATGAGTTGCGCACAGGCATGGGAGGATCAAGCTCGCTGATTGCTTCGACCTTACCCCGAGAGACCTTGTATGTATGATACACATCAGGCGTATCAAGCGAATGCCCGATGGCTGCAAGGACAGTCCTCATATCATCTTCGGTCGAAATATCATAAAGAAGACCTGTGAGACGGACAGAGCCGGTCTCGATCTTCGCCCAATTGGCTATGCTGCTCTCTGCATGATGTAGAAAGCCCTCATCGTCGAGAGCCCAAAACTTACCCTGCTTGTCCTTGACGAGAGTCTTTGGGCGCAAACCCTCGGGATAGACACCCCTCATGAGCAAAAATTCCCCCTTGTCGAGGTCTTTCACCTGATAGAGATTTACCTTCTTGCCAAGTCGTGTCATCCAGCACTTTTCCCCTTCGATCGAGAAGATATGGCCATCCTCACTGGCTATCGGAAGCCCCGAAGCGACCTTCTTCCAAGTCAGCTTGTCAGGATTGTAACCATAGATCTGAAGACGCATCTTGTACACAATCGGATTGTAGCCCTTGCGTGAGACCTCGACAAGTAGTTTACCTCCAGACACATCTATCTTACCGGTGTCACGCACAGACCAGTCTATCGACTTCTTCGTGAGCTCATTGGTGATCCTCACCTTACTCTCGGTAGAGACTGCCATGTTGAGGTACGCAGAGTCGAATTTCGATTGATATGGATAAGGTCTCTCGTTGTATATGAGCTTCCTGATGTTGTCGATGTTGTAGGTCTCTGTGGGCAACTTTGAACCCTTGGGAAACCTGATCGATACCAATCCGGGGGTATGAAAGTCCGTCAAAGAAGGAGGCGCGGATATCGAACCACGATTCTCATTACAAGAAGTAAAAAGGGTGACAAAGCCGATGGCCGACGCCAAGAGTGTATATAGTTTATTCTTTATCATACATTACGTCCAAATTACACTACAATATCACAAATGTACACTTTTTTCACCGCTTATCGGCCGGTCTACCAAACAAAAACACTTTTTTGTTCTTTTTTGAATTTACAAAACAAGTAAAAACCACCCCTCAAATCCCTTTTCAGCCTTACTCAGAGCCCTATATACCTCCTCGAAACGGCCCAAAAGTCCCCACCCTGACATCGGCAGTCGTGGGTCCCCCCCCAAAAAAACATCTGACCTATCACATCATTTTGGATAGATCGACACATTTCCCCACATCATTACAAGAAGGCTGCCCATGAAGCATCTACAGCCTGACACAAACAACAAAGTCCCCGATAGGCAGTTCGCATCTATCGGAGACGTTGTCATTTTTTTCAAAGAAGCGAGCAGGACGGCTAAACTTCAGCGGTAAATGAATACTTGATACCCTCTCGGAAGGGGAAGAGGAGGGTTATCCCATGTCGATCGCAAAGGGCGTCGAGTCGCTCATCTTCTCGTGGCGAACCATTGAGATGCATGGGAGCGACATAACGACATGAGGTGATCTCCAAAAATTGGCTCAAGCCTTTGAGATAATCTTTCCCGAGACGGTAGTCTGTCGGGAACATCACAAGGTCGGGAGCTATCGGGAACTCTCCGAAAAGCTTGAGCTCATCGGCATAAGCACCTTCATACAGACCGATATAGTGAGCATCGGCCTCTTCGTTCCAGTGCCAGTTGTTGAGATCGCCGGCATGGAAGAGTTTGACGGGACGAGGTGCCGAAGGATCTTTGACTTCGACATAAAACGACCCTCCGATATCGGTGGATCCGTAAGCCCGACCGCTCACTCGCTCATCGATTTCGAAGTGCTCGGCAGTACTCACGAAGAGGACATCTTCAAGGTGTTCGTCGGGGACGACCGAAGCAACCTCGGTGTGGAATATATACTTCACCCTACGCCCACGTATGGGGAGGTCGAAGACCTTGTGCGAGTAGTGATCGCCATGCGAATGGGTACATACGATATAGAGCGGATCACCGTCCCTCTCCAGCAGGGAGGCGACCGGCGGACAGCCTGCGAAGTCTTTGTAGTAGTCAAAGAGGAGATAGCTCTCCCCTGTATCTACAAGGTAGGTGCTGTGCCCCAAGAATGTAAGTGTCATATCTCTTTCGGCTCAAGCTATACGGTTGATGATGCACTTCTGACACAAGGGGGTCTTCTCCACGACAAGTCGGATGGCTGCTTTCATCGCTTCGTAGGAGTCACCATAGAAGTACAGCGAGGTGTAGTACTCACCGTTGTAAAAGCCGTAGTAGAAGCCTTTGCCGTTCATGGCCTTTTCGAGAGCCTCAGCGACCTTCGTAATGTCCGAGCTCTTGTACACCTCTTGGGGCAGATCCACCGCATTAAGCGCGATCTCAAGCCCTTCGGCCTCACCGATTTCGATGACTTTATCGGCATCGGGGGTCGCACCGTGGTGGACGATCTTTGAGCCCTTGGGGAGGATGAGTTGCTCGGCAACGTACTTCAACAATCGCTCGGGAGCTTTCTTCTCCTTGGCAAATAGTGCAATGTCTATACTGCACGTCTCCACCGAACCATCCTTGGCAAGGGTATAAGTCCCGCTGTCCCCGACAAATCCGAGACGCTCCTCCTCGAGCATCATGTCGATGACATCCTCCACAGCGGCACGGGTCTCATCATCGAGTTTGGCATTGAGGATGAGGGTATGGAGGGTGTATTCCTCATCGGTGATTGCGTTGGTATTCAGGTCTTTTTCGGGAATCATTGTAGTCATGCGTGAGTGTGGTCTAACGGTTTGTTCGGTGTGTCAGTCCGAGGACAATCCTCGAACCTGAGTCATACAACCGCCAAAATTACGCTTAATAACTCGTTTCATCAAATCAGGCAACCTTCGTTATCAAGTTATATGACTTTTTCACGGACTGCGTGCCCCACGGCGAGGATGACAGATTCAGGTCACACCTTGAAAGCAGGACAAACAGCACCAAGGAGAGTGTAAATCACTGATGATCAGAGCTCATTCCCTACAGCACAATCCTTTCCCTTCGAGTCTGTCACTCTCACAGACGCAGGTCAGGTAAAAAGTTCTTGCAGTATGCGAGGAGATTTGAGCTGTGACACCCCGGGGAAGTGGTGATCGAAATACTGAAGAAGGAGAGCAAGGAGTTTGTTGCGTCCGTTGCGATCGATGACAAGTCCCTCTTGACGGGGCATGGTAAGCATCTTGTGCAGGAGGTACGACACCTCGGAGCGTTCGGTCTCATGACGTCCGACGGCAGGTCTGAACCTCCCCTCTTCGCAGCAGAGGACATCTCCCCTCCGATAACCCTCGACATCGGGCATGATCCCAAGCCTCCAGCTCAACGCACCCAAGAAATACAGATGAAAGGAAGCCATCGACCGGGCATCGACATCTTCCATCCGGCGGATCTCGTCGGTGACAAAGGCAAAAAGCTGTGGATCGCAGTCGCTCGAGCGCAGGATGCGATCCAGGAGTTCGGCCACGAAGAGGGCTATGGCATTCGCAATGGGATCGACGGATGGGCGCATCGGCGTATGCAGTATGGAGGCTTCACGTATGCGCTGGATGTCCTTATTGGGACGGTGATCCGTCGTGATCTGCACCACACTGAGGGGCAAAAAAAGAGCTCTCAACCCTCCGGATTTACGTCCGGAGGATCGAGAGACCAAGTAAGATGTGGAGCCAAACCGCTCCGTATAAGTATGTACTATGCAGTTGGTGTCTGAGTAGCGCACCGCTTTAAGAACCACGGCAGAGGTATCCGTCAGCATAGCAACAAGTAGCGTTTGAGCGTCGCTTGAGAGATCAGACCGCTGCAAGGACAGCCACGAGGAGATCCCAAGTCTTTGCAACAGTAGGGATGTTGACCTTTTCGTCGGGGGAGTGTGGGTGTGCGATGGTAGGACCGAAGGAGATCATCTCCATGTCGGGCATCACACCTTGAATGATACCGCACTCCAGACCGGCATGCATGACTTTGACGGCAGGACGCACCTTGTAAAGTTTTTCGTAAGTATCGCACATCACCTCGAGGATGTATGAGTGTGCGTTGGGTTGCCAGCCATTGTATGGCGCATCGAAGTCCACCTTCGCACCGATGAGGGCAAAAGCACTCTCGATGGACGAAGCCACCATGTACTTACGTGTCTCGGACGAACTACGAGTGAGGAACTTCACCTCGAGAGCACCATCTCTGAGCTTCACGAATGCAAGGCTCGAAGACGCCTCGACCGTACCGGGGAAGTCAGACAGATAGGTGATGACACCGTTCTGACAAGCCTCGATGGCATGGATGACATTGTTGCTGATGGCATCGGGGACGATCGTCTTAGGCATCTCGTGCTCTTCGGCAACGAACTTGATACCTTCCTCTATGCCGGCATATTCTTTATTGTAGAGATCTTCGAAGTCGCTGACCATCTCCCAGAGTGCACTTGCATTCTCCTTCTGAACAGTGATGAGTGCTGTCGCCTCACGAGGGATGGCATTGCGGAGCGAGCCACCCTCAGCCCAAGCGACACAGATAGAGAGTTCTTCGACAGCTTTCTTCAAAAATCTGAACATCATCTTATTCGCATTCCCTCTGCCCAAGTGGATGTCTACACCGGAGTGACCACCCTTGAGCCCCGAGAGCTTGAGCAGGACAGCCACATCGCCTTCAGGAGCAGGCTCTTCATCCTTATAGCCGAGAGAGACATTGATGTCCACACCACCGGCACAGCCGATGAATAGTTCGCCCTCCTCTTCGGAGTCGAGATTGAGGAGGATGTCACCCTTGGAGAAACCCGGTTTGAGACCGAAAGCTCCGACCATACCGACTTCCTCGTCGATGGTAAAGAGTGCTTCGAGCGGACCGTGCACGAGGCTCTTATCTGCCATCACAGCAAGTGCCATGGCAGCACCGATACCATTGTCTGCACCGAGGGTTGTTTCCTTTGCCTTCACCCAGTCGCCATCGATCCAAGGCTGTATGGGATCTTTGGAGAAGTCATGAGTGACATGGCTATTCTTTTGAGGGACCATATCCAAGTGTGATTGCAGGGTGACGATCTTACGACCCTCCATGCCCGGAGTGGCAGGCTTGCGGATGAGGACATTACCGACTTCGTCCGTCAAGGTCTCGAGTCCGAGTTCCTTACCTACACGTTCGACATAAGCGCATACTTCCTTGACCTGACCTGTAGGACGAGGTATCTGTGTAAGGTCATAGAAGTAGCTCCATACGGACTTAGGATTTAGATCTTTGATTGCTTGTGACATGGTTTTTTGTTCGTTAAATATTTGTTTGTGGATGTCATTGAGACAAGGACTTACATATTCGAAGCCCTATCTTCCGCTAAGATACTTATTTTCTTATTATTCGCCCTCATCCGCACCGAATATTTTTGCCTTGCACATCGTCCCCGATCGGCAGGCTTACCGAAGGAGGTAAAAAAAAGGATGGTCAAAGATGAAGTAACCCCTCACCGTCCTTCCACCCATAAATGACTCATCCCCTACCGTGCACCAAGGAGTGTCACGGTGGGGGATGAGCTTTTTTATCCATACAGGTAAGGCGATCGCCTACTCACGCTATCTGTCCGTCAGAACAGATAGGCAAGGGAAAAAGTGATGTTGCGGAAATAGAACTTATCGTTCTTTTCGAAGTAACTGCTCAAGGGATAAAAGAGACTGTGACCCACATCGAATGAGAGTCGCAGACGCTTGGAGATGTCGCCATCTATACCAGCCACACCACCTATATCTTGGCGGGGAGACGAGCCGAAGACGTACGGATGCCTCTGAAGGAGAGCATCCTGAAGGCCGAAGTTGGGTCTATTGCCACCCGAGCCCGGAGCGTAGTCCGGCAGGAGATTCTGAGGAATAGCCTGACCGGCTCCACCGAGGGCATAGCCCACGTACATACCGATCCTCGGAGTGACTCTCACGCCATCCGTCATCTCGAAGGCATAGCCGACAGAGAGCGGGAGTTCGAGATAATAGAGCCGAAAGTCGTACGATTCGAGCCCTCTGTATACGGTGTTTTCTCTACGATTTTGGATCGAAAGCCCTTTGTTGACATAGTTCAGTTCGCCATGCAGGACGATACCGGTGTGAAACTGATACTCAACCAACACCCCGGCGGTCAGGGACACCGCCCCCTTGTGCTTTATCTCCGTAGACGTATCCGAATGACCCACACCCAGATGCACACCCTTGCGCCACTGTCCGAAAGCCGTACCGCATGCCATGGCGACGAGCACGACCGTCATTATAATCTGTCTCATAGTCGGTAAACTTTTTGTTCGGATTTGAATTCAAGGTGCAATGATACGCATTTTTTCAATATCACACGACGACATCTCCTACCCTCCGAACGTTTTATAGCAAAAGAAATGTCGGCATCGGAGGAGAGATTGTACAACAAAAAATTGAAGAGTGAGAAAAAAGTGGTATTTTTGGATGATTAACACTTTGGAATTGAGATAAGATGCGGACGATCGTCAGGATTTTGTTGTTGGGGCTGATGTGCTCCCTGCTCGCTTTGGACGGAGATGCCTTTGGGAGAGATGCCAAGGGGCGTTTTGTCGTTGTCATCGACCCCGGACACGGCGGGCATGACAGTGGCGCACTGGGACGAAAGATCTATGAAAAGACGGTGACCCTCAATGTCGCCCTCAAGGTAGGAGAGTACATCAAGTCTTTGGATCCGAGTATCATCGTCCACTACACACGTCGCAAAGATGTCTTCATCGGACTCAATGAGCGTGCGGACTTCGCAAACAACAAGAAGGCCGATCTCTTCGTCTCCATCCATGCCAATTCGGCAGGACTCAAAAACCCCAAAGCCAAAGGCACAGAGACCTATGTCCTCGGTCTCGCTCGCACAGCCGAAAACCTCGCCGTGGCAATGAAGGAGAATGCCGCGATCCTCAAGGAGGACAACTATACACAGAAGTATGAGGGCTTCGACCCGAACTCGACCGAGTCCTACATCATCTTCGAATTCATGCAAAACAAGCACCTCGAAAGCAGCCTCGACCTCGCACAGCGTGTACACAAGGGGCTTGTGGGCAGAGGGTTTCACAATCGGGGTGTGAGGCAAGCCGGATTTCTCGTACTCCGCCGGACTTCCATGCCGAGTATCCTCATCGAGCTGGGGTTCGTGACCAACCCTTCGGACGAAGCCTACATGGGGTCTGCCAAGGGGGTAGATGAGATGGGGCGCAGCATCGCCGGAGCCATTGTGGCGTATGCGGAGAAGATCTGCTCCAGAGATGGTTCGGCCGGGGCTCGTCAGACGCGTCCTACCTCAGTAGAAGAGCCCCCCACGGTAGTGGAAGAAGCACCGACTCCTGTCGAGACGAACGAGATCGAAACACCCACCCCTCCTACCCCGACAGCCGTCGAGACAAAAGGCAAGGTCACCTATCGGGTGCAGGTCTATGCCAGTGACAAACCTGTAAAAAACACAGCAAAGACTTTCAAGGGGTACCAAAAGCATCTCAACCACTTCAAGGAGGGTAAGATGCACAAGTACACGCTCTACGATGTGGGGACACTGAAAGAGGCGCAGAAGCTCCAAAAAGAGTTGAATAAGAAGTACAAGGGTTGTTTTGTTGTAAAATTTATCGACGGAAAGAAAGCATAGTTGTATCTTTGTGACACATAAAAACAGATAATACACTTATTTACAATAGGATTTTAGGATATGCCGACCACTAACGCTAAGAGAAAAAAGCTCTTTTCCATAGGCCTCACGGCCCTGATGGCGCTGTTGATGTTTTACTTTGGGTTCAACTTCTTGAAAGGGACCAACATCTTCGAGCGCACCAATGTCTATTATGTCACCTTCGAGCATCTGAAGGATGTGACCAAGTCCACACCCGTATCCATGGATGGCTACCGTGTCGGTCTTGTACGCAGTCTGCACTTCGACTACGAGCACCTCAAGGGTGTCACAGCGGAGCTCGCCTTGGACAAAAACATCAAGATACCCAAGGGCAGTAAGGTCATCATCAAGGGCAACCCCCTAAGCGGAGCAGAGCTCTCGATCGCCAAGCCAAAGACCTACACCGCCTTCCACACCCCCGGGGACTCTCTCATGGCCTTTTCGAGTGGAGACCTCATGTCTCAGGTCTCTGACGACCTTCTGCCTGCCATCGCAGGTCTGCTCAGCAAAATGGACACGATGCTCTACAACTTCGACAAGGTCATCAACAATCCCCATATCCATACCGCATTCAGAGAGATCGCAGAGGCTTCCGAAAACCTCAGCGCGTCCACCCGCACCCTTCGCAACATGATGACCACCAAGGTGCCCGGGATCATGAATGAAGTCGAGGTGATGAGCAAGAACTTCAGCTCCATCTCCACAAAGGTCAACAATATGGCTCTCGACAGCACTGTCATGAGACTCAACCGCGTCCTCTCCGACACCGAAGGCATGACGAAGCGTCTCAACTCCAAGGACAACACCCTCGGACTTCTGCTCAACGACAAAGCCCTCTTCGAGAGCATCTACAAGACGACACGTTCGGCAGACACACTGCTCATGGACTTGAAGAAAAATCCTAAACGATACGTACACTTCTCGATCTTCTGATCCTGAGAGATAGGCAACGACAACAATCCCCCAAGAGGCTCAATGGTCTTCTTGGGGGATTGTTGTTTCAGGCTTTCACATTGCTCGTTGCAGGAGGTCGGATCATGGCACATTCTGTCCGGTGACAGAATATCTTCCGGCAAGGGACAGCACACCGTCTGTCGTGGGGCAGGATGGATTCTGTTGCACTTTTATTGCGATCACCACACCCAAGGCGGTATCTCCATGACAAGAGAGTCCGGGAATAGGAGCGAAAAGGGCAGAGCGGTCGTTGGTGTTATACGATTTATAACTATATTTGTGAGACGTAGGAAATTCATTACAATCCAAAATAACAAACAAAAAAAGTCCTCAAGATCGTTATGAAAAGAGACGAAAGAATCTTTGCCCTCATCCAAGAGGAGCACGAGAGACAACGCAAAGGGATCGAGCTCATCGCTTCGGAAAACTTTGTCAGTGATCAAGTCATGGAAGCCATGGGCAGCTGCTTTACCAACAAGTACGCCGAGGGTTATCCCGGACGCAGATATTACGGTGGTTGCGAAGTCGTAGACCAAGCCGAACAGCTTGCGATCGATCGTATCAAGCAACTTTATGGTGCAGAGTGGGCCAACGTACAGCCTCACTCAGGTGCTCAGGCAAACATGGCGGTACTACTCACAGTACTCAAGCCCGGCGACACATTCCTCGGTCTCAACCTCGCTCATGGTGGTCACCTCTCTCACGGTTCGGCTGTCAACAGCTCGGGCATCTTGTACAACCCCATCGCATACAATGTCAAGGAAGATACAGGTCGTGTAGACTACGATGAGATGGAACGCCTTGCACTCGAACACAAGCCCAAACTCATCATCGCAGGTGGTTCGGCTTACTCTCGTGAGTGGGAATACCAACGCATGCGTGACATCGCAGACAAGATCGGTGCGCTCCTCATGGTGGATATGGCTCACCCTGCAGGTCTCGTGGCAGCAGGTCTCCTCGACAACCCGGTGAAGTATGCTCACATCGTCACTTCGACCACACACAAGACTCTACGTGGTCCTCGTGGTGGTATCATCCTCCTCGGCAAGGACTTCGAAAACCCTTGGGGACTCAAGACACCAAAGGGGGTACTCAAGACCATGGGACAGCTCCTCGACTCTGCAGTCTTCCCGGGTGTACAGGGTGGTCCGCTTGAACACGTGATCGCTGCCAAGGCTGTCGCTTTCGGCGAAGCTCTTGACCCATCATTCAAGGTGTACCAACAGCTTGTCAAGGACAATGCTCAGGCCATGGCGAAGGCGTTCATCGAGCTTGGTTATAAGATCATCTCCGATGGTACAGACAACCACAGTATGCTCGTGGATCTCCGTCCTAAGTTCCCCGAACTCACAGGTAAGGTCGCTGAGAACAGCCTCGTACGTGCGGACATCACCATCAACAAGAACATGGTGCCATTCGACACCCGTTCGGCATTCCAGACTTCGGGCTTCCGTGTAGGTACGCCGGCGATCTCTACAAGAGGTGTACAACCTTCGGAAATGAAGGCCATCGTCACCCTCATCGACCGTGTCCTCTCTGCTCCTGAAGACGAAGCTGTCATCACAGCTGTACGCAAGGAGGTCAACGAGATGATGTCCGAACGTCCTATCTTCGCGTGGTAATCCCTCACCGAAGGACATAAAAAAGAAGAGCGGCTAAGCACCCATCGGGGTACTTAGCCGCTCTTTTATTGGCGGAAGGCGTATAAGCCTTATTGCAACGCTTCGTTGACGTCGATGCCGAGGGCATCTGCCACACCCTTACCATAAGCAGGATCTGCCTTGTAACAGTTGGAGATGTGACGTAGCTTGATCACCTTGGGGATGTCTCCCATCGAGCGAGCAGTGTTGTCGAAGAGGACTTGCTGTTGCTCAGGCGACATGAGGTCGAAGAGGGCCTTGACCTGTGAATAGTAGTCACTGTCGTCTTCTCTGAAGTCCCACTGATAAGCAGCTCCATCGAGCTCGAGAGGTGGTTCCTTGTACTCGTTCTGATCTTGCCAGTGACCATAGCCGTTGGGCTCATAACCGAGGCGCGAACCGTAGTTGCCATCGACCCTCATAGCACCATCACGATGGTACATATTGAGGAATGGGCAACGGCTCTTGTTGACAGGGATCTGGTGGTGGTTCACACCGAGGCGGTAACGCTGGGTGTCTCCGTAAGAGAAGAGACGTCCTTGAAGCATACGGTCGGGTGAGAAGCTGATACCGGGCACGACATTGGCAGGGTTGAATGCAGCCTGCTCGACATCTGCGAAGTAGTTTTCAGGATTGCGGTTGAGCTCCATGACACCCACTTCCATGAGCGGAAACTCCTTCTGTGACCACACCTTCGTCAAGTCGAATGGGTTGAAAGGCATCTGCTTAGCCTGCTCTTCGGTCATGATCTGGATCTTGAGTGTCCAGCGAGGGAAGTCGCCGCGCTCGATGCTTTCGTAGAGGTCTCTCTGATGACTCTCACGGTCCTTGCCCACGATGGCTTCTGCCTCAGCATCGGTGAGGTTCTTGATCCCTTGTTGAGTGTGGAGGTGGAACTTCACCCAGTGTCTCACACCCTCAGCATTGATGAACGAGAACGTGTGGCTACCATAGCCGTGCATATGACGGTAGCTCGCAGGGATACCACGATCACTCATCGTGATGGTCACCTGATGAAGAGCTTCGGGGAGGAGCGTCCAGAAGTCCCAGTTGTTCTGAGCACTTCTCATGTTGGTGCGAGGATCACGCTTGACGGCGTGGTTGAGGTCGGGGAACTTGAGAGGGTCTCTCAAGAAGAACACCGGAGTGTTATTTCCGACCAAGTCCCAGTTGCCCTCCTCGGTGTAAAACTTGATGGCAAAGCCACGGATGTCGCGTTCGGCATCGGCAGCACCACGCTCACCGGCTACGGTAGAGAAGCGGACAAAAAGTTCAGTCTTCTTACCTATCTCCGAGAATATGGCTGCCTTCGTGTACTTTGTGATGTCGTGAGTGACAGTGAAAGTACCGAACGCTCCCGATCCTTTGGCGTGCATACGGCGTTCGGGGATAACTTCGCGATCGAAGTGGGCGAGTTTTTCGAGGAACCAGATGTCTTGGAGCAACATCGGGCCACGCTTGCCGGCTGTCGCGACATTCTGGTTGTCAGCCACGGGAGCACCCGCAGCTGTTGTCAGTTTGTTCTTTTGTTCCATCGTTTTCAGTATTAAGTTAATAAAATATCAGGTACGGACACAAAAAGGCGTCAGACCAACTCTCTTTCACAAGCTGTTACGAAGAGCCTTGATCCTTTCAATGTAGGCGTCAAGCCTCTGCTTGTCTTCGTCGGAGAGGATACCGGTCTTGGACTTCATTGTATCTACCTGTTTTACATCGGACAGATTGAGACACCCTTTCATCCTTTTGAATATTGCCCCTGTGCGCACCTTATAAGTCGCAAAAAGAACAAGATGAGGAGGAAGTGTTGCAGGGAGTTTCTTGGAGGCTTCGATCCATACCTTGCTCGGGCTCTGATTGACGACGAACCAGCCGGTCGTCCAGCTCCCAAGCAACAAAAGATCGGAGTCTCGGAGCTGTTCTTCCTTGAAGTCGGAGATCGGTCCATAACTCACATTGACACCCTTGCTCCACAAGTACATAGCCATTGCTCGTGCCCATCCTGCCGTGCGTCCTTTCTTACTCTGGTACAGTATTGTTGCCTTCATATTTTGTTGTATTTATGTATGCTTTTTACAAATGTACCGAAAGATCGCATCACTGACAATCGACTATCTTTATATCGATATAGAACACGCCTATATCCACGTCTTCACTCATTCACTCTCATAGAGTTACAATCATTTCTCTATCGCAGCGATGCCCGGAAGCACCTTGCCTTCGATCGCTTCGAGGAGGGCACCGCCACCGGTGGAGACATAGGAGACCTTGTCGGCAAGATGATACTTGTTGACACAAGCGACGGAGTCTCCGCCACCGACGAGGGAGAACGCTCCCGCCTTTGTCGCTTCGGCGATTGCCTTACCCACGGCTTCGGAGCCATGCCCGAAGTTGTCAAACTCGAACACGCCCGTAGGGCCGTTCCAGAGGATCGTCTTGGAGCCCTTGATCACCTCGCTGAACATCTCTATCGTCTTGGGGCCGATGTCCATACCCTCCCAGCCGTCGGGGATGTCGTTCGATGGCACGAACTGTGTATTCGCATCGTTGCTGAACTTATCCGCCACCTTGCTGTCCACAGCGATGTATAGCTTCACGCCACGCTCCTCAGCCTTCTTGATGATGTCGAGAGCGAGATCGAGCTTGTCGTTCTCAACGATGGAGACACCGATCTTGCCTCCACGGGCTTTGGAGAAGGTATAAGTCATACCGCCCGTGAGGATGAGGTTGTCCACCTTGGTGAGGAGGTTCTCGATGATGTCGATCTTGCTCGACACCTTGGAGCCCCCCATGATCGCTGTAAATGGGCGTCGGATGTCGCTCATCACCTTCTTTACCGCCTCGACCTCCTTACCCATGAGGTAGCCGAACATCTTGTGATCCTTGTCGAAATAATCCGCCATCAGTGCTGTCGAAGCGTGTGCACGGTGCGCTGTACCGAAAGCATCATTGACATACACGTCGGCAAGGTCGGCGAGCTTCTTGGTGAAGACCTTCTGCGACTCCTTCACGGCCTTCTTTGCAGCAGCCTTCTCCTCCTCGCTCGCATCTTCGGCAAGACCACGAGGCTTGCCCTCCTCTTCGGCATAGAAGCGGAGATTTTCGAGCAACAATGCCTCTCCATCCTTCAGCTCGGCAGCCATACGGACAGCCTCCTCACCCACACAGTCGGGCGCAAACTTCACCTCCACGCCCAGAGCCTTGGAGATCTGATCCTTGATGTGAGCGAGCGAATACTTGTCCTCCACACCCTTTGGACGACCGAGGTGCGATCCGAGGATGAGTCTGCCACCATCGCCCAAGATCTTGTGGAGCGTGGGCAGAGCCGCACGGATGCGGGTGTCGTCGGTGATGTTGAACTTGTCATCGAGGGGGACATTGAAGTCCACACGGACAAAGGTGCGTAGACCTTTGAAATTGAAGTTATCGATATTTGCCATAATCTGGATATTTTGTGTTTTTATTCTGATGATCACGAAAAGTGCTATCTACAAATGTAACCAATACTTTCGAGACCTGCTCCACTTTTGGGGGAGAAAAAGCCTGCCCCTCGATCCGCACCTACGAGAGAAGTCCACCGGGGTCAAAAAAAGTCGTTAGACTCGATGACGAAAGTCGTTAGATTCGATCACGAAAGTCGTTAAACTTGATTTTGACCCTCCAACGACTTTGCGAGCGACCTCCGACCTGTCACACCGGAAGTCATCCGCACTTCGCCTCCCATCGGGAACAGAGAACCCCATGGTAAGGCGTATAGACATAACTGAGAACTGCCTCTGTCGACAGCTATCGGCATGAAAAACAACGCTCAGTTAAAAATTTATGTAGTTTGTATTGCAAAGTACAAAAAATTATATACCTTTGTGGCAAGTAAGGAACTGAACAACACATCACAGTGAATACTAAACACCATCTAAACGACTGATAATGAATGAAGCAGTAGAAAAAGTGAAGTCCCAGATGCGAAAGGGGATCTTGGAGTACTGCATACTCCTGATCCTTCACCGCAAAGAGGCGTACAGCACCGACATCATCAACGCACTCAAGCAAAATGAGTTGATTGTGGTCGAAGGCACGCTCTATCCCCTCCTCTCACGTCTCAAGACGGCAGGACTTCTCTCGTACACATGGGTGGAGAGCACACAGGGGCCACCCCGTAAGTATTACAAGATCACGGAGAAGGGCGAGGAGTTTCTCTCCGAACTACACTCCGCATGGCACGAGATACGCAACACCGTGGATCTCCTCATGCAAGGTATCCCTCAAGACGAAAACACACCCACCGATAATGTTGAAAATATCATCGCTTTATGAAGAAAACGATTACGATAAATCTTGCCAACCGTGTCTTCCAGATCGAAGAAGACGCATACATGATGCTTGAGCAATATCTCAACGGGTTGAGAGCCTACTTCAAGCGTACCGATCCCGATGGAGAGATCACCGACGATATCGAAAACCGCATCAGCGAACTCTTTGCCGAAAAGAAACGCCTCGGTCATGAGGTCATCACCGTAGACATCACTTCGGAGGTCATCCACCGCATGGGAGACATGAGCGACTTCATCGACACCGACGAAGAGACCTCGAGCACTGCAGGAACGACCTATACCGAGACAACCTCGGAGCCGGAGCGTGAGAAGGTCCAAAGGAAGTTTTACCGCGACATCTCGAACAAATGGGTGGCAGGGGTACTGTCAGGACTTGCGGCATATGTCAATATCGATGTATGGGTATTGAGACTTGTGTTCATATTCCTGCTCTTCACACCGATCACGCTCTTCTTGATCGTCTTCTACATCGCCTGCGCCATCTTTATCGACCCTGCGATCACCGTCAATCAGCGACTTGAGATGAAGGGCGAGGCCGTCTCCCCCGATGCGATATGGAAAAAGATCTCGGAGGAGTCCAAGGACTTCGGCGACAAGATCTCCGATGGCTTCTCTAAAGTGCGCACGAAGTACAATCTGGGCTACGAAAAGAGTGAGACGACAGCCGAGAAGAAGCCCAAAAGATCTTGGACAAGCTGGCTTTGGGGGATCCTCGGGATCATCATCGCACTTGCACTATGCTTCGGCTTCCTCTATCTCATTTCGCCGGACTTGGTGGAAGGCTTCAGGGCAGGCTATTACAGCATCGATGATCCCGAGCATATCTTAGAGAGCATCGCTTACATGTTTGCGGGAGGGTTGGGGCTCTTGAGCATCGTCATCATACCGCTCATGATCCTCTGTGGGATCCTGTTCTTCTTACTCGGTCTGGCGATCTTGATCGTGCCCATAGGTGTGATCCTCAAGACTCCATTCCACATCATCATCAAGATCCTCCTCATCATAGGATGGTTCATGCTGTTCTTCTACGTCTTGTCATAAGCAAAAGAAACATAGGACTAAGATTAATATTTCTCTAACAGAGACCTGTTGTCAGGTCAGAACATTGTACTTTTTTCTCCGAGATGGTTGGGATAACCGTCTCGGAGTTTTTTTACGAGGATTAGGAACTATTAGTGGAAGGGGGGTTAGGTAGCGGGAGAGGTAAGTAAATGGAAATGAAGCTGATTTGCGCCACATACAGAGGTTTGCACAGCGGGCTAAAGTGCAGAAAGTGTGGATTTATCCAGAAGTTCCATTACCAAATCGTTAGTCCATTCCTCGAATGGTAATGAAGAGGTAGGAGAAGGTAACCAACAGAAGAGTATTCGGCAACTCATCTTTCTGCTATTACGATGCTTATGCTTTGTATTACAATGTTTTACATCTAAGCAATGTATTAGTCCTTCCAAAACCACCAGTTCAACTTTTCCTTTTCCCGATTCTCCGGCGGTGTTTGTGCGAAGTAAACGGCACATCTGAAAGCATACAATACGCAACGGTCTTGCACCACTCCGGCATAGTCGTTGGACAAAGCAAAGAGTACTTCAGGGTCTTTGTCTTTCAAGTCGTCAATGGAGGATATTCCGATATTCCACAAGTCGGTTGCAAGCGATTTTCCTATCCCGGGAATTACCGTTAGTTCCTTAATGGCCTGCTCTTTGGTCATCGCATCTGACGAACTATATAACAAGGTTTCCCTCGTTGTCAATCTGCCAAAAAGGATTGTAGGCTACCTCGAACACATAGCCGTCCAAATCCCTGAAATAGCCGCTGTAACCGCCCCAAAATACTTTCTGTGCCGGTTTCACGATAGTTGCCCCGAGCTGTTCGGCTTCCTGCATCACGGTATCGACTTCTTCCTCTGATATGGCATTATAGCTGATTGTCATGCCCGAAAAGGATGTCTGCTGATGACTTAATGTAGTATCCTTTTCCAATTCCTGCAGTGGATACAGTCCCAAAACTATTCCACCGAGAGGGAATAGGGCATAGGCTTCCTGACTCTGTTCCGACTTCTTCCATCCCAAGCCCTCATAGAAAGCTAATGCCTTTTGAAAGTCTGTTACTCCCAATGTGATTAAAGTGAATTTCTGTCTCATAAGTCATACATTATAGGGTTTGCCACAAAGTTACTCATTTACAATTAGAAAGACGAAAAAAGGGGAGATCATCCTCTTGCGAAATCTTTATTCCCGATAGTTCTCTTGCAGTAATCGGTTGATGTCAGAGAGGCGATAGAGTATTTTGCCAGCGATTTGGGTGTAGGGAATAATGTCCTTGTCTCGATAATCCTGCAAGGTACGAGGGCTGATAAAGATACTTTCAAGAAATATCACGAGAGTTCTCTCTGCGCAACAAGAGAGAATGTAAGCAGAGCAATCGGGACTATTGGGGACGAACGATGTTTTCTTGTAAATCCCCAAAAACATTGCTCCAAACTCATACATTATTCGGAGCCAAAAGACATAAAAGCCTAATTCTTATGCCTATATTTGTCAAGGCATCACCTTATAACACAAAGCCCATCCGAGGTCTCCTCGTCGAAATCATGATAAAAGCAATACTCTCCAAAATAGCCATCATCGTCCTCCCCTCCACACTCTGGTTCCTGCTCACGGGGATAGGGATAGGCGCCCAAAGTTTGTCCAATCTCATAGAGGTTGTCATCATATTCGGCCTTTCACTACCGGCAAGCATACTTTCTCCCAATATCATTTCCACAAAACGTGCTCTTATAGGCTTACTGATTTTGACCGTATTGCTCAGACTATTTATGCCACTTCTGCCCGAATAAGACGGATAAAAAAGAGCACTGACCTCTCCGTTCGGAAGCCTTCTTGTCGCCCCCAAGGGATCTTCCTTATATCTCCCCCGCTTCTTCGTTCGGATTTTTTCTAAAAAGAGAGATAATGTTATACCTTTGCAGGCGTAACTCTCACTCTGTGGCAACAGTGTATTTGAGACCCGCCATGAGCACTATATAGACGAGGGATTTTTACCCTCTTGCCGATGAGGGGGAGGTGACCGAAAAACATAACAACATCAAAATGGAGGAGCATTGCAAACATAAATTCGGGTTCTTGAACACGGCAGTCCTTGTGCTGTCGATCTACGTCCTTTGCGCACTGATCATCGACACGACATTCAAGCTGCCTGAGGAGACATCGAGGCTGCTGAACTACATCGACATCGCTATCTGTATCTTCTTCTTTTTCGACTTTTGCGTCAGATTATCTCACGCAAAGGACAAGTGGAAATTTATGCGCTGGGGATGGATCGACTTGATTTCGAGCATACCGATGATAGACTTCTTGAGGTTCGGCAGGGTATTCAGACTCATCCGACTGCTAAGGATATTGAGAGCTTTCAGGACAACGAAAGAGTTTGTGACCTACATCTTCCAAAACAAGTCCCAAGGGGCGTTCACCTCCGCAACGATCCTCGCCATCCTGCTCATCATCTTCTCGTCGATCGCCATCCTCCAAGTAGAGACCGATCCCGAGAGTAACATCAAGACGGCCGAAGATGCCATCTGGTGGGCTTACGTGACGATCACCACGGTGGGCTATGGAGACAAGTTCCCCGTGACAACAGAGGGGCGCATCATCGCAATGTTCCTGATGACTGCCGGAGTCGGACTCTTCGGCACATTCACTGCCTACATCGCTTCGATATTTGTGTCGGACAATAACAAGGAGGGGAACAAATAAACGCCACATCCATTGATGAGAGGTTGAAGGCAGTGACACATCGTGAAACGCCAACAATAGTCCTAATCACTTCTTATCGACCTGTAAGCCTATGCTCTATCCCCCATTACCCAACCTCTCAAACCGCTAAGCAATACCTCCTACAAGACATCAAGAAGGGTAAGACAATTAAGTCTAGTGAGCTACAGACTCCTTGAGGCGGATACGTAGAAATGAGTGAGGAATTTCCTCTTCCATAAGCATCAGATTATCCACAGAGGGACAGACCTCAAGATAAATCCAACCCTCCGCATCCATAAAGGGTAATTTGTCCCCATAACGGTACCCAACCGTTGCTCTCCAATAGGGGAAGCGACACTGAATTCCTCGCTTCGCCTCTCCATCCTCGATCAGGACCGCTCCTAGAGAAGTTGGTTCCTCCCAATATTCGTCATAGAGCCATTTCTGATTGGGGGAGCATAGAGGAGGGGCGCTAACACTACAATCTTCGACACGGTCTTCGTCAAAAGGGAAGAGATCCCAACGGCAGTAACGATTACCACAGACTAGATTGTAGTATAAATCAAGTTCCTTGATGTAGCCCAAACCGTCATATTCATTAGTAGCCTCTTCGGCTGTTATGGTCATCGTCCTACTGGAGCGAGTTATTGTCAGGGGGAACTGTGTCCACTTCTCCCCCTGAATGCGAGGGATCTCTCGCCTCTTGGCTTCTACGAACACCGACTCATCTATAAGCTCCACATCAAATAATTGTTCTTGGAGAATATCTCCATCGACAGGATTCTGCTCTACCTGTACCAAGCTGTTTGTCAAACGCATATCTTCTACCCGAGCTATGGCATTTGTCGGCACCCAGGCTTTGTAATACCCCATGAATTCCCCCAGCTCATAGTATAAGTAAAAATGTATCAGAGTCCAAGCTCCTTTCACCTCTGCTTGACCCAATTGACTACCATAGGACATAAACAAGATGGGCTGCTCCGTGCTGTCAGCAGATGCATATAGACCGACCTTAGGTACGGCAACATACCGCCATAAATGATGAGGTAAAGTATCTATATCTTCCCCTTTCTCCAGCCTCTCCAAATTGATAGAACCTTGCTCAGACTTACCGGCAGAGGAACAAGCCATTGTCCAAACACAAAGCAGTAAGCAGAACAAAATCAGACCGCTCTTTTTCTGCGTGTGAGATATGCACAAATGCAAAAGGTTGTCACATCGTTTCATAGATATATACTTTTATTATGGTTTATTCAAGAGGAGAAGAGTGATATGTCCTTTGCTCCCCTAGAGAGTCGATTTTGTACTATCTACAACTGACTCGGCTTGATCTGACCGGCCGTTATTCGGGATTAGAGGTTAAGGAAGAAATAAGTTATTTGCGTATTAGCATCTGAAAAAAACGACAAGAATAAATTCCAATAACATACTGCCCTAGGTAAGACAAATGTAGTTGATTTTTTTGCTTTTCAAATGAGTTCTAAAAGTTTTTTTGATCAGACAATCATAATACTGCTCATAGAACCAAATGACTGACAGGAAGGCATGACAGGCTCCGAGACTTGAAGACTTTTTATCTGCTCCTCAGTCAGAATTCCCCATACCAAACTAACACAAAGTCATAACGCAATGAATAGGTTGGTCCAAAATAAAAATACGCCACAACCAGATTTTATGGTTTTAAGTCACATATTATTTTCAATAACAAGAGAGCAAACAAGTAATTCATTCAGACTGTAATCGACGATAACCGACGGTAATCGACCGATTCGGTGACTCGTGGTATTATCTTTGCATCCACAAAAAAAGTCTCCTCCGACCTCCTGAAAGATCGAAGAGATATAGTCTCAAACCTAAGGCAGACTCTTTACTACAAAACACCCTTTGTTGACCGACACACAGACCTAGTGACAACTTGTTTTTTGATCAAAATCAGGAAATGCGACAGTGTCTGCACAGCTGATAGGGATTGTAATTACCATCTCTATCAAACCCTGCTTATCTGGCAGGATATGCTTCTTGTAAACATACCGACAGATCTTACCTTTTCGTACCCAAAGGGCATATGAATCTACTCCGAGTTTACCGCTTTTAAGTTTACAATAACAAAAGTCCATATGAGCGCAAACTCCCTCCAAGCGAATATCTTCTCGATCCAAGAACACACAAAACAAACTAATTTACAGCCACTTATTCACCTCATGGCGGATTTCTTTAGATCAAACTAACGTTATATTACTATCAAATACCTTTTTTACTTAACTATAACGCCACAAAAAATGATTCTTCAACTCAGGCTCCCCATGAAGAACCTGATATAGAGAGACTGATTTACAAACATATATACAAAAATATTTTCTCACATCGAACTCACATTAAGGCTAACATATACCTATTTCAAAAAAACTGAATGCAACATTCCACTCGTAACTTTTTTATTATCTTTACTGCGGTTATTTTTTTAACCAAAAACAAGGTCAATATAAAAGCAAAACTTTTCTTATGCATTACAGCTAGCTTGTTGTTTTTTCTTTAAACCCTTGCAAGTCTATTAAAGAAATACACATCCCAAACAAAATCAAAATGCAATAATCAAGGTGGATAAAAATCGAAAAAACATATCACAATAGAATTACGAGAAAAGCCGTCCTTTAAACCAGAAGAACTTTCTCTTGTCATTGAGAGATCTTGAAATATCCAACAGTGGTAAAAACGCATTTAAAGCAGGAAAACTCACAGAAAGTGAAGAATACAAATTCTTCAAAGAATATAGAAAAGTTTGGTGGGTATAGAACTCCTTTTAAAAACTATGAGTAAAAAAATATTCTTATCATTATCGTTCTTTTTATTTCTCAGTTATTCCTGCATTAGCATCAAAGGATTAACTGATGGATACAAGAGTTTGTCTAAAGAGCATAAAGAGAGGGTAGTCAGACTAGCCTCCCTTTCGACGGGAAAATTCAAACACATAGCAACTCCGGATTCTGTATACGTAGTATCTGCCAATACACTAAAAAATATTATCCTAAACAGCAGGAGTGAATATCAATTATTATACGAATACATTCCTGACTGTCCTTCAGAAATATGCATCCCAATCAAAACTTTTTTAGATATATGTACTCAATATGGGGCAGAGCCTATTATATTATCATTCTACTTTGATAATAATCTATTTAGCAAGTCATCAAATGATTTTATTTGCTATGTAGCTGACTCAAAAGCCTACAAAACGAAGTTTGTTTACAAATATTCTCCAAAGTTTATTTCAGAGCTGACAAATGGGGCTATCAAAGAAAATGACTCTTGGATGTACAATATGTACCTGTTTCATAAGGGCATCTTTGTTAAAACCATAAACATACTTAGGCATGAAGAGGAGCTATCCGAAATCCTTAGAGTTCGATAAATTGTGATCGTTGTTTACGCCTAAAAAATGCTAGCAGATAGCAGTAGTCTTTTTCAATCCATAACCGACGATAACCGACGGTAATCGACCGACTCGGTGAGTCGTGGTATTATCTTTGCATCCACAAAAAAAGTCTCCTTCGACCTCGTGAAAGATCGAAGGAGACAGTCCACTATCTTGTGAGAGCAGTGCTATTTGCGCTTGTGTGGAACGACTGAGAGTGCACCGCCGGCACTATTGCCTCTGAACTCGGGGGCATAGTAGGAGACGACCTCGGCCGGTCCGTAGACAAATGCCCCTTCGGTGGTGGCTGTGGCTTCGAGTTCGAAGACGTGTCGCCCTCTCGGGATATAGTCCACAAAGAGTTGGTCGGCACTCTCGGTGCGGCGATAAGCCCACCAAACTCGATCGGAGATCTTGTAGCCGTTGAGGTTGTAACCCGGTTCGCTCCCTGCCGGACGATCGTCTCGGATGGTGACGAGAGAGAGGTCTCTATTCGTTTCGACAGTATAGCGTACGATGAGCTTTTCGCCCTTGAATGCCGGAGCATCGATGGTCACGGGAACGATGGCGGTCTTGCCCTCGTCCCGAACACGGCGAGCAAAGACTTCCTTGGAGACCTTCAGATGTTCGCCCGTAGGTGTGACTTCGACCATCGGTTCAGTGACATGATAGACAACCCCTCCGAAGAAGAAATCGGTGGTGATACCTTGATCCAAAGCGACTTCTACACTACTACCGACACCGTCAAGTTGTCGTGTGACAAAACCCATGGCTCGCTCGACATCGGTGAGAGCTGTCACCCTGCCGTCGATGACGAGGGTCGCACCCCGATCGACCTTGGTAGGTGTGACATGAGTGAGAAGGAGTTTGATGGCTTCGATGGAGTAAGTATCGTCCCAGATGACACCTTGCTTGTGGCGAAGGAGAAGGGCAATGACGTTCTCGGAGAGGAGCATCTTGTCCCGAGCTTGTTTGTACAGCTCGAAGCCGACTTGTTCGCTATCGCTGAAGGTGTGACGGCTCATATCGTCGATGAAGGTCTGCACCTCGCTGTTGTGCTTGACATCACCATAAATGCGAGCAAACCTGCCATAGCGAAGGAGAGCGCTGACCCAGAAGTTGCGGTAGCCCTTACGTGCGGTGTCGGCCTCTTCCTTCAGACGAGAGGTGAAGGCTTTGTCCATCGTCTTGATGTCAAGACCGTGAGCATGACGGATGACAGCATAATCGATGAGACTGAGATAACGATTTCGCTCCTTCTTATACTCCTTGTCCAGAAAAGCGAAGGCTTCTCCTATCTCTTTGGACAGCCTTGACACTCGCTCGGATTCGGGGGCGTCACCGAGCATCTTGAGGACATAAAGTGTAAGCCATGTAGAGGGGTATCCTCGCACGAAAGTCCACCCACCATCGGCATGGACAGCGGATTTGATCCTCTTCGTGAGGTGCTTGAGATACTCTTCGAGCCGATGATCATCGGTAACGAAATCATAGAAATACACCAACGTGCGTGGATCGGTCAGTCTCTGTGACATGAAGTGTCCGCGATCGGACTTGAGATCGACGGATGGACTTCTCTTGGCGGCTTCGTGAAGATCGGGCAGTGCCTCAACGATCGAAGCTCTCACCTCGGGATGAGTGCGGAAGAGTGCCCTGATGTTGGAAAAGACAACGAAGTGGTGCAGTGCTCCATAGATGGACAACTGATCGACACTGTGCTCCATCGACATGGTGTACTCTTGCGCAAGGCGAGTGAGAACAAGGTTGGTGGGATTGAAGTAGGCAAAGAGGTTGGGGACAGAACTGAACTTGTCCGACTTGGGCAGGTCAAGCCTGACCTGAGTACCTTTGTATAGAGAAAATGGTACGGCAACACCGTATTCCATGAGATGTGAGCGTAACGGTATCGTCCGCTTGACAGCATCCGAATAGCCATCGGTGATGATCTGTGCGGTGAGCGAGAGACTGTCTCCGATGAGGTGTGCAGGCAGGAGTTCGAAACGGACAGCCGTTGCGCTTTCAGCCGCAACCGTTTGGGTACCCGAAGTGAGTTCGTCATCGCCGATGAGGACACGATACGAGATCGGAAGAGCGATCTTCTGTGTGTTGCGCAGAAGGACTTCGCCGATCATCTTGTCTCCTCGGGTGAGGTAGCGTGGGAGATTGATCTCGACAGACACAGGTGCAAAGACATCGAAGTGGTGGTCTTCGATCTCCTGTGCTTCCAACTTCTTATCGAAGACAAACACCTTCTCGACATACTTCGTCTGAGTGTGTGGCAACGAATACTTGAAGTCGACCTCTCCCTTGGCATTCGTCGTCAGGAGGGCGGTAAAGTAAGCCGTCTCAGAGAAGTCGGAACGCGTCTCGATCTCGACCTCATCAAAGCCTCCTCCTTTGGCGGCCATCGGTGCACTTCGGGATGTGGCCATCTCGAGCGAAGCGACATTCATGGTCTGCACCTCCATACCCATATCTCTGACACTTGCCAATCGAGGCTGCCCATAGAACTCGAAGACACGAGAGATCTTCTGCCAGAAAGAGCGACCTCCTGCGACATCAAGTACGGCCTTGTCAAAGACTGTCACAAGGACGGCCGCATCAGTCAATGGCTTACCGCCATCCTTGATGATATATCTGCGCGATACTTCTGCTCCGGGCACGAAGGTCTTATTTTCGTCCAATAGTTCGATGGTGACACCCTTGGCATCCTCTTGACGCTGAAGGGGTATCTCCAACTCCTCTCTGAACGTGTCTCCATTCCTTATCGTGGAGAATGTCACCTTGGCTTCACTTCCGGAAAGGAATCTTCGGGGGATACGCACCGTAACCATGTTCTTATCGGCACGAATGATGTCATAATGAACGATATCCTCCTTATCCTTGACAATCATCAAGATGGATAGGTCATGCGAACTACCGACACGTATCAGCAGGTCTTTGGGGTTAGATTCCTGTGGGCTGTAAGGCATCACCCATAGCGGCATAGGTACAGGGGGGTGCTTGTCCTTTCGACCGTAGACATACACTTCTTTCAGTTCATTGACGACTTGATTTCCATAGCCATCGGTAGCTCTCAGCCCAAGGGTATATGCCCCACTTTTGAGGGTCGGCATCGAGAAGGTCTTACTGCCTTTGATGGGCAGTCGGCCAAGCTCCACCACTTCTCCCTGAGCACCCTTCAGATAAGCATAAACACTGTATCGATCGAGGTCACCGAGGGGGAGCTTGGCATAGGGTTGAGACTCCGTACCAAGCGTGAAGTCGGCCTTGTCGAGAGCAGACACGGAGATCAGCGCACCTGCACTCAGTGGCAGATCTGTGCTGTCCTTCTGCATACCGAGAGAAGTCGTAGCTATACGACCGAGCGCATCTATGGCAGAGACCCTGAGATAGTCTCGGTAGTAGCTCCTAAGGTCGGATATGGGCAGTGTCCGAACTTCAAAACGACCGCTCTCATCGACGTCTTGGGATATCGTCTTCTCGGACTTATCCGTGTCATAGGAGATCGTCACTCTTCCCGAAGATGGGTGTCCGTTGAGGTCGGTCATCCGGCCATGGATGATCATGGGTCGACCGATGACATAACCCGAAGGGATGCTGTCGATATGGACCTGAAGATGCTGGAGCTTATAGGATTGGACATTGATGTAGTACTGTGTCTGATACGCCCCTTCAGTGGCGACAACGAAATTCGTGTATGCTTCATCCTTCGGGAGTGCGTAGGCAATCTCCGCCACACCGTTGGCATTGGTCTTGATCGGCATGGTCGCCAACCTCGTGCGTTTGCCATCGATGTCGGCATAGATGATGACCCGATCCGAGTGATTCGGCACGATCTCAAACCCTTCGGGGTTATCATTGTAAAACACCAACCCCGCCTTGACCACCTGACCATAGCGATAGATCGGTCTGTCGGTATAGACCTTGACCTCCCTACGCATCTCTCTTATGACTTTCGTGTCATAGATACGATATATGTATGACCTGTACTTGTCATCCGCAAGACGATCGTCCTTGATGACAAGATACATATCCTCCGTCTGCCTCAAGACCGAAGCATGCCCTTTGTCATCGAAAATCACGGTGCTGATCTCTCTTTGCTCGGTACGATCATAGAGTATCCCCCTCACGCCCTTTATCGGCTTGCCATCGTGGGGATCCAGAGCAAAGAATTCGTGACGATCGTCCAGACCATGATCCATCACCCTGAGACGATCATGAGTGATGGTCTCTCTGTCGAAATATCTGTCGGACGACTTATGTCCCAAAGTATAATGATAATGCCCCGTCCCGGAGAGAGCCTCCCTAAAGTTCTGCCGAACGACACGGTTCGCCTTGGGCGCAAGGACCCGAGCAGAAGTCCGTCTCCCTCCCTCTTCATACCAACCGGAGGACTTTGTCCGCAGGCTCTTCACCTCCACCTCTTGATCGGTGATGGCCACAACCTGCACCGTAACAGACCCGTCCCCGGCCTCATAATCCTTGAGAGCCAACCTACCGACAGGAGCGAACACCTCCGCTTTTGCAGCATTGATGCGCTTCTTATAATCCGAGATCGTCAACTTCTGTACCAACCTCTCATATCCACGCACAAGAGCCTGCTCTGCTTGCACCCAAGCCCGCTCATCCTCCGCACTCGCGTCGAACGACAAGACCTGACTCTTCAGATCGCTGACCTTCTCCCATTCTCGCTCCCGCAGGATAAGGAAGTCGATCATCACCTCCTCATCTTTGCCCTCGAAAAGGGGACGAAAGCCCTCCAGAGCCTTGATCCTCTCATCGCTTCGGCTCTTCTTACCACACAAGAACTCACACAGCACCAAGCCCTCGGCATAGAAGCCCTCACCACAAGCGGATGAGATTTCGTCGGCGACAAAGGCATCCATCTTCTCCTTGAGTGAGTATTCGGAGTCACTGTAACGGACAAGCTCCCAAAACCTCATCAGCGTCGACAAGACAGCATCATACCGGTGGCTCATCTTGTCTATATCTCCATACAGAAAGATATTCTGAGCTCTCCGCACCTGTATCTGATAGATGAGATCCTTGACGGGGAGCTGAGCCAGAACTTTTCGCTGTGCCAGCAGACCTCTCAAGGTCGCCATCACCTCTTCGGTCGTCCGTTCGTAGCCCCACTTCAAGGTATCTGTCGAAGTCGCCTCCTCGTCATATTCTCTGATGACTCTGTTGTAATTTGCACTCAACCTATTGAGCGCAAGCATCTGCGGAAGTATGTCTGTTTTCTCTTTATCACTCATGATTGCACTCTTGGTAAGTCTTTCGGGACCGAGGATCGTACTGCGGGTCGCAGCTCCCACGCGCCACAAGAGAGCGGCAAACAGTGATAAGATGACGAGCAGACTGACAACTTTGTATCTCATATCTCTATCCGATTTTTTGGGGATTAGTCACTACACCATCATTTCAACTTTCGAGCCTGCCTGACCTCCTCCTCCGAAGCCCCCATCTGTCGGGCCTTGTCGAAGTCGAGACGAGCCTCCTTCCCCTCCCCATACATCGTCCATATCCGTCCACGCAGGAGATAATCCTCATACGTGACACGCTCAGGGTACTTCATCACCTCACGCACATCCTTCAGCGCAAGAGCCTTGCGATCCTGAGCAATATAAAGTCGTGCACGCTCACGGTAGGCCACGGGGATCTTCGGGAAAGAGGAGATGAGGAAGTGGTAGATCCTCTCCGCCTTCTCGGGATTGCCCTTCTTCAGCTCGGCCGAAGCAAGGGCAATGCGAGGGAGATAGGCCTTCTCATTCGCCTCTATGATCGTCTCAAGATCCTTGATGGCAGCATCATAGAGCTTCATATCGGTCTTGAGCAAGGCTCGGTTGAAGAGCGACAGCTCTCGCTTGGGGTTGATCTCCACGATACGATCATAGTCGAAGAGGGCTTCGTCATAACGCCCCAACTTGCCCAAGATCTCCGCTCTACGCTCCCTCAGAGCGATGAGGTCGGGCTGTAAAGAGATTGCCTCGTGCATCTCCTTGAGTGCAAGGGTCGTATCACGACGAGCGAGGTGTATCTCGGCAAGGTTGCTACGGAGCATGTAGTTGGTCGGAGCCTTGGGCATCAAGGCAAGCGCACGAGAGAAGTACACAAAGGCACTGTCCACCTGCTCCTTATCCAAAGCCTCATAGCCACGCACCACTTCTACCTCATACTCTGTCTCCTTGGCTTCCTGCGCCGACCCCAAGAGGGGGCAAGCCATCAGGGCACATCCCATAACCCATCGTAAAATATGCTTTCTTATCATGTGGAAAATATCTAATACGTTCTATCGCAAATGTACACAAAACAATGGGTTATCAAAGGTCGGCAGCCTAAATTCTTTCATTTCAAGCCATCAGAAGCGTCGGACTGCCATCCCACAAAAGTCATGGAAGGCAACAAAAAAGGTCGTTAGACTCGATGTATCGAATCTTACGACCTTCGTCATCGAGTCTAACGACTTTTTTTGCACCGGTGAAGAGCCTCGACACCATCATCGGAGGAGAAGCACCGAAACACAATAGGCGGACCAATCTCAGTTCGGATTGGTCCGCCTATTGCATTGGCTTTCTCAATGGTCGTTTTTAGTTGTTTTCTTTGATCTTCTCAATACTCCTCCTCGTTGAAGAAGAAATCCTCCTTGCTTGGGTAGTCCGGCCAGATGTCTTCGATGGAGTCATATATTTCGCCCTCATCTTCGATCTCTTGGAGATTTTCGATGACTTCAAGGGGTGCGCCCGAGCGTTGAGCATAGTCGATGAGTTCGTCCTTGCTCGCAGGCCATGGTGCATCGTCGAGTTTTGAAGCGAGTTCTAATGTCCAGTACATAAAGCGTCGATTCGTTTTGGTTAGGGTTAATAATTCATTCAATAGCACTCTATTTCAGTCTGCAAAAGTAAGATTTTTTTCATCACTGACAAGTCTGATCCCACGTAATTTCTTCGCCTGACTCCATTCGGGCAAGATTTCGTGCGAGGATGAAGAAGTAATCCGAAAGACGATTAACAAACTTCAACACACCATCCTCGACCTCAGCACCTTCGTCCACCACACGGTAGATACATCGCTCTGCCCGGCGAGCAACGACACGACAGATGTGTGCTGCGCTTGTAGCCTTCCCTCCCGATGGGAGGATGAAGAGCTTCATGGGAGGCACAGCGGCATCGAGACGGTCGATCTCACCTTCGATACGTTTGATCGTCTCTGCAGTGATGCCACTGGGGACTTCGAAGTCCATGGGCTGCGAATTATCGGTGGCGAGATAGGCTCCGACGGTAAAGAGTTTATGTTGGATGAACTTCAAGGTCTCCTGATTTCGATCCTCCTTGGGCAAGTAAGCCATGAGGAGACCGATGAAGGAGTTGAGCTCGTCCACCGTGCCATAACTTTCGAGACGGTTACAAGACTTCGGGACTCGTTGCCCACCGACGAGAGAGGTCTTGCCTTTGTCGCCGGTCTTGGTGTATAGTTTACTTTTCTTTTCCATTCAAGATTGGTGTTTCATTGTTAAGAGTTTAGTATGCTGCACGATATACGGACAGATGTTTGTTGCGGTTGATGATGACGCCACAGTCGTAGGCATCCAGCACGATACCTTGGTCGAGGTTGCGGATCATCGTTCGCCACGCGGAGTAACTTGCCCTGTCCCGACGGATCCCGGAGATCAGTACCACGGCCTCATCATCGGGCAAACAGTGGGTGAGGAAGCTTAGGGCTTCGTCGACCTGATCACAGATGAGCATGGTGCGCTGTCCGTCCCCCGGATGAGAGTACGGTGCGCCCGTCATGAGGGCATGCTTGATCCTCCCATCGGCAGACAGACCATAGTGTCGGGCATCATCTACACCCTTGGAGAGGGCATAATAAGCCACCGAAGGGTGCATACGGGCAACGAGTCTGAACCACAACAAGCCCACGTCAAGACCGATCCCCTCCCTACGCTCCTGCTCGGACTTGGCGTGATACCTGGCTCTGAGGGCGTTGTCGGCATAATAGGGATAAGGCGGAGCCATGACCTCCCGAATGAGACGGAAGGCAAAGGTGGAGTGCACACTGTGTCCGGCTCGGTAACGCCAGCGTCGGAGCACCTTGTTGGCATAGATAGACTTTCGTCCGAAAGGTTTCATACTTTGGTTCCTCAGTTCTTTGTCTCCGGACCATCTCTGTGGTTTGTCGGACGGGCAGGCAAGGCCTCGAACCGGCTGATCTTCTGGACAAGGATGCCGTTACGGAAGATGAGCTTGGTCCAGTTGATCCCGATCACACCGTCTCTGCCCGACGTATCCCTGCGGAAGATGAGCCTGTCGATAAGGACGCTGTCACTCTGCATCTCAAACTCGGTGTCGAAGACATCATACTTGATATAAGGGCTCATCATGACATCTCTGAACGACATGCCGGGGCGGACGTTCTCAAGGCGGAGCTCAAGTCTCGGATCCTGCACACGACGGCTCGAACCACAACTCGACAATGCCACGGCACACAGCATGACAAGAAGTGTGGTGATGATATGTTTTTTCATAACAGATGATGTCTATTATTTACTGTTGTTATTGTTTTGAATAGGTATCGGGAGGGGAGGAAATGCCGGAGGCAGAGGTACAAATTCGTTTCGCTTTTCGACAAGCTTTCCGTTTTTGAACCAAAGAGTGACCCAATCATGTCCCACAAGGACATTGGTATCGTAGACCTCAAGGCGGAAGATCAGGCGTTCGATACGATTGCCATAGCTGTCATTTTCGAACTCGGTGGCATGGAGGTTATACTGTATTGTTCGGTTTTCCATGACTTGTTCGCGAGAAAGTCCGGGCTTGAGGGAGTTGAGCGTCGATCTGATCGACAAGGCAGCACAACCGGAGAAGGCTACAGCCGCCACAAGGACGAATACCGCTCTTAGAAACAACTTTTTCATATTCGTGATTTTTGGTTAGACACTTATTGATTATCGGCACAGCAAGCCGACCCAACGGTTGTCCTCCAAGACTGTGACGATCTTTCGCCCATGCTCAGAGAGCGCATCATCGATCATAGGCACATCGTCGATATAGAAGCCACTGAGGAGGAGAGTCCCCTCCGGCTTGAGATGCTTGAGGTATGTGGACAAGTCCGCCAGGATAATGTTACGGTTGATATTTGCGACGAAAAGATCCACGACAGGACAGTCTGCCAGCACCGTGGCATCGCCGTGACGGACATCGAGGGTGACGGAGTTGAGCCCGGCATTGTCGATGGCGTTGCGTACCGACCACTCATCGAAATCGATGGCGAAGCACTCCTTTGCCCCCAACTTCATCGCATAGATACCGAGGATGCCACTGCCACAGCCCATATCGATCACGGACATTCCCTTGGGAGAGACTGTCTTGATCAAGCGCAACATCGATGCCGTGGTGGCATGATTGCCCGTGCCGAATGCCATCTTAGGATCTATGATGATCTCCATCGGAGTAGTCACTTTGTCGGTATGGAATGTAGCACGTATCGTGACATCATCGATACAAAGGGGACGGAAGTAGTTGCGCTCCCACTCCTCGTTCCAGTTCTTATCTTCCATTTCCTTGACAACGAAGGCGGGGCGATCATCTCCGTCATAGGCATTGTCAAGCATCGTACGGAGCACACTCTCATCATAGGCCTCCCGAGGGATATAAGCGAGGAGCTCGTCAGCCTTCGATTCAAAGCTGTCGAACCCCAGTTCGCCGAGATAGTAAGAGAGGACATCATGCCTCACCTCATGCTCTTGTCCCTCGGCATCATAAGGAAATCTAAATGAACACTCTAAGTATTTCATCTGCACAGAGACCATTGTGGGTCTATCACAAATGTACAAGATTTTTCGGATAAAGTTCTTTCGGACTTGAATATTTGTCCTTCCGACACCCCCGATCCTTGAGCAGAATATAAGACAATCTTCTCAAAAAGAACTTTTTCAGAGCTATACACAGGCAGTAGTCGACAAAATGATTGTCTTCACAGACATTTTTTATATATTTAGGGCATTACCTACAAATTCGTTTAATTATGAAGACACTTCTACTATCAGCCGCTCTCCTGTTTACGGTATGCAGTATGCGAGCACAAGAGATCGCCGGGAGCTGGAAAGGCACACTGGATGTCATGGGCAACAAACTCGAAATCATCTTCAAGTTCTCAACCGAAGATGGTAAACCCGTGGCCAAGATGGATGTACCTGCCCAATCTGCAAAAGATGTCCCCATGACTGTCAGACACATCAGCGCAGACTCCGTAAGCATTGCCATCCCGATGCTGACCATCGAGTACACAGGCAAACGTTCGGGCGAAATCATCAAAGGGACATTCAAACAAAGCGGGATGGTCTTCCCCCTCGATCTGACCAAGGGTAAAGCCGAAGAGGTCAAGAGACCTCAGACCCCCAAGCCGCCCTTTCGCTACGAGACAAAAGAAGTAACATTTACCAATCCTAAAGCGGGTGCCACACTATGCGGCACCCTCTCTTTTCCCCTTAACCATGACCCTAAGTCCCCTCCATCTGTCGTTATCTTCGTCACCGGGAGCGGTGCACAGGATAGGGACGAGACGATATTCGAGCACAAGCCCTTTGCCGTCATCGCCAACCACCTCGCACGCCATGGGATAGCCTCTCTTCGCTATGACGACAGAGGCACAGGCGCATCCACGGGAAGATTTGAGGGAGCGACGACAGCCGACTTTGCACAAGATGCAGAAGCAGGCATCGAATATCTAAGGGCGCACGAAGGGTTCGACAAAGTAGGTATCCTCGGACACAGCGAAGGTGGAAGTGTGGCATTCATGCTGGGTCACAAAGGTGTCGCAGATTTCGTCATCGCCTTGGCAGCACCGGGCGTTGCGGGCGAAGAGATACTTCGAGATCAGATGATCACTCAATCAAAAAAGATGGGAGCTACTGAGATATCGGAAGAGTTCATCCTCAACGAGCTCAACAAACTCAAAGCCTCTCCATGGATGTCGTTCTTCATGACCTATGACCCAAGCGAGGACATCCGGGGCACAAAGGTCTCCACGATGGCGATCAACGGTAGTCTCGACACACAAGTCAGAGCCTCACTCAACCTCACCAAAATTCGCAACTTCTTACCCTCCCACCCCAAGAACCTCATCAAAGAATATCCCGATCTCAATCACCTCTTCCAGCACGCCTCCACCGGCCATGTCGAAGAGTACCATAAGATAGAAGAGACCATCTCCCCCGAAGTCCTCACCGACATCGTCGCGTGGATCAAAGGACTGTGAACACTCCTTTAATGTTGTATCATGGCGATACAAAGATAACACACAAGGACATCGCCGTCGTCGATTAAAGCAGAGCCGAAAGCCCGAGAACGGACTTTCGGCTCTGTCTGTATCTACCCCCATAACGCATCAGAAGCGGAGGAGGCACGAGAGGAGGAACTCTCTCGGGCGGAGAGAGACTTCGTAGGAGTGGTAGCCGATGTCGTTGATCTCTGAGGAAGAGTAGCGGTTGTGATCGAAGAGGTTGGTGATCTTCAGACTGAGGTCGACACGGCGAGTGGGAGTGTAGGTGAGGTAGGCATCGCAGAAGTGGTGGTGCTCATACTTGTCGCTGATACCTCGGGACATGGAGTGTTGCCATTTGGCACCGCCCTGCCACTTCTCTCCGATACCGAAGGAGGTGTAGAAGACTCGGCGCAACTGTATGTTGAGGCCTTTCGGACTGTATGTGCTTACTTCTCGGAAAATGGGAGACGTCAGGGTGTAACTGAATATCGAGTTTTCCCACTTGCGAAATGTCACCTCTATACCGGGCATCAACATGTGGGCAGACACATCGAAGCGTTTGGTGGCACGAGATACGGGCATCTTGTTGAAGTTGTAGTCGAGCGTACCTCTGATGCCGAGACCTATCTCGGTGAATGTCTTGTCGATCGACATGAGGGCAAAGAAGCTGTGGGAGAGGTGCGAGCTACGGACGGCTTCTGTCGTGGACTGCGACTGCTCGTGTCGGACATCGGTATAGGCCTCCCTTTGTCTCACGGTATAGGTCAGCAGGAGGTGCCCGAAGAGCATCTCGGCAAGATCCTTGTAGCGGAGGGTCGAAGAGGCGGAGGCCGAACTATTGACACGCAACAGAGGCAAGGGGAGGTGAAGACTACGGTAGTCTCGATACAGAGCAACGGGAGCGTAGAAAGACTCATAACTGCCCGCCCGGCGGAACGAAGCCCTTGCCGATGCTTGCCAAAGCCCTCCGATACGATGATGGTAGTCCACTTGGGGCATCACGAACCAATACCCTCTTCGCTCCTTTTCCTTCCCCATATCCAATCGTGTGGAGATGTATCCCAATGGCACGGAAAGTGACAGTGTCGAATTGGCATACTTCCATCTGTACGAAGGTGACACTCCCGCTTCTATCTCTCCAAAAGAAGCATGCCCCTTCGGCTCGACCCCGACAACACTCTCGAAGTCACGGCTGACAAGGTTGAAGAAGGCTTCCATCCCCACCCTGTGGTTGCCCCAAAGCGGGACGGATGTGTTGAGGAAATTACGACTTACCCACGAGTGCCGTTTGAGCTCTTGTACCATGGCGTTTGGCGACTTGTCCGTGACAAAGTCAAGATGCTCGCTATCGCGATGATAGCGGGTGCGGGACTTGATGACGAAGATCTGCTCTCCGAGGGTGAATGTCGCATTGAAGGTATTTTGGATGTGACGAGGGGCGAAGTCCGAGGATTGGCGGATCTCCGATGTGCCGTGCAAAAGCACTTCTCGCTCCTGTATGTCGGAGGATAGCACCCCGGAAAGCTCATTGGAAAGGAAAGTCTTGTCGGAGTTGAGTTCGTAAAAGAGCGTACCGTTGTAGGACGCTGCCTTGTTCAGCAAGCGGTTGCGTTCATCTACCTCGACCGGCATCGGACCGCCATACTTGTTGATGCTGTGATCCTCACGGCGGATCTTGTCGGCATAGCCCGAGAGGTTGAGTCGGATGTGTGAGGTCTCCCCTGTGCGCTGGAGATCATTGATGCTCCAGACCTTGGCGTTGTTGAAGAGGAAACGCTCCTCGAAGTCCGGCAGTACGTTTATCGACTTTTGTGAGACGAAGGGTTCGGGTGCAGAGATGTGGAGATCGCTGTTGAAGAGGTCGAAGTGCTCGATGTTTTCGGTCGAAAGGTCGGTACCGCTGTTGTTCATCTTCCCCGTGATCATCATCTGATTCGTCCGACCAATGATGGCGGTGAAGAGCCTGTTGTTCCATATCTCGGGTGCGACCCCACCACCGAGGGCGACCTCTCCGAAAGGACGCACCTTGTACGAGTCCTTGAGCTTGATGTTGAGGGCGGCTTTGTCTGTGAACACCTTTCCCTTGAGGGCACGGACATTCTGATGATTTTCGAGGACCTGCACCTGTGCCACCGCTTCGACAGACATATTGCGTGTGGCTTGGTTGTAACGATGCCCGAGGAGGTCTTGCCCCTCGATGTAGAACTTGCTGATCGGTTCGCCTTGGTACGAAATATGTCCTGTCTTTGAGATCGTGATACCGGGGAGCTTACGCAACAAGTCCTCAAGGTACTTGTCTCCCTTGCTGACGAACGAGCCGGCATTGTACTTGAGTGTATCCCCCTCAAGCTTTATAGGGGGTGCATTGACCTGCACTTCGCGGAGTTGTTCGGGCTTCGAGGTCAGTTCGACCCGACCGCCGAGCCGTCTCAGTTCGTCGATGGGCAATTTCACCCGAGCGTAGTTGATGAGTGAGAAAGACACCTCCATCCCTCTCTCCGTGGGCAGTTCGACTCTGCCCTCACCATCGGTAAGGGCATAACTCACCATCTGCCCATCGAAAGACAAGACCCGACACACGACATCCGCCACGGGGCGTTTGTCACCGGCATCAAGGACAGTGACTTTGAGGACTCCCTCCGTCGCAGTCTGCGCCCAAAGGGGCATCGCACTCCCCAATAGCAGGAGCACAAGAAGGATGACTTTTAGCTTCATCATAAGATTTACTCAAGCTCTATGGGGTTGTAGGGGAGTTTATTGTTATTCTTTTTCTGCTCTTCGGTCAGAGTCATCCGACCACTTGCCATGATGGCCTTTGTAGGGTCTTCACAACTATTCTTTACGGCTTGCCTTATCCATTCACGCTTACCGCCAAAAGCTCTCGGGCTGGTGTATATCAAGTCCGTGGATCTTGATTTTGTAATCCCACTGAAGGTAAAGGTATGGTGCTTTTGATCGTCTCTCAATCTCATCAAGAGTCCGGGAAGTCCGTTGAACTTGTACGGCCCATACGGCATATCGATCTCTTCGGTGTACCATGCCACATACGATCGTCCACGGTAGGTAAGAGTTGCCTTCTTGCACTTGTAGTTCGATATGATCGTATCTCCCGGGACAAGCTTCCATCTCATGTCATTGGCAGGCTCTTCATAGATGTATCGATTAGCAAAAGGGACACGAATGCTTATACTGTATTTCTTGTTCTTTCGATCAAAGATGACGACATCGTATGTAGTTTCAGGTCCGACGCTCAGAGCCATATTAAGGGCTTTGTTTGAGGGCCATTTTTCCTTTGCTCCCACGTCAAGGATCGAATCCCCCCTGAAGCCATTATAGTCCCTAAACATATTGTACACCTTTCCTACGAAAAGGACCGTAATCCCCTTACGACCCATCAGTGGTTTTGCATCAGGACGAAGCACACAGACATAGTCATAATATACACGATACTGCGGGTAGTCCAATACCGTTTTAGGTATGGTATCTGTATCTATTCCTTTTTCATCGGAAGTAACCTTAATATTCTGTCCTTCTGCTCGAAAAGTCACAGAAAATAAAGATAATACGAACAAAACTAATGGCAATATCTTCATAACATTATAAGTATAAGAGAATGTATATCATAGCATCAACAGCTCCAAAACCCATACACTCAAAGTTCAAGTCATTGTTTCATCCTAAAGATTACTCCAACTCTATGGGGTTGTAGGGTGTTTTCTTGAGGTCTTTCTTTTCTTCGGGAGTGAGTTGAGATCGACCATCCCCCTCCAATGCCTTTGCAGGTTCGTTGTGAAAGTTCCATATCCCTTTTCTTATCCATTCACGTTTGCCTCCGAAGGCACGAGGATTACTGTATATGAGGTCTGTGAGTGTCGCCTTTGTCATCCCCACGAATGTAAAAGTATGATGTCTTTGTGTGTCTCCCACCTTCATCACAAGCCCGGGAAGTCCGATGAACTTATAAGGGCCATAAGGCATATCGATCTCTTCGGTATACCATGCCACATACGAACGTCCTCGATAGGTTGTTGTCGCCTTTTTACACTTATAGCCCGACACGACAGAGTCTCCGGGTACGAGTTGCCACTTTAGGTCTTTCGCCGATTCTTTGTATGTATATCTTGCCACCAAAGGCACTGACACCTCCATGATAAACTCTCTTTGCTTACGATCTGTGAGGACAACATCCCGACTTATAGCTTCTCTATTCATAGATAACCCCATATTGAGAGCTTTACCGGAAGGCCAATTCTGCTTTGCGCCAACATCCAATATAGAGTCGCTCCTAAATATGGTGTAATCCTTGTGCATATTGTATCTCTCTTTTCCGAGAAGAAGGAGTGTAATACCCTTTCGACCCATCAATGGCTTAGCTTTAGGATTCTGCACATGGAGATACTCATAATATATCCGATATTGAGGGAGGTCAAGTAGCATCTTAGCAATTGTATCTGAACTAAATCCCGCTTGATCAGACTGTATTTTGATGTTTTGAGCTTGCAGTTCGCTTCCCATGATAAGGAGGAGCACCGACAAAGCCTTGAATGCGACCTTATATTTCTTCATAAACGGTGGAGTAGCAAATTTCAATACATCATTCCAACTCTATGGGGTTGTAGGGCAACCTCTTGATGTCCTTTCTATCCTCGGCAGTAATCACGACTCGCCCCGAAGCCTCCAAGCCCTTGACAGGGTCATCGTAATAGTTTCGGATACTTTTTCTTATCCATTCACGCTTACAGCCAAAGGCTCTCGGATTGGTGTATATCAAGTCTGTGGGAGCCGTCTTTGTCATACCCACGAATGTAAAGGTGTGATGCTTTTGGGTATCCCTTATCCTCATTATCAGCCCGGGAAGTCCGTTGAACTTATACGGTCCATACGGCATATCGATCTCTTCGGTGTACCATGCCACATAAGATCGTCCACGGTAGGCAAGAGTAGCCTTCTTGCAGTTGAAGCCGGAGATGATCGTATCTCCGGGAACAAGTGTCCATGCCATATCACCTGCCGCCTCTTCGTAGATATATTCACCATTCAAAGGGAGACGCAAATTCATGCTGTATGTCTTAGCCTTTCGATCGAAGACGACCACACCGGGCATCGTCTTGGCACCGAGATTCAGAGTCATGTTGAGGGCTTCTCCCGAAGGCCACTTTTCCTTCGCACTCAGATCAAAGATGGAGTCTTTCCTGAGACTCATATAGTCCCGAAACATATTATACTGCTTTCCGATCAAAAGGACAGTCATACCTTCACGCCCCATCAAAGGGGTTGCATCGGGCTGAACGACACAGACATAGTCATAATACACCCGATACAGGGGATAGTCCAATACCTGCTTTGCGACAGTATCGGATCTAAATGTCCCATCTTTGGACTCCACTCTGATGGTCTGCGCTTGGAGATGAATTTCCGGCAAAAAAGGGAGTACAATAAGCAACAAGATTTTTGATATATGTGTCATAGTCTTGGTATTTTTCGGTTTTTGGAGAGGCTCTGTGTCAAAAAAGCACAGATCATTCCAACTCTATGGGGTTATAAGGTCTCTTACCTTTGGTGTTCTTTGCCTTATCCTCTTCGGAGGCTTGTACCCTCCCGGACTCGGAGACGACCTTACCCAGATTTTCTCGTGCATTTCGGAGGATCTTTCGGTGCGTGTCCCTTTCTCTCAAGACGAGGTTGGAAGAGGATAGGTAGACAGGCTCATAGTCCTTCACCTGCTCCATGCCTCTGAATGTAAATATGTGGTGTCCCATGCTGTCCGAGACCTTCATCACAAGCCCCGGCAAGCCATAAAACTTATATGGTCCGTAAGGCATCCCGATCTCCTCGGTATACCATGCGACATAGTCTCTGCCTCGGTAACTTGTCGTCGCTCCATGACACTTGTATCCTGCGATCACCGTGTCTCCCTCGATGATCGTCCACTGCATCGGGAGCGAAGCCTCACTGTATCGACTACGCATCTCGAAAGGCACAGACTCCTGCTCCACCCAAGACTTCGTGCGACGATCATACAGCACAATGTGATCGAACTTTGCTCTATGCCCCTCTTTCAGAAGGACGTTGATATACTCGGAGAGAAGGACTCCTGCCTTGGCATTTACATCCGACATCGAGTCCACACGATATTCATAATAGTCTCTGAACGTGTTTGCTTGTCTGCCGACCGTCAACAGCCCGATGGTGCTGACCTTCGTGTCAGTGGGTCTCCGAGGGTTGATCACGAGGTCATAATCGTAATAAATACGCCACAAAGTGTGGTCGAATATCTCTTTTTTGACCGTGTCATTGGGGATCTGATTGACGGTAGAAGGATCCATTATCCTGGGATATTGCGCATAGGTCCGGCTCACGAATAGTGACGAAAGCGCACAGGCCAAAAGGAGTATTCTCATAGTCTTCATTTTCATTCGGTGGTTAATTAACTCCGCCAATATACGAAATTATCGTAACAGAAAAATAAAAGACGAAAGAAAATTTAACCTATCCCCATGGATTCATAAAACCCCAATCCTCCCCTGATGACAGATGTCATAAAGGAGATGATAGGAGGAGAAAAAAAGTCGTTAGACTCGATGACGACGATCGTAAGATTCGATGACGACGATCGTAAGATTCGATGACGAAAGTCGTTAAACTTGATTTCGATCCTCCAAGGACTTTATTTCGGAACCGCCTATCGGCCGGGATCACCCTCAAATAAAGTGTAGCCCGGGGAGCTCCTTCCCCTTGATACTCTTGGGGGAACTTACTACCTTTGTTTGTAGGCCTAACACATATATTATATACAGAAGTATGAGGATAAAGGAGAAGATCAACTTGTCGGCATGGGTCGACCTCGTCAAGCACTTGTACCGCTCGGATCATGGGCTCTCGGAGGAGCAGAGACTCATGGTCTCTCGTGTCATGCGGAAGGCAATCACGGAGGGGGTGTATGATGAGGACAGCTATGGCATCCATGGTATCATCCGTACGCTGTTGTCGGCAATTGCGCTCGTGGATGAGATCGGGCTCAAGCAATCGGCGGTCATCGTCGTGCTGATATACAGAGCCGTGCTCAAAGGCAAATACTCGGTCGAGGAGGCCAAGGCAGACTTCGGTGCGGATGTGGCGGATCTCCTCTCGTCTCTCCTCCGTCTGTCGGAGCTGTACAACCGCAATGCCGTCGTGACGAGCGAAAACTTCAGCCACTTCCTCCTCTCCTTTGCCGTCGATGTGCGGGTCATACTCATCCTCATCGGTGACCGTCTTGTGCAGATGAGGCTGGCGAATGTGTACTTCTCCGAGAAGGATCAACGTACTCTGGCGATGGAGGTCTCGTTTCTCTATGCCCCTCTGGCTCACCGCATGGGTCTGTACACGATCAAGAGTGAGATGGAGGACTTGTGTCTCAAGTACACGGACAGGACGACTTACAGCTTCATCAAGCGCAAACTCAACGAGACGAAGGCTTCGCGTGATGCTTATATAGATGCCTTCATCACACCGCTCAAGAAGCGGTTGACGGCAGAGGGACTGAGGTTCGACATCAAGGGACGAACAAAGTCAATCTCATCGATACGCAACAAGCTGAAAAAGCAAAACATAGAGTTCGAGGCGATCTATGACCTCTTCGCCATCCGCATCATCATCGATGCCCCCGAAGCTCGCGAACGAAGTCAGTGCTGGCAGGCGTATTCGGTCGTGACGGATATGTACCGCCCCAATCCGAACCGCCTCAAGGACTGGATATCCATCCCGAAGTCCAACGGCTATGAGTCCCTCCACATCACCGTGATGGGACCCGAAAATAAATGGGTGGAGGTACAGATACGCACCCGAAGGATGGACGAGGTGGCAGAGAAAGGGCTGGCGGCACACTGGCGGTACAAGGGGATCAAGCCCGATGCCGGTGTGGATGACTTCCTCACGAGTGTTCGCAGGGTGCTGGAGTCTAAGGAGACGAATGCAGAGGAGGCCATCAAGGACTTCAAGATGGATCTCTACGACAAGGAGATCTATGTCTTCACTCCGAAGGGAGACCTCATCAAGCTGCCCCAAGGGGCGACGGTGCTCGACTTCGCCTTTGCCATCCACAGCAAGATAGGCTCAAGGTGCGTATCGGGCAAGGTAAACGACCGCAATGTATCCATCCGTCACACGCTCCAGAATGGTGACTCGGTCTCCATCATCACATCCAACACTCAGAGCCCCAAGCCCGACTGGCTCCAGTTTGTGACCACCTCGAAGGCTCGTGTGAAGATCAAACAGCTCCTCCGCGAACAGTCCGCGAAGGCCCTCAAGGATGCCAAGGAGGAGGTACAGCGACGGATCAAAAACCGTAAGATGGAGTACGACGAGGCGACGTTCGTCAAACTCATCAAAAAGAAGGGCTTCAAGGTCATCACAGACTTCTTCCTCTCACTTTCGGAGGGCAAGTTGGACATCAACACCGTCCTCGATGATTACAAGATTGCCCTTGAGGAGCGCAACAAGGTCGTGGAGCCGACCGAACGTGAGCGTGCGGACTCGTTCGTGATGCACGCTCCGACGGACAAGGAGTCTTCGTCGCAGAGCGATGTCCTCCTCATCGACAAAAACCTCTCGGGGATCGAGTACAAGCTGGCAAAGTGCTGTAACCCCATCTTCGGAGATGAGGTCTTCGCCTTCACCTCCCAAAACGGCATACGCATCCACCGTATGGACTGTCCGAACGCTCCCGACCTCTTCGAGCGTTATGGCTATCGTATCCTCCAAGCCAAGTGGACGGGACAGAGCAAAGGTGGTTATGAGGTGCGCCTCCGCATCGTGGGACACGACGACATCAGCATCGTCAGCAACATCACGAGCCAGATCACAAAGGAAGATGCCGTCACCTTGAGAAGCTTCAAAATAGACTCGACCGACGGACTCTTCTCAAGCTACTTCACGGTCTATGTCAACAACCTCAGTGCCCTCACCGCCCTTATCAAGAGACTCCGCACCGTCAAAGGGGTCAAGCAGGTCGAGCGCATCGACGGAGCATGACCTCTCTTGCGTCTCCTCTGACAAAAGGGGATCCACCACCCGAACAACACCGTTTTGAAGAGTGCTTCGGGTGATGGATTCTTCAGCACGAGACATCCGGTTTATGGATCAAGAAGGAGTCCTCATCTCAAATGCCTTATTGCTTCTTTAGCAGGGCAAAGTGGGTTCTTTCAGACCGTTTTATGACATTTCGGAAGATAGCATCACTTCCCCTTCAAATCACAAAAGACGTTATTAAAGAAAAAAGGTTGTGAGTTCGGATATTTTCGGTAACTTTGAGAGCCTTATGCTCCGAGGTATATTCTGTGGTGGAGTATATCACATCGGACGAAGGCAGGCGACCGCCGGGTATCACGACATCCTTGCGTGCCGGGACGACCTCCGAAGCTCATCTCAGATGGGTGTGGTCGATGTCGTCTGAAGACAGATATACAAAAAAATAGAGTTAATACCTTTTATTCAAAACATCACTAAAGAGAGACTATGGATTTTTCTAAAACTCCACAAGAAGAGCTTTTCTTGCAGATGATTACAGCTTTTGCTGAGAAGGAAGTAAAACCCCTCGCAGCAGAGATTGATGAGCAAGAGCGCTTCCCTATCGAGACCGTAAAGAAGATGGCCAAACTCGGCATCATGGGTATCCCTATCCCCACTCAATACGGTGGCGCAGGAGGTACAAACCAAATGTACTCAATGTGCGTCGAAGAGCTTAGCCGTGTATGTGCGACCACCGGTGTCGTGGTATCTGCACACACATCTCTATGCTGTGCCCCAATCCTTGAGCACGGTACAGAGGAGCAAAAGATGAAGTATCTCCCAAAACTCGCTTCGGGCGAATGGATCGGAGCTTTCGGGCTTACTGAGCCTAACGCAGGTACAGACGCTTCGTCTCAGCAAACCACTGCTGTAGATGCCGGCGACCACTGGATCCTCAATGGTAACAAGATCTTCATCACCAACGCTGAGTACGCTCACGTGTACATCATCTTCGCGATGACAGACAAGAGCCTCGGCAACAAGGGTATCACTGCCTTCATCGTAGAGAAGGACATGCCCGGCTTCAGCGTAGGCAAGAAGGAGCTCAAGATGGGTATCCGTGGCTCGGCTACTTGTGAGCTAATCATGGAAAACTGTATCGTACCCAAAGAAAACCTCCTCGGTAAGATCGGTGGTGGCTTCAAGGTAGCGATGAAGACCCTCGATGGCGGTCGTATCGGTATCGCATCTCAGGCACTCGGTATCGCTCGTGGTGCGATGGATGAGACAGTGAAGTACACCAAGGAGCGTAAGCAGTTCGGTCGTAGCTTGGCACAGTTCCAAAACACACAGTTCCAGCTCGCAGACCTCAAGGCTCGTATCGACGCCTCTTCTCTCCTCGTGCGCATCGCAGCTTGGAAGAAGGATAAGGGTATGCCATACTCTCTCGAAGCAGCAGAAGCAAAGCTATACTGCGCAGAGACAGCCATGGACATGACCACAAAGGCAGTACAGTTCCACGGCGGTTATGGTTACACCCGCGAATACCCTGTCGAACGTATGATGCGTGACGCTAAGATCACTGAGATTTATGAAGGTACCAGCGAAGTACAACGTATGGTTATTGCCGCTAACCTATTCAAGTAATTTAGGAGGAAAAAGACAATGAAAATAGTTGTTTGTATCAAACAAGTCCCTGATACTACTGAGATCAAACTTGACCCCGTGAAAGGTACTCTCATCCGTGACGGTGTACCCAGCATCATGAACCCCGATGACAAGGGTGCTCTCGAGCAAGCCCTTCTCTTCAAAGACAAGTACGGTGCCGAAGTCACTGTCATCACCATGGGTCCTCCCCAAGCAGCGGCTATCATCCGTGAAGCATACGCTATGGGTGTGGACAAGGGTATCCTCGTATCTGACCGCCGCTTCGGAGGTGCAGACACCCTCGCGACCAGCTACACACTCTCTCAAGCACTCAAAAATGTAGAGTACGACATCATCCTCGCAGGTCGTCAGGCTATCGACGGTGACACTGCACAGGTAGGTCCTCAGATCGCCGAACAGCTCGACCTCCCTCAGATCACTTATGTCGAAGACGTACAGTTCGACGGCAACAAGACCCTCACCGTCCGTCGCAATGTCGAAGAAGGTCACGAAGAGCTCGAAGTGGAGCTCCCATGTATGCTTACATTCTTGGCATCGGCTTACGAGCCACGCTACATGAATGTGCGTGACATCATGACTACGTTCGGCAAAGAGATCACAGAGTGGAACGCTGACAGCTTCCCCGTAGATCCCGAATGCCTCGGTCTCAAGGGTTCGCCAACAAGCGTGAAGAAGTCATTTACCAAGGGTGCTAAGGCTATGGGTAAGCTCTACGATGACATTACTCCTGAAGAAGCTGCAGACATCATCCTTGAAAAACTCAAAGAAAAATTCATCATCTGATCTTACTATGGACAAAGAACAATATAAAGGCATACAAGTCTTTGCCGAGCAACGCGAAGGTGTCATACAAAATGTAGCGTTCGAGCTCATAGGTAAAGCACGCGAACTCGCAGACGGTATCAACGAAAAGGTAACAGCAGTCCTCTGCGGTCACAACGTTGGTCACCTTACTCAAGAACTCATCGCTGCCGGAGCTGACCGTGTCCTCGTCGTAGATGATGAGATGCTCAAGGACTACCTCACAGAACCATTTGCACAAGCTGTGGTACACGTCCTTCGCACATACAAGCCGGAGATCTTCCTCCTTGGAGCTACCACCATCGGTCGTGACCTTGGGCCACGTATCTCTGCACGTATGCGCACAGGTCTTACAGCGGACTGTACATCACTCGAAATCGCAGAAGACCGCAACCTCATGATGACTCGTCCTGCTTTCGGTGGTAACCTCATGGCAACCATCGTATGTAAGGATCACCGCCCACAGATGTCTACAGTACGTCCGGGTGTGATGCGCCGCAAGCCTGCCGATCCTACTCGTCAAGGTGAAGTCGAAGCCGTGACAGTACCATTCGACAAGAGCAAGAGCCGTGTCCGCCTCATCAAGAAGATCCGCGAAGAGAAGAACATGGTCGACATCACCGAAGCACACATCCTCGTATCCGGAGGTCGTGGTGTCGGATCACAAGATGGCTTCAGCAAGCTACGCAACCTCGCTCAGACCATCAATGCAGAGGTGGCTTCTTCTCGTGCTATGGTCGATGCAGGCCTCATCGAGCACGAACGCCAAGTAGGTCAGACAGGTAAGACCGTACGTCCTGACATCTATTTCGCTATCGGTATCTCAGGAGCTATCCAGCACCTTGCAGGTATGGAAGAGTCTGAGTATATCATTGCCATCAACAAGGACAAGTTCGCTCCTATCTTCCAAGTAGCTGACCTCGGTGTCGTAGGTGACCTCCACAAAGTGGTACCTATCCTCAACGAAAAGCTCAAGGCTGAAAAGGCTAAGAACAACTAATATATCCTTGACGATATACACCAATAAATAGAGCTGTGTCAAAACTTGATTTTGACACAGCTCTATTCTTATAATCAATCTGCGTTGCCTTACTCAGAAGCATCTCACATCCATCATCCGAAGAAGGTTATTCAGGAATAAACGTCAAGGTCGAAAAAGAGGCGAAAGAACTCACACAGAACCCATTTCAAGGTGACAGCCTATCGATTTTGACAGATCGTAGGCTCGGAAGATCCCAAAAGATAATCAAGGCAGAGAGACGGACTTGCTTCCGCTCTCTGCTTTATTTTTAGTCGCAGAGGTTATAAACGAATTATCCCTCATAAACCCAAAAGAGGTGTCTATGAGGGATGATTCATCCGATATTGGATATAAGACTTATGCCATGACGACAGTCTCAAGATCGCTCTTGAATCTATGATATTCGTCCTCGGCTATCCTCCTTCCGGAGGTCAAAACCACCAACGGATGGGACTCATACCCCCCCTATAAGGAGGATGGGTATGCGGATAGGGGTTCTGATGAAAACCACACCGCTCGTAAAATCTCAAGCGAGCCTCAGATATGGCATCCACGATGGGATCTATCTCCAACAGTACGGTCTTAGAGACAGAGTGGACAAAGGCCTCCAATAGCTTTGTGCCATGCCCTTTCCCTCTGACTTCAGCAGAGACAGCGAGGTGTTCGACATACACATAGTCGTCGAATGCCCGGTAAGCGATAAAACCCACAAATGAGTGACCTTCGGTATACCCCATGAGATGATATTCGGGGCGCATGAAGACTGCTCGTTGCTGCTATTCGGTCCTTTGCTCAAAGATCGGGAAACTCGCCGAACAGAGCGTACTGAGAGGATCATAGAGCATGTGCTTGGTGTCCCTTATCCTATGGCTTTCCATATCACTTCTTGACGGTGACGGTAGGGAATGGGAACGAGATACCTTGCTTGTTGAACTCTGCATAGACCCTCTTGTTGAAATCCCATGTCACATCCCAATAGTGCTCAGAAGGCACCCAGAACCTCACAAGAATATCAACCGAACTACTATTGAGTCTATCGAGAAGGATGAGTGGAGCAGGATCCGAAAGGATACGACTGTCGCTCTTGATAAGGGCCTCGATAACAGGTCTTGCACGCTCGAAGTCATCTCCGTACTCGATGCTCACAGACCTGTCGATACGGCGGGTGTCACTCATGCTGTAGTTGATGATCGCACCACTGCTCATGACCCCATTGGGGATGAAGATCTTCTTATTGTCGGGAGTGATGAGGATGGTATGGAAGATACGTATCTCGGAGACTGTACCAAGGAGATTCTGCGCCTCGACGACATCACCGACACGTATGGGACGGGTGATGAGGAGGACAAGACCACCGGCAAGGTTCTTGAGGTCATTACTCAGAGCCATACCGATGGCGAGACCCATCGAAGCAAGAAGAGCAGCGAACGAAACAGCTGCAAAACCAATCTTGGAGAGGATCGACACCCCGAGAAGGATGAGCAGAGTGATACGAGCTCCGCTGGTGATGAAGGAGATCACACCTTTATCGACATCTCTGTGCGTAAGGATCTTGTTGATCCACTTGACAACAATGTTGATGAGCCAGCGTCCGACGATGAAGATGACGATAGCCAAGAGCACCTTGATACCGAAGTCGAGGGCAATCTTGCCCCATTTGGACAACAGGGCTTCTGTGTTTGAGAGATTTATTGAGTCCATAAAAATCAAATAGTTTGTGCTATAACAGCTGCAAAGATAAAAATATCCGAGAGATCGTTAGGAAAAGCCTCCGAATAAGCCTCTAAAAATCCCCTTCGGCTTGGATCATTTTTAAGAAAAAACGACTAAATTTGAAGATTATGGGGTGGAGATTCTCATGATTTTAACAATAGAAACCAATATAGTATGGAGAATGAAATAATCCTTGCCATATTCAATGGTACAGACCGCCCCGGTGTGACGGCGGCGATAACAGAAGTGCTTGCGGAGCATGAGGCGACCGTCCTCGACATCGGTCAGGCAGACATCCACAGCCACCTGAGTCTCGGCATCCTCTTCAGCGCAGATAAGAGCACTTCGGGGAGCATCCTCAAAGACCTGCTCTTCATGAGCAATAAGCTCAATGTCAACGTGACCTTCAGACCCATCGACCCCGAAAACTACACGGGATGGGTGCAAAATCAGGGTAAGAACAAGTACATCATCACCATCCTTGCGAAGAAGATCGAGGCGGACATGGTGGCTTCGATCACTCGTGAGATCGCCGATCAGGGGATGAACATCGACGACATCAAGCGTCTCACGGGTCGTATCCCACTTGTCGAGCAGGATCGTGTCCCCAAGGCGAGTATCGAACTTTCCGTGCGTGGCACACCGAGAGACAAAGAACTATTGCAGAAGCACTTCATGGACTTCACAAAGAAGTACGAGATGGACATATCATTCCAGCAGGAGAGTATGTTCCGCCGTATGCGCCGTGTGATCTGCTTCGATATGGACTCGACACTCATCAAGACAGAGGTCATCGACGAACTCGCGATGCGTGCCGGCGTGGGCGATAAGGTCAAGGAGATCACCGAGTCTGCAATGAGAGGAGAGATCGACTTCAACGAGAGCTTCATCCAACGTGTGGCTCTCCTCAAGGGATTGGATGTCTCGGTGATGAGAGATATTGCCGTAAACCTTCCGATCATGGACGGAGTGGATCGTACGATGCGCATCCTCAAGAAGGTGGGCTTCAAGATCGCCATCCTCTCGGGGGGATTTACTTATTTCGGAAAGTACTTGCAGGACAAGTACGGCATCGACTATGTCTATGCTAACGAACTCGAAGTGGGAGAAGACGGCAAACTCACCGGTCGTCACCTCGGAGACATCGTCGACGGCAAGCGTAAGGCTGAGCTACTCAAACTCATCGCTCAGGTGGAGAAGGTAGACATCCGCCAGACCGTCGCTGTCGGAGACGGAGCCAATGACCTTCCGATGATCACGACAGCCGGTCTCGGTATCGCCTTTCATGCGAAGCCAAAGGTGAAAGAGTCGGCTCGTCAGTCGATCACAACGATGGGCTTGGACGGTATCCTCTACTTCTTGGGCTACAAAGACTCGATCATCGACGAAGTGGAGTTCAACATCTAATCATTATAATCTCGGTAGTTTATGATCAGACACATAGTGATGTTCAAGCTCAAAGAAGAGCTTTCCGAACGTGACCTTACCGACATCATCTCTCGTGCCAAGACTGAGCTCGAAGCTCTCGTACCTAAGATCGATGTCCTGCGCGACCTCAAGGTCTATACGAACGTCAACCCAAAGGAGGAGTATCATTTTTCTTTGATCGCCGACTTGGACAAGTTTGAGGATGTGGAGGTATATGCCCTTAATCCCGATCACATGGCCATCGTCACAGGGCTCATCAAGCCAAACCTCGCCAAGAGGGCTTGTGTAGACATCGTCGTATGACGGTGATGGAGATGAAAGGCTCAAGGCTCGGAAAAGCCGTCGAAGCACTCGTCTGTGATCACCTGAGGGACAAGGGATTTGTCATCCTTGATCAAAACCTCAAGATCGGCAATTACGAGATAGATATCATAGCCATGTGGGAGCGTGTCTTGGTCTTTGTGGAGGTCAAGGCACGCTCCGGTGCTATGGATATGGAGGAGATGGCCGAACTCATCACCCCGGCCAAAGAACGCCGTCTCATCATCGCTGCGGATGCCTATGCTTCGTCTTCCCGAGGCGACTTTGACAGTTGTCGCTTCGATTACGTCTTTGTCGACATGACGGGAATGAAGTATGAGATAATGCACTATGAGGAGGCTTTTGTGCCGACGGTGTACTGAGATATGTCGAAAAAAATAATATCTTTGTACGTCGTGTGTCCTAAAGTCAGGAGTTTCTGATGTTTTCGACACACATGCGTAACAATAAAGTGAACAGTCGTATGTACAAATATATCTTTGCTCTGCTCACCTTGATTGCAAGCGGTACTCTCTCGCAGGCTCAAGTGCGTGTGCAACGCTACGATGTCACCGAAGGGGACGGCAACAGTGTCACCTACAGTCTTCCCCGGACACGTCTTTATGTTGCGGTCACCGTCGAAGAGGCGGTCTCCACCCCGGGAGAGTTTGCTCTGTATGCAGAGAAGTACCTCGGCATCAGGACAGCACCGATGAAAGCCTCTCGCACTTTCCGCATCAAAGATGTGAAGATGGGGACTTATGGTATCCCCGATCCCGACAGGCGTTATACCGTGCGATTCAAAAACAATTCGACAGCCACATACCTCCAACTGACACCCGATGGGATCATCTGTGCGATCAACTCGGAGTACATCCCCCTTGGGCAGATCCCCGAAGAGGGCCGCACCGACTTCCCGATCGAAGAACCTACCGATCGTTACTCGGCGATGTCAGAAGAGTATGTCCAAGCCACTTCGGCTATGAAGCAAGCTGAGATCACAGCGGGAGAGATCTTCCGCATCCGTGAGAGCCGCACTGCCATAGTCAGTGGCGAAGCCGAACAGCCATTCCCCGATGGTACGGCAATGAAGCTCGCCATCGCAGGACTTGACAAGCAGGAAAATGCCCTTACCGAAAGATTCATGGGCAAGACGAAGGTACGTACACAGACTTTCGTCATTCGTGACATCGTTGCAGACGAAGAGGGCAAGGGGATAGCTTTCCGTTTCTCAGAAACATTGGGGCTTTTGGATCGTGACGATCTCCGAGGCGAACCGGTATATCTTGACATAAGGATACTCGAACGTGCACCCGAGCTCTCCGAAAAAGAGACGGCAAAGAAAGAAAAGTCACTCCTCAAGAGTATCATCTACAACATCCCCGGCAAGATCCAAGCCACACTCATAGCCGACGGTCGTCGTCTCCTCTCAGGCGACTTCGACATCGCTCAACTCGGCACGAGAGAAAATCTCAACCCATCACTATTCTCAGCAAAGGGTGCTCGCACAAGCATCATCTTCAATCCGGAGACCGGCAGTATCCGCCAGGTCAAAGAGTTGCAATGATCACCCGATAGGCAACAAGCATATAATCGACGCAAAATATACAATCAATTTCATACACAAACTAACTACTAATTAACTTATGGCACAAAGAAAGAAACATCCTAATGGGCTGATTGCTGCGGCGTTGGCAAACATGGGTGAGCGTTTTGGCTTCTACACGATGATGGCTATCCTCGTGCTCTTCCTGGGCGCAAAGTTCGGTCTATCTGAGTCAGAGGCAGGTCTTATCTACTCAACCTTCTACTTCGGTATCTACGCACTTGCGCTTATCGGTGGTATCGTAGCCGACCGCACACGTAAGTACAAGACTACCATCCTTGCAGGTTTGGTCTTCATGACGATTGGTTATGCCATCCTGTCTATCCCCACAACGATTACGTTGGACAACAAGACAATGATGCTTATCTTCACTTGTTTTGCACTCTTCGTGATCGCATTCGGTAATGGTCTCTTCAAGGGTAACCTCCAAGCCCTTGTCGGTCAGATGTACGACCGTGGCGACTACACAAACAAGGAGCGTGACGCAGGTTTCACATTGTTCTATATGTTTATCAACATCGGTTCGATGTTTGCTCCATTCGTTGCACCTGTCATCCGTGAAAAGTGGCTCAACGCCCACAACTTCACTTACGATGCGAAGCTCCCTGAGCTCTGCCACAGATTTATGGAAGGCAACATCACACCTGAGCAGTCGGCGATCTTCGAACAGCTTGCGAACAAGGTGTCTATCGGTGGTCTCAGCACTTCTCTCGGAGACTTTGCGGCTTCTTATCTCGATGTCTTCAACACCGGTTTCCACTACTCATTCGCGGTGGCTATCGTGACCATGTTGATTTCACTCGTGATCTTCATCACCAACAAAAATAAGTTCCCCGATCCGGGACAAAAGGTGGCAAAGACCGGTGCACAAGAAGCTCCTGTGGCAGAGATGGATCCTGCAGAAGTCAGACAACGTATCTTCGCTCTTGGCGCGGTTATGGCTGTTGTTATCTTCTTCTGGTTCTCATTCCACCAGAACGGTCTCACGCTGACTTATTTTGCAAAGGACTTCACATTCCTTCCAACCATCAACATCGGCTCGTTCAGCTACTCTCTTGCACCTGAAAACTTCCAGAGCCTCAACCCATTCTTCGTGGTGACACTTGCACCTGCTGTCCTTGCCTTCTTCGGCTTTATGGCTGCTCGTGGCCTCAACATCACCACACCTATGAAGATCACCATCGGTATGGGACTCGCTGCGGTAGGTTTCTTGATCATGACTCTTGGATCGTTCGATCTTCCACTTCTCAGCGAAGCTAAGAACATGAGCCCTGAAGAACTCGCACCATACCTCGCTTCACCATGGTTGCTCGTAGGTACGTACTTCGTCCTCACCATCGCTGAGCTCTTCATCAGCCCACTCGGACTATCGTTCGTATCACAGGTGGCTCCTCCTAAGCTCCAAGGTCTCATGCAAGGTCTGTGGTTGCTCGCAACCGGTCTTGGTAACCAATTGCTCTTCATCGGTGCTATCCTTTACAAGAACACCGCACTTTACATCACTTGGGCAGTATTTGTCATCGTCTGTATCATCTCTATGTTCATCATGCTTTCTATGGTGAAGTGGCTCAACAGAGTGACAGGTCAGAGCACAAAATAATACGTCACTGACAGTACAGGCCTCATGCTTTCCGTCACGCCACCTCGACAGACCGTCCGTCCGCTCCGCTTCGTGCGTTGGAGCCGTCGCTCATCGGCGACCTTCCACAGCATAGGCAGGGAAGTCACCATCGGTCATCTCGCAGGTAACGTCGTCGAACGCCTCTCGCTCAAGAGCACCCGAGGCACATCCGTGACACGTGACGGCATACTCTTTCGACACGACACAAAGACAGAGGACGAGGAGGGTCTCCACGAGAGAGCCTGCCTCCTCTCCCTTTCGGAAGCGATCATGCTTCCTTCTGTCCCATCAGTCACCGCCGAAGGAGGTAGCACCGGCTTGATACACACCCTATAAATGCAAGGGCTGTGTCGAAACATTGATTTCGACACAGCCCTTATTTGTATCCGGACAAAAGTCAGCGTTCGACCGTCTGCACTTCAGATCAGGGAGGACTGCGCATCGCCCACCTAAGAGACAGATGCCTGCGGAGATCATCGTCCTCAACTCTCCCCAAAAAGGGTCGTAGGACTCTCGGATTTACCTTTAACGACTTTCAAGATCGAACTTAACGACTTTCGTCATCAAGTTTAACGACTTTTTTTGTTGCGTCCTACCACTTTTTGGAGCCACGTGACACACACTCATCTCACTCTAACTCTTATCACATTGGATATCAACAAACTCATAGACGACATCATATCAGGATATAGGATCAAAGACATCGACGAACTCCTCACCATCGTCGAGGGGACTGAGCCCGAAGCTCTCCACGAGGCTTGCCACCGTCTCACCCGCACACTCCACGGTGACGGCTTCGACACCTGCACGATCATCAACGTCAAGAGCGGTCTCTGTCCCGAGGACTGTAAATGGTGCGCGCAGAGTGCACACTACTCTACGGGATGTGACACTTACGACATCCTCGAAACGACACGTACCACTCAGCAAGCTCTGCACAACGAGTCCCTCGGTGTCAAGCGTTTCTCTCTCGTGGCGAGCGGTCGTCGCCCCTCGATGAAGGAGACAGAGAAGTATGTACGCCTCATCAAGGACATCAAGAAACACAGCGGTATCGCCTGCTGCGCCTCCCTCGGCTTGGCGACCGAAGAGACCCTTCGCCCTCTGAGGGAAGCAGGGGTAGAGACCTATCACTGCAATATGGAGAGTGCCCCTTCGTTCTTCGACACTCTGTGCTCGACCCACACGCAGGCGGACAAGGAGGAGACCCTCAAAGCGGCCCAACGTGTCGGCATGAGGGTATGCTCGGGCGGCATCATCGGCATGGGTGAAGACCGCAGACAGAGGGCGGAGTTTGCGCTCTATCTTGCCTCTCTCGGCATCCGCAGCATCCCACTCAACATCCTCCAGCCCATCCCGGGCACACCACTTCAGAGTGTCGAGCGACTCACTCCCGAGGAGGTGCTCCTTGCCGTATGTATGTTCAGACTGGCGAATCCCGAAGCCTACATCCGCTTCTCGGGCGGACGAGGGCAGCTCGACCGTGACACCCAGCGCAAAGCCCTCTATATCGGGGTCAATGCCGCCATCACCGGCGACCTCCTGACCACCGTCGCTTCGGTGACAAAGGAGGATATGAAGCTCTTCAAAGAGATGGATTACGACACCTCCGCTCCAACGACTTGGCAATGACTATGACGACCGAACAACTCCTCCAATGGGACCGCACCCACTTGTGGCATCCCTACACTTCGACCATCGATCCCCTACCCGTGTATCCGGTGGCACGTGCCGAGGGCGCACGCATCGTCCTTGAGGACGGCACGACACTCATCGACGGTATGTCGTCGTGGTGGTCTGCGATACATGGCTACAATCATCCCATGCTCAACGAAGCCATAGGGAGACAGACGGCAGAGATGTCTCACGTGATGTTCGGTGGACTCACACACCGCCCTGCGGTCGAGCTGGGGAGATTGCTCGTGGACGAGGTGCTTCCCTCGGGTATCGACCGGCTCTTCTACGCAGATAGCGGCTCGGTCTCCGTCGAAGTGGCACTCAAGATGGCACTACAGTATCAGATCTCTCGGGGAGAGAAGGGGCGGACGAAGTTTGCCACCATCCGAAGTGGTTACCACGGCGACACATGGCACGCCATGTCTGTCTGCGATCCCGTGACAGGGATGCACGGACTTTTTGGCACCGCCCTGCCGATACAATTCTTTGTTCCTCAGCCCTCAGTGGCATTCGATGGGGAGTGGGACGAGACTTGTCTTGCCCCCATGAGAGACCTCTTGGAGACCCATGGGGGAGAGATTGCGGCCATCATCATCGAACCCATAGTACAAGGGGCAGGAGGGATGTACTTCTACCATCCCGAGTACCTCAACGGGCTGAGAGCCCTTGCCGATCGTCACGGCGTGCTCCTTATCTTTGATGAGATCGCCACAGGCTTCGGACGCACGGGGAAGCTCCTTGCGACCTATCACACCGCCATCACCCCCGACATCATCTGTCTCGGCAAGGCTCTTACCGGTGGATACATGACCCTCTCCGTGACGGCAACGACCAAAGCCATCGCAGACACAATATGCAGTGGGGAGGCAGGGTGCTTCATGCACGGCCCTACGTTCATGGCGAACCCCTTGGCTTGTGCCGTGGCTCACGCTTCGGTGTCGCTCTTGCTCTCTCAGCCTTGGCAGGAGCGGGTGCGTAGCATCGAGACGAGGTTGAGAGAAGCCCTGACACCGCTCGGAGGACACCCTGCCGTCGCCAAGGTGCGTTGTCTCGGAGCCATCGGCGTGCTGGAGATGCGTGAGCCTGTCGATATGAAACGCCTGATCCCTCTTTTTGTGAAAGAGGGGGTGTGGATACGACCATTCGGTCGTCTGGTGTATGTCATGCCGCCTTTCGGCATCATCTCGGATGACGAACTGGATGCGCTGCTGAGGGGATTGACAAACGTTATCGAACATTATCCGACCAATGACTGACAGATATTCTTCTTACAACGAACGCTTGGACGACCTTCGGGCTTCAGGTGTGGAGCGCACACTAACCGATCTCGACCTTGCGGGCAAATGGGTACGACATGAGGGTCGTACCCTCCTCAACCTCTCCGGCAACGGTTATCTCGGGCTCAGTGACACCTCGGAACTTCGGGAAGGGTTCGACCCTTGGAGTAGGCAGTGGACATCGGCTTCGTCGCGACTGCTTACGGGCAATGACAAAGCGTACAGAGACTTTGAAGACCTGCTTGTCTCAGCCTATGGTGCCGAGAGTGCCCTCGTATGGGACAGTGGTTATCATGCCAATTCGGGGCTCATCCCGGTCTTGGCGGATACCGATACGCTCATCGTGGCAGATCGACTCATCCATGCCAGCATCATCGATGGCATCCGACTGTCGAAGGCCGAATTTACACGCTTCCGTCACAACGACATCGGACACCTCAGGAGCATCTTGGCTGAGAAGGCACACAGCTACGCCAAGGTGTGGATCATCACCGAAGCCCTCTTCAGCATGGACGGTGACATCGCTCCGCTCCGGGAGATCGCCAAGATCAAGAGGGAGTATCCCAATGCTTTTCTTTACGTCGATGAAGCACACAGCGTAGGGGTCTTCGGGGACAGAGGGTTGGGGCTATCGGCACGTGAGGAGATCCTCGACGATGTCGATGTGTTGGTCGGCACATTAGGAAAAGCTCTCGGTGCTGTGGGGGCTTATTCGTTGCAAAAGAAGGTGTTGCGCTCCCTCATCGTCTCCACGGCACGACCATTCATCTACTCCACGGCTCTCCCTCCTATCAGTGTCGCCTGGGGCGCCCACCTTTTCCGCAAGATGATGGAGATGGACGACAAGCGCAAGCATCTGTATCACCTTATGAGCTATATGGGTGTCCGTCTCGGCATGACGGTCTATTCGCAGATCATACCGATCATCATACCGGGCAACGAGGCTTGTGCCAAGGCTGCCGAACACCTTACCGCTCTCGGATTTTACGTCCGTCCGATCCGCAAACCTACCGTCCCCGAGGGGCAGGAGCGACTCCGCCTTTCCCTCTCGGCAGACATGACCATCGACGAACTCTCTACCCTTTGTGACCACCTTTTATTCCTGAGAGGCGGATTGTCGCCGATCAGACTGATTCCATAGACATGAATACCCTATTGCATCAATACAGCTCCGATACAAAAGCCGAAAGGCTGCTCATCTACTTCACCGGCTGGGGCACGACACCCGAAGTGGTGGGGCATCTCTCCGTACCGGAGGGATGGGATTATCTCACATGCTGGGACTACACGACACTCAAGGATGGCGATCTGCCCGACCTCTCACAGTACCGAAAGGTCATCGTCGTGGCATGGTCGATGGGGGTATGGGCTGCCGACAAGCTCGCTCACCTCTTCCCGGAAGACACGTATGGTGTTGCGATCAATGGCACGCCCCTGCCGATGCACAACGACTACGGCATCCCCGACCTCATATTCCAAGGCACGTTGGACGGACTCAATGACGAAAACCGTGCACGTTTCGATCGTCGGATGTGTGGAGGTAAGTCCCTCTTGGCTCTGTATCAGTCCTTCTCAGCTCGTAGCACGGATGACCTTCGGGGCGAACTCCTGAGTGTCTACGAGCAAGTCAAGGGTCTCGATGCCTCCACTCCGTCATTGGCTTGGCGAAAGGCCTATGTCGGCACCAAAGACCTTATCGTACCGCCCGACAATCAGGCCAACTACTGGTCTCGCTTCGGCACGGAAGTACGGATATTGGATGGTATAGGGCATTACCCATTCACCCTCTTTGCGACATGGGACGAAGTGCTATGATAGATAAGGATCTCGTGAAGCAGAGGTTCTCCTCCGCCATCGCTCACTATGACAGAGAAGCCTCCCCTCAGAGACTTGTGGCCGAACGCATCGACACCCTCCTCGGGGAGCGCACCGACCTGCCCGAAGGCCTTGTCTTTGAGATCGGCTGTGGTACAGGTTTTTTGAGCGAAAAGCTGTGGCATCGCTATGGGGCGTCTCATCCGATGCTTTTCAACGACATCAGTGCCGACATGGAGAGCCCACTTAGAGAAAAAGTAGGACAGACACCTCTCTTCACGGCATCGGATGCAGAGCACTCGGAGTGGGACAACGACTGTGCACTCATCGCTGCCGCGTCTTGTATACAGTGGTGGCACGAGCCCGGACAGTTCTTCACAAAAAGTCATCGACACCTCAAGGAGGGTGGTTTCTTGGCTTTCGGCACGTACGGCGAACGCAACCTTCACGAGCTCCGAAACGTGACGGGACAAGGCTTGACCTACGACAACCTGATGACGATCACCCGAAGACTCAAGGAAAGTGGTTTCAGAGACATCCATGTCGAAGAAAGCACACACACCTTGCTCTTCCCTGACCTCGTCTCACTCCTCCGTCACCTCAAACTCACGGGTGTCAACGCCATCACTCCGGCCGTCACTTGGACCCCGAGGATGCTCACCGAGGCAGAGTCCCTTTACCGACAACGCTTCGCCACCCCGGAAGGTCTCCTACCCTTGACCTATCACGCCCTCATCGGCACGGCAAAAAAATAACCCTACAGAGATTTCTACAATCCTATCATATTGAATATGAAGAACAATACGCATTCACCGATCGAATTGGATGGAGAGAGCCTCAAGGAGCTTCTCCCCGAGAGGGCTTACTTTGTCACAGGCATTGACACTGATAGCGGAAAGACCGTCGCCACAGCGATGTTGTCTCGGAGATTGCTTGACGAGGGTGTGGATGCCATCACCCAAAAACTCATCCAAACAGGTTGTGGAGGATTGTCTGAGGACATCCTCTCACACCGTAAGATCGAAGGACGAGGACTTACCCCCGAAGATCATGACGGAGTGACTTGCCCTCTCGTCTACTCCTACCCTTGTTCGCCCCACATGGCAGTGTGCATCGATGGTAAAGACCTGAACCTCTCCAAGGCACAACAATCCACTGCACAACTCCTCTCAAAGTATGAGAAAGTACTCATAGAGGGAGCAGGGGGACTGATGGTTCCACTTACGGAAGAATACATCACGGTGGACTATATCTCAGACGAAAAGCTGCCTGTAATCCTTGTCACCACAGCCAAACTTGGCAGTATCAACCACACCCTCCTCACACTCGAAGTGCTGAAGAAACGTGGGCTGACGCTTTCGGCTCTTGTCTACAACAAAGGCATCTCCACGGATGACAACATCACCGCAGAGACAGAGCGTTATCTCCGTGCTTTCGTGAGCCACCATCACCCCGAGGCACACTTCATCACCCTGAACCGCATAACCTCTGTGACAGAAGGCGTTTAGGCTCACCACTCACGCCCTGCGACTCTAAGAATGCAGTACTCATTCTCTCAATCGGATGGATAATTGACATTTTTTGACTAATTTTGTGGAAACTGCAAGTGATACTGATGATCATCATGTATATGAACTGTATGAGAGACAGAGCCATAAGCAGACTGAACTCATCCTTGAGGAGGGTGACGGTGCTCCTTGGTCTACTGTTCGTCCTCTCACTACATTCGCTTGAAGCACAGATTGTGTCGTCTCGACAGCCTTTGGGCTGGGACTCCGGCGGAGGACTGCGGACGGTGTCCGAGCTCCCGACCTTGAGGATGCCCCACTTCGACACGGATTCGGCGCGTATGGCGATGGAAGCAGAGGATCTGAAGAGTAATAGGACATTTGTCTTTGCACACAAGCTGTACGCCAATGTCGATATCATCCGTGAGGGTCGTAGGGTAGACATGGCTGATCGTACGGCTTGGTTTTATCGTGTCCGCTCGAAAGGAGCAGAGAGTCTCAATTTTCTTTTCGAAGACTTCCATCTACCGGAGGGAGGTCTTCTCTTCGTCTATACACCCGACATGAAGAGGATGTTGGGTGGTTGGGGAGCTGTCAACAACAATGCTGCAAACACCCTGCCTACAGGTATCATCAACAGCGACGAGGTCATCATCGAATGCCAAGCCCCCAAAGGAGCTACGACCCCGAGGCTCAGACTCACAGAGGTCAATCATGGGGTGAGACACATACACATCGCAGGCGAACCGAGATTTGGTTCAGGCCCTCTCAAGACTACGACTTGTGCACCAAACGTGGCTTGCTTGCCGGAGCTGACCCGCCTCTCTCAGAGTGTGGTGGTGCTGGCGGTCAATGGCACCCTTATGGGTACTGCGGCTCTCATCAACAACACCCGAAACGATGGCACACCGTACCTCATATCCGCTTATCACGTATTTACTCGTGAGTGTGTGAGTTTTGCAAGCATGGAACATCTGGCAAAGACGGTCGTAGCCTTCTTCAACTACACTTCCCCTACCTGCTCCGGTGAGGTAAGAGGCACCGAAGAACAGTCTGTCGCAGGGGCGACCCTCGTGGGTGTCGAACCGACTTCGGATGCAATCATGATCAAGCTGAACAGTGCTCCACCCCGAGACTACAGTCCTTACTACTGCGGATGGAATGCAGAAGAAGCTCCTCAAGGCCAATTTACGAACATACATCACCCCAGAGTCCTACCGAAGAGAATAGGCGTCTGCAACAGAGCCATCCGAATAGGTACGACAGACGGAGGATCTCCCCGATGCCCATTCGAAAAACAGCGCCACTGGGTCATCCCGGGATGGGATATAGGCACGACACAGCCGGGATCCTCGGGCTCGCCACTCTTCGACAAGGATCACCTCTTCATCGGGGCACTCACGGGAGGCTCTTCAGAGTGTCATGCACCCCAGAATGAGGATTATTTCTATGCTTTCAGTAAGTTGTCACGCCTCGGGACTCCGGGCAGTACAGCAATCATGAAGGCTTTGAATCCCGATGGAGGTTCGGCACAGAAGTGTGAGCCCTTCGACCCTTTCAGCTCCGGCGGACGCCTCTTCCGAGTCTCGCACATCTCGGGGCTTCACAAGGGAGACAGCCTGCACCATCTATTGAGCAACATCGAACGAGACAAACTCCTCAACACAGGCAATGACATCAATGCCATCGGAGAGCGATTTGTCCTCTCTCAGGGGACGGAGATGGCAGGCTTCTACACTGTGTTGAGACAGAAAGGAGCAGAAGTCTCGGACCAACCGATAAAGTATGCGGTGTACACCAAGAATGCTCCGGCACCGGTATTGGAGGGAGAGATCAGTCTCAAAAAACTGGTGACCTATACCACCCTTGACAAGGAGCATTCGGACAAGAAAAGATCTCCGGCACCCTACATGGAGGTCTATACCCCCTTCCCGACACCCATCAAGAGCGATGCTCACAAGGAATACCTCATAGCGTTGGACATCAAAAGCATCGCTTCGTCGTTGACTCCGCTCGCACAAGAGAAGTCGGGAGAGAGAAATACATTGTACTACCGACGTGGAGACACGTGGGAACCGGCATCGAGGATGTCTGCTCCGTTTGCCGGAGGCGCAGCGTTGTGGATCGATCCTCTACTGACATCCAAGGAAACAAGTTCCTTGGAGGATGAAGAAACCATAGAATTATTCACCATCAAAAACTCTTATGCCAATAATATCGTGATAAGTATTAACAGGGAAAATACAGGTACAAACCAGACACCGAGCACCCTTGAAGTCTTCGACCTGGGCGGACGAAGACTCTACGAGAAGACATTCACGACACCTTTGTTGGTACTACCGAGAGAGGCGTTTGAGGGTCTGGGAGTACTGATCTTCAGAGTAAGACGAGGTGGCGAGGAGGAGTCCGTCAAAGCCTACTTCCCTGCTGTTTAACGTCCTGACAAAACCAATTATTTATGAAGAAGAGATTAGCGTTACTTTCGACACTGTGCCTACTCCTCGTGATGACGAGTTGCAATAAAACAAGTAACTTCAAAATATCCGGACACGTGTCCGATGCCATAGACAAGGTCCTCTATCTCGAACAGCTCAATCTGAACGGGATCCATGTCCTTGACTCTGTCAAGCTCCCTCGCAATGGGGAGTTTGCATTCAAGCAACCCGCACCCGAAGCCCCCGAATTTTACCGTTTGAGGCTGGAGAAGCAGTTCATCCCCTTCGCCATAGACAGTGCCCAACACCTCACGGTGACCGCCGATGCACGCAACTTCGCGACATCGTACAACATCTCCGGCAGTGAGGATGCCATGCTCATCAAAGAGATATGGCTCGCTCAGCTCGATGTGAATGTGAAGATATCTTCACTCGTCAATCAATACAACCAAAGTCAGATAACCATAGACGACCTCCTCCTCGGCAAAGAGAACGCAGCAAGGGAGTACAAGGAGATCGCCAACAAATACATCTTCAACACACCGATAGCTTCGGTGGCTTACTTTGCACTCTTCCAACAAGTAGGCAAGGAGTTGATCTTCTCGCCCTACGACAAGGCTGACTCAAAGAGTTTCGCTGTCGTTGCGAACATCTTCGAGGCTCTTTATCCCGAAAGCCCACGCACCAAGCACTTGTACAATCTTGCCCTCAATTCGATAGCCGTCGTAAGAGCTCAGGAGCAGCGAGACAGAGCGCAGATGCAGGCGGACAGCATCATCAATAGCGACATGGCTTCGGAGATCGGTTATGTAGACATCGAGCTTCCGGACCTCAACAACAAGATGATCAAGCTCTCCGACATCGCCGATGGACACTACACCCTGCTCTCGTTCACATCGATGGCGACGGACTGGACGACACGTTACAACAACGGTCTGTCGGGGCTGTATGATCAGTTCGAGAAGAAAGGCTTGCGCATATACCAGGTGGGCTTTGACGAAGACAGCCATATCTGGAAGAACACCGTACAGCACCTCCCTTGGACCAACGTCCGTGACAAGAACGGTGTCTACTCTCAGCTCGTGGGGTACTACAACCTGACTTCGATCCCTTCGCTCTTCATCATCAACAAAGAAGGGGTCATAGAGCTCAGGGTGAAGAGCCTTGAAGAGGCTAAGGAGTGGCTCGAAAAGCGTCTCTAAAGACCCATCCGCCGATGGACAGGAAGTTCACTCTGGAGATCTGCGCCAATTCCATCGCCTCGTGCATCGAAGCCGAGCGTGGAGGGGCATCACGTGTCGAGCTCTGTGCAGGTATCCCCGAGGGCGGCACCACACCTTCGATAGGCATGGTGACTTGTGCCCTTGAGCGTGTATCCATCCCCGTCTTCCCGATCATCAGGCCAAGGGGTGGAGACTTCTTATACACCAAGGAAGAGATAGACACGATGGAGTGCGACATCCGGATGTTCGTCGACCTCGGAGTGCCGGGAGTCGTCATCGGGGCATTGACAGCCGAAGGTCGTATCGACAAAGAGGTCTGTGCACGACTCATCGAAGCAGCCCAAGGCCGTCAGGTCACACTACACAGAGCCTTCGACATGGCTCGTGACCTTGATGAGGCACTCGAAGATGCCATCGCTTTGGGCTTCGATCGCATCCTCACTTCGGGCGGTGCTCCGACAGCCCACGAGGGGCTGAGTACCATCCGCCACTTGGTCGACAAGAGTGCAGGGCGCATATCCATCATGCCCGGCTGTGGCATAGGGGTATCCAACATCGCCCGGATCGCTCTCGAAAGTGGCGCAAGCGAGTTTCACGGCTCCCTCCGCACCGATATCCCAAGTCAGATGCTCTACCGCAATCCTCATGTCTCCATGGGCGGCACCGTCACCATCGACGAGTACAGCACCACACAGACAGATGCCAAGATCGTCAAAGAGGTCGTGCGTATCCTCTCGACAACAAGTAAATAACTCTTTCACGCAGTAAAAAAAATGAAACGAATAAACATCTTACTCATCAATATCGCCCTCATGCTCGCCCTCGTAGGCGCAGTGGTCTTCGGCGTACTCTTTTGGCTCAAAAGCTACACCCGCCACAACGATGTCGTGGAGATCCCCGACATCACAGGCATGAAGGTAGCAGAAGCCACACAAGTCCTTGAAGCGCAAGATCTCACCCTCGTGATTGCCGACTCCGTCTTCAACATGAAGATGGCTCCCGGCATCATCCTGGAGACCACTCCCAAGGTAGGCTCGATGATCAAGAGACAACGCTCCCTCTTCGTCATCGTCAACGCCACAGGTGTCCTCAAACGCCAAGTCCCCGATGTCAACAACGTCTCTCTCCGCCAAGCCATGGCGACCCTTCGTGCCGCCGGCTTCGAGAGCATCACGGTGAAGTATGTCGGCGGAGCGCACAACGACCTCGTCTTGGCACTCAAGACAGAGAGCGGACGTCTCCTCAGCAAAGGCGAAAACATCCCTTACAACACCGCCCTTGTCCTCGAAGTCTCCATCAGCGACCCTTCGCTCATGATGCGAGAAGACTCCTTGATGCAGTCCGCACCGGTCATCATCGAAGAGACCGAAGACGAAAATTGGTTTTGATCGCCCTCGACATCCCCCACACATGACAGACCTAAACGACGAACACCTCTCCGACCTCATCGATGAGGACGGAGACCCCACACCGACCGAACTGTACGAACACTTCGGCATCACGGTAGACAAAGGCCAGCAACCCATACGTATCGACAAATACCTCGTCGACCGGATGCCCAATGTCTCGCGCAACCGTGTCCAGCAGGCCGCCGATGCAGGCGTCATCTTTGTCAACCAAAAGCCGGTCAAGTCCAACTACAAGGTCAAGCCCCTCGATGTCATCTCCCTCAGGCTTGAGCGTCCTCCGTACGAGTTTGAGATCATCCCCGAGGACATCCCTCTCAACATCGTCTACGAGGACGACTACGTCATGGTCATCAACAAGCAGGCCGGACTCGTCGTCCACCCCGGGCATGGCAACTACACAGGCACGATGCTCAATGCCATCGCCTTTCACCTCAAAGACACGCCCGAGTACGATCCCTCCGACCCACGCTTGGGACTTGTCCACCGCATCGACAAGGACACCAGCGGTCTCCTGGTCATCGCCAAGACCCCCGAGGTGAAGACACACCTCTCCGCACAGTTTTTCGACAAGACGACCCATCGCCTCTACGAAGCCATCGTTTGGGGATCGGTCCAAGAGGACGAAGGGACCATCCGCACCAACCTCGCACGTGACCCCAAGGATCGCATGCAGATGACCACCTTCCCCTACGAAGGGGAGGTAGGCAAGACCGCCGTCACCCATTATCGTGTGCTCGAACGCCTCGGCTACATCTCTCGCATCGAGTGCCGCCTCGAGACAGGCCGCACCCACCAGATCCGAGCGCACATGAAGTCCATCGGACACACCCTCTTCAATGACGAACGTTATGGAGGGCACGAGATCCTGCGTGGCAATCGCTTCAGCAAGTACACGAAGTTTGTCGAAAACAGCTTCGCCCTCTGCCCCCGACAAGCCCTCCACGCCAAGACCCTCGGCTTCTATCACCCCATATTGAAGGAAGAAATGACCTTCGAAGCCCCCCTTCCTTCCGACATGGTAGCCTTGATCGAGAAATGGCGCACCTATGTCGCTTCGGGCAACATCGAGCCCGAAGTGTGACCACACCCTAAGACGGCCATACGGCACACCAGACAAACAAGACCGCCCCCGAAAAGTCTCATTCGACTTTTCGGGGGCGGTCTTGTTTGTCTTCTTTCCGATCATATTTCGAAAAAGGGCAACGCCCTATCTTATAACCATGCTATAAGCAGTGTCCCCATGATCTCGATCAATGAGTGGATATAAATAAGTAAGAGGAGACAACTTCTCATCTCCTCTGGGGCGCGATGTCTTACGGACATCTCACCGGAGAGGCTCACACCTCTTCACTGCAAAGATACGACAAATAATTCAAAAGCCTTGATGTTCTTAATGACTGAATATGTATAAGTGTATCACAAGGGAGAGCATTACAGAGCCACCTCGATAGAGATCTTAATAGTCTTAATGACTGAACATGTATAGATAGTTGGACATTACAAGCTGGACACGGAGCTGGGTCGGGGTCTTAATAGTCTTAATGACTGAACATGTATAGATAGTTGAACATTACAAGCTGGACACGGAGCTGGGTCGGGGTCTTAATAGTCTTAATGACTGAATATGTATAGATAGACCGAAGAAGATGGGTTTAGAAAACACTTTAATGATGTCTTAATAGTCTTAATGACTGAATATGTATAGATAGAAAGAAAACTAAATCCATGATACTTTACATACTCAAATGTCTTAATAGTCTTAATGACTGAATATGTATAGATAGCTCAAATGGGGAGCGGACTAACAGCGATGGCTCTGAAGTCTTAATAGTCTTAATGACTGAATATGTATAGATAGATAATCGAAAACCAATCGAATGAAGCTCGAAATACGGTCTTAATAGTCTTAATGACTGAATATGTATAGATAGATATAAGACAATATGCAGATATATAAGCCCGACGGCGTCTTAATAGCCTTAATGACTGAATATGTATAGATAGATCTACCTCGATTGAGGAGAAAAAGAAACGTCTGCTGTCTTAATAGTCTTAATGACTGAATATGTATAGATAGAGCATCCTATCTTTTGCACTTTTCTACAAGCTAAGAGCAGTCTTAATAGTCTTAATGACTGAATATGTATAGATAGACTCATATCACCGTCCTAAGAGGTAGCAAGGAGTTGTCTTAATAGTCTTAATGACTGAATATGTATAGATAGAGATTGATTATCAGCAACTTGAATAGAAACCTTTTCTTAACACGCTGAAAATCAGCAGTCATTATTTCTTCGAAAATCGCTATTCGGAGATGCTCCTACGTGAACATCATGTGGTCACAACCTCTATTTAATCCACTGCGAGACAAAGATATATAAAGAATTTCATTTTTCGAAAATTCGGAGAGGAATTTTCACGATTTTCAATTTTCGAAGATTGACAGCAGAGCACCACTGATAATCAGGAGATTAGAATGAACAAAAACAGCATTTCTTCGAAAATAGAGTGAAGATAAGAGCATCCGCAAGTATTTTCGAAAATCTCACCTCACATCTAAAAAACACAATGATCTGATATTCAAAAGGAAAAGAAAATCGCGACCATCAAAAAAGTTTCGAAAACAGATTCAGGATTTCGGGTCACATCCGAGTAGCTTCATTCGCCCCCTGAGCCACGTGTAAAGAGGGGCAAAATAAAGTCGTAGGAAGGTCGAAAACGAATCCTAGGACTTTCGAAAACGAATCTTACGACTTTCGTCATCGAGTCCTAGGACTTTTTTCAGCCCCCAAAGATCGGAGGATGCCGTGAGGAGAAAAAAAACGGAGCTATTCGTTTGGAGGAGAGAGGTGTTGAGGGATGAGGGATCGGGGCAGGGATTTGACAAGTCAGAGTGATAGAAGTCTGACGAAAATAAATGTATTATCTGCCGACTTTTGTGTAATTTTGCAGGATAATTGACGTCGAACCCTTTTAGCATCAATGATATGGAATACAGATTTACCGAAATAGAGAAGAAGTGGCAGGCTTTTTGGAAGGCGAATGACACCTACAAGGTGACAGAAGACCCCTCTAAACCAAAGTTTTATGTCTTGGACATGTTTCCCTACCCATCGGCGGCAGGGCTACACGTGGGACACCCTCTGGGCTACATCGCTTCGGACATTATTTCGAGATACATGCGCCATAAGGGCTACAATGTCCTACACCCCATGGGTTATGATGCTTATGGTCTGCCTGCGGAGCAGTACGCGATCCTCACGGGTCAGCACCCCGAGGTGACGACTCAGGTGAATACGGAGCGTTACCGCAAGCAGTTGGACAACATAGGGTTCAGTTACGACTGGGATCGTGAGGTGCGCACCTCCGACCCGAAGTATTACAAGTGGACGCAGTGGGCCTTCGTCAAGATGTTCAACTCGTACTACGACAACAAGGTGCAGAAGGCGAGATCCATCGACGATCTCGTGGCGCACTTCGAGGCACGAGGCACGGCAGACCTTGATGTGGCTTGTGGCGAAGACCTTTGCTTCACCGCTGAGGAGTGGAAGGCGATGGACGAGCAAAGCCGTCGTCGTACGCTGATGAACTACCGCTTGGCTTATCTCGGTGAGACGATGGTCAACTGGTGCGCTGCGCTGGGTACCGTCCTTGCCAACGATGAGGTGAGCGATGGCGTATCCATCCGTGGCGGTCATCCTGTCGAGCAGAAGCGTATGATGCAGTGGTGTCTCCGTGTGTCGGCTTATGCCGATCGTCTCCTCAAGAGCCTTGAGCGTCTCGAGTGGAGCGATGCGCTCAAGGAGACTCAGCGCAACTGGATCGGTCGCTCCGAGGGGGCAGAGGTGAAGTTTGCGATCAAGGGTAGCGACGAGGTGATGACGGTCTTCACGACACGTGCAGACACACTCTTCGGTGTCACCTTCATGGTGCTTGCGCCAGAGAGCGACTACGTCGACGTGGTGACTTCGCCGGCACAGCGTGAAGCCGTGGAGGCTTACCTCGACCGCACGAAGAAGCGCACGGAGCGTGAGCGTATGATGGACAAGGCAGTGACAGGTGTCTTCAGCGGTGGCTATGCCATCCATCCTGTGACGGGAGCAGAGATACCGGTATGGATCAGCGACTATGTCCTCGCAGGTTATGGCACGGGAGCTGTAATGGCCGTACCCGGACACGACACGAGAGACTTCGCATTTGCGCGTAAGTTCGACCTCCCTATCGTCCCTGTGGTGAAGGGTGGTGATGACTTTGACGAAAATACGGCCAACTGGGAGAATGCCATCGACAGCCACGAGGGCGTGATGATCAATTCGGACTTCCTTGACGGTCTCAATGTCGATGAGGCCATCGAGCGTATGCGTGCCTTTGTCGAGGAAAAAGGCATCGGCAAGAGGCGTGTCAACTACCGTCTGCGTGATGCGATCTTCAGTCGTCAGCGTTATTGGGGCGAACCATTCCCCGTGTACTACAAGGAGGGGATGCCTTATACCCTACCCGAGGACAAACTCCCCCTTCTCCTTCCGGAGATCGACAAGTACCTCCCTACCGAGACAGGCGAACCTCCGCTCGGTCGTGCCGAAGGGTGGCACACAGAGGAGGGCTATCCGCTCGAACTATCGACGATGCCGGGCTTTGCGGGCTCGTCGGCATACTTCCTCCGATACATGGATCCGCACAACGAGGATGCACTCGTGGCTCGTGACAAGAACGAGTACTGGAGACAGGTAGACCTCTACCTCGGGGGTACGGAGCACGCTACGGGACACTTGATATACAGTAGATTTTGGAACAAGTTCTTGTTCGACCTTGGCTACATCTGCGAGGATGAGCCGTTCAAGAGGTTGATCAACCAAGGGATGATACAGGGCAGGTCCAACTTCGTCTATCGCATCAAGGACACAAACACTTATGTCTCCCTCGGACTCAAAGATAATTATGATGTGACCCCTATCCACGTGGATGTCAACATCGTACACAACGACAAGCTGGATCTCGAAGCGTTCCGCACGTCGCTCCCCGATCGCAAGGATGCGGAGTTCGTCCTCGAAGCCGACGGTTCGTATGTCTGTGGCTGGGCGGTCGAGAAGATGAGCAAGTCGTACTTCAACGTGGTCAACCCCGACGACATCATCGAACACTACGGGGCAGACACCTTGAGGCTGTATGAGATGTTCCTCGGACCACTCGAGCAGTCGAAACCTTGGGACACCAACGGCATCGATGGCGTACACCGATTCTTGAAGAAGCTCAACGGCCTCTTCTTCGACGGTGACAACCTCTCCATCAGTGACGAAGCTCCCACACCCGAAGAGCTCAAAACCCTCCACAAGACCATAAAGAAGGTGAGCAGCGACATCGAGGGTATCTCGTTCAACACGAGCGTGAGTGCCTTCATGATCTGTGTCAACGAGCTCCAGGGACTCAAGTGCAACAAGCGTGCGATCCTCGAACCACTCACGGTGCTCATCTCTCCTTTTGCGCCACACTTGGCAGAAGAGTTTTGGCACTTGCTCGGACACGAGGGTACAGTGACTACCGTCCCTTATCCCGAGTGTAATGAGGATTATCTCGTGGAGAGCTCGGTGAAGTACCCCATCTCTTTCAACGGCAAGGTACGCTTCACGCTCGAACTCCCTGCCACCCTCTCACCCAAGGAGGTCGAGGAGGTCGTCCTCGGCAACGAACAAACACAAAAAGCCCTTGGCGACAAGTCCCCCAAGAAGGTCATCGTCGTCCCCGGGCGTATCGTCAACATCGTCATGTAATGTCACAACAACAATAAAAACAATATTTACTCACAAAAAATGAATACAAAAAGAAATCTTATCAATGCGATCAAGGACTACGCGTTCATCTTCGTCAGTATCCTCATCTATGGCTTTGCGTGGCAAGGTCTGATCTTCTCGCACAAGATCACCACAGGGGGTCTTGCAGGTATCGCGTCTGTCATCAGTTGGGCGTTCGAGATCCCGGCATCTTATCCCTACAATATCATCAACGTGGGTCTTGTGATCCTCGCTCTCTTCATCTTGGGTTGGAGATTTTCGCTCAAGACCGTGTATAGCGTGGCTGTACTGGCGATCACGATCCCATTCTACGAAAGTTTCTTCGCAAAGCATGGCCCCCTCTTGGCTGACCAACCCGTATTGGCGGTCGTCCTCGGTGCGATCCTCTGCGGTCTTTCGCTCGGTATGGTGTTCTCCGTCAATGGTTCGACCGGGGGTACCGACATCGTCGCTGCGATCATCAACAAGTACCGCAACGTCACCATCGGTCGTGCGCTCATGCTCATCGACTTCGTCATCCTCGGTATCTCTTACTACCTCTTCAGAGACGCAGACAAGATCATCCTTTCGCTCGTCGAAGTGATCGTCGTGAACCTCACTGTGGACTACTACCTCAACGGCTATCGCCAGAGCGTACAGTTCTTCATCAACACCAAGAAGCACAAAGAGGTCGCAGATGTCATCATGCAAGAGCTCAACAGAGGCTGTACCTTCCTCGAAGCTGAAGGCGCATTTACAGGCGAAAAGCAGAAGTTGGTCATGGTCATCGCAAAGAAGTCCGAGTCGACAATGGTCTTCCGTGCGATCAAGAGCGTAGACCCTCAGGCATTCATCTCACAGAGTCTCGTCCGTGGTGCTTACGGCCGTGGGTTTGAAGACCTCCAAAGCATCAAGGACAAGTGATGAAGCTCGTTTTTGCAACACATAACGACCACAAACTCCAAGAGGTGAGAGCCATCCTTGGGGACCTTGTGGACGTTGTTTCTCTCAAAGACCTACAAGATTTCGACGAAATAGAGGAGAACGGTCTGACCTTAGAAGAGAATGCATCCATAAAAGCCCGTACCGTGTTCACACGGTACGGGCTTCCTTGTTTTGCCGACGACACTGGCTTGGAAGTCAAAGCCCTCGATGGCGCACCCGGTGTCTACTCGGCGAGGTATGCAGGCCCCGGTCATGATGCCAAGGCAAATATGGCAAAGCTCCTGAAAGAGATGGAAGGCATAGAAGACCGCAGGGCACGCTTCCGCACCGTCGTCTCTCTCGTCATCGACGGCAAGGAGTACCTTTTCGATGGTGAAGTGGCAGGCGAGATCATGCTCACACCGGCCGGTGTCGAAGGCTTCGGCTACGATCCCGTGTTTCGCCCCGAAGGCTGCACCGAAAGTTTTGCAGAGATGTCCACCGAGAAGAAAAACGGCATGAGCCATCGAGGCAGAGCGATCCAAGCCCTTGCTCGCCACTTGTCACAGCTTCCCCGAAAGTAACGCCTGCTCAGAACTTACTCCTGAGAAAAACCAATGCCTGATCCTCGAAATCAAATTGTCTAACTTGTCGCATCACCTCAGACAACCTTCGTGATCAAGTCAGACAACCTTTTTTCATGAGACCGAGATCAGAGATATACCACAAACCGCTGTAAAGTAATCTTTTTCTGTAACATCGGCTGAAGCTCCCTTATGTCGAACAACTGACGTTGAAGAGCAGATCACACATAGCAACCCATAGAGTATGACAAAAGAGGTATCCAAACATACACCGACCATATTTGAGCAGATCCGTCAGGTCGATGAGCAGGGCAACGAGTTTTGGAGTGCTCGTACCATGGCAAAAGCCTTGGAGTACTCGGAATACAGACATTTCCAACCTGTCATCGAGAGAGCTAAAGAAGCTTGTGTCAACAGTGGTCAAAAGCTCACTGACCATTTCGAGGACATCCTCGAAATGGTCCCCATCGGTTCAGGAGCAGAGAGGAAAACAGATAGTGTAAGACTCTCTCGTTATGCCTGTTACCTGATTGTCCAAAATGCAGACCCGAGCAAAGAGATCGTAGCATTGGGTCAGACCTATTTTGCAATACAAACCCGTTTGCATGAAATAAGGCAAATGGAGGAGTACAACCGACTAAGCTCGGAGGATGAAAAACGACTCTTCCTCCGCAACGAGATGGCCAAGCACAATGCCCAACTTGCCGCAGCGGCAAAAGACGCCGGAGTCATTCAGCCCGTGGACTATGCCATCTTCCAAAATCACGGCTACATGGGACTCTACGGAGGGTTGGATGCAAAGGCGATACACGCAAGAAAGGGCTTGAAGAAAAGTCAGCAGATCTTGGATCATATGGGAAGCACCGAGTTGGCGGCAAATCTATTTCGCGCAACGCAAACCGAAGAGAAACTGAGAAGGGAAGACATCAAAGGCAAGCATAAAGCCAATCAAACTCACTTTGAAGTTGGCAAAAAAGTGAGAGATACCATACGTGAGCTTGGTGGAACCATGCCCGAGGATCTTCCCACAGCTGACAGTATAAAGAAGATCGAGAGTGCAAAGGAGCCTAAACCTCTAAAAAGGAAAAAGTAAATCATCTTGAGACATTCTTCGAGAAAACGCTTATAATCACTACTCACCCATGGGACTACCCGTCGAACAAACAGAACTGCCTCAGGCTTATCCCCTGTCCGAACTGTTGGAGCACATCCGACAGCTCGTCAAGAGCACGTACGACGGCACATATTGGATCGTGGCTGAGGTCATCGAGCTGAGCCACAGCCGTGTGGGACACTACTATTTCACGCTTGGGGAGATGCAGGACGGCAAGGTCGTTGCGAAAGTGCAGGGCAACCTTTGGGCAGGTGTCGCGAGGTCGGTCATGAGCGAGTTCGAGCGCATCACCGGAGGTAAGATCGAGAAAGGGATGCAACTCATGCTTCAGGTCAGGGTCGAGTTTACACCACTTTATGGTCTATCACTCACCATCCTCGGCATCAATGCAGAGTACACCCTCGGCAATCTCGAACGCCTCAAGCGTCTCGCCATCGAACGCCTTCAGACCGAAGGGGTGTTCGACATGAACCGCCTCCTCTCCCTGCCTCTCCTTCCTCTCCGTCTCGCCGTGATCTCATCCGATACTGCAGCAGGCTGGGGAGACTTCTGCCAACACATCGAACAAAGTGGCATCTCTCACCTCCTACGCATCAAGCTCTTCCCTTGTATCATGCAGGGCGCACAGACCACCCCTTCGATACTTGCTGCGCTGGACTCTATCTATGACGAAAGAGAGGACTTCGATGCCCTACTCGTCCTACGAGGAGGAGGAAGCCGACTGGACCTCAGTGCCTTCGATGACTACGAACTCTGCTCCCACCTCGCACAGATGCCTTTACCTGTACTCACGGGGATCGGACATGAGAGAGACGAGAGTGTCGCAGACCTCATCGCACACACACGGCTCAAGACCCCGACGGCACTGGCAGAATTCATCGTAAGAAGGGTCGAAGAAGCCCTCACTCGTCTCTTCGATGTCGAAGAGGGGATCAAGACCCTCCTTTCGGAGCGCAGAGAAGAAGCTCAAGAGATCCTCGATCATACCCTCTTACACCTACGCCAATCCCTCTACAGTCTCACCCTCAATGAGACACGGAGACTACACCGTCTGTCCACAGCACTGAGCATCCCACTAAGGAGCCTGAGCCACCGATCGGAGACAAGACTTCACAGCCTTGTCGGTAGCTTTGCCAGGACTGCCCACCGGCTTCTTTCGAACGAGAAGTCTCAGCTCGCCACCAAACAAAACCGCCTCACCCTCTCCGTTCGTGAGCGTCTTTCGTCGGGCAACTATGAGACCGACCGATGCAGAGATCGTCTCACCACACAGCTCCAAGCACTCCGCCCACGACAGACACAACTCCTCGAACACCTGGAAACCGTCGCCAAGACCTACGACCCCACGCACATCATGCGTCGAGGCTTCTTACCCGTCATGGCAGAGGGAGCTCCGCTCCTCTCGGTCAATCAGCTCAGTCACACAACGACCCTCACTGTCGTGCTCCCGGATGGGAAAGCGACAGCAGAAGTCAAGGACATACTTCCGGAAGAGTGACCCGCACTTTTGTCTGACACAATAACATCATAACCCCTATCATCGTAATGGCAACCAAAAACAAAACAGACAACATATCAAAGCTCTCCTACGACGAAGCTCTCCAAGAGGCCGAAGATATCCTCCGTCGTCTCGAAAATGAGAAGCTACCCATCGATCAAGTCATCGCACAAAGCCGAAGAGTAGCATCACTCATCAAGCACTGCAAGGTCAAGATCACCGAAGTCGGCAAAGAAGTCGATGACATCCTCGATGATCTGCAAGACGACGAGAACATCCGTCCCTGACAATTCACAAATAGATAGAAGAAAGGCTATCCCAAGGAGTCAAAAGAAAAACTCCTTAGGATAGCCCTCTTCGTTTTTATGCAAAAAAATGATTGGGGACTGTCTCACGACAACCCCCAATCCCTTGTTTAACCTTTTAAATCTAATACTATTATGAAAAAACCACGATGCTAATATAGACACTATTTTTTAATTATGAAACTATTTTCGACTAAAAAGTGTCTTTTTTCATTTTGAAAGACATAATTAACTTTCATATTGAACACACTCAACGACAAAGCACATTACACTTGTAAACTTTTTACACATTCAAAACACCCTCAATCCCTCTACAGACAAAGGATAGAAAGCAATCTACACCAAGACAAAGCATTCCAATCTGTCTATCAAGCCATTGAACAACGCACAGACTTACCACAGCGAGTCACAAAAGGGATTTCGACCCAAAATCAATCCGGATGCAAAGAAGGAACCCACTTCGGAGGCCACTGCTTCGGACAATCAAATAATACCGGTACAAAAAACTATATGTAAAAAACATTGGCTATATTAGCCGTATAGGCCAAGGGGGGATTGTGGGACTTGATCACCGTGCGAAGGCATGAATGTACGGTGAGCATTTTAGAAAAACACAGTCTCTTTTGCCCTTGTGGTATGCAGAGGATCACCTTTGGGGGTGTAAGCCTGCTCATGCTTGAAGAAGAGAAGAAATTAGTTAACTTAAAAAGAAGGACTGACATGAAAACAGCTGTTTACTTTATGCGTTGCCTTACAGATCTTACCATGGGTGACGAGACACTTGGAATCAACTCCGTGATGGGAGAAGGAGAGGAGAACATACCCGATGAACTACTCGGGGAGTTTGACATCCCGCCACTCATAATGATGAGGGAGATCAGACGAACCTTGGATGAGAAGGCATTTCCATACATGGATTATGTATTTGGGGGTGGTCACTTCGCTTTCCACAAAGGACGATTGATTGCATCTCCCGGCTCTCCGGAGGACGAAGGGGATGAATGGATGATCCTGAACGAAGATGGATGGGAGGAAGAGTTCGAAACAATGATGAACGACTTATGGTCATCACAAGTCCAACCCGACATAAGCCCCAACGGAGTCTACAACAAGATACGCACCGAACTTGAAGCCCTACCGATAGTCCGAAAACGCAAAAGAAAAAGAAGGAGAGAAGTGCTCAATGCCGCCAACCAGCCGGCAATACCGGCGGACTCTTGCTTCATTTTCTTTATCAACTATGATGACCAAGAGAAGTTTGAAGCTCTTGACCGGATGCTTCGACAAGAGACTTTTGAGATCGGTACAGATTTAGGGAACGACAGGGGGACTTGCAAGATCATCAACATCTCTTGAGACATCCCCACAAAGAGCCTTACAAGGGCTTCGGACATAAATACTCTTACGTACACCTCCAAGGGTCTGTGGCAAGTGGTCATCCCTCTTTGCCACAGACCTTTTTTTGTATCGGTGTGTGGTATAAGGGAGAGACAGCCTACTTCTCTCCTTGCCTGAGGGCACGGAAGATCTCGGGCGCTATGGGGCACGAGAGGCAGAGACCTTGGGTGCAACAGTTGTTGTAGAGATGGATGAGGGCTTGGGTGTCAGAGGCGTGGCGAGCGATGACGCCGTGTCGGGCGAAGAGACGTACGATGTGATTCTCCTCGGCAGCGAGTGTTGTCAGCCATTCGATGGCCTCAAGAGCCTTGGACCGGTGACCTTGGGCGGTGTGGTAGTGGTAAGCCGTGGGGATGATGGCATTGATGAGGAGAGAGCGTACTGTGCTCGCACCCACTCCGCCCATGAGACGTGTCGAAGCGTGCCCAAAGTCGTAGTGTCGGCACCAGTATTCGGATGGAGAAGAGGCAAGAAGAGCTTCGAGGGTCGCAAAGTCGAGGGTGGAGACAGCAGTCATGATGTCCCCCTCTTGTTTCATCAACGAAGCTGCGATGGCGAGCCGGCGTGCAGGGTAAGAGTAAGGACGGATACGGAGCTTACGGAAGATGCCTTGGGGCACGGGTCGGAGCTCAAACTTCTTGGCGTAAAACAAGTATTCGTCCCTCAATCGGGCTTCATAGTCGTCTCGTGGATGATCGGAGATGAGCGAGGCCTGACCGATCAGCATGGCTTCGAGAGGGATGAGGTCGTTGGCGTGTTTTTTCAGATAGATATAAGGGAGATGCTGTGCCACGAGCGCCATGGCATCGTTGTTGGCGTGTGCACCCAGATAACGCATCAAGGTGTGATAAAAGAGAGTGTGATAACTGCCGTCATCCGTCCTCTGCTCAAGAGCCATGATCTTCCCCCGGAGACGGTCTACGGTGAGTCTGTCGAGGATGTTGTGCCACTTGACTTCGGGGACCTCAGCCATCTCTGGCGTACAACGGAGGGCATCCGAAGTGATGTCCATATCCTTGAGCCGGTGGATGAGTGTCGGCGATATCTGTATGAGGGCAGTAGGGAGGACTTCTCCTTTGGTATTGGTCACCTCGACATCTGCCTCCATGACGATATGAAGCACCACGCTGTCATAGCGTGGATCCTTGTCGTGTCCGTGCTTTACCCAATCCGAAGCTCTGAGGTGTATCTCCACTGCTCCGCACCATTCGAGTCCGCCGAAGACAACCCGCGCCATCTCGAAGTCCGGCCCGTCACATATATTCTGTCGTCCGACCTTGAGGACACGCACCTGCTCTTCGCCGAAGAGGAGGGCATCGAAGAGTCGGTTTTTCCAGATATAATGCAGGTGTTGTTCGGTCATGGCAGACTGTCTGTCAGGCTATCGGTGATCGCTGTCGTATTTCTCTTTGAGATACTTACCCGTATAAGAGTTTTCGCATGCCATCAAGCCCTCAGGTGTACCGCTGAAGACGAGATGTCCCCCATCCTTGCCCCCCTCGGGACCCAAGTCGATGATGTGATCGGCACACTTGATGACCTCCATATTGTGCTCGACGATGAGGAGCGAATGCCCTTTCTTCAGGAGGGCGTCGAAAGCCTCCATAAGCACGTGCACATCGTGGACGTGAAGCCCGGTGGTCGGTTCGTCAAAGATGAAGAGCGTCTTGTCCCTCTTGACCCCTGCGATGTAGTAAGCGAGCTTGACACGCTGGCTCTCTCCGCCCGAGAGTGACGATGAGTTTTGCCCCAGCTTGACATAACCGAGCCCCACATCCTTGAGTGCTTGGAGGAGCCCTGCAATGCGCTTGCACTCTACATACTCGGCCTTATGGGCGGAGAAGAAGTCTATGGCTTCTGTCACGGTCATCTCCAAGATGTCGTAGATGCTCTTGTCCTCGAACTTCACCTCCAGCACATCTTCCGAAAATCGTTTGCCATGACATTCCTCACACTCGATCTGCATGTCCGCCATGAACTGCATCTCGACATTCACGACACCCTCGCCCTTGCAGTACTCGCATCGTCCGCCTTCTTTGTTGAACGAAAAAAAGACCGGTGTGTATCCCATCTGTTTTGACAACTGCTGAGCCGCGAAGAGCTTTCGGATCTCGTCGTAAGCTCCGATGTAGGTCACGGGATTGGAGCGTGAGCTCTTGCCGAGCGAATTCTGATCGACATACTCCAATGCCTTGACATCGCTGAGGTTGCCCATGATGCGCTCACAAGCGATGGATTCGATCGGAGCACCGTCCAAGAGACGCTTCATGCCTTCGTAGAAGATGTCCCTGACGAACGAACTCTTGCCCGAGCCACTCACTCCGGTCACCACCGTGATCACCCCGAGAGGGATCTCGATGTCCACCCCTTTGAGGTTATGGAGGTATGCCCCCTTGACCAGCATCGAACGATCCCACTTGCGACGCTGTGTCGGCCAAGGTATACACGCTCGTCCCGAAAGGTATTCGACGGTATGACTGTCAGAGGCAGGGGGCAAAGTCGTGGGACTGCCCTGGTAGACGATCTGTCCTCCCTCACGCCCTGCACCGGGGCCTATGTCGATGATCAAGTCCGCCGCCCGGATCATCTCTTCGTCGTGCTCGACGACGACGACGGTATTCCCCATGTCCGCCAGCCTGCGGACGATGTCGATGAGGAGATGTGTGTCTCTGGAGTGGAGACCTATACTTGGCTCGTCAAGGATGTACAACGAACCGATGAGTCCGCTACCGAGAGAGGTGGACAAGGCTATACGCTGGCTCTCACCACCCGAGAGAGTATTGGAGAGACGATCCAGAGTGAGGTAGCCGAGCCCTATCTCATCGAGGAGAGCGACCCTGAGACGAAGTTCATCGAGGAGTCGCTCCCCGACCTTCATGTCGTGGTCGTCAAGAGAAAGGTCTCGGAGCCACTTGTTGAGTTCGGAGATCGGCATCTCCACGAGGTCAGCGATGTTTTTGCCGGCAATGCGGACATAGAGAGCCTCCTTTTTGAGCCTTCGCCCCTTGCACTCGGGACAGGTGGTGCGCCCCTTGAATCGAGCCAACATGATCCGATAGTGCATCTTGTACGTCTGTGTCTCAAGGTACTCGAAAAAGGCATCTATCCCGTACACACCCGGAGCTCCATGCCATAGCAGGTCTTTTTGCTCTTCGGTGAGTTCGTTGTAGGGGCGATGGATGGGGAAGTCGTACTTCTCCACGGACGAGATGAACTCGGTGAGCCACACCGACATCTTCTCCCCTCTCCAGCACACGACAGCGTTATCGTAGACCGAGAGCCTCTTGTTCGGCACGACGAGATCCTCATCTATCCCCATGACTTTGCTGAAGCCCTCGCATACGGGGCAAGCACCGACAGGGCTGTTGAAGCTGAAAAGGTTGTCCGTAGGCTCTTCAAAGACGATGCCATCAGCCTCGAAGACATCCGAGAAGGAGCGTCTCATCCACCCCTTGGAGCCTCCCTCGTAGAGGATCGTAGCCTTGCCTCGACCCTCAAAGAAAGCGGTCTCCACCGCATCTCCGAGACGCTGAGAGAGAGCCTCGTTGTCCCGACTTGCCGAAAGTCTGTCGATGACGATGGACACATCCTCCGGCTCAAGGCCTTCGATATACTCATCCTCAAGGTCTCCTATACGCATCACCTCATCCTTGACGGCGATACGGCTGTAACCGATCTGCATCAAGAGTCGCAAGTGCGCCACAAGAGTCCTGTCCTCGGGAAGGATCACCGGAGCAAGCACCATATACTTCGTCCCATCGTCCAGAATGGCCACAAAGTCGCGCACATCCGCCACGGTATGACGACGCACGACCTCTCCGCTCACGGGAGATATGGTCTTGCCGATACGGGCGAAGAGCATCTTCATGTAGTCATACACCTCCGTCGAGGTACCTACCGTGGATCGGGGCGAACGCCCTCCTCCGGACGACTGGCGTATGGCGATGGCGGGAGGGATGCCGGAGATGTAGTCGCACTCCGGCTTGGCCATCTTGCCCACAAACTGGCGGGCGTACACACTCAAGCTCTCGACATAACGGCGCTGTCCCTCGGCATAGAGGGTATCAAAGGCGAGCGAACTCTTGCCCGAGCCACTCAATCCCGTGATCACGACCAGCCGATCCCGAGGGATCTTGACCGACACATCCTTGAGGTTATTGACCCTTGCCCTGTGGACTTCTATATATTCGTTTCCTTTACTCATCATTTATGATTGTGCCATCCATTTGTGAGGGATAGCCCATAAAGGTACAAAAAGCATACGATACAAGGATCGGGGAGTTCATGAGTCGGATGCTCTTTTTTCTGATCAGGATGGGGGCTCGAAAGGTTTAACGACCTTCGAAATCGAGTTTAACGACTTTCATCATCAAGTTTAACGACTTTCGTCATCGAATCTAACGACTTTTTTTGTCGCCTTCAACGACCGAAATCTGCGGCTCGGATCTGCACAAAGCCACCCTCTTTTTTTGTATGATTATCCCCTCTCCGAATGTATAAACATGAGCCCGAAATACTCCGTCTCATGATCCATCAAGGATGGGGTGTGTAATCATCTCTTTTTTCGACACATAGCAAATTTCGAGGCCATGACGAATATTATTCGTTCGGTGTATGTTTTTTTTGTACTTTTGCAGATATTGCCCCCTAAGGTGTGTAAGGGGGGTTAATAATTAACAAAATATTACCAAAGTATTTCTAAAATCTTATCGTTTTTTTACTTCACTTCATTCCAACCCCATTTTTTCCTAACTAAAAGATCTATGGACAAGAGAAAAAGGTCAAACAAGATGGTGATGTCTTTCGCTGCCACGGCATTCGTATTTGCTGTGGGTGTGGGTACGACATTACCGGTATTTTCACAGCAGAGGCCGGCACAGCAGGTACAGCAAGGACTGGTCACTGTAAGAGGGCGAGTGCTCGATCAGAAGAAAGAGCCACTGCCCGGGGCAAAGATTCAGGTCAAGGGCCTGAACTTAGGTACTGTCTCTGACTACAATGGTAACTTTTTGCTGAGACGAGTACCCATGGGAGCCACTTTGGAGGTGTACTTCGTCGGCATGAAGCCCGGGACTGTCAAGGTCAAAGGCGAGGATGTCATCGAAGTCATTCTCAAAGAAGATAAGACAGAGCTATCCGAGGTCGTCGTCACAGGATATAGTGAGATCCGAAAAGACCGTATGACAGGTAGTGCATCGACCATCAACTCTTCGGAGTTCAAGAACCTTGATGTCAAGTCCATGGATCAGATCTTGAAAGGTGCGGTGTCGGGTGTCACCACATACACTTCGGGACGTCCCGGAGAGACAGCGAAGATACGTATCCGTGGTGCAAACTCCCTCACGGGCAACACCGAGCCTATATGGATCATCGACGGGATGCCGATGCAGGGTGAGCCTCCCAAGGCTTCCAACGGATCGTCGTTGGAAGAGATGCTCTTCCAAAACGGTATCGGCAACATCCCTCCCGATGATATCGAATCGATAAACATCCTCAAGGATGCTGCGGCTTCGGCTATCTATGGTGCACGTGCTGCCAATGGTGTGATCGTCGTCAAGACAAAGCGTGGGGCAGAGGGTCCCACGAGGTTCAACGTGACAGCTCACTTCGGACTCGTAGAAAGACCTCAGAACACACTTCCTCTCATGAACTCGGAACAGAAGATCCGCTTCGAGAGAGAGGTCTTCCACGACACCGACGACAGCTCGATCGGACGAGCAGCCGACATCTACTATCGCATCGGAAGGGGTACCCTCTCTGCGGCCGAAGGTGAGGCAGAGCTTGCAAGGATGGCACGTACGAACACCAATTGGTTCAGAGAGATATACCGTCCGGCCTTCAGCACACAGATCAGCATGAGTGCTTCGGGTGGTAGCACCAAGACAAGACACTACACTGCGATAAACTTCTCTGACGAAAACGGTACGGAGTACAACAACAACCACAAGAGATTCCGCTTCTCAAGCAAGGTCGACTACTCTCTCTCCAGCAAGCTTGAGCTACAGACAGACATCGCTGCGACCTATGTACAGGACAGACGCTCGGCATCGGCCATAGGATCGCTTCAGTACGCCCTGAGGGCCAATCCCTATGAGACCCCCGACGGCTACGATATGAGCTACCTCCTCAGCTCCCGATACAGTGCCATCTCTCCGGGTCTGAGATGGAAAAAGCTGAACGTGATGTCGGAGATCATGAACAACACCGACTACACCAGACGTATAGAGCCTCAGCTCAATACCCGACTCAAGTGGGACACTCCCCTCGAAGGCCTTACGGCAATGGTTCATGGTACTGTAAATGCTTCTGTATCGGTGTCTCGCAAGGAAATACAAGAGAACACTTACACAAGCTTCAGCTCGAACTGGCTCCAATCCCTCTATGGGATCTCTGAAGAGCAGGCAAGAGGATCTCTCCAAGAGGCTTCCTATGCGTCGAACAGCTATACGATGCGAAGCACCCTCCAATATGTCAAGGACTGGGACTCTGCGCACAACATCGACTTCATGGCGGGCTCTGAGATCTCTCACATGATCGGTTACACTTCGGGTGTCACATTCCCTACGTTCGACAAGACCCACAGAGTGATCGGCTACCCCGAGCTGACAGATGACATAGAGGTCAAAAACATCAACTTCAAAGCACTCGGCTCTACCGGTCGTTTCGAGAGCAAACTGGCATCTCTATTCCTCTCCGGTAGCTACTCTTATCTCGACAAATATATCTTGAGCGGATCTGTCAGATACGACGGTTCGAACGTCATCGGCAACCAAAATCAGTTCACTCCACTATGGAACGTCTCCGGACGCTGGAATGTGCACAGAGAGTCTTTCTTCAAGAAGAATGACATCGTCAACGCTCTCTCTTTGCGATTCGGCTATGGATACACAGGTAGCATCGACAAGAATGCACTTCCGTTCGTGGTGATGTATGTCGACGAAAATGTCCTATACGACGGACAGAAGATCCCATCGAACTTCAACTACGCAAACCCCAGCATCAAGTGGCAGACCAAGCAGGACTTCAACCTCGGTGCTGAGATCAGCGCACTAAGCAACAGACTTAGACTCAATGTCAACTATTACAACAACAGAGTCTTCGACCTGCTTGACTCACGCCACCGCCCTCTGTCTTCGGGGGTAAGCCGTATCACCGAAAACGTCGCAAACCTGACCAACAGGGGTTGGGAATTTGACCTCTCGGGTACGATCATCGAGTCGGGCAAGTTCAGCTGGTCTGCTCAAGCCAACTTTGCCATAAATGAAAATAAGGTGACCGTCACCGGTTACAAGTCCCTTGCCGACATCCCTTCAGGATACCGTGGTACAGGATACGAAAACAACGCTCTCTTCGTGGAAGGCTATTCGACAGGCGAATGGTTTGGTTACAAGTTTGCAGGCATCGATCCGGGCACAGGACATACACTGGCTTACACCAAGGATGGCGAGACTCAGGACATGGACCTCATCAGAGGCGACAGTCAGGAAGTCAAGACACCTGAGTTGAGATCTTTGGGTGTATTTGACCCACCGTTCTCAGGAGGTTTCTCGACATCATTCACTTGGGACAGACTCGTACTGTCGATGAGTATGGAGTATCAAGGTGGCCATCACATCCCATCGTTCAGTACCTTCGGCTCTTTCACTCCATACAACAGAAGTATAAACGATGAGTACAGATGGCGTGGAGTCGGAGACATCGCTCCATTCCCTGCGATGACACAGTATGCACAGGCATACGGTAGTTTCCTCTTCGACAGACACCTTGAGAGAGGAGACTACCTACGCTGTACGTACCTCACGTTGGGTTACAATCTGCCCACACACTTCTTGAAGATGATCGGGCTTGAGTCTGCAAGACTTTCTCTGACAGCGAACAACCTCTTCACCATTACCGGCTACAAGGGTCTCGACCCGGCTCTTAGAGGCAGCACCGGTGGTTATCCTGCTTCACGCAGATACTCGTTGTCTCTCAACATTAGTTTATAACCCCATTAGACGATTTACCTGAAATGAATATCAAAAAGCTTGCTATTTACAGCTTATATTTATGTTTTTTCATCCTTTCCTTTGGCTTTACAGGATGTAAGAAGTTTCTGGAGGTGAAGCCAACGAATGAGTTGACAATATCCACATACGATGACGTCAAGGCGCTCTTGGGGGCACATCTGAAAAGCTTTTATACGGGTATAAACTATCTTAGTCGCTCTGGTATAAGTCCGTTTTATAAGGATAATACCGATGAATATCTTTACGCTCATCTCTATAGTGATGACTTTGATATTAACCAGTATATGAATTTTTTGACCCAAAACTACAGTGCGGACTTTCTTCCATGCCTTAAGTGGGATCACGAATTTGCGCCTGGGAAAATTTGGGAATCATATTACAAAAGCATCGGGTTTTACAATATGATCTTGTCAGAGCTCCGGAAGAACTCTTCAGGAGACAAAGAGAGAGACGAACAAATCGCAGCAGAGGCAAAGATCCTCCGTGCATGGTACTTTTTCCGCCTCATGCAGTACTTCATGCCATACAATGAGGCTCAGCTCGGCTTGCCACTCAACACCGACCCCGATGCCGTCGGATCATACGACAGCAGGAGAAAGACACAGGCTGAGAACTATGACTTCCTGATCTCTGAACTCAACGAAGTGCTCAGCTACTCATTCAAGGTGAGAAGCGAGTACAATATCTTCTACGACGAGCGTATAGCACACGCTCTCCTTGCACAGATCTATCTGCACAAAGGGGGATCGGGTGCAAAACAGTCGGACGACTACGACAAGGCCATCCTCCATGCCAAGAAGGTACTCGACAGCGGATTGAACTACACCATCCTCCGTCCGGTATTGCCGACATCTGCCGACAGTCCACAGATCTTCGGCAGTACGACAAAGAAGAAGCATGCCCTATTCGTCGCTATTCAGAGCACCAACGAGATGGAATATGTCTGGGGAGTCCCCTACTACGAGATCCCCCAATATCCGTCCAAGGAGCTACTCGAACTTTTTCAGCCCAACGACAAACGCTATAAGAGGAACTTCAGAGAGTTTGATAAAGGGCTCGGAGTCGTGAAATATGAGGCGACATTCATATACTCTTATTCAATGTACGAGTTCTTTACCGCAGCTGAGATGAAGCTAATCATCGCCGAAAGCTATGCAAGAAAAGGCGATGAAGCCTCTGCGCTGAGAGAACTGACAGAGTTTGCATCAAGCAGATATGAGGGTTACCAACGAAATGAGTCTAAGACAGTCCTTCAGAACATCTTGGACGAGCGTCGCAGAGAGTTCTGCTTCGACTTCACCATGCGTTGGCTCGATCTCACAAGACTTCAGACCGGCTTCAAGCGATCTCTCAGAAGAGCAGGGCAGGAGGATCAGGTATTTGAGATAAAGGACAATGACCACCACTTCTGTATGCCTATCCCCAACAAGGAAGAGCGAATCGAGAATCCCATCCCTCAAAATCCGGGATGGACAGGTTTTTAAAATAATAATCTTGCACATATTATGAATTATATGAAAATAGTGAATCGGACTATATGGAGTCTATCCTTATGTATAGTTGTCTTGGTTTCTTCCTCTTGCAAAGGACAAAGTGAAGATTTTAGACTGGAAAGAGCAAGCACAGATTTGATTACTCGTATAGAACTTTCTCCCAATGGCCCTGTGCTATTGAGGGACGGCAAGGCACAGTTGAGTTTCTATGTCAGAGGATATTACTCCAAAGATGGAGATAAAACAAACGAAAGAGTATTTCAGGCCGATAGGATTCCCCTCAATGAGATCAAGATCGAAGCATCAGATGGGCAAACGTTCAAGGCTGATGAATTATTCTCCACGACTTCGAAGGATGATGAAATAACTTTCAAAGCGACTTTCGGTGAGATTGAGGCAAATCCGGTGACTGTGACACTCAAAGATGTTCCTACTGAAGCTCTGCCGAAAATCAGAGTTCCGGTTGTTATCAAAGCTCTTTACGCTCCTATGGAAGCTCACTATACGACAGCGTTAAATGAGAAGGTGATCGAGCAGGTGCTGGAGCGAACCAATAAGGTTTTCTCCAATCAATTCTTCAAGGCTCCGAGTAGTCGTGACTCAGGTATGGAGTTCTACCTCCATGATTTCCAAAAGGTAGATCTCTCTGAAAGTGAAAGTTTGGATATGAAGGCATATATAAAAAAGAACCAAATGGTGGATGTGGATAAGTATCTGACGGTTTGGATCACGGCTCGTAGCAAAGGGTTAGCCCCTTCAAAAGTTGCTCCGGCTTATACACTTGGCAATCCCGATGATATCCCCGGACTTAACCTATGGAAGATCGATAGTGCCGATGAACTTGACGGAAATATCGACCCGATCAATGCCGGTATCGTAATAAGCTACAGAGATTTTTATCAAAGTATATCGGGTCCGGAAGGAGGACGATTTGAGCAACAAGTGGGACGTTTTTACGGACTTCTTTCTACTTCTACAGATTCTGCCGGTGAAGAAGAGGATGTCGATTACTGTCCCGATACTTATACTTACCTCAAAGGCGAGATCAAGAGACTCAAGTCGACACCACATAAAAAAAATCAACGACCCTTCCTCTATTACTCATACAACATCATGGACGACTACTCATCCTGCTTCACCATATCCGTGGATCAGGTCGAGCGTATGCGTAAGGTGATCAAGGACTGTCCATATCGCCAGCAGGGGTTGAACAACTAATATCACCCCTCACATGGCCTGACTTATCTCAGCCACTAAGGACAAGAGCCGTATGGTAGCACTTCTACCATGCGGCTCTCGTTTTTTGATAAGGCAAGTCTTCCTCCCCCAACCCCTTCAAATTCAACGTGAACTCAATAAAAAACAACACTCTGTTCATTACCTCATTTGACTACCTGAATGATCCTTTTGAATTGCTGACATTACTTTCATGTAGCTGTTACGAGACTCTGAACCCGAACGATTTAAAAGTTGACTTTTATGATCATCTTATAAAATATAAAAAGAATCAGCTTACAGATTTTTTTTAATAACATATTTCCTTACTTCCGCCTGGTATTATTTAAGCACCCCAAACACTTTTTTAAAACACCCGGGAATATCATCAAGAAATAATAAATTTCAACGCTATTAAGATGAAGGCTAGCAAAAAATAACATTAACTTATATTGCAGCACGACAAGCCTACAATTAACTTCTTTTCAAAGAAGGCATCGTCGACTTTAATTAATTTTGCAATACAATTATAATAATTAAACCTATAGATTAAAACTATGCACTTTAAACACTCAAAACAATTGGTGCGATGGGTAGCCTTAGGGGTATTCTCCTTGCTCTTCGGAGGGCAACTATCAGCACAGAACATAAAAGGAGATAAAAAGCCGGCCTCCTCAAATACTCAACAGTACACAGTATCTCTCAAAGGTGTCGTTGTGGACAAAAAAGGAGAGCCCCTTATCGGTGTGACAGTACGTATCAAGGGGACCAAACTAGGATTCCGTACCAATATCAATGGAGAGTTTTTATTCAAAGGAGACTTGCCTACGCCTACGCCCACGCTCATATTGTCCTATATGGGCTACCAAACGAAGGAAGTGCAGGTGTCGTACAACACATCAAACAAGATAGTCCTTGAGGAAAATACTCAACTGCTCAACGAAGTTGTCATCACCGGTATCTTCCAACGCAAAAAAGAAGGATTTACAGGGTCAGCCAATACGATGACCGGCAAGGAGATAACACAGATGACCTCCGGAAATGTACTCAAGGCAATCGAACTTCTTGATCCAGGCTTTCGACTTGGAAGCAACCTCACTGTCGGCTCCAATCCTAGTGGACTTCCCGACTTTAACCTCCGAGGCAAGTCCAGTATGGGGGACTATTCGACAGACGAAAAGGTTATCCTCAGAGGAGATGTCGATACACGCCCTAATCAGCCACTCTTTGTCCTCGATGGTATCATTGGTGTAAGTGTCACAAAAATCATAGATCTAGATCCTACATTGATAGAGAGTGTAACAATCCTTAAGGATGCTGCAGCGATGGTGCTATATGGATCACGAGCTTCAAACGGAGTGGTGGTCATCGAGACCAAAGCTCCAGTAGGAGGGGCTCTAAGAGTGACGTACTCAGGCAACTACAAAGGCCTGGTACCGGATCTTCGCGATTACAACCTCGTCAACGCAGCAGAGAAACTTGATATTGAGAAACGTGCAGGCGTATATAACGAGAGTTACAAAGCTCTTCAGTCACAAGGCATACTCGAAGATTTAAAGCACAAAGAACTGGAGGTTCTACGTGGCGTCAATACTTACTGGCTATCAGAACCTGTACGTCCGGTATTCAACCATCGCCATGCCTTGAGCATTGAGGGAGGAGACAATGCTCTAAGATATAAAATCTATGCAGGACTCAATGACGCTCCGGGGGTAATGAAATACACCGGTGTATATGGCAAAAGTGGAAGCATAGACATCCGATATCGAAAAGGCAAAATATTGTTGAGTAATATCTTATTCTTGGATCAGAGCAACTCGGATCGCACGTCTCGTTATGGTAGTTTTGACGACTATGCAAGACTCAATCCTTACTATCGTAAGTATGACACCCATGGCCAAATCCCTCGTCTCCTTGAGACAGCCACATACAAAGATGGTGTACAGTATGGTCGTATCATAGACAACCCTATGTACAATACTCTGCTCAATACCTTCGATCGCAACGAAGCCTTTGACGTTCGTAATGCATTGAAGATCGAATACCTACCTTTGGAGAGTATAAGAGTATCTCTCGATGCAACTATAAGCAGAGGTCTGTCTGAAAACAGTGCATTCAAACCAGCCCAGCATGGAGACTTCGTAGCCATTCACGATATTAAAAGCAAAGGCTCTTTCGTATGGAACAGAACACAGAGGAAGGGTTATGATGTGAGTTTGACGATGAGTTACAACAATATGTTTACCAATAAGCATTTCATCTCTAGTTTCGCCCACTTCAATATCAAAGAAGATTTGTTGCATACCATAGGGATACATCAAACAGGTTTTCCTAACGAGTATATGGATGAAGTATTTCTTGGTGCAATGACTAAAGGATTGTCCGGAGACGAGCGGACTTCTCGCTCTTTTGGGGTATTGGCTACGGTAAGTTATACCTACGATCAACGTTACGCCTTAGATGCCAATATACGTGTGGACGCATCTTCGGAGTTTGGTGCCAATAATAGATTTGCTCCATTTTGGTCTGTCGGTTCAAGATGGAATATCGAGAAGGAATCCTTCTTGAAAGACTCCTCATGGATTAGGGAACTCGTTCTTAGGGCGAGTTACGGTATCACAGGGACACAGGGCTTCACTCCTTATCAAGCGTTGCAAATGTACTCTTACAATGGTCTATCTCGCATCTATGACAGTTCTGATGTAATCGGATCGCAACTTATAGGCTTAGGTAATCCCTACTTGAAGTGGCAGACTACCTCTGCTCTGAATATAGGCCTCGACTTCAATCTCTTTAATGGGATTCTCAGCGGACGACTAGAATATTACGACAAGTATACCTACAATACTATTCTTCCCCTTACGATAGCTCCGTCAATAGGATTTACGACTATTTCCGAAAATCTTGGGAACATCTCCAACAAGGGTGTCGAAGCAACTATCCGTGTCATGCCAATCAATATTCCTTCGCAACAGCTAAATCTCAACATTGTGGCTACCGCAAGCCACAACAAAAACAGAATAGCGAAAATATCCAACGCTTTGAAGGCAAGTAATGAGGAAGTATTGAGACGTGATAAGCGAGGGAATAGTCGTCCTCTACCACGATATGAGGAAGGGTATTCGCAATCCATGATATGGGCGGTGCGCTCACTTGGCATTGATCCTCAGACAGGAGAAGAGATATTTCTAACCCGTTCAGGTGAACGTTCCTACAGATGGGATCCCGTAGATATGGTACCTGTCGGAGATACCGAACCTAAGGTTACGGGGGTAGTCAGTTTAAATCTTAACTGGAGAGGGCTTAGTCTGTCTTTGGCATCACGCTACTCTTACGGGGGTATGCTATACAACTACACTCTCGTCGATAAAGTCGAAAATGCTGATTTGCGATACAATGTAGACAAACGAGCCTACACCGAACGTTGGAAAAAAGCAGGTGATGTATCTCGCTTCAAAGCTGTAAATATACAAGGAGCCAATACAAAAGCATCGACACGATTCTTGATGAAGAATAATGAAATAGTATTCAATGTCATCAACGCTCAATATCGATTTGATACTGAACAACTCCCTATGCTCAAAAAGATGGGTTTGACAGCAGCATCCATAGGCATGCATTTGGAAGACTTGTTTAGATTCTCAACCATCAAAATCGAAAGAGGCACTACATATCCTCTTGCTCGGCAAGCATCAATGTCTCTCAATCTAACATTCTAAATATAATTATAGTATTATGAAAAAGATAACCATAATAATACTCAGCACACTTCTATTCTTCTCTTCCTGTACGAAGTGGTTGGAAGTGGAACCTAAATCCAATGTTAAAGAAGAGCGTATCTTCAAACATGAACAAGGATTCAAAGAGACTCTCACCGCAGCATACATTAAGATGAGCGCATCTAATCTCTATGGTAAAGAGCTAACATATGGATTTATCGATATGCTTGCACAAAGGTATGTGATGTCCGAGGATAGACCTCTCTTCTTCCTCAATCGTCCAGACTTCTACTCATTTGTAAGTGGCACGACACAAAAGGACAATTACACTAACAGATTCTGGCATGAGTCATACAATATCATTGCCAATATCAACAACCTAATAAAGAATATCAATACCAAAGGGCAAGTCATCACCACTCCCGGACTCAAAGATATTATCCTTGGTGAGGCTTTAGGATTGAGAGCATTTTTGCACTTTGACCTCTTAAGGATGTTCGGACCTATATATAAAGACAACCCTCAGTCTCCATCAATACCTTATCGTCTTACTTTCGATAGACAGACACGTCAACTTCTCCCAGCGACAGAAGTTCTGGATCTGATTTTAGCCGACTTAGTCAAAGCAGAAACTCTGCTCAAAAATGACAAAATGGAGATTAACTATGCACTCGAAGGAATCCCTGAAAATCCGTTCTTAACAAGAAGATCAAAACGAATGAACAAATATGCCGTCAAAGCCTTGATGGCTCGTGTATATCTCTACAAAGGAGACATCGCAAATGCAAAGGAAAAAGCACAAGAGGTTATCAATGCCAAAAGAAACGATGGCTCAAAGATCTTCACTTTTGTTACTAATAACGCAAAAGATCATCTTCTTTCTAACGAACTGATATTTGCTCTCAGCATGGACGATAAAGTCTTCCCTACAACTGTCCTAAATGAGTTTTTACCGTCTAAGTTTTCGCACACAACAGCAGGTGACCGTGATCGTCTTCACGAAATCTTTGATGTAGAAGTCGATGGTATCAATGACATCAGGATGAGAGAAATCGGTGGATTTACTATCTCTGCAGGATATTGCGTAACACAGAAATATATGCAAGACAATTACTCTTTGGCACTCAACAATACAATGCCACTCATCCGATTGGCAGAGATGTACTATATCTTGGCAGAAGCATCAGATGACTTGAAAGAAAGTGCTCGACATCTCTCAAAAGTACGCAAAGCAAGAGCCCTAGAGACCCTTGAGACATTCGATTCTCCTGAGACTAAACTATTAAACATAGAAAAAGAGTATCGTAAAGAATTTTACGCTGAAGGACAGTTATGGTTCTTTTATAAAAGGCATGGATACAAGACATTTCAATTCTGTCCAATACAGGATATGAAGGAACACAATTACAGATTCACCATACCTGATGATGAGATAACTTTTGGTAATATAGATAAATAAGAATTGACTTTATGAAACGACAATATAAACTACTGCTCTTGCTATGTGCAACCTTATGTTTGTTGCACGCCTGCAAAGAAGAAAATGTGGAAACTTTCTCTGGAGATACAGGTGTAGTCTTCAAAAGTTTCGGTGGTGTAGACATAGACAACGATGACTTTGAGGTCAATATCAACCTATTCGAGTACTTTGCTAAGCAACAGTTTGGATATCCTTTAGAGAAGTTTGAAATACCTGTCAAACTATCCATAGAAGGCCATACTCCCACAAAACGCCTAAGGGTGAAAGTCATCGCACAAACGGTCAAGAACACGGAGCCGATGAAAATGGAGATTCCGGATGTCTACTTCGAACCGGGGAAGAATTCGACTGAGTTTAAACTAAGAATTTTATCCTTAGATAAATATGATGTACTTATGGGAGCAAAGATTGCTATTGACTATGCTGAGAGTGATGTCGTTGCTGGAGTCAAAGGGAGACAAGATGTGCGACTAACGATCATAGATCAAGCAGTGAAAACACACGAAAGAGCCAGACAATTTACGGAAGAGGACTTCTTAGATTCCTTTGAAAAGCATTTGGGCAAGTATGGGCCTGTGAAGCATCGCTTTTTAGTCTCTATACCTCCTATCCAACAAATACCATTCATAGACCGTGTGGTGTACAGTCATATATATCCTGACCAGAAGGAATACGGGCTTGAAGGAGCTTTGCCTGAGTTCAAGAAAAAGCTCGCAGAGTACAATACCACTCACCCTGAGACTCCCCTCAAAGAACCAGATGGTTCGCTTGTGACCCTTCCAGAAGTAATGTCGGGCAATACTCAAGAGTGAAGCCTATCATATTTGATTTTTATTTATACCTGAAGTATTATGAAAGAAAAAAGAATACTACCTCTCTTCGTTTCTATACTCCTTATGTCTTCTGCTTGCTATAAGGATAAAGGGAACTATGATTATGACGAAAACATCCTCGATATATCTGTCACACTGGAGCAACAGTATGTGTATAAGAAGGAAAAAACAGACTTTTACTGCACTATCACCCCTACTATAGACACCTATGGACAGGCGAAAGAACTGAAATACGAGTGGTTCATCTCTAAGAACGATCAAGAGAAAGGGACTGCCATTGGTACGGATAAGTCTGTGACCATTCACTTCAACCCTAATTCTGAAGACCCTAATGATCAGTTGGGATCGGAATATACCGTGCGACTATATGTCACAGATATGACTACAAAGGCACAGACTTTGCGCTTCACTACACTCCGCCTCATTGACCCTTATACCGCATCTTGGGCGGTCTTGCACGAGACAGATGGTCATGCTGAAATAGGCACTGTCGAATATCATGCTGGAAAATACATCATCCAACATGACACCTATACTCAAGAAAATGGGACCTCACTAAAAGGGAAGCCCCTACATCTTGGTGTCAGACAGATAAGTACCGAACCATTTATGGACTATTGGTTGTTTTCTTTTCCGTCACAGTTGTATCTCTCTACTACGGAGCTCTCTGAAGGGGGATTAATTGCTCCGGGCGAAAAGTTCAAAAACTTCAAACCGTGGCAGAAACTAATAAATGTCGAAGAAATAAATAACTTCGATCCAGCCAAGATTGTCGGCAGTGGAGCTGGAGATACTGGCTATGCTATGGCATCTAATGGGAATATCTTCCACAACAATTATTACAGCCCGGTGATGTACCAAGCAGTACCAGATCCTGCCTCTGTCTCTGGACCTGTGTATATAACCAAGTTTGGCGTATGCACAAATGCCGGTGTAGGGTATGATGAAAAGGGGCTTCGCTTCCTTGCTGTCGATATGACTAAAAACTTTTGGGACGAACAAGAAGCCCAAAATCCGCCCTCTGTCAGGTTAACAATGATGCCAATCAGAGAACATGAAGGAAATGCTAAAAGTCCTAATAAGATCCCCAAAGGATATCGAGCTGTGTCAATCTTCCCAGGATATCAATATGGGAAGAGCGGTATGGCAACATTCCAGCAATATCAACTCTATGCCTATCTCATAAGCCCGGATAGCAGCCTTGTATATACGATACGCGGACGTGAACTATCATCCGCTATCGAAGCACCCATCTCGGGAGCTTACCGATTTCCTAAACCCCAAAGCATCAATGAGAACACCCGAATGACCTCTGGACATAATTATGCCAACATTATATTCTATGTGGATGGGAACAAGGTTTACAAACACAACATTGTGAATGGACAAAATACCGTCATCTACGAGCACGAAGATTCCAATGCTCAAGGTGTAGATATACGTATGGCCGTGGAAGCTTATATAGATAGACCAGAGATTATGAAACAAATCATCGAAACCGATCCAGATCGACTCCTTGGTATAGCTTTCAACATACAAGACAAGGGCGAACTCGTAGTCCTTCATCTTGATAATACCGGAAGTGTCGAAGAAAGTAAATGGGCTTATGACAATGTACAAGTCCATAAAGGTTTTGGACCTATCAAATCTGTAGTATTTATTTAAATCAATATTCAAGAATAATGAAACGTTTCATATTTTCAATACTCTGCTCAGCCTTCCTTTTCACGGCTTGTATGCATGAAAAAATAAAAGGCATAGTCCTCGAAGGGGAAATACAGGGTGTAGAGACTTCCGAAATCATCATAGGCAAAGCTGTCCATCAAGCCTATGACCAAGTCTTTCCGATAGATACCATACATGTTCGTGAAGGTAAGTTCACGTACACTGTTGACAGTTTGCCATCGGGTGTTTATGGTTTCTATGTCGTCACTGATACACCAACCAACAATGCCATTGTATATGCATTCCTCCAACAGGGCAAGACAAAGGTAGATATCTCTCTATCCTCTCACCGGTTTCTTACTATCAAAGCTTCTGGCACTCCACTGGCCAATGAGTATCAAGCATTTTCGGATGAGCTGTATGTGGCTTCGGAGCGTCAGGTGATAGATTCGTTGGACAATCTCTTCTATCAAGCACGCATAGCTCAAGATGACGATGCGATGGATCGAATCAAATCTATGTCTATCCCATACTATGCGAAGGGAGACGAGTCTAAAAAGTCCTTCATAAGGGATATCACCGCTCGTCAACTCAAAAACCCATTGGGTATATATTTCTACTATAACGAAATATTTTTGAAGAAGTCTCATACAACACTCGATGACATCAATAGGGTAAAGGATGAAATAAACTCTTTTGATGCAGAGGCGAAGAGCACATTCTACTATACTCTGATGAACGACCGTCTCATAGAAGCTGAAAAAAGTGTCGTCGGTGCTATCGCTCCCGAAATATCGGGAATAGATAGTAATGGTCACTCTATAAAGTTGTCGGACTTCCGAGGCAAATATGTCCTTTTGGACTTTTGGAGCAGTGGCTGCTCTTGGTGTAGAGCAGAAACACCCAACATCCGAAAGGCTTACGAAGATAATAAAAACAAAAAACTCGTAGTCTTGGCGGCTTCCCTCGATATGAACGAAGAAGATTGGATCAAGGCAATGAAAGAAGATAACTTGACATGGCCTTCACTATTAATGCCTTATGAGGAGATCAAAGCAATGAATACCATGTACAATGTGCAGGGGATTCCTCTCATTCTTCTGATTGACCCGAATGGTCGCATCATAGAGCGTGACATGCGAGGTCCTCGTATCTATGAAGCCGTAGCAGAGTATGTAAAGTAAGTATACAATCCTATGTGACAAGCGAAAAAGAGATGGTAGTTACCATCTCTTTTTTTGCATCAAACTTTACCGAAAGTCAGAGGTGTTATTACCTTATTCTGCCTTGAGATGAGGGAATATTGAACAAATCGGGGGAGTTATTTTTTATAGAAAATATGACCACCAATGGTCAATAGGTAAGTTCAAACGAAAAAGAAATTTCAAAAAAGATTGATTAAGATGGCAAACTATGTAATCCACAAAGCAGACACACGAGGTAAGGTAAACTGGGGCTGGCTACAATCGGCTCACACATTTAGCTTTGGCAACTATTACAACCCTGAGCGCATGAACTTTGGCGTACTACGCGTGATCAATGACGACACCGTGGCGGCAGGGAAAGGCTTTGACAGACACCCACACGACAATATGGAGATCATCAGTATCCCTCTCGAAGGAGATCTCGAGCACAAGGATACCCTCGGCAATGTTGCGGTGATCAAGCAGGGAGATATCCAGGTCATGAGTGCGGGGACAGGCATCCAGCACAGCGAATACAATAGAAACAGCGATCGCTTGACAAAGTTTCTACAGATATGGATCTTCCCCAACAAGAGAAATGTCGCTCCCCGATACGATCAGATGACTATGAATATCGATGGGATGAAGAACAAGTTCCAACAAATCCTTTCGCCCAACGCAGATGACGAAGGGGTATGGATACACCAAAACGCTTGGTTCCACCTTGGCAAGTTTGACCAAGGCGTATCATCCGAATACAACATCAAGTCCAAAGGCAACGGTGTCTATGCGTTCGTCATCAGCGGTAAAGCGACCATATCAGGGCAAGCCCTCTCGACAAGAGACGGATTTGGGATCTGGGATGTAGACAACTTGTCTATCATATCCGATGCCCCCGACACTCAGGTGCTACTGATGGAGGTTCCTATGACCCTATAAAGCCCCCTCAACAAACAAACCCTATAAAAACAGACAAGAAAAAAAATGGAAAAAAACAAAGACTTAGGATTTCTGATCATGCGCCTCTCGGTGGGTATCATGATGCTTCTACACGGTATCGCAAAACTCATCGGAGGGATTGAACCCATCCAGGGAATGGTTGCGGCAAAAGGCCTACCTACATTTATCTCTTACGGAGTATTTGTTGGAGAAGTGATTGCACCGCTCCTGCTCATCATTGGATTTAGGACAAGACTTGCAGCCCTTGTGTTTGTACTCAACTGTATTGCGATCATATGGCTCGGCGGTCACTCTGTCGTGAGCTTGGGTCAATACGGTGGTTGGGCAGCAGAGCTCCCCGGACTATTCCTATTCGGAGCACTTGCACTCTTCTTCACCGGTGGCGGTAAGTACGCAGTATCAAGCAAAGACAAGTGGGACTGATCAGTCTCCCTACAAAAACAATAAAAGAATGGAGTGTCAAGGTCAGACCTTGGCACTCCATCTTTTTTTTGCATACCCGGAAGTTACACTTAACATAGCCCTTCGTGATCATCCCTCGCAGGAAGAGTCTGAAACCCGAACAGATACCGGCCTAAAAAGGGACAACTAACCATACACGCTTGGGGGAGAGCACTACTCGTTAACCTTATCGACCGATAACCTCGTTCGATGGTCAAAATCAAGTTTAACGACTTTCGTCATCGATCTTAACGACCTTCGTTATCGATCTTAACGACTTTTTTTCGGAGGCTATCCGGTAGTGATCTCACTTCGTAGGTAAGAAAGAGCTGATCCGAAGACCGGCTGAATCCTCTAACCACAGCGAAGCGAGTCGCAGACACAGACTTATCGCATCGATAAAAAAAACAGGGTGGGTTACTCTCACAAGAAAGTAACCCACCCTGTTTTTTTATCGATCTATGCGAAGCCCTACTTACTTCACTATGAAGGTCTCAGAAAGAGGGAGCTTCTCCTTACCTTCAGCTTCAGCAAGGGGAGCACCGAAAGGCATCTGTGCACTCAATACCCAAGAAGCATCTACACCTGCCAACGCCTTGATGTCAGAGTCGACCATACCGATGTAGTGCTGGAGGCTTGCACCGAAGCCGAGCATATCGAGACCCATCCATACTGCGTGCTGGTGTGAGCCCTGTACCTGCTGTGCCCAAAGAGGGAAGTTTGCTGCATAAGCAGGGAATGATGCTTGCAGACCTTCTGTCACAGAAGGGACATCGAAGAAGAGGACAGTACCGATACCGCTTGCAAAAGCCTGACGGATCTTGGCTGCTGTATTAGCCTCGTAAGCCTCTTGTCCCATGATTGAGATGAGAGCATCCTCTACGAGTTTCCAGTGTGCAGTGTGAGCTTCTCCGGTGAGAAGGACCATACGTACAGGTTGAGAGTTGAAAGCCGAGGGTACAGTCTGCAAGACATGACCGATAAGGTCCTCGACAGTTTCGCGTGGAGCTACCCATTCAGGGCGAAGTCCGTAGTGAGAGTGACGATGCGCAAGGGCATCCTTTAGCATTTCTATTTTAGTTGTCATATTTCTGATTCAGGCACAATTAGGGTGCCGTACTGAGCATATAACAAATACACACAGAATAATGTTTTTTGATCACACATAATAGATAAAAAAGAAAGATGAGTTGACCCCATCGCGTTTTTCGGACAAAAGGAAGTATCCGAGTCTTCGATACGATGCCGGCACTCTCGAAGATATTTGTCCAAAGCCAAGCTATCTGTGACAGTCGCCAAGAAAGAAAAAGGGTGTGTCGAATCTTTCATTTCGACACACCCTGTTATATATCAGCTTGCACTCAAGGTGCAAAGGCCGTCAGCATCAGAATCTATAACCTACTGAAGCGTAGAAGCTGATGTTCTTCCTATTGCCATTATCGCTGTCCTTGTAGACACTGGTCAAACCGTACTGTGTACCCACACCGAGCATGATCTTGTTCATCTCGACACCTGCGCCGACTTGTACACCGTAGTCAAAAGGCTTATAGACAGGGTCTCCCGAACCGGTGCGACCGGTCTTGAAGAGGTTTGCTTTGGTCTGAAGGTCAACTCCGATGATGTTTTCGGCCAACGACTCCTTGGCAGAGAGACCATAAGCAAGGTATGAACCGAAGTTGACAAATGCGTTGAAAGAGTCAGAGAGGTTAAATCTGCTGTTGAGCAAGATGGGCACATCCACGTACTGGAGTGTAGTCTTTGCGTCCGCTGTCTTGCCTTTGATCGAGAAGTAATTTTTGCCTGCACCCTTCATCGAATAGTTGGCTCCGAGCTGTACGGATAGGTCATAAGTGTCCGAAGTCACGAATGCATAGTCGATAGCGGCACCTATACGGAAGCCATGATGCAACTTAGAGTCCTTGTCACCGGTGAAGTTGGCACCTTGATAACCACCCTGCACAATGAAAGTAGGACGATTCTGTGCCACTGCGGTCATACAGAATAGAGCAAATGCAATAGTCAAAATTTTCTTCATGTTGTTTCTTTTTTTAGATTGTACATTCCCTCGAAAGCGCACAACGCACGCCCCAAGGCTGTTTCAAATCGGCACATCTTGTGATGCACCTGTCGCAAATATAGAGATAAAAGCGATGTTCAAGCCTGAGAGCCGCCCAATATATGTTAAAACACCACGGACACCGCTCCACAGGCTGAGGAAATAAGGTGTTTAGTCGTTGCTACCACCCTTGCGCCAGACAAAAAACAAGATGCCGATAGCCACAAGAGCCAAGACCACCAATACCGCAATCTTGAGGATCGCACTCGAAATCCAGATGATACCCTTCGCAACGAGGAAGAGGAGGGCGATGACAACGATCACTATAAGGGTCCAAAAAGCTTTGTTCAAATCTTCATAACCAAATCAATTTTCAATCATACGTTATTGACGAAGATAATAAAAATCGGCGTATTTTCATAGAAAAGTCTCCCCTCATTATCTCTCTGCATTGCGGATAAAAGAAAAGAGGGCGCGCCAAGACTTCTATTTCGGCACACCCTCTTCGGATGGGATTTCGAGACAAACACAGCAGGATCAGAGGTACCGAGGATGCTCCGAGAGGGAGACCATCGGCCATGCGTCAGATCAATAAGTGTAGTCCCATTCGTATTCGTTGAGGTACTCCACCCTGCGCTCTTTGAGGTGGATGCAGACTTTGCGATAGGCCATGAGACGGAAGTTCTCTTTGATCCGGTCTTTATATTTCTCTTTGAGGGCGGGGAGTTCGTTCGCAAGACTCAGAGGGACCTCGTTGAGAAACTTCCACGTTGAGGTCTCGGAGATCCATTCGACGACAGGGTATTCTTTGTCGAACATCAGCACGTTTATGCGGTTGTCGTCCTCGACCGTCATGAGTCCCCTCATGTACTGATCGACCTGAGCAATACGCTTGGCTGTACGGAGGTTGTACACTTCGAGGGTCACCACATCATCTTCGCCATCACTCAAGATGAGATGGTCACTGACGACATCTTCGACTTCGAGCTCTACACCTTCTATGACAAATGAGGTGAAGTCGGTACTCTTGGCTTGGATCATCAGCGAGTCTATATCATCAGCTCCGTCTCCCGACTTGAGGATACGGAGGTCTTCGTTCTCGAAAGCGATGGTCTGACTTTGGGTGAGTACCGGGAGCTCGACCGAAGTCTCCGATCCGTCATGGGAGTCGGAGCCACTCTTTTGTCCTCCTGCACAGCCGATGAGGGCTGTCGACATCAATAGGATGAAGCCGTGGAGTAGTACGTTCGTTTTCATAGCAAATCTGATTGAAATAAGTGTCACTGCATATAACCCCACTTGTATTCATCGAGCTCTTCTATCCGTCCGCTGTCAAGATACATACGGATCTTACGGTAGGCCATGGCTGTGAAAACAAAGTCCTGCAACTCCGAATCAAGTGCCCTGACCGAAGCCTTGAGGTGCTCGGGGACATCGTTGGAGAATGTCCATTCTCCGGTAGCAGGATCCCACTGAGCTTGGGGATAATCATTTCCGTAAGCATAGAACAGGATCTGATTGTCGTTCTCGACTTCGATGGTAGGGCCACTCATGTACTGTTCAAACTTGCCTGTCATCTTCCCCGTGAGGAGATCAAAAGCTTGGAGTTCACGGATTACCCCTGTGCCTTCACTCAACAAAAGATGACCAGGTGTCTTTGCTTCAAAAGCCAAAAATGCCCATGCCCCTTTGACTTCGAAAGGGGCAAAGCCTGCCCATTTAGGTTGGATAAGAAAGATGGCTTGATCAGTGCCTTCAGGAGTGGCATCAACGATGCGTAGTGTGTCGTCCTCAAACTCCACGAGCTGTCCTTCGGCAAGTTCGGGAAGTGCGACAGCCTGAGCTGTCGAAGCATAGTCAGATCTCTTATTCGTGCCTGTACAACTCACCGCTCCCATGAGCAGTAGGATGGAGACACAGAGGGTCAAAAGCGAATGTTGTCTCATAGTAGTGTTGTCATGTTAATGGTGGATATTTTCTTGTTTGTGTGTCTGTTTCGGTCATTCTTCGTCCAACTCTTCATCGACCTTGGCATCTTGGAGCAGCGAAGAGTTGATGCTCTTGGTCGAGGGTAGCCCCATGCTACGCATCCCCTCCATCTGTCGGATGAGGTTGCCACGTCCCGAGGAGAGCTGTCCGCGCGCTTGGTCGTACGTTTTCTGAGCCTCTTCGAGTTTCTTGCCTATGTTTGCAAAGTTGTCCGAGAAGTTGACGAACTTCTCATACATCTTGTTTGCACTGTCGACGATCTTCTGTATGTTTTGGATCTGAGTCTCTTTACTCCAGAGGTCGTAGAGGATCTTGAGCATCCCGATGAGGTTGGCAGGCCCCATGAGGAGGACTTTCTTCTTGTAAGCCATCTGCCAAAGGTCGCTCTGACCGTGTATGGCGAGGTTGTAAGCCCCTTCGTTGGGGAAGAACATGATGACAAAGTCGGGCGAACTCTCCATATAAGCACTGTAATCCCTCCTGTATAGCTCTTCGATATGGTTCTTGACCGAGTCCAAGTGACGTTTGAGGGCTGAGTTTCGAGCCTCCTCGCCGGTCGCTTCGTGAAACTCGGCATAAGCCGTCAATGACACCTTGGCATCGATGATGACATCCCTCTCTCGGGGGAAGTGGATGATCGCATCGGGGCGCATACGCTGACGGGTCTCATCGTTGGTGAGCTTATTGCCGTGCTCATCGGTGATATACTCCTGCAGTTTGTACTCCCTGCCTTCGGTAAGTCCCGAGTCCTCAAGGATGCGTTCGAGGATGAGCTCACCCCAGTCGCCTTGTACCTTGGACTGCCCACGGAGAGCCTCGGTGAGCGAATTGGCTTGATTGGAGAGGTTTTTACTCTGATCCTGAAGTTCCTTGATGATGTGAGCAAGGGTATGACGCTCTTTGGCCTCGGTCTCGTAGGACTCTGCCACCTGCTTCTTGAACGCCTCTATCTTCTCCTGCAGCGGAGAGAGGATGACCTTGAGGTCCTCTTTTTGCTTCTCTGTGACCTTGTTGCTCTTCTCCTCGATGATCTTCTCTGCTATGAGGCTGAACTCCTTACGCAGCTCTTCTCGTTGTTGCTCCTGCGCTTCGGTCAGTTCGGCCAACTTCCGACGAAGCCCCTCACGCTCCTCACTCACGGTCGCAACAGCTATTCGAGCATCCTCGGTCTTCTTCTGACTCTCCTCCAAAGCCGTGCGTAGGGCACGTGCTTCTTCGTTCATCTCCGACAACCGACTCTGTGCCAACGTCGCCTCCGTACGTACCGAGGAGAGCTCCCGCTCCACCTCATGTAGAGCCGAGAGAGCAGAGTCCGCCAGGGTGTTCTTGCGGACGAAAAGAGAAACCAACACCACAATAATAATCGAAAGGATTGTGATAATAATGTACCAAGCCATAAGACGCAGAGAAAGGATTAGACGGGTTAATTGTACAAGTGATGTAAGAAGCCCACATAAAGTCCTGCAGTCTCGGTACGCAGGCGTTCTTTGCCCAGCATGACAGGGACGAAGCCCGATGCCTTTGCCGCTTCGACTTCTTTCGGCGAGAAGTCGCCCTCAGGCCCGATGAGAAAAACGGAGTCTTCGCCCCGGACAAAAGCCTCCCGGAGCTCTTGTCGCACACCACTCTCATCACAGTGAGCGATGTACCGGCGAGCGTTGTCGGGCAAGGTCGTCAAGAAGTCCTTGAGACTGTCGTGCCAAAGGATCTCGGTCGTGACGAGTTTGCGAGACTGCTTGATCGCCGAGATCATGATCTTTTGTAGCCGTTCGACATTGACATGACGACGAACGGTATGATCCGTACAGATGAGACTGATACGGTCGAGCCCTATCTCGATGAGTTTCTCCAACATCCATTCGATGCGGTCGATGCTCTTCGTAGGGGCGATGCCGAGGTGTACCGCAGGCCGTGTGCGCTCGAAGGTCTCCACCGTGCGCTCGATCGCGACGGCTGTCCCCTTGCTGTCTGCCGACAGGATGACGGCCTCATATAGGAAGCCCTTGCCATCGGTGACAAGGATACGATCCCCCTCCTTGAGTCTCAGCACCCGTATGGCATGAGCCGACTCTTCGGGGGGGAGAAATCCCGTGCTCACCACCTCGGGAGCGTAGAAGTAGGTCGTGTCTTCGGAGATCTTGTTGTTGTGCTTTTTACTCATTGCCTGAGGTTTTGATACGAGCCTCTTGTTCGGCCCAGATGATCTTTGCCCATTCGTATTGCTCTTTGTCGATGCTGAGCTTGTGGAGGATCTCCAGCTCCTCATAGGTGCTCTCGTGGAGACGCTCCTCAGCCGTCGGATCTGTCACCTCGAGAGGCATCACGCCCTGAGTGATACAACGCCCCAAAAGGCTGTTGGACACACGCTCCTTCTGCACATCCAGCCCAAGTTCGCTCACCTCGTCATAGCCCTTGTACTTCACTTGCTTCTCTGCAGTGTTGAGGACGTCCTCCTCGATGTATATGGGGAGGTTGCGCAGGTAGGCGTGGAGGACACCTTGGTGCATGGTGACCGTGAACGTGACCCGCTCACCCATCTCTCCGAGTGCCATCATCTGAGCCGTCAATGCCCCCGAACGCTCTGTGTGTATCGACACACTCCGTATGCGATAGCCCACCGCCATGGCGAAGTCATCCACGACATCGTGATCCACCGCCTCATTGCGAGCGTACCACTTGATCGCCGAGATGAATGTCGCCTCCCTGTGACGAGGGATGAACACGGGCATGTGGCGATGTGGCTCTGCGATCTCACGAAGGACCATCGCCATCGTTCTCTCCTTATTGTTGCTGTGTCCGACACCGATGACGGTCACCTGACACATCTTCACTTCTTTCATCTTTAGTCTCTTACGCTATTGGTCTTCAAAACGAAAAAGCCTTACAGGTCGAAGTCGGCCAGATCGAACTCCTCCTCTTCGACCAACGAGGGAAGATGGACGATGACCGAAAGTGCACCGAGACTGAGGACATCACCATCACGGAGATGTACCTGTTCGCCACGAGCGAGCAGACGACCATTGACGAAGGTCCCCGTATTGCTCTCATTGTCCATCACCGAGATCACCTCCTTGCGTCGCACGATCTTGATGTGGTTGCGACTCATACTCGGATCGGCGGTGAAGACCTGTATGTCAGCCGCAGAGTCCTTGTTCTGTCGCCCGAGGATGCTTGTCCCCATGGGGATCGAATAGTCCTGAGGGATCGTGAACTGGTTCTCGACGATCTCCAGCCAAGGGTCTGCTTCCTGATCTATCGAAGGCGTGACGACGACCGCCTTGACAGACCTGTCGGAGTGCTGCATCGATGTCGCACGGCACGAATACACTGCGATGGGTTTGTGACAGTTGGGGCACAAGTTCAGCTCCGCACCATGATCCTTGACGGATGGTGCGATGACTTCGATATTGGCTCTGCAATAAGGGCATTTGGTCTTTTCCATTCTTTTTCTCTTTAGTGACAAAATTACAAGAATTATCTCACCCAAGAAAATAAACCCCTTCCCCACAGCCAAGGTCGCGCACTCGCACCGACCGCCCCAAGGTCGGCCACCTCAAGGCCTTGTCCCACAAGACTCCGCATCACAAACTCCATAAGTCGTCGCACGGATGACCTGACACTCCTCCTCACGTCCCGAAAAAAAGTCGTTAAACTTGATGATGAAAGTCGTTAGACTTGATCTCGAAGGTCGTTAGACTTGATTTGTACCATCCTTTGACCTTCGTTACCCTCGGAAAGAAGAAGGGGGACGAGAGGGAGTCCGGACGATCAGAAGAGGTCATCCACCCATGCCTCAAACTCGTGCTCGTCCTCGGGGGCTTCGTCCACGAAGCATGGATCCATGTGGGTGAGGAAGTGCCAGTCCTCTTCGTCCGAGCGACGGTAGATGACGGCTTCGCCATCTTCCGAGCCTCGAAAACTCCGATCGACATCGCACCCTCTGCCCTTAAGGAGGGCCGAGACTCTGAGGAAGACCTCTTCTCTACGAGAGATGTACCGCTCGACCTCTTCGTTTGGGATGACATAAGCATCGACAAGGGTCTGACCATCGACGAGCCCTTGGTCGGGCTCGGACATATCAGGCAATTCTCGCCATAGGATCTCGACATCCTCTTTGTCACGAAACATAAATCGGCTCACCGGCACACGGTTGCCGTTTTGTTCGATCTCGATATGGTCGGGGAGAGCATCGGGACTGAATGTCTCATAGGTGAAGCTGTAGTCTTCGCCCTCCTCCTCGGTCATCCGGTAGCCGGGGATCTGTCGGACGAACGCCCGTGCGGCTTCCATGTTGTCGAAGAGCACGAGTGGTGTCTCTTGTCCGTTTTGGCTGAATATGAGCAGGTACTTCATGTTTGGTAGATTTTGTCTTTGTCCCGCAATATACGCCATTTTGTCCAATAGACTTCGCGACCCTGAAGAAACCCCGAAAGAGTCGCGACCGGGTGCGACAAATCGCATACCGGCCACGACACGTGGGAGGAGGGAGTAAAATAAATGAAGAAAAGAATCGAAATTCAAAGTAAAATTTTATCTTTGTGTCTGAGCACTTTGAACTTCCAAAGAGAAGAAGATCGTGCCATCGGGCTTATCCACAAACGAATATAGTGTTGCCATGGCTAAGAAGAACTACGTCCTTGACACAAATGTCATACTACACGAGTACAGATGTATCCAGAAATTTCAGGATAATGACCTCTTTGTGCCGATAACGGTATTGGAGGAGCTGGATAGGTTCAAAAAAGGGTCGGAAGAGATACACTTCAATGCCAGGGCTTTTGCACGACTATTGGACGAAAAGGCTTCGGGCAAACTCCTTACCGATGGAGTGGTGATCAATGAGGATGGTGGCCGTCTGTCGATCTTGACAAACGGACTGTTCGATAAGCGAGTGAAGGCGGCTTTTGCCGGCGACACCGCAGACCATCGCATCCTCTCTGCTGCTCTCACCCTTGCGGACAGAGATCATTCGATCCCCACAATCCTTGTCACCAAGGACGTCAACCTCCGTATCAAGGCACTCGCCTTGGGTCTCCGTGCCGAAGACTACACATCGGACAAGGTGGTCGACACGAGCATCATCACGGGCGAATTCAGAGAGGTCGAGGGGATCCCCACAGATATCATTGACGAGATATATAAGGCCAAAGGTGAGGGGATCGAGCTGTCTCGTATCTCTTTGCCATTCGACCCTATCCCCAACCAGACCTTCATCCTCGACAGCGGACAGAGCTCCGTACTTGCGCGCATAGATCCCCAAAAGGAAAGGGTGCGTGCCGTGGAGAAGAAGACCCTCTCGGGCATCACACCTCGTAATGCTGAGCAGGCTTTTGCGTTCGATGTACTCACCGATCCCGACATTTCGCTCATCGCACTCACAGGGACGGCAGGTACGGGCAAGACCCTCTTGGCTCTTGCTGCCGCACTCTCGATGGTGGATGACTATCAGCACATCTATCTGGCTCGTCCGATCGTGTCGTTGGCCAACAAAGATATAGGCTTCCTGCCCGGCGACTACAAGCAGAAGGTGCAGCCTTATATGCAACCCCTCTTCGACAATCTCAATGTCATCAAGGCCCAACTCGGCAACCCTATGCGTGTCCGTGAGATCGACGCTCTCCTGACGGACGAAAAGCTCGTCATCGAAGCCCTCGCTTACATCCGTGGTCGAAGCCTTGCGAACGTGGTCTGTATCGTCGATGAGTCGCAAAATCTCACGCCTCAGGAGATCAAGACGATCATCACACGTGCCGGCGAAAATGCCAAGATGATCTTCACGGGTGACGTCCATCAGATCGACTCACCCTACCTCGATGCACGGAGCAACGGCTTGGCATATATGATCGAACGCATGAGAGGAGAAGACTTCTTCGCTCATGTCAACCTTGTCCAGGGCGAGCGTTCGCGCCTTAGCGACATAGCGGCAAAAAAACTGTGACACCTCACTGCGTTCAGGGAAATACGTGGTAGTGTCTGATATATAATCTTTTTACACTTGATTTTTGGTATGAAAAAGTCTATCAAGTTCAGTCTCATCTATAGAGACATGTTCCAATCCTCAGGTAAGTACCAGCCTCGCGCTGATCAGCTCGCTCGTATCGCACCGCTCATCGTCGAGATGGGGTGCTTCTCCAGAGTGGAGACCAACGGTGGTGCATTCGAACAAGTCAACCTCCTCTACGGCGAAAATCCCAATAAGGCAGTACGCACCTTCACCAAACCTCTCAAGGATGCAGGTATACAGACGCACATGCTCGACCGTGGTCTCAATGGTCTGCGTATGTATCCCGTGCCTGCCGATGTCCGCCGTCTCATGTACAAGGTCAAGAAGGCTCAGGGTGTCGACATCACCCGTATCTTCTGCGGTCTCAACGACGTGCGCAACATCATCCCTTCGATCAAATATGCGAAGGAAGCGGGTATGATCCCTCAGGCCACGCTCTGTATCACCCACTCTCCGATCCATACGGTGGAGTACTACTTCAATATAGCGTCCCAACTCATCGAGGCGGGAGCACCCGAGATCTGTCTCAAGGATATGGCCGGCATCGGTCGTCCGGCCACATTGGGTAAGATCGTCAAGGCGATCAAGGACAAGTATCCCGATGTCATCATCGAGTACCACGGACACACAGGACCGGGATTCTCTGTGGCTTCGATGCTCGAAGTCTGTCGCAACGGTGCCGACATCGTCGACGTCGCTATCGAGCCCCTCGCTTGGGGGAAGATCCATCCGGATGTGATCACCATACAAGCGATGCTCAAGGATGCCGGCTTCGATGTCCCCGAGATCAACATGAACGCTTACATGAAGGCTCGTGCCCTCACGCAAGAGTTCATCGACGACTTCCTCGGTTACTTCATGGATGACAACAATCTCAAGATGTCTTCTCTACTCGTGGGTTGTGGTCTGCCGGGAGGTATGATGGGCTCCATGATGGCAGACCTCAAAGGGGTCCACGCAGGTATCAACATGCACCACCGCAACAACGGCACACCGGAGTTGTCCATCGACGACCTCTTGGTCAAACTCTTCCAAGAAGTCGAGTATGTATGGCCTAAGCTCGGCTATCCACCCCTCGTGACCCCATTCAGCCAATATGTCAAGAATGTTGCCCTCATGAATGTCTACAACATGGAGCGTGGTGAAGGTCGTTGGCAAGCGATCGACCCAAACACTTGGGACATGATCCTCGGCAAGGCCGGACGCTTGCCCGGTCCTCTTGCGCCTGAGATCATCGAGCTCGCAAAGGAGAAGGGTTACGAGTTCACCGATGTGGATCCACAAACCAACTTCCCGGACAAGCTCGACGAATACAGAGACGAGATGAAGAGAGAGGGATGGGACTTCGGGCAGGATGACGAAGAGCTCTTCGAACTCGCCATGCACGACCGTCAATACAGAGACTACAAGAGTGGAGTGGCGAAAGAACGCTTCTACAACGATCTCAACAAGCTCAAGGATGCCAAGATGGCAGAACAAGGACTCAGCCCCGAGGACATCAAAGCTGTCAAAAGAGCGAAGTATGTCGCTGTCACCGCTCCTGCATCGGGACAGGTCTTCTGGGATGTCGACATGGATGACCGATCGGCTATGCCTATGGAAGGCACATCATTCAGAGCCGGAAGTAAGATGTGCTTCGTGATGACTCCGATGTCTTATCCCGAAGATGTACACACATTTATCTCCGGTCGCATCCGTGAGGTGGTCGTGCCACAGGGCGGAACAGTTCGCAAGGGCGATGTCATCGCTTACCTTGATGAGGTCGAAGACTTCGTCCCCGAAGCCGAAGAAACAAAGACAAAGATCGTACGCGTGGAGGATGCCCCCTATGTATCCAAACCACGTGCACAGAAGAAGTAAACATCTGACGATATAAACCAACAAAGAGCGGTGCCATGGCCCATCATCAAGCTACGGCACCGCATCTTTTTGCTACACGATGAGGATTAGAACAGGGTAAATATTCCATTCAACCCCTGCATATCGGAAGCCTGATGTAATATGAGAAGAGTCCGTTCTCGTTTATACTTATAACTCTGTAGGCACTCCGAAAAATATTCTTCTAGTTTTAAATTGACTTCCATAGCAGGAGGAGTATGGAGAAAGGGCTGCGCCGAAGATAAGTCTCGACACAGCCCCTTTGCATGGTTGTCTTTACATCTTATTCGACAGTGATGTCGTCGATAAAGAGATTATAGGCTACTTTTTTACCTATCTTTACAGCAAAGAAGTTACCTGTCTGTGCAATCTCTCCAGCAAACTCAGCGATATTAAGTTCTATCTTTACCCAATTGCCCCCAGTGTCGATTGTGCCACCATATCTATGTTGCTTTGCTGGAGATATAGTTTTGTCGGCAGTTACATCCTCGAGATTAAATATCTTTGATTTCTCACCTCCCTTTTGATAAACCAACACAGAAAGAGACTCTCCTGCAGTTCCCTTGATGTAGAATGTTATCTTCTTCTTCCCTGCAAGATTTTTATTCTTTCCTTGGATATTGAAGATAAACGCTGGTTTGGTTACGGTTGAGGATTTAGTTTGGATGTGAAGAGCCTTGCCGGTTCGACCACCATCTGCAAAAGTAGCGTATGCAGGAAGTGGGAATTTTGGCAAGAGAAGAGCCTTGAACGCAGCTTCATCTTCAAAGTCCGCACCGGCAAATAAAAGTTCGGCTTGACCCGGTGTTGGGCTTGGGGTGCCAGGGTTATCAGAGCCACCATTACCAGATTGATCATTGCCATTGCCTTGATCACCTGAGCCACCACCATTGTCGGGTGCGCCGGGAGTAGAGCCGGAGTCATTATTGCCCGGATCTTTTGGAGTAAGCGTACCACCCTCGATATTTTCTACATTCCAGTCAGTGATGCTGGATCCGAAGATCGTCTTGATCTCTCCTTCGACACTACCGACCGAAGTGGTTACGACATACTTCTTACCTGCTTCGATGAGTTTTGTCTCAGGCTTCCAAGTGTATTCCTTGCCACCGAGAGTCACCTTCATGGTTGCCTCTTCAAGGCTTGTGCCGGGGATTAGTATCATAGAGATGACAGCCTTTGAGTCGGAAATCTTCTTTACCACCAAGTTCATTGGCGCAGACTCTGTTCCCGGAGTGAGTTCTCCTGTTGCGAGGTTGAATGTCGCAGTCGTCAAGATGGACTCAAATACCGCCTTGGCTTCATCCAATGAGATGTTAGCACCGGGGATGACCTGAAGCACCATTTCAAAAATGGCAAGTTTGTGGTCAAAGACAAGATTTACTCTTGGCGTTGTCTTGTTTTTGTTTGTTGCGTTGTTGCTATAAACAAAGTCCAACTTTGACAGATCAGATTGATCTACAACATTGATATTGTAGATGCCATTTTCGATATCGGTTTTATATGGAGCATAAGCGATAAAGTCGAGAGCCGAACCATCTTTTGGGAAGATGATTGAAGTCCCTGTTTCGGTAAATACGCCATTAGATTCTGCACTATACTTCACGTTTGCCTTCCCGTCATAAATCCCTGCAGGGATGTTTTTCTGACCGGCATTGAGCACAAACACTCCGACCTCATCACCGGTAGTCCAGCTGTCGTTCTCGACACGAAGGTTATTGACGATAGAGGTAAATTCGACTTTCGCTCGGGGTTCTGTGATGCTGTTATCAGCCTTGTCACAAGAGGCAAAAGCCATACTCCCGACAAGAAGCCAAGCAAGAGTTTTAAGTCTGTTCATAGTTCTTTGATTTTATTGATTAGTAATTAGTTTATTATCGTTCGTCTAAAGAGTTTTATTTCTTCCATTCTTGTATTGACTTGATCCTCTTGGCAGCAGGATCAGTGACAGAAGGGAAATACGTAAATCCGGTGATGCGCTCCAGCTCCTCCACAGAGATAACCGACTGCTCATACTTTTGGGTATTTGCAGGGCTGTTGGGCATCTTGAACGCAAGACACTTAGGAGCTTTACCTCGAGGCTTCTTCATGATGGCCTTGTAGTAATAGTCAGGGACAGGGAAGACATTACCATCCTTGTCTGTTGTTGTTTCCTTGATCGGTTGTTGGAGGATGACCCCTGTCACGATATATACGGTATCTCCATACTCTTGCGCCCACTTCCGCACAGCACCTTCAAGGCTATTCCATTGACCGGAGTTGAAGTTACTGTACTGAGCAGCCATATTGGTGTAGTAGAACGTCATCTCATTTGCCAGTCGGTCATGAGTCCTATCACCGCTGGGAAACAAGTGTCCTCTTGCGATGGTCCCACGAGGTGTATGATTAAACGCATTTTTGAGGTTCGGCTGAAGTTCTCTGGCTATCGCAGGATCATACTGCCACTTATCAGTGCGTTTAATGGTCTTATCCATATAACTTGGATGCAAGGGGTGAGCGATCCAGTATGGAAGTTTATTTTTCTTATCGTACAAGACCATGAAGTTGCGAGGCCCAAAGTTTGTGCTACGCAAAAGCCATTTGGCATTCATGAAGTGTAGTACCTTGATGCTGTTGGGTGCTGCGCCACCCTTGGTGTAGACGGGCACTTCTTCATACTCGCTACGCTGGGTGACTATGACATCGACACCATCGACCTTGATGTTAAATCGATAGTTAAATCCCGCCTTCAACTCCTTATCCAAGACCCAATCGTATGACTTGCCCCCGACACGGATCTCTACTTTTGTGCTCTTGGCCGGAGCCGGAAAGAGGATGACAGAAGCCTCGACACCACGCTCCACAGGCGAAGTGCGAGCTTCGATGTCTGCCGTTTCGGAACCGAGAGAGAGGGCACCGGTCTTGAGATCAAAGTTTGCACGGGAGACCACCTCCTTGAACACCACGGAAGCGGAGGAGATGCTCGTCCCCTCATTGACGGCCGAAAGATTGAGGATGACTTTTGCCATCCTGCGTTTGAAGACAAGCTCGTTCTCGCTATAAGTCCCCTTTGCGACATTTTTAAGGTTGTCGCTGTACATGAAGTCTTCTTGTTTGCTCAGATCGAGCGGAATAGAAGCACCTCCCGAAAACTCTCTATAAGGATAATAGGCCAAGAAGTCATACCTCTTATCTTGTTCGGGATAAAGGATGCGACGCCCCACAGGAGCAAAAAGTCCATTTCCACTTGTCACAAATTCTGTATTCACGAGAGGGTCAAATGCCGTCTCTGTCCCGGCCTCGTAGCCGAAGATCCCGATACGATCATCGATATCAAAAGCCGTGCCCGAAGCTCTCAAGAGCTCGTCACCTTCGACAGAAGAACCAAAAGAAATGTACGTGGGGAGGGGTGCAACCTCTTCGTGAGACCACTTCTGACAGCTCGACAAGAGCATCGTCAGGAAAAGGAGTGCGAGCGTTGGTTGCTTACACATGAAGAAAGAGTTTCTCATCTTGTATCTATTTGCCCATCAGAGGGATATTGTCAAATAATGATTGAAGATATGCGTTAGATTGATCTTGTATTCTGCTCGCAAACTTAAATAAAACTTTTCAATTATTCAACACAAAATTAGGATCTTAACACAGTTGTGTCAAAAAAAAAGAAAAATGTGAACCCCAAAAAACTTGGGATTCACATTTCGATAAGGAGTGACCACGACAGGATTCAAACCTGTAACCTTCTGATCCGTAGTCAGATGCTCTATTCAGTTGAGCTACGTAGCCATCACATTTCGCACTTCACTATACAGATAAGCGATAATGCCACATGAAAGTGCATATAAAATAAATACTAAAGTGACCGCGACAGGATTCAAACCTGTAACCTTTTGATCCGTAGTCAAATGCTCTATTCAGTTGAGCTACGCGGCCGACACCCAAGCAGATGATACTGCTTATTCTGTCTGCAAAGATACAACTTTTTTACCAATTCACAATAGAGACAAACTTTTCAACCTCTACGCACAGAGGCTGAAATACACATACAACTATAAACCAACACAATACGCAGAAGAAAAGTGTTGTTTATTTATTATTTCTACTGTTTGAGGAAAGTCAAATAGCGATTGCAGAGGCGACTATTGACACAATTGAAGATATTATTGGCAAAGAGGATGTCCGTGATGGCATTCTCCTCGACATACTTGATCATGTTACGGGTAAAATAACGGACATCTATGACATGCACTTCCTCAAACGAGCCGAAGAGGTATCCCGGCAGGGCATTGCCGAAACTATCCTTGAGGATCATAAGGCGACGTGCATTGTCGGTGGAGGTCTTGACTTTGGTGATCTTGCTGTCGCCCCCCATGAAGGTGGAGTACGCTCCGCTGCTGCCGTCCTTATAGTGGTGGAAGAACTTTCCCTTACGTGGTGCTTCTTCCCCGATGACTTTGAAATTCTCATCCAACAGGTATTGGACATAAGTCGTCTCATAAGTGATCCCGAGAGGGACATGATAGACAAAGTCCTCAGAAGCCTTCTTGACAGAAATATCCTGCGAGAAGGCATACATCGTACCCACAAAGCCTTTGACCACCTTACGTTCGAAAGTCTCCAGCACAGGCAGAGGCACACCCGCCACTTCGGCCAACTGTCGCGCAGCATAGTACGCTCCGAGCGGAGCCCAGTGATGATCGGTGCGGAGATAGATATCCTCTTCGGTATGAGCCAAAAGCGAAGCGTGGACATCCACGACCGTCACCTCAGGTGAGAGTTTCGAGTGGATATAGTCGATGACGGGGCGTTGAAGTGCGGTATATTTCTTTGCCCGATCGGGGCAATAGAACGCAGCAGCAGTAGGGATGACCATGCAGTAGACCCGGACACCATCTCCAAAAGTACTCTGATAAGTGTTCGCCACCTTAGCATAGACCGATCCCACATTTCGCCCTCCGCCAAAAGCCATGATTGCACGTACATTCTCCCCCTTGCCAAAGACTATGATCCCATTGTTCGAGAGCTTGGCGATGTCTTCCACATTCGTATCTTCGGAGGTCTCTTGAGGGACGTCTTTCGGAGGTTCGGGGAGAGAGGGGTCAGTCTTTGGAGCGACTTCTTCGACGTCTGTCTCCTGTTCGGGATGCACCTCGGCGAGATCTTCTATCGGTCGGGCAGTCACACCATGGAGCTTGACCCCGGTCTCACTCTTGGGCAACCCGAGTTTGTCTTTGAAGAGCAAACTAAGGGTCATAAATCGATCTCTGTACGGCTCACTATCGCTGAACCATGTAGACACCTCCTTGGTATACTGTCCCGTGCGGAGCTTGTCAAAGTCAAATATCGGGAAAGTAGCGAGCTCCCTCTTCTCCAGCTCCGAGAAACGACTTCGGGGAAAGAAGTTGAAGAGGATCGTCAAGGCCAAAAACACAGACAGGACAACAAAAAGAAAAGGTTTGGCGTATTTCATCGGAGATGGGAGATATTTATTATCAACGTATGTATGCCTTTTAGAGCCGAGCCAAGCGTACACATTGACAAGGCAACCATGCTCGGGACATACAGATGTGGATCTCTTGGGACATTCATCAGAATCGGGTGTATAAGAACGGATTATTTGTAGCACCGACAAGGAGTGCCACCGACAGAGTCAATACCCCAAGGACAAGGAGCGTACGCAGGGCAAGCTGCCCTACTGCAAGGACTTCCGACTGCTCTCCAAGGATCTTGACGGCACCCACCTCGATCCAACGCCGCATGGGGAGACAGAGTAGGATGGCTACGACCCAAAGCCAGAAGTTATCCACCAAGGCATTGGTGGCATTGAGGTCACCGGAGATCGTCGACTTTCCAAAGAGGATAGAGATAAAGGTCTGCAGCTGCGCCGGATCGACATAGTAAAACAGCCCCCAACCCAGCACGATGACAATGAGGCTGTACACGTGCATAAAAGGACGGAGTGCTCTGTGCTCGATGCGAAGGAGAGTAAACTTCTCGACGGTGACAAAGAAGCCGAAGTAAAGCCCCCAAAGGATGAAATTCCAGCTCGCACCGTGCCACATCCCTGTGAGGAACCACACCACGAAGAGGTTGAAGATCTGATGCTTCCGTCCTCCGCCCATGGGGATATACAGATAGTCTCGGAAGAATGTCCCGAGCGATATGTGCCAACGCCTCCAAAAGTCCGTGATCGAGCGACAACAGTAGGGATGATCGAAGTTTTCAAGGAAGTGAAAGCCCAGACATCGCCCTATACCGATAGCCATGTCGGAATAGCCGGAGAAGTCGAAGTAGATCTGTAACGAGAACGCCAACAGCCCTACCCATGCTCCGGCCGTGGACAGCCCCTCCATATCTCCGGCGAGGAAGCGATCACTGATGAGAGCCAACTGATTGGCGATGATGACCTTTTTACCCAAGCCGATGAAGAAGCGATACACTCCCTCGGCAAAGTCTTTCGACGACACCTTCCGCTCGGTGATCTCCTCCGCCACGGTACCATACCTGACGATAGGCCCGGCGACGAGTTGAGGGAACATGGATATATATAAGAGAAGATCCCTATACTTACGCTGCGCAGGAGACACTTTACGGTACACATCGACGAGATAAGAGATCGACTGAAACGTGTAGAAGCTGATCCCTATCGGCAGGGTAAATGGTGGAGGCGAGACATCGAGACCAAAATCTCTCAGGATATCGGCGAAGAAGCCGGCGTACTTGAAGAGGCCCAGTGCTCCCAGGTTGTAGATAAGCCCGAGGATGAGGGCTGTCTTCTGTCCTTTCTCATAACGCTCGATCGCAAGTCCGCAGAGGAAGTTGACGAAGACGCTGAGGAGCATCACAAAGACATATACAGGTTCGCCCCAAGCATAGAAGAAGAGTGAAAAGAGGACGATGACGGCATTTTTGAAGCCGTTGATACGTGCAGTAGCTCCTTCCCTGACCCTCAATCTGTCGACACGACCTGCAAGGAGATAAAGCAATCCGAAGAGAGGGATGAAGACAAAGAGGAAGAAAAGATCCGAGAATACCATAGCAATACTTTTATAGTGTGGATCAACGCCCCAAGTGCTTGTCTATCATCGGGCGGATGAGATCAGCCAAGATCTCGCCGTTTTTACGAGCACCGAGGGGACTCGTATGTGTGCCATCGTAAGTATAGAGACGCTTCTTTGCCTCTGCCTTGCTCGACACGACACAGACCTTATCTTGTCGGACGACCGGCATCCCCATACGGAGGGCAACCCCTTCGATGAGATCTCCTGCACGCTCGATACCATCCCCCTCTACGGCCGTCGTCTGGAGAGGTGTCAGCACGATGAGCAGAGCCTTGGGGAAATGCTTCCGAAGCAGAAGACAACCATACCGTACCGACTCCGTCAGCGACACGACCTCCGATGCTCGACGCTCCGTCATGGCTCCATCATCGGGCACGAATGCCTCCTCGACACTCCGTCCGAAAGCATCGGGACGATACTTCCCGAACCAAACATCGTTCGTCCCCGCGGCGACGATCACCACATCGGGATAGGGCTGAAGTTGGCCTTCGTATGCTTTGATCAGGCGGTGGATCTGGTTGAAGATGACATTGTCATCCCCTATCCGTCCTATGTTTTCGGTCGTATTGACCTTGGTCTTCGGAGTGTTCGTCCAAGTCGCTCCACTACGGGCATAACTTCGGCAAGAGGTCGGTCTCACGCGTTCGACAAACCACCTGCTCCACCCCTTCGGCAGGTCACAATGATCGCCCCCGAGAGCTGTGTTGGAGTCCCCCAGGAGGACGATATGCAAGGGCTCGACATGAGGCGAACAGACCGCCACCTGTGCCATCGAGGCAAAGGGTCGGAAGGTCATCAGGAGAGCGATGAAAACACAAAAGGAGTAGAGACACTTGAGTCGGCACTCGCTCCCCCCGGAGGCACGACAAGTGAGAAGACTGTATGTATCCATACGCGTACAGACTAATGTAATAAATCTCCGCCTCTCTCATCGAGAGACCACTCTCTGCCCATAAGGGGCGTACACCCACAAAAATAATGTTTTTTCACATTCCGTCAAACGCTCTACCTCAGCGCAGCCACTTCTTTGGGTAAAAAAGCCCCAAGAACCGTCACAAATGAATTCTGCCACACCATCTTTTTGCACAAATGTCGATACCAAAAGGTGTGCAACCGCTCAAAAAAAGGATGAGGGTGTGTCAAAACTTAGATTTTGACACACCCTCATCTTGTATTGACTCTTGTCTGTGGGCGGATTACTTCTTTTTGCCTTGGTTGGCCACCGCATCCATGAGCTTCTTGATCTCTTCGGGATCGCCGATGAAGTAGTCCTTGACAAGGTTCATGTTGTCGTCAAACTCGAAGACATAAGGTATCGCAGTAGGGAGATTGAGACTGATGATACCTTCGTCCGAGATACCTTTGAGGACCTTGATGATACCACGCAAACTGTTACCGTGAGCTGCGACGATGACATCATCATGCTCCTTGAGCGAAGCCTTGATGTCACTCTCCCAGTAAGGGAGGATGCGATCCACTGTATCCTTGAGACTCTCTGTGAGAGGGAGATCCTTGGGATCTACACCGGCATAACGGCTCTCTTGGAATGGCGAACGCTCATCTGCCTTGTCGAGTGGAGCAGGAGCGACATCGTAGCTACGTCTCCAAATGAGCACCTGATCTTCGCCGTACTTTTCGGTGGTCTCAGCCTTATTGAGGCCTTGGAGCATACCGTAGTGCTTCTCGTTGAGACGCCAAGACTTCTGCACGGGGATCCAGTCGAGATCCATCTGATCGAGTACATTATTGAGGGTCTTGACAGCCCTCTTGAGATATGACGTGAAGGCGAGTGTGAAGTGGAAGCCTTCAGCCTTGAGCTGACGACCTGCCTTGATCGCCTCTTCGACACCCTTCTCGGTAAGATCCACATCTGTCCAACCGGTAAATCTGTTCTCTTTGTTCCACTGGCTCTCGCCGTGACGGATAAGTACTAATCTTTTCATCCTTATTCTACTGTATTTATGTTGTTCTTGATTGTTGTCTTAGGTGATTATTTCTCCCTACTGCCGACATAGTCGCAGAGAGACATGAGTGCAGACTTGTACTCACAGTCGGGTAAATGCGTGTCGAAGAGAGCCTTGCTCTCATCGATGAGCGACTGTATCTTGGTCTCGGCATAAGCAACACCACCCTCACGTATCACGTAGTCGATGAGGGTACGGATCTGAGAGGACGAGAGCTCTTCGTGATCGAGGATGTCGATCATCTCCTGACGGTCGGCGATGTCTCCGTCCTTAGTAAGAGCATGGATGAGCGGAAGGGTGACCTTGTGCTCACGGAGGTCATTACCGATCGGCTTGCCGATGGTCTCATCCGATATGTAGTCGAAGATGTCGTCCTTGATCTGAAAGGCGATACCGAGCTTCGTGGTCGCTTCGGAAAGCGCATGGAGCTTGATCGGATCTTTGAGTCCGACAAGCGAAGCTCCTATATAGACACTCATTGCCATGAGTGAAGCGGTCTTCTTATTGATGATATCGTAGTAAGCCTCTTCGGTAGGGAAGCCCTTGCGTGCGGCATTCATCTGAAGGAACTCTCCCTCGATGAGCATACGACCGAGCAAGGCGAGGGCGTTGATGACATCGTGATTTTTTGTCTCTGCCGCCTTCATCATTGCAGTGGCGAGGACATAGTCGCCCATGAGTACAGCCTTGTGACTACCTATGAGCGTATGTAGCGCAGGATGTCCACGGCGTAGTCCGCTCTCGTCGATGACATCGTCGTGGATGAGGGTGGCGACATGTAGGAGCTCCACAAAGACGGCACCGTTGATGACCCGGGCATCGACTTCTCCAAGACATCCGGCGGTCAGGATGAGCATCATCGGACGCATCCTCTTGCCTGCGGACTTGGACAGTATCTCTACGGCATTACGGATCTCTGCACTCGCACTGGTGAGAGAAGCATAGTATTCTTTCTCAAACAATTCTAATGAGCGATGAACACTGTCAGGTAGAGAGGAATAAAAACTCATTGTTTGGTCTAATTTTCTGTGGACACTTATGTGTATCTCTACAAATTTACAGAAAAGCCCCCTATTTAGCACCACTTCTTCGAGAATAATTGGCGAACCGACTTCGGCAGTCCGTCAAGGCAACCTATTCTGCTCGGAGACAGAATGTATTCCGGCACGGGACAGAAAACATTCTGTTGCTTGTCGGAAAAAAGATATTGATCTATTGTTTTGATGAACATTGAGTAGTAACTCAAGGGGCTTATGACTCCTGTGGACTCAGCAACATTGGTGCGTATGTTGTAAGGTTGGAGACCATGTTTGGGTAAAAAGCGGCTCTCTATGAACAAAACTGCATCCCCAAAGCCGTATATACGGTTTTGGGGATGCTGTTCAATACCCTGATTGACAAAGGCGTGTCAGTCTCTGAGACTCTCCATGCCGACAAGCAGGCCATTGGCGATGAAATGATATCCGGCACTCATTCGGGAGATGGTGTAGGTCTCTTGAGGCTCTTTGATCTGATCTATTCCGATGAGTCTGTCTGTACCACCCACGAGCAGGAAGAGGTCTCCCGGTCTTATCTTACCGATGTGCTCGAAGCCCTTGTATTGAGCCGATTTTTTCGGATAAAGCGAAACGGATTGTCTTTTGTCGAAGCATCGGTGCCTCTACACCCCGACAAAGTCACGGTAGAAGTCGAGAGCTCCCTCCATCTCTTGGCGAGAGATGTCTCTCGTGATGAGTGGTTCACCGGGCTTGGTAAGTAGGATGGTGGTGATGAGATCGCCGGAGTTTTTCTTGTCGTGGCGCATGATGTCGATGAGATCATCGTAGTCATGGCAGGTGAAGCGCACGTGGGGAAACTCCTCCCGAACGTAGTTGCTGAAGGAGTAGAGGGTGTTGCGGTCGAGGTTGTGACGACGCACGGAAAGGTAGAGATCGGTGATGAGTCCTACAGTGACAGCGATACCGTGAGGAACTTGTGGCCGAGATCGGCGTACCATAAGGGCTTCGAGAGCGTGGGCGACGGTATGACCGAGGTTGAGGGTCATACGGATGCCTGTGTCAAGGGGATCTTCGGCAACGATCTTTTGTTTGTGCTCGATGCAGGCAAGGAGCATCTCGTGAGAAATTTGCCCTGCATTCCGGCTCAAGCTTTGTCCGTAAAGTGGAGCACCGCAGAGAAGACCGTACTTTAAGACTTCTCCATAACCGGAGAGGAGTTCGGCTGTCGGAAGGGTGTCAAAGAACGCAGGACAGATCAGGGTCAACGATGCGGGATAAAACGCACCAACGATGTTTTTTACCCCCTCAAGGTCTATCCCTGTCTTACCACCGATCGAGGCATCTATGGCTCCGAGGAGGGTCGTCGGGAGGTTGATGAGTCCGATACCTCTCTTATAGGTCGCAGCGACAAAGCCTACAACGTCCGTGAGTGCACCTCCACCGAGGGCGACAAGTGCTGTACGACGAGTGACACCGAGTGCGGTGAGCTTGGTCCAAAGCATCGTGACCGTACCGATGTCCTTACCTGACTCTCCTGAGGGGATGACGACAACGGGAGCGGTATGCCACAGTGTCGGCATACCGCTCCCGTCGGAGAGTAAGGGGAGACAGTGTCTCTCCGTATTTTCGTCCACCACGATGATCAGTCTCTCGTACCCCTGGCCGTCGATATGAGTCGACAGTGCGCTTGCCACTCCGGGCAGGTCTGCCACTTGTACTTGTTGGTGCATCATCGCTGTGGTGGGATCGTCTGAAGATTATTGAAGTCCGAGTTCGGCAAGGATGAAGTTGTTCGCTTCGCTGAGCCCTTCGGGACGCTTCCCTCCTGCTGTAGCGAAGGCCGGCTGACCGCCCCCTCCACCTTGGATGAACTTACCTGCAGCTCTCACGAGGTTCGAAGCATTGTGTCCCTGAGCGACAAGCCCTTCGCTGAGCATGAGGGTCAGTGTGCACTTGTCGCTATCGATGCTATTGGCGATGTAGACAAACTCCTTTGTCTCTGCCGCTTTGACCGCAAATGCTATGTCCTTGGCGATATCTGCCTTGAGTGTGAACGGTACTACATACACGTGAACATCGCCGACCACCTTTGGCGCAGCGAGAAGTTCTTTTTTGAGACGCTCCTTACGCTCATCCATGGCTTCACGCAGTTCCTTGCGGATCTGCTCATCTTCGGAGATGAGCTTCTGTACGGCTTGTTTGAGGTTGGGCGAGTTTTGGAAGAGCCCTTGGAGGTCGTAGATCAGATCTTGTAATTTGTCGTTGTAAGCGTCCGCAGCTTCGCCCGTGACAGCTTCGATACGACGGATACCTGCGGCGATGGATGACTCGCTGACGATACGGAAACTACCGATGACTCCTGTCGCAGGGACGTGTGTCCCCCCACAAAGTTCGATGGAGTCACCGAAGCGGATGACACGTACCTCCTCACCATACTTCTCACCGAAGAGCGCCATCGCCCCCATCTCTTTCGCTTCACTCATCGGTACACAGCGGCGTTCGTCGATGGGGAAGTTGGCACGGATCATATCAGAGACAAGGTTTTCGACCTTGCGGATCTCTTCTCTCGTCATCTTGGAGAAGTGTGAGAAGTCGAAGCGGAGGACATCGTCGGACACGAACGACCCCTTCTGCTCTACGTGAGTGCCAAGGACTTGGCGCAACGCAAGGTGCATGAGGTGTGTCGCAGAGTGGTTGCTCTCGATGCGACGGCGACGACGGCTGTCGATGCTCGCGTGAAACTCCTGAGTGAGATCCGCAGGGAGCTTCGTCATGATATGGATGGGGAGGTTGTTCTCACGGACGGTATCCTCGACATAGACGACCTCTTGGTTCGCCATACCACGGAGCTCGCCACGGTCACCGATCTGTCCACCCATCTCAGCATAGAAAGGCGAATGCGTCAAGATGACCTGATAGAGGTCTTTACCCTTCTTCTTGATCTTGCGGTAACGCACGATGTGGGTCTTGCTCTCATTGTGATCGTAGCCCACGAAGTCCACATCGCCCTCGCCTACCATGACCCAGTCGTCCGCCTCGATGGCAGCGGCGTTGCGTGCACGCTCTTTCTGCTTCTGCATCTCCGTCTCGAAGCCTGCCACATCGGCAGTCAACCCCTTCTCTCTAAGGATGAGTTCGGTGAGGTCCACGGGGAAGCCGTAAGTGTCATACAGTTCGAAAAGGACTGACCCGGGGAGGACAGAAGACTTCTTGCCCCCATCCATCTCCTTTTCGACATAAGAGTCGAGGATGTGTATACCGGTCTCCAGTGTGCGCAAGAAGGACTCTTCCTCCTCCTTGATGACCTTTGTGATGATTTGTTCTTGCTGAACGAGCTCGGGATAAGCCTCACCCATCGAAGACAAGAGGACGGGTACGAGCTTGTAGACAAACGCCTGCTTCTGACCGAGGAAGGTATATCCATACCTCACGGCACGACGAAGGATACGGCGGATGACATAGCCCGCCTTGGCATTCGACGGAAGTTGACCATCCGTGATCGAAAACGCTATCGTGCGTATGTGGTCTGCGATGACACGCATGGCGATGTCCTGCGCTTCGGTATGGCCATAAGGGACATGTACGAGCGAAGAGATCGCAGAAATCATGGGTGTGAAGACATCGGTGTCATAGTTCGAGGTCTTGCCTTGGAGAGCCATACAGAGACGCTCGAAGCCCATACCTGTGTCGATGACCTTGTTGGGGAGTGCTTCCAGACGACCATCCGCCATGCGATTGTATTGCATGAAGACGAGGTTCCATATCTCGATCACCTGAGGGTGGTCGTGGTTGACGAGGGAGACACCGGGTACTGCCGCACGTTCGGCATCACTGCGGAGGTCTATGTGTATCTCCGAGCAAGGACCGCAAGGCCCTGTGTCGCCCATCTCCCAGAAGTTGTCCTTCTTGTTGCCATTGATGATACGATCAGCAGGAAGGACACGACGCCAAAATGCCTCTGCCTCATTGTCTCGCTCCAATCCTTCTTCGGGCGCACCCTCAAAGACGGTGACATAGAGACGATCGGGATCGAGCTTGTACACATCGACAAGGAGCTCCCACGCATACTCGATGGCCTCCTTCTTGAAGTAGTCTCCGAACGACCAGTTGCCCAACATCTCGAACATCGTGTGGTGGTACGTGTCACGTCCCACCTCTTCGAGGTCGTTGTGCTTACCGCTGACACGGAGGCACTTCTGAGAGTCTGCCACACGAGGATATTTGATAGGAGTATTGCCCAAGATGACATCCTTGAACTGATTCATCCCGGCGTTGGTAAACATGAGTGTAGGGTCGTCCTTGATGACCATCGGTGCCGATGGTACGATATGATGTCCTTTGGACTTGAAGAAGTCCAAGAACAGCTGTCTGATCTGCTTCGAAGTGTACATATATGTTGTATTCTGTTTTTGTTGCGCAAAATGAGTCAAATAAGAGCCTACCAAAGGCTCTATGCAAAGTTACAAATTTATATCTTTGTCTCTATAATATAGATACATGTATAGTGATGAGAACGAAGAAAAAAACAGTACAGGTCGACTGGAAAAACAAGACCGACATGAAGCTCTGCTATACCATCAGCGAAGTCGCACAGATGTACGGCATCTCTGAGGTGACGATCAGGTACTGGGAGCAGGAGGGTGCGTTCAAACCCCGACGCTCGGCTTCGGGCACTCGCTACTATCATCGTGAGCATCTCATCGTCATCGACAAACTGAACTATCTCATCTATGACAAAGGCTTCACCCTCAAGGCAGCCCTCTCTCGTCTGCACGTGGACACCACCGAAATCGAGGTCAAAGTCATCGATCACCTCAAAAACATCGCCGAGAGGTTGAGAAAGATCTCCGAAAGTGCCACACTCCTCATGGAACAGAAGCCCACACGTCCATCTGACAGCACCCAATGACCGCATCCCCGACACACAAGATCGAGCGCACCCAAGACGGCAGTACTACCCTCTACAACGAAGCCCTCGACGAACACTATCACTCCTGCTTCGGTGCAAGAGCCGAGTCACTCCATGTCTTCATAGACAATGCGCTCGTTCGTGGCGAGACAAGCCCCAAGAGTGTCCTTGAGATAGGCTTCGGCACAGGGCTCAACGCCCTGCTCTCACTCCTCCATACCGAGCGACATCCCGACTACGAGGTCCTCTACACGACATACGAACTCTTCCCTATCTCGGACGAACTCGCAGTGGCGTTTGCCAACTCCTTTGACGAAACCGAAAGGTCATGGCTCCGCAGACTCCATGCAGCTCCTTGGGGCGAAGTGGTGGAGATCACCCCAAGGTTCAGACTCCACAAGATCCAAGCCGATGCACGCTCGGTCACCCCTCCCACACCTCTCGCCACTGCCGTGTATATGGATGCATTCTCGCCCGAGAAGTGTCCCGAACTTTGGGAAATCGAACAGCTCCGACGTCTCTACGACTGTTGTGCTTCGGGTGCTTACCTCTCCACCTACTGCGCCAAGGGGGCAGTCCGCAGAGCCTTTCAGTCGGTAGGCTTCGAGGTCTTCCGCACGCCCGGTCCTCCGGGAGGCAAGCGCGAGATCCTCGTCTGTCACAAACCATAGTCTCCACATTCGCCATCCGCCCTCTCGTCTCCCCACAGAGACCTCCTACACGCATCCCAAATCAACTCGTACAAGTGCCGAAATCAAGTCCTACGACTTTCGCCACCAAATCGTACGACTTTCCTCATCAAGTCCTACGACTTTTTTTCATGTGGGCAGGAGGTCGATAATCAGTTGCTCTTGCCGGTGAGGGCTTTCTTGATCTCGTTGAGTTTGTTAAGGGCTTCGAGCGGGGTGAGGCTGTTGATGTCTATGTCTGTGATCTCGCTGCGTATCTGCCCGAGGACAGGGTCATCGAGCTGGAAGAAGCTGAGTTGGTAGGGCTGTTCGGCCGCCGGGGTTGTGGTCGAGGGTATCTTCGTGATCGACAGAGACTCTTCCGAACGCATCTTAGCCGCTGCTGTCTCCAAGGTCTCAAGGATCTCCTCGGCACGAGAGACGATGGGGCGAGGCATCCCTGCAAGCTGTGCGACATGGATACCGAAGCTGTGTTCACTACCACCGGGGATGAGCTTGCGCATGAAGATGACTTTACCGTCACTCTCCTTGACCGAGACATTGAAGTTGTGGATACGAGGATAGATGCTTTCGAGCTCGTTGAGTTCGTGATAATGGGTCGCAAAGAGGGTCTTGGCACGACCATTGGGATGCTCGTGAAGGTACTCGACGATGGCTCTTGCGATGGAGATGCCGTCATAGGTGCTGGTACCACGACCGAGCTCGTCGATGAGGATGAGACTGCGACGTGTGAGGTTGTTGAGGATAGCGGCAGACTCGGTCATCTCGACCATGAATGTGGACTCTCCTCGGGATATGTTGTCCGAAGCTCCTACACGGGTGAAGATGCGATCGACGATACCTATCCTTGCCGAGCGTGCAGGGACGAACGAACCGATCTGAGCCATGAGGGTGATGAGAGCAGTCTGTCTCAAGAGTGCTGACTTACCCGACATATTGGGCCCCGTGATGACGATGATCTGAGTGCCGTCGGTGTCGAGATAGACATCGTTGGGGACATAAACCTCACCGGCAGGGAGGAGGCGTTCGATGACAGGGTGACGCCCCTCCTTGATGTCGATGACTTCGCTGTTGTCGACGATGGGGCAGTGATAGTCGTTGGCCTTCGCAATCTTTGCAAAGCTATTGAGCACGTCGATGGTGGAGATCACCATGGCATTGCTCTGAAGGATGCGCATATACCCTCCGAGGGTGTTCATAAGGCCTGCGAAGATCTCGGCTTCGAGGGCTTGGATCTTTTCTTCCGCACCGAGGATCTTTTGCTCATACTCTTTGAGTTCTTGTGTGATATAACGCTCGGCATTGACGAGAGTCTGCTTGCGGATCCAATCTTCGGGGACCTTGTCTTTGTGGGTGTTGCGGACCTCGATGAAGTAACCGAAGACATTGTTGAAGGCAATCTTTAGGTTGGGGATGCCTGTACGCTCCGACTCACGTGCACGGATCTGCATCAGATAATCCTTACCTCCACCGGAGATCTCGCGAAGGGCATCGAGCTCGGCATTGACACCATCACGGATGACGGCACCACGTCCAAGGGCTATGGGTGCATCGGGATTGATGTAGTCCTCTATCTTCTGTGCCAACTCGTCACAAGGGTCGAGCGTGATGGCGAGATCCTTGAGCGAAGAGACTGTGGAAGCCTGGAGCATATCTTTGATGGGGCGCATGATGCGAAGTGCTGTCGCCATCTGAAGCATCTCACGAGGGTTGATGCGAGATACGGCAACCTTCGAGGAGAGACGCTCAATATCCCCGATACCACAAAGGAGATCATCGAGTCGGGCTGCCTCTTCGGGCATGTCGAGGAGTGCTCTGACTGCCGTCTGCCTCTTCGATATCTCGACAGGATCGAGCAGCGGAAATACCGTCCAACGCCTCAAGAGCCGCCCCCCCATGGGGGTGCGAGTGGCATCAAGCACATTGATGAGAGAGACCCCTTCGTCAGAGATGGGGTTGAGGATCTCCAAGTTGCGGAGGGTAAATTTATCAAGACGGACGAAGTGGTCCTCTTCGATCTTACGAAGAGAGGTGATGTGTCCGAGTTCTTCGTGACAAGTGGCTTGGAGGTAGTAGAGGATCGTACCGCAGGCGATGATGGAGAGGGTGTTGGTCTCTATGCCGAGCCCTTTGAGGTGGTGCAGCTCGAAGTGCTTCATCAGACGGTCTCGACCATAATCTTCGGTAAAGACCCAGTCTTCGAGGGGATAGATGTTGAGCTTGTCACCGAAGTGGCGAGTGATCTCATGCTCCGTGCCACGCTTGATGAGAACCTCCTTGGGATTGAAGTTGTGGATGAGCTTGTCGATGTCGTCGACATAACCTTGAGAGGTGAGAAATTCGCCCGTCGAAAGATCGAGGAATGCCACACCGGCCTTGCCGGCTCCGAGGACAACGGCCGCAAGGAAGTTGTTCGTATTCGAGACGAGGACGGTATCGTTCATCGTCAAGCCGGGAGTCACCAGCTCTGTGACTTCACGTTTGACGAGCTTCTTGGTGAGCTTGGGGTTTTCCATCTGATCGCAGATGGCGACACGTTTGCCGAGGGCGACGAGCTTAGGGAGATACGTGTCCAAGGCATGGTGAGGGAAGCCTGCGAGTTCGACATGGCTGGCAGAGCCGTTGGCGCGCTTCGTGAGGGTGATCCCCAACAACCCCGACACCTCTATCGCATCGGTAGAGAAGGTCTCATAGAAGTCCCCGACACGAAACAAAAGGATGGCATCCGGATGTCGTTGTTTGATGGCATTGTATTGAGACATCATCGGTGTCTCTGCGATCTTAGCACACATAAGTATATGTTTTTTCTTCTTGTATTCTCGATAATGTGTTGAAAAGAAAGTTGTACAACCTTTTTTCGTAGGGTCTACTTCGTCCGTTTGGCCATGTGGGAATGGATGTCAAGCAGGTAAGATAGACTGAGCCCGACCTCATAGCCGTTGTTGTGCCGTCCGAGGAGCCCTTCGGCAGGGAGAGCCGAGGGCGCGAAGAGATAACCTGCCCCCACCCTCATCCCGAAGGTACGGTGGGTGACGAGGGTCAGTCCTCCACCGATCTTGACAATGGCCGATGCACAGGTATAGTCCTCGATCTCCATCCCATCGGCACTTACTGTCAAGATCTTGCCTACACGACCTGCAGAGAGATAGCCTGCACCGGTCTCCAGATCCCACCACATCCGTCCGCCGAGGATGGGTCTCATGTACGACAGACCGACAAGGAGCGCATGGGCATTGAGGTGTTCGTGGCGTTCGCTGTTTTCGCCTCTGAAGATCCTGGCCTGCACCACCGTACCGAGGTTCTTATACACCGGCACACGAGCCGAAAGACCAAGAGATAGCATCGGCCTGTCGGGCGAAAAAGCTCCGACCCTCTTGAAGAGTCCGGTCCGTGCGTTGTCCAGACTCAATAGGAAAGGAGAGGATTCGCCGAGAGCAAAGGGCTTCGTCAGACAAACTCTCTTTCGCCCAAAAATCCAATCAGAGAGGAAGTAGCCCAAGTACACGGACGAAAGCCCTACCGAAGCACCGGCAAGGACATCGGTACCCCAATGACGGTTGTTGGCGATGCGTGACATCCCCGTGAGGGTCGCCACGCCATAACCTATCCCTGCCAGCCACGGATATTGCTGTCCATACTCGGCATCCAGGATGGCAGCGCAAGCAAAGGCTGTACCTGTATGCCCCGAAGGAAGAGAGTTGTGCGCCGAAGCATCGGGGCGCAGACGACCGATAGAGTACTTGCCTCCCTGTATGATTGCAGTGAGTATCGCAAACGATGAGGCTTGTGCCACAAAGGACTCCCAGACCGTCTGAGAGCGTCCGGCCTTGCCCATACCCAACAAGCCCCAAGTCACAGCCAAAGGCACGAGCTGTGTATAGTCGTCGAGCCTTGTCTTGAACCCTCCGATATAATGATGCCTCAAGCTCCTCACACTACGATCCTCTTCCCACATCATGAAGCCCATACCGAGAGTGACCTGAGCCGGGATGATGATGGCTGAGAGGGGTTCGGCCTGCACGTAAGGGACATAAGTCGCTCGGGGCAAAGTCCCCAAGAGGCTGTCCTTCCTGTGCGTCACATCCATCTGTTCCCCGAGACCTTGGGCTCGGAGATGAAGGACGGACAAAAAGCAAAGTGCGATGGCAAGTACAGATCTCATCACTGTCGCAAGCTCCCCCCGATCCTAAAATTGATTGACTCCCTGACGGAGACCACCCAAAGCCCCTTCAAGACCGCCACCGAAGCCACCGCCGCTTCCACTGCGACGACGGCGCATCTCCTCCTCACGCTGTTTGTTGAGGTCACGACGTTTCTTTTCTTCAAACTTTGTCTGTATCAATTCTTTTGGCTTTTGCTCGCGCAGAGGTGTCGCCCTCGGCACCCAATTCTCCTTCATCTTCCAGTTCTTGAGCACTTCGATGAGCTTGGGGAGATAGAAGACCTCTTCGGGCTGCTCACCCTTATCGTAGTCTCCCACATCCCACACGCCATTGGCATTGCGGTCGAGATACATACGCACACCGTACTTCGCCGGTAAGAGATCTCTGAATATAACGTTGTTCCCGGTGACGGGGAGCACTCTGATGACCTTGTCTTTCTCGTCGAGCAATTCGAAGACCTTTGCCCCCGACACTCCGGTGACTGCTATCTCCAACTGGGAGAAGTCTCCCGAAGGCTTCACCGTAAACTTATCTATCTGTGTCGCATCCAAGTGATTGCCTGCGATATCGACAAAGAGGAGTGAATCGAAGTGCACTTCGTAGTCTTTCTTGTAGTCCAACTTAGCCTCCAATATACCTTGGGTCACACTCCCCGGCTTCATCATCACCCGTATCCAAGGCACCTTGGTGAGGATCGAATCCTTACGGTGGAAGAGGGAGATCCCTTTGAGGGCGGTAGAGTCTATGGGTAAGGTCGTCTTGAACGTCATAGAGTCCACTACACCGCCGTTACCTGCACGGTTGAAGGTCACTTTGAGAGGAGACGGCTCCTTCTCTGCCACAGAGGCACCCTCTGCCTGATCACCGACATCGGCTCCGGGAGGAAGATCGCCGGCAGTCATGCCGAGAAAGTCAGTGGGAGCTATGGAGTCATTGGGGGATGAGAGAGACTCCGTATTCGTTGGATTGGACTTCTTTTTGTCCGTTTGAGATTTCTTTTTATCCTCTTTCTTCTCTTTCTCCTTCTTGTCTTGCTTGATCTTGGGCGGACGGAGAGAGAGACTGTCTGTGACCAGGATGGGGAGGTTGAGACTGTCGATCGAATTGTACGTAACGAGGAACGAGTCCGCCTTCTGCCACACCTTGTCGAGGAGATAGACAGAGACCTTGTTGCCGTCGTGGATGTCCGCCACGGCTGAGCGAGCAGCTACACTATCGGGACGAGCGAAGAGTGAGTCCGGCCCGAGGGGGCGCACGGTAGGCGGTATCGTCACCACGTCATTGAACTCCAGCTCGATCATCATCGAATCCTTACGCTCCCTCTTCTTCAAGAAACGACGCTCCGTCTTGGCCGTATAGAACCTCAACACCAAGTCGTCGGGGAGATATCTCGTGTATTGTACGGGGATGATTGTATCTATGGTGAGAGAGTCCTTACGGATCGTGTCGTTGCGCATGGCAGGGACGGAAGTCGTCAAGACCGCAGAGTCAAGGAAGGCTATCCCATCCGTGGGATTGTCATAGCGATAGTTGCCATCACTCTCCTTGAGGGCAAAGACCTTGTATCTTCCGTGCTTGATGTTGCGCAAGACAAAGAAAGAACGATCCGAAGACCTTGACATACGGAGGAAGACCGTATCCTTGAACGCCCTCACACCTGCCGTATCAGGGTGAATACCTATCAATACACCTTGGACAGGCTCGTGGGTACGAGCATCCATGACATGTCCGGAGATCTCCATCGTGTCAATGACACTGCCTGTACTGAAGGCGAAGGAGAAGTTTTCGAGAGGGTTCTCCTCATTGTTGTCTACCACCGCATCGGTGAAGTCGATGGTGTAAGTCGTATTGGGCAAGAGGGTATCCTGCAGCTCCACCACGACACGCTTTCCGATGGCGGAGATACGTGGCATCTGTAACTGTGGTGGAGAGATGATGACCTTCTTGGAGACATCCTTGACCTTGATGTACTCGTCGAAGTAGAGATTGATCTTCTGACTCTTGATGTTCGTTGCACGGATTTCCGGCACAGCCTTCAACAGCTTAGGCGGAGTCTCATCATAAGGGCCTCCTCCGGGTGTCATCCTATTCGCACAGCCGAAGATGAGCACAAGAGCGAGGATAAAAGTCCCCAACAAGATGAATAACGGTGAGCCCGTCCGCATTATCTTCATATTCCTATTCACTATATCGTTTGTCCCCTCCCGAGCCCTTGACGGCCGAAGGGTTGCTTTGTTTCATCACCAAATGCCATATCCTTGTCTCGGACATAACACACAAACTTATGAAAAATCGTTGGAATACGGGGCATAAATTCCCTGACACTTGCAGTTTTGTGCGGAAATATGAGAGTTGGGAGCAAGGAATAGCAGAGAAATGCTATCTATCTGATTAACAGATAAGATTGAGTATATCTGCACCACCTTGCACCGAGGATAAAAGGCGAAAAAGGGCGGTAAAAGGAGCGAGTTTAGTTACCAAATCGTTCCCCTTTTGAGGCTTTGGCAAGAAGAGGAAAAAAGTGGCAACTAAAACGATGCTTTCTCATTCGTTTTCAGCGTTTTGCGCAGCGACAACTATCTCTTAGAGGTCTAACTTTGTAAACAAAAACAACGATGAAAGAAAAGACATTGAAGTTGCTCTTCTACCTCAAGCGAAGTACGCAGAGCAAAGACGGCAAAAGCCCCATTATGGCTCGCCTAAGTGTGGGGCGAACAATGGTACAGTTTAGTTGCAAGACAAGTTGCTCGCCCAAGCTATGGGATAGCCGTAAGAATAGGCTTGTAGGCAAGAGTGCCGAAGCCGTGTCCGTGAATACTGAGCTCGACCGCTTGCAAGTTTCCGTCCATCGAGCCTTTGAGGGCTTACAGCGTAAGCAAGGCGAAGCGGTAACGGCAGAGGCGGTCAAAGCCCTTGTGTTTGGGCTAAACAGCGGTAGCCAAGGTTTACTCTATCATTTGGAGGAATACCTCGCACGCTTTCGTGAGCGTGTGGGCATAGACCGCAGTGAGCGAAGGTATAAGTGCCTTTTGCAATTCCGCAACCATCTCGAAGCCTTTATCAAACACCGCCATCGAATGGGCGATGTGCCTGCACCCAAAGCCGACAGAGCCTTTATAGAGGATTTCGAGGGTTATTTCTCTCGTGAGCTGGGATACAAACTCAATACCACGGCTGGCTACCTCTCTATGCTGGCATCGCTACTGAAAGACCTACACAAACGGCACATCATCGACTCTTACCCTTTCTTAGGCTATTCTATCCGTTGGGATGTTGGCTCGCCACGCTACATTACCAAGGAGGAACTCCTGCGTATCGTAGCCTTAGACGAAACGCAACTGGGCGATTATGAGCTGGTATCAAGGGATATGTTCGTCTTCTCTTGCTATACGGGCTTGTCTTACACGGATATTTACCACCTCACAGCAGAGCATCTTATCGAAGAAGGTGGTATGACTTGGATACGCAAACCACGAGTCAAGACTGGCAATATGTGCCACATACCACTCTTGCCCGAGGCATCTGCCCTCATTGAGCAATACAAAGGTATTCACAACCGAGCTTTTCGGCACGAACCGCCCAAGGGTTATCTTCTACCCATTCCTGGGGCAGATACCGTCAATATCCACCTCAAGAAGATTGCCAAGCTCTGCAAAATCTCTAAACGATTAACCTTCCATATGGCTCGCCACACTTTTGCCTCGCAGATGACCCTATCTGAAGGGGTATCTATCGAGAGTGTGTCGAAGATGTTAGGGCATAGTCAAATCAAGACTACACAAGTCTATGCCGAGACTTCTCCCGAGCGTGTGTTTAGAGATGTAGAGCGTATTCTTCCCGAAATAGCCCACTATCGTTTAACCAACTAAGCCTACCACAATGAAAAGTACATTCTCAGTTCTGTTTTATATAGACCGAAGCAAGACTAACGAGGAGGGGCTGTGTCTTATCCGCTGTCGTATCTCCTGCAATGGTAAAACCTCCTCATTCTCTACCAAGCAATATACTGCCCCCGAAGATTGGCAAGCCAAGAGGGGGCAAGTAAAAAGCTCCGCTCCCACAGCACAAGGCATCAATAACACACTGAATGCAACTGAGCAGGGATTGAATGCACTCTATGAGCGTATTCTCCGAGAGGAGCATTACATCACAGCCGAGTACCTCAAAGAGCAGCATCTGCGTCAGAACAAGCCCCAACAAACGCTCGTGGAGCTTTATAGCTCGCTACTCCAAGAGAAGGAGGCACAGAGCGGTAAGACGCTTAGCAAGGCTACGATTAGAGCCTTTGGGGATAGTTGCAAGAGCTTTGCTCGTTTCCTTGACAGCAAGGGAAAGAGGCGATGCTTACCCTACGAAGTGGATAAGGCTTTGATAGAGGACTATCGCCTCTATATGCTTCGTGATTTAGGTAATAAAGCAAGCAGTGTTGCTAATCGTCTTAGGCATTTGCATCAAGTTGTCCGTAGGGCTATTATGGAGGACTATATGCGAGAAGACCCATTTGAACTCATAGACATCGAAACACCCACCTACGAGCGAAATAGCCTTAGCGGAGACGACTTACAGAAACTATTGGCTTATCGTCCGCACCGCTCTATGGATAACCACCACCGACTGATATTCCTTTTGGGATGCTTCACTGGTTTGGCTTTCTCAGACATCAAGAAACTGCGTATGGAGGACATCTATACCCTTAGCGATGGACGCAGATACATCTCGCTCTACCGCACCAAGACGCAGAATTGTTGCATTGTACCACTCCTGCCTATTGCGGAGGAGATACTCGCCTTTGTAGGGCAAGGACGCACTGAGGGGCTATACTTTCGAGAGTTCCCAGTAAACTGCTATTTCAATCGTAAAATTCGTGAGCTGCTCGTTAAGGCTGGTTGCTCAACATCGACAGAAGTAAGTTCGCACATGGCACGACATACCTTTGCCACGACCATTTGTTTGGAGAACGGCTTACCGATTGAGACAGTGAGTAAAATGTTAGGGCATCGCTTTATCTCCACTACGGAGCTATATGCCAAAGTCAGCAAGCAGAAAATCGCCAAGGAGATGCTCCCCTTAATGGGAAGCGAGCAGACACAGACGCTACGCAAAGCCTTGCGAGTTTGTCCACCAAGAAAGAAGTCAATATCCAACCAAGCCGAGCCGTCCACCGCCTAAGGGTCGTATTCATATCGGGCAAAGGTACAAGGGCGGTCTGTTTGCCTATCAAGGTCAAGTCCTGCGGAGGGAGGGAAGAATCTCTACCGCAGGACTTCTTGTATTATAGCGGTAGTATTCATTCCCTCCCACCTTGCTCGGCAAGACCGCCCTCGAGAGAAAAGCCCGAACGAACACGACAGACTCAGGCTCTTTGGACGCAAGCAAGGCTTAAAGCTATCTATCGCTCTGACTATCGGTTGAGAGGTAGCTCAAACAATCGTGCTGGCTATCGCTCAAACAGATTATAAAACTCTTGATAAATCGAACGTTCGATTTATCGATTTATCGATTTATCGACAAATCGACATCTCAAACTTATAATTCTCGCCCATAGGAACGAGCCAACACCTCATCTCATTACCGCAATACAAGCCTATTGGAGAGGCTTCGTTTCTTGTCATTTCCTTGACTTTCTGCCTTCATCTACAGCCCATTGAGGACTGCATTTCTCCGCCTAATTTTGCCCTCAAATAACAAAGCAGGCGAGAGCGATAGCCCTTGCTTGCACTAAATCAAGAACGCAACCTAAAACCAACCGAAGCAATGAGAATTATCATCGTAGAGGGCAAAGCGTGGGAGATGCTCCGTTCCTCCTTTGCCGACTTTATCCACCGAGTGGAGCAGTTCATTGGTAATCCGCCCCAAACAGAAGCGTGGCTCGACAACGAAGCCGTCTGCCGTAGACTGAGCATCAGCAAGCGAACCTTGCAGACGCTCAGAGATACAGGCAAAATCCCCTTCTCAATGATTGGGCATAAGTGCTACTACAAAGAGAGTGACATCACAGAAGCATTGAACTCAAAAACTGAATGAACCCATTATGGCAGAGAATGAAATGATTACAAGAGAAGACCCTCAGATACTGGTGTTTACTCAAATGATGGAGGGAGTATTAGCCAAATTGGAGCGTTATTGTGCCTCGGCTCGCCCAATGTTAGGCGGAGAGGTCTTCCTCACTGGCGAGGAAGTCTGCGAATTGCTTAAACTTAGCAGTCGAACACTCCAAGAGTACCGAAGCAATGGCGTCTTAGCTTTTTACAAGATAGGAGGCAAGATATTGTATAAGCAGAGCGACATCCAAGCGATGCTCGAAAGGCATTATAACCCCATTCTAACAGTCAGGAAGTAGGATTAGACCAACTCAGGTCAGAATAGACTTAGGTCAGTTGGTCAATTGGTCAGTTAGTCTATTTAGACCAAGTCCCAGAGTAACTCATACAACTACCTCTGAACTCAATTTTGAAACCATATAATGACCTCTGAACTGCGTTTTGGAATTACACAGCAAACTCTGAACTCAAGAACTAACAGACTTACTGAATGCTGAGCAATCAGCGACCCAAGCATACCCCAATCTTGATATTGGCAAGGTGTGTCTTTGTACCACAAATTAACATTTGTCGCACAAAGCCCCTTGACCCGAAAGGGGATTAAATCACTCCAAAGTCGTGATTAAAGAACAATGAAAGAAAAGAAAACGGACAAGCCAGACGGCAGATGTGCCACTTGTCCCAAATGGGACAGATGGCACATCAGATTACCCAATCCTAAAGACCAACAGAAGGTCATTGACCTTTACCAAAGGTCGGGTGCAAAATCAAAGAGTGACTTTGTTAGGGCAAGACTCCTCGGAGAGACATTCAAAGTGATAACAGAGGATAAGTCAGCGGAGAAATATCTGCGTGAACTCTCTAGTATAGTAACCCTAACTTATAAGATTGGCATTCTCTACAACGAAGCAACCAAAACGCTTAATAGCTACCATTCCATCGCCACTGCACAGCGGATGCTCCGCAAACTAGAAAAGTACTCCGCTCTCCTCATCAAACTCCAACTGCAAGCGATCAAACTGACTGAAGAGTATGCTGATAGATTTGGATGATATCTTTATTTTTTCTGCAAAGAAATGCTTTCATCAGCCGTTGATACAATTCTGTCGGCACTTTCTGATGTGTTCATCTTTCGGGTCCCTTTTAGCTTATCATTCCCAATAAATAAGGAGATAGAAAGAGTGACAGAAGGCTGGTGCCAATTCTTCTTGAAGTGCATCTCCATGGGTAGTCCTACGACTTGTCCTTCGGCTATATTGCTATTCAGAAGGTCTCGCCCTGAGAGGGAAAATTTCCAGTTGGCAATCCGTTTGCTCACGGTCAGATCAATCCACCATTGCGGTTTGGTAGTCTGGTATACTCCCATAAACAGAGGACTATAATAGGTTGCTTGTGCTAAGATGTTCCAATTCTTCGGGAGGCTTAGACTCTGACTGTGCATCAGATAATAAGCATTGAACGTTCTATCTATGTGGCTATCGTTGACCACCCCTCTGTCAAATTGTCGATGAAATGCAAAGTAGGTGGAAGCAAGCCAATTTATCCCTAGATCCTGATTGTTAATAATAGGAATAGGCAGTCCTGCAACGACTCTGATGTATTGACTCCTATCCAAATTATTGCGAGAGAGGTAGTAGTTACTTCCTTGCCGACTTATCATCTCGACAATAGGAAGGCGTTCGTCCGAATAGCTGAATTCAAGACTGGCAGCCCTCATAAAGGAGTAAGTGAGCGATAGGTTGTATCTAAAACTGTTCTTCAGATCGGGATTGCCTTTTCGCTTCAAGAAGCCCGAAGATCCTGAAGTATATGGTAGTAGGTCTCTAAACTGTGGGCGATTGTAATAGGACGATAAGACTAACGAGAGTAAATGATGCCGAGCGATGCTATAATCCACACTAAAGTAAGGTTGCCAATTCCACCAGCTCCATCTCTGTGCTTTGTCCTGAGAAAAGACTCCCGATAAGGCTCGAATGTCGTTATTAAGCTGTACCCCCATTCGTCCGTTTATGCTCTTATGCTGATAATAGAGTGTGGCATAGACGGAGTTTTGATGCTCTCTATATCTCAGATCCAGCTCTCCTTTTTGAGCTCTCTCATTAAGCAAAGTGTGACTACTGATAATGCCTGTCTGTATCTTGAAAGAAGGAGAGAATCGATAGAAGAAGTTTGATGTGGCACGATAAGATTGAGTTCTATTATCATGCTCAGAGGAAGCTGCCTCTTGGAGTGATTGATACAAGATATCACTCTTACTAAACAGCATATCCCCATTAACATCCCAAGCCCAATTGTCTCTGTTAAAGTGATGATATAGAGTCCCCGTTACGACATTCCTGTCAAGATTTACCTGTGACGTGTGATTGTTTCTCAGAGCCTCCGTAATCTTAGATAAGCCTATTCGACCACCTAATAGAGAACTCTTGGACAACTGAAGATCCGAGCCAGCTTCTATGCCATAAAGTCTACGAGGAGTGATCGTTGTGGTATCAACACCAAAAGTAGTCTCTAAGGTTTCCTTGCGATTGAGATTAGAGATCGAAGCAGAGAGATAGTTGCGAGAGATCCCTTTGTTTAGGTTAAATCTTCCTCTTAATGCTTCTGAGAAAAGATCTCCTCTCTGAGAAGTAATATCCGAGGAGACAAAGATATTGGACTCGTCTTGCCAAGATTTCTTTTTGGTTATGATATTGAGTACAATATCTAAGTTGTTTCCATATTCTGGTCCAGGATTACGTATTACCTCCACGCTCTCGACATCGCTCGTGTTAAAGGTGGTAAGATAGGAGAGAACTTCTTCTTTTGGGAGCAATAACACACGACCATTCAGAGCAATAGTCACATCATAAATGCCATAAGCGCTCAGTCCTGCCCCCTCTCTCTGATAGATGCCAGGTAGATGTTTGATACCATCCAATAGGTTGCTACCCTTCATACTTGGATTGGCATTTAGATTATACACAGGGTTTACCCCTTTATATGAGACGAAGGGACGATTTACCCTTACTACGACTTCCCCTAATTGAACAGCCCTCACAGAGATCTTAATAGTGCCTATGTCTATGGGCTGATCCTTTATGGTCAACAGATTGGACTTCGGGTTATACTCTTCTCCCAAATAAGAGATCGAATAGGAGTACCGAGATGGTGCTAAAAGTTGCTTGAAGCACCCATTTCTATCAGTAACCGCAGGGAATGTAGCAAGGCTATCAGCCACATTCCTAAAAAAGATGACAGCTCCGATCAGAGGATCTCCAGCCTTGTCGACAATGGAACCTCTTGTCTCAACTACAGACTGAGCAGATAGAGATACTATCGAAGAGAGAATGAATAGGAATACAATGAAACTTCTTTTCATATGATGATCTGATTATTAATTAAATTTCTTAGTATGCTATCTTGAATGTTTTCTATGCAAATCACATCTTTCTGTAATTCTTCTGTCGTATTAGAGTCTAATTCGATTACAGAGTAGTCGACATTGTCAATTAAATATGACTTGTTTTTATTATTCCAAAACAAATACCTGTTTTTGTTGAATTTGAATATTTTCACATTGTTGGATTTGGAATGATTCTTTGAAACAAAATTATACAGATACAGCCACGGCTCCCATTGTTCTGGATATTTCTTAAGTAAAGGATCTGCAATAGAATATATTTTTCGTGTTAGCAAATCTGCCTCAATACTCCGATCTGTATATCGCTCAGATGGCAATAGTTTAGGAAACACCTTAATTGAAGGATATTCTCCTTCATTTCTAAAAGTGATGATTGGCACAATGGGAGTATTGGTAATAAGAGCCAAATGGGCAACTCCAGAACGAGCAAGAATTTCCGATTCTAATATTCTAACAGATGTTAACTTTGTTTCTTCTGTAGCAATTCCAACTCCTGTATTCCCATCTATAAATACAAATAAACTCCTTCCATCTTTGAGATCTTTTGCCATGGATAATAATGAATGAGGAGAATTTGCATTTATAAGTTTCACTGGAGAATTTCCTGACGCAAGACTTGAATATTTACTAATTATTTCTTTCTGAGAATCAATTACTTTTTGCGATGCCAATAATGTAATAGGTTTCTTTAGAGTTAGCAAATACAATAGACTCAATCTGTATGAAGACAAATGAAAAGAACAATAAATTGCGGGGGTATGTAAGTGATCAAGGTTGTCTGATATTGTGCAATAGGTCAGTATGCTTACATCTGACTGTTCTTGCCATGCCAATTCTTGATTTATCAAAACAGAACGAAGAAAACTATCATACTGTTCTTCTTTTAATTCGGGATAGAAACGCTTTAGAGACGCAATTATCATAGCTCTCTGAAGGGTATTCTCTCCGTCCTTTAATCTTTTCTCGATAATTGAGTTAATCGATGCTACTTTCTTTGCGTAGTTGTAAGACATACTTTTTTATTGTATTAGTTGTTTGTATTACCGAAATTGATGAAAAATAAACTCCCACAAATAATAGTATTGTAGAGATAAGGAATATCCAAATACTATTATCAGAAGGAATAGAATTCTGCATTAGCATTGATATTAATGTCACTAAACGTCTAAAGGCAAATATGACAAAGGTGGAAACCATCGTAAAAACAAAAAGAAGGCTAATACAAGAATAGAGATATACAAGAATTGGGTATGAAAATTCTCTCTGATTACATTGTCGAAACTTAGCCCCAATCCACAATACTATTTCCGCTATAGCAAAGTAACTTTTATTTCTCAAGTTAGTTATGCCGAAAATGTCGCTAAAAATCCAATATCCATCAAATCGAAATAATGGATTCATATTATATATAATAACAATTAAATTGTCAAGTATTATAGCAAAAAGTATATGGTTTGGCATTGTATACAGAAAAGAAAACAGCAAAAGAATTGTCATTGATATTATTTGAAAATAAAATCCTGCAACATCAATCACAATTCGTTGGCGTCTTGTTGCCATCCATGATCTAGAGACATCAGTGAAAAATACTGGGAAATAAAGATAAAATCCAAAACCAATTTCTTTTGGGGAAACCTTGTAGCGTTCAGAAGCTACAGCATGCCCCATCTCATGTATAAATATGATTCCAATACTTATTACAATATAGAGAAGCACCAAAAACGGATTACTTTTTATTGTAGCGAATAATTCATGGCGATTTACGCAAAATAAATCCCTATGTCGCAATAATAAAAGAGAAAAAAATGTTGCCATCACAACAACAACAACCTTTGTGTCAAAAAGCGATGACAATCTTTTTAATAGAGTCGTACACCTCTTCTCTTCTAGCCGAACTAATGTTTTCTTGAATTTTATGTATGCACTTTTGTGGCAAATATGACTCTCCTCTATTGATTCCATCTTTTTTCTAACCAAATCTATATCAGAGTGTTCTAATCGTATATCGCTAAATTTTTTTGATACACTATGCAGAGTATCTTCGTTTGAAAGCCCCTTAATAATACAAATAATTAGATGTTTCGTAATATCATTAACCTGAAAATATCTTCCTTTGTATGATACATTCCAAACACCTTTTTTTTGCTGAGAAACACTAATTTCCCTTTCGTTTTTTGCAGATTCCATTTTACAAAAATCTATAAAGAAGTCTACAATCCTTCATTCTATAGTCAATCTCTGGAGAGGAGTAGTGTCCCTCCTCTCCAGGATTGCATAAACTTAGTTAGGGGTTTAGTAGATCTAACTTATCTTTTATAGTGCCAGTGATGGATTGCTCCCCGTACCACCTCCAGAATTGATCTCTGGCTTGACTTTGATGTCTGGCTTGACTTCGATTGTGCCGCCATTGCCGCCATTGCCGCCGTTACCACCACCATCACCACCATCACCGCCATCGCCACCAGAGCACTTCCTTTCGCAAGATCCCCCTGCAGCTTCCATTTCGAAACGGTCTTCTAGTTCTTCAAACTTGATTCTTTCAAAATCTGTTTTACTCATTTTGATTGATTATTTAAGTTATAACTCCTATTCTTCACTCAAGGATTTTTGTGCCTTTACAGTAAGGTCTGGACTGTTTTGATACCAAAGTAAGCCAACTTTGTTCGTGAGTTGATTTTTGCGATCGACAAGAAATTATCGATGCAAATCCGAAGGGCACGCCCTTCTTATTTGAGTTGTATCACACTTTATAATTATCAACAGCGCTTATTGATAGGTTTTACATTTGCAAATGTTCTATAACCTTGATTATCTTGACAATACCCATTCGGGTAATTCTGTGTTCTCGGCTTGATTTTCACCCATTCGGGTAATTCTCTTTGGGTTTCTCTGAACTGAATATCAAAAGCTAGATAAGCATACTTGAGCATAAACTCATCTAATCCTTCTTTGTAGATAGTGATAGGAATTGTGGTAGATCCGAGATAACTTATTCCCTTGGATAGGGGGGTCGCTTGAATATGCAAAGCCCCTAATGTACGCAATAGTTTTTGATCAATTTCAGCCAATAAGACACCTCTATTGTATCGAAATATTGGGCTAATAGCATATAGCATCAAGAGTTTGAAAAGCCTCCCGTTATCTGTATAATTTCGGTTGATTGCAAAACGACCTATATGCCACAAGTGCTTGTGATCATGGCGTAATTGCTCCAGATCTATGAGATGATCTCCAAAAAGTTTTACCAATGGTATGGTGTGCGGATTTTTATCCCAACAAGCTATACGAATGGCACCAATGATATCTCCTTGAGTATTTTTAGCTACGATAATGGAGGAATACTCATAGAATGCCTGTTCTTCTTGTAGTACATGATGATACTCTTCACTACTCTCACAAGATGAAAGCATTTTTCCTTCGTGGTGCATAAAGTTTTCTTCAACCACAAACTTCGCTAAAGATGCAATTCCTTTTTTATCGATTTGCCATAGCGAGATGTCGCCTTGATGCGTTATAAATCTATCCATATATTGATTATATATTATTTTGATGCAAAGCTCGTGATGAAGCATTTGGGACGCAATACCCGAACGGGTGATTTTAGTTCAATAAGGTTCAACTATCATGTTTTTCACCCTTTCGGGTAATAAATCCTTATATATTGGTATATTTGTATCACAGAGCAATAAAAGCTGGTATATGAAAGAAAATGACAGTATTCAGTTCCAATTACCGAGTGATGTCCGACCACAAATAGAGGAGTCGGAGTATCATACCCTGCAACCATATATTGATTCTGTTAAGGCATTTGCACGAGGAGCCTATAAATCACTCTACATTATAGATTACTATCGCATGAACTTCCTTTACGTATGCGACAATCCGTTATTCTTATGTGATGAAGCTGTAGAAGATGTCCTTGAGGAAGGATACAACTTTTATCTGAAACATGTTCCCGAGCCGGATCTCCTTTTTCTACAGCAAGTAAATCGTGCTGGGTTTGAGTTCTTTCGTGATATAGCTGTGCAAGACAGAGCGAAGTATAGTATATCCTACAACTTTCATCTATACGCAAAGGAACCTCGAGAAAGTATGCTAATCAATCATCAAATCACACCGCTTAAACTTGATGCGAGAGGAAATATCTGGCTTGCTCTATGCGTTGTCTCATTAGCCCCCTCCACCAAAGTTGGAGTTGCGTATATTTCCTCGTGTAATCCTGAAAACAGATGGATTTTTAAGCCTCAATTAGGAAGATGGAAGCAAATAGAACCGATAGAGCTTTCTTTAAATGAAAAAGCCGTGATTCGTTTATCGAACCAAGGCTTATCAGTTAGTGAAATTGCGCAACAGATCAATAGATCTGAAGATTCTGTGAAAGGCTATCGTAAAAGCCTATTTGCTAAGCTCGAAGTAAGCAACATTACAGAAGCAATCTCGATAGCAACTCACCGTAAGTTAATTTAAGTCATCGCAATCGGAGTAGTAATAGAACTTCGGGAAAGTCTTGACAAACTCTCCTCGTACCAATCTCAGTATAATGGCAGTACACAAACCTCCTGCTAACGAAGATGCGATACTTAATTGTGGAGGTGGCAACAGGCTCTCTTCTTGTTCATATTTCTGAACTATCTCTTCTATCCAAATTTTTGGACGGACCCAATAATTGAAGTAGTCCGTCAGATGTTTTACTGCTTTCTTTTCAAAACCTATTATACTTTCGTTTTCGGAAAGTAAACTATCAAGTTTTTGTCCATTGGGAGCAATAACCATTACAGCACTTGCCCAACCAATATTGTAGGGGTGTAACACATACATCCCTTTTTCTGTACATAGGTTGTCAAAAATGAATGGGATGTCACTCTTGAAATCTAAAGCATTGATTGCGACATCATGTTCATTGATAATATCTTCTATGTTGTTTTCGTCAATATATTTAGGGATCGCCACTATCTTAGCCAATGGGTTAATCCCTAATAGACGCTCCTTAAGAGCCTCTACTTTGGGACGTCCAATATCACTAAATAGATAATTCTGTCGATTGAGATTACTCTCCTCCACGACATCACCATCAACAATAGTAAGATGCTCAAAGCCTAAACGCAATAATGTTTCTGCAATGTTACTTCCGATACCCGCACCTCCGAGCAAAACTCGATAATCTTTTATCTTCTTTTGGTCATTTTCGGACAGATATATCCGATTTCGTTCATATCTTTTCATAGAAATCTCTACTTAATAGTTACGATTACAAAGTTCAGACCTTATTTGAACACTCACAATACCCAAACGGGTAATTTTTATTGGGGAGCATACTTTTTCTACAAATAAAATCAGAGTTTTTTTGGTTAGATGATAGGAATAAGATACCTTTGCAACGAGCAGTTAAGCGTTCTTTGAGTTGTAGCAGGACGTAGAGATAAAGTGCAGTTCGCTCGTTTCCAAATCGTTCCCCTTGGACTAATTGACAGCCAGCCAATAGCTCGTAATCAATAGGTTAGTGCTCACAAACATCCTTCTATGCGGAAATATGGGAGTTAGGAGTAAGGGGGAACAAGAAAACCCTATCTACCTGATTAACAACATCTCTTTCGTTTCAGCGCATTGATTTTCATCACGATAAAAGGCAAAAAAGGCAGTTTTAGGAGCGAGTTTAGTTTCTTATCCGTTCCCTTTTGTTCTTTTTGCAGGGGTAAGCAAAGTGATAATCAAGCAATGCTTGAAAGGCACTATAACCCCATTCTAACAAAGAGATAGTATGCTAGGAAGAAAAAGACAAATCCTTTTAGGCGAGCTTAAACGTCTTAGAGACTATGAAACTAAGCCCAAGAGACCTAAGCTTGCCTTTGATTGTGATGAGGACGATGAGAATAGGATGTCCAATTTTAGCAATTAGCAGAATAAGCGAACGAGGGGCGACAATCTCGGGCTATGTGGAGCGAGTACTCAGAGAGCATCTCGAGCAGTACAAAGACGATGTAGAAGTATGGAGGAAACTCTGATGCCTTGCGTGCTTAGCACTCAAAGCCCATCTGAACACCTGCACTCAATGGGTGCAAGTGTTCAGATAAGGGATATACCGAGTTTTTTTCGGTAGCAAGGTGTGTCTTTGTACCACAAATTGTCATTTGTCGCACAAAGACCCTTGCCCCGATAGGGGTATCAATCACGCCGAAGTCGTGATTAAAGAACAACGAAACCAATGAAAAGAAGGGATACAGACAAGTCAGACGGCAGATGTGCCACCTGCCCACGATGGGACAGATGGCACATCAGAATACCAAAGCCCGAAGACCAGCAGAAGCTCATCGAGTTATACCGTAAGTCGGGAGCGAAAACCAAGAGCCACTACGTCAGAGGACGGCTCTTGAATCAATCCTTTAAGGTCATCACAGAGGATAAATCCTCGGAGCCGGACCTAAGAGAGCTGAGCAACATCCTCACTAAATTGAGAATCATCGGTGTGAGTTACAACGAAGCCGTCAAGACACTCAACAGCTACCACACGGTTAAAACAGCCCAAAGAATGATACACCGGCTCGAAAGATACTCCGCTGCTATCATTAGACTACAGGTACAAGCGATACAGCTGACAATGGCATTTGATAGTCGAGTTAAACAGACTACCAAGTAATGACCTTATCCACAATCGCCTGCTGTTCACTGGCGGTACGGCGTAAATAGATACGCGTAGTTTCGATGCTTTCATGCCCCATCAGGTCAGCCAGTAGAGCTATATCGTTGAACGCTTCTAAAAAATTCTTGGCATACCGATGACGGAAGGAGTGTGGGTGCATTACTTTGGGATTGATGCCCCATTGATGGGCGAAGCGTTGTAATTTATGCCGAATAGCTCTTGGGGTTAGCTGCCTGCCTTGCTTGTCTAGGAATAAATGCCCACACGCTATGCTGGATCGCTTCAACCACGTCTCCGCCTCTATGCGGAGATCATGAGGGATGAAAATCCGACGAACCTTCCCTCCCTTGGTGTATAGGTCTAAGTAGCCCTCCCTTATATGCTCAGTCTTGAATTGTACTAATTCGCTCACTCTAGCTCCCGTTGCACCTAAGAAGCGAACGAGAAAATACCACACTCCCTCCTCCTCAGCTTTGAGCTTTGCCTTGAGATATTGATAATCCGCATTGCTTATCACATTCTCGAGATAGGTCCTTTGTTGTATCTTGAGTGATTTCAGCCGAAGGTGAGGCTTCCCGATGAATACTAAGAATTTGTTGAGTGCTTGAATGCGTAGATTGACTGTCTTGGGCTTAAATTGCTCTATCTGTTCCGCCTTGTAAAGCAAAAGGGTTTCCCGATTGAAGCTGGAATACTTCTTTTCAAAATCCTCCACCGCGTAGAGGTAGGCAGTAATCGTATTGTCCGATAAGCCTTCTTCCCTCAGTTGTTGCCTAAATGATTTTACCATATTACTTGATTTTGTATCTAAGTAATATCGCAAAAAGCTCGCCGATTTACGCTATTATAGGCAACCCACCGTATCAGCTTACTGTGGCGAAAAAGGAAACAGAAAATGGGCAAAAGGCTGTTATAAATATATTTCAACATTTCCAACTGCTTGCCGATAACCTTGCACCTCGCTTTTCTTCGCTTATCTATCCTGCTGGTCGGTGGATTCATCGCTCGGGCAAGGGCTTGGCTGATTTTGGATACAAGCAGATCAACGATGCCCGCCTCGCCCGTCTGCACTTCTACCCTGACTCTACGGATATTTTTCAAGACGTTGGTATAGCCGATGGACTTTCTATTGTCTTTAAGGATAGGGCGAAGAGCAAGGGAGGCTTTATCTATGCTTATACTAAGGCAGGGGAAACGATAGAAGTACAGATGTCCAACCCTGGTGAGGTTTTGATGGCTCTCGACCCGATGGCAGAAAAGATTAGCCAAAAGATACAGACCTTCGTTCGGGACAGATTTAATTACATTTTCAACTCGGTATTGCCCCGTAGCCTCTTTTCTATAGAGAGCGATTTTGTGGAAAACAACCCCACATTGGTGCGCCCCTATAAAGAGGGAGAGAATCTTAGCAACGACGAGATAAAACTCTTTACCAACGATAAAGCAGGTAAGGCAGGACGTGCTACTTGGTATGTAACCAATAAAAATGTTATCAAAACAGGCGGGGAGCAGCTGTCTCGCTGGAAAGTGGTGGTATCTAGTGCGAATGCTGGAGGACAAAAGCGTAGCAACCAAATTGCCGTCCTCGACAATAGGTCTGCTTTTGGTCGCTCTCGAGTCGCTCTCAAAACCTTTGAGACAGAGAGCGAGGCTAGAAACTTCTATGTCTATTGCCAAACGGACTTCATCCGATACGCTTTCCTCCTCACAGATGAAGCACTAACATCTTTAGGGAAACTTGTTCCCGATTTGTTGGACTATACCGATGATAATGGTCTGATTGATTACACTCAAGACGTAAATGCTCAGCTCTATAACATATTTGGGATAGATGAAGAGATGCAGGCGATTATCAAACATGCTCTTCAAGAAAGGAATTAGCTAATCCTGTAAATGGAACGCCCGTATATGTCACTTTGTGCTGGCATATACGGGCGTTTTCACAATTCGGGAGCCGTGGGCATTACTCCATTGCTCGGATCTTCTCCTCGATGAAGGCAATCTCGCCCTCGTCTAAGCTGTATTTACGATAGAGCTGGCGGTCGATGGCTGTCACACTCTGCGTCCAGTCGATGTCCGCCTCCTCGGTAAAGTCTTGCAGTGGAATTAAGCTGAAAACATTCTGATTAACCTGCATTGTGCCATGTCCCAAGAATAAGAGAAAGCGGAAGAAGTTCGTATATATATAAGTTGAACAATTGTTCATGTATTCCTCCTTGTCAAAAGGACCAATTAACAAGAATGTCTCAGTGCATATCTCATTGGGGTACGATTTAATATGCTCTGGTGGAATTACGGCGTCAGACGAGTAAGTAGTAGTGAAAAACAACTTGTGAGACTTCAATGCATTGTACTTATCTGAGATGTCAGTAGGCTTTATATAACCAACGAGACGTTTAGCTCCACCTTTTTTCCCCTTAACACCAAACACTTTGATAGATCCTTCGAAAGGCTCAAAGGATAACTGCAAATTGGGATATTTGTCGGGGGTGTTGAACAAATCCTTTCTGAGACCAAAAGGACGTGTTTTCGAAAGTATGGTAGAAAAGCGTACAACGTCTTGGCGACAAACTTTCTTTAAGATGGGTAATACTCTAACATCTCTGACTACAAAGTCGCAAAAGTCATTTTGAAGATGTACAATATCTTGGACTTCTTGACCTTCCATCGTAACATAGGTATATTCTATTCCCTTGGCTTTCTTGTTCTGATCCCACCTGAAATAGCAAATACCTCCATCATTATGAGCAGTTGGAAAAATAAATCGGTCGTTTCTATAATCCTTTATATAAGAAAGTCTGCTATCGCTTTTCATGGCTTCGAGAAACGTTCGTAATTCAGTTCTTCCTCCTACCATCCATTTTGAAGGAATAATGAGACTCACGAATTTTCCTATACTGAAAGCAATATCTGCAAATCTATGGTATATGGGAGCTGCTGCATCATTAGCTCCTGCTCCACCATCCATCACCTGATACGGTGGGTTGCCTATAATAGCGTCTATCTTCATGTTTTCGTCATTGTTGATTTTCCAAAAGCGTTTGCCCGAGCGTAGCATATTTACCACACTGTCGGGCTGGCTTGTAATGTTCTCAATGAGGTCGGGGTAGTACTCGGCATGCACCGCTACATCGCGGAAGCCACGCAGGGTGCGCATCGTGATGTAGCGTGCCATAGGCGTCTTGCAGACTACGAAGATATTCTCCTCGAGCGTTCTATCCCAAAGCATGAGTGCCGTGGCACGATTGACCTCTCCATATCGCTCCCGAGCCTCCTCTATTCGAGTGCGGTAAATGTTATAGGCAGCATAGAGCGGATAGAGACCACTCTTGGAGTTAATCTCTAGGATGACGCTCCGAGGGCGAAACACCTCCGCCGTAACTCCCTTGTGCTCGATATACCGTGGCAAATCGAGGGGCGTGGTAAAGTCTTCGTTCATGAAGCAATAGCCCCCAAGGCTATCGCCAAGGTGCATATTGACCACACGCCAAGGCGTAAGTACGGTTTCCTTATCGGGATTGCGGAAGGTAGCGAAGATACTCGCTAGGCGTGCTATGCGCTCCTCGATGGTAAACTTATCCGCCATGCGAGCCATCTCACGAATACGTTTGCCTGCCTCACGGAAGATGTCAGGGTCGTAGTATCGCTTAAACTTGCGAAACACTTGCTTGGTCACGCCCCGAGGCATAAACTCCTGCCAAGACTGCTCATCTACGAGGTTGGCAAAGTTGTCGATGGTTAGCTCCTTGTCTTCGTCTTTCATTTCCGCCCCATAGAGCATGAGCGGCATACGAATAGAGATACCTCTGAGGATAGAGATAGCCTCTCGACGCTGATCGCCCTTGGCTTTGAGTTCCTCCAATCGGTGTTGCTCCTCGGGGGTAAGGTCTTTCTTTTTCTTCTTCTCGAGGCGTTCTTTCTCCTCGTATTGCTCATTGGTCAGCCCTTGGCGATTGATATCGATATCGCCTACCTTGGGCATGGCTTTCGTTTTGCCAATGATACCTTTGAGAGCGTCAAACTCCTTGAGGTCTACCTCGGTCAGTTTGAGTAGCTCATCGTTATAGAGAGCTCCGTTTTCAAAGCCATCCTGCACAACCTTCTCAATCTGCGCTCGTTTAAGCTGAGCAAGCATGGTCTCTACCTTGTATTGCTTCATCTGGCTTCCTTCAATAGCAATGATGGGGCAGAAGTTGAGGAAGTCGCCCAAGATTTTGCGGTCTCCCTCGCTTTGCTTGCCTGCCTTGTGTGACACTTTTGCTGCCTCAGCAAGGACACGCAGGGTACGGTCGGGAGCAAAGTCGAAGGCGTAGCAGTCGGTCTTCATACGCCCATTATGGGTATAGGGCGTTTGCACACGGAAGATCGTTTGCATATAGCCTGCTGCAGAGGTGCAGTAAGCGCCTGCCATCATAAACACGCCTGTCCAAGGCTTGACGCTCACCCCCGTAGTCAATCGTCCGCACGAGAGGGTAATGGTATAGGTCTCGTCAGGGTCTTTCCCGATAGCCTTGTTGACCAGCTCTAGAGCATCACGGCTTTCCTCCTCGTCATCGCCATCGCCAGCCACATTGACCACTCGGAAGAGCCCAAAAACAGGGTGCTCACTCAGCTTGCGACTCAGTGCCTTGGCCGCCTTGACGCCAGGCAAAATCCAAAGGGTGTGACGGAATATCTGTCGAAACGCCTCATTGGAATAAGGATAGAGCGAATCCTCGGCATCCGTAGTGAGCAGAGCGAGGAAGCGATCTATATCTCCCTCGTGAACAAAGCTACCGTCCTCTTTAGTGCGAAAGAACTCTCGGAAGTTGAAGGCTTTCTCTTCATCACTATACTCGCTCATCAGACGACCAAGGTCGTAGGTGTAGATATGTATCGCAGGTAGGGAGGCATAGGGATTGGTATCGCCCAAATGATTGATTTCCCAATCGATCTTGGCTTGTTGCTCCATGACATAGTCCCATGTAAAGACCTCGCCCTCCTTGTGATCGTCGAGCAGGTTGAAGGGTGTCCCCGATAGGCGTAGCGTCTTTGTCTCTTTACCAATAAGGAGCTCAAGCACCGCCTTGCCAAGTTCTGTTTGCGTTCCTTCGTGGGCTTCGTCCACAATGACCAAGTCCCAAGCGGTGGAGAAGATCTCATTGTTTTTGTCAAACTTCCCCCCACCTCTCGCGAACCACGCATGTCCTGCATCGAGGCAAAGTAAACATACCTCTTGCCTTGTGTCGCTAATCTCTGAAGCGAAGCAAAGCTCTCGCCCTTATTGTGTGAACCATAATGCCATTCGGGACGGTCGTAAAAAGTCTTACCAAAATCTTCGAACCAACTCGCATCTACCACAGGGCGGTGTGTGATGATGATGGTACGCTGCGCCTCCATCTCTCGGGCAACACGCAGGGCACAGAGCGTCTTACCAAAACGCATCTTAGCATTCCATAGCATTTGATTGCCTCGACGGAACTGCTTGAGCGTACGCTCGACAGCGTCCTTTTGCTCGGGGCGTAAGATAATAGGATTATCGGCAGCAGTAACTTCGCTCGCCTTCAGGCTTTCTTTACCCTCTTTGATAGCAGCAATAGCTCGCTTGACAGTTTCCAAATCGCATGCATACCATTCGGTAGCACCCTTAAACTCTTTACGCTTAACCCCGGAACGCTCCAGAACCTTATGCACCTCTTTGTCGTTGAAGGAGCAGATACTCCCCCTTTGGATATATATGGTAAGCTCTGTGTGGAGCAGTTCATAACTGATGCCAGCCGTTTTGGTATACTGATCTATACGGGCTCGTGCGGCATCATTAAGGGCAGGACTATTGGGCTCTGTAGATGCCGAACCAACATCTCCTAATGTTGTTTCGCCTATCTTGAGGCTGCCTTCGTGTTGACTATCTGAGATAGCAAACACATAAATGAGGCGAGGCTTGAGCGAAGAATCAAAGGTTGCCATGGTTATATGTTGTGTTTAATAAGATCTATAAATCGAATCTTGCGATTGTTTTTGCCTGTCTTGGGATCTTTGCAACCCCACTCACGAATGAGACAGTGAGCGCCATTGTGCCCTTTGAATGTTTCATTCTGACATCCTGGGCAAAGGACAGTACGCTCGACCTCTTCGAATAGGTTCTGCTCTATAACAACTTCGTTATGTTTACAACTATTCGGAATAACTCCACGAAGGCCGTCCATCTGAAAGACATTCCACGCAATAATGTAGGCAATATATTTTATGGAGCGAAGCTCGGGTTGCTTACCAAATTTTGCGGTGTAATACTCAATGAAAGTCATCAGTAAGGCTTCTCTTGCAAGCAAGAGATTGTCCCCCTGCCACTCATAGGCATAAATGTTTTTATAAGCCTCTTGCGCCATCTTGAGCCACTCCCCAGAGCTATTTGTATTTTCCGAAACGACTCGCAGCTTTCTGTCGAGCATGCCGATGCGTTGTGGTATAGGAATAAACTCTCCTGTCGTAGCATCATAACGACTTACGATATAAGGAGCTTCTCCACAGGTTATTTCCATACGAGTCGAGCGGACATAGTCTTTCCATGTTTTTCCCTCGGGGAACACAATAGGTTCAGTGGTGGCTGTCCATGTTTTCGTCTCATTGTTTTCTTGGTTGAAAACATCTTTACGTCCAAACCAAGCCTCATCAATCAGATTGTTCTGGGCATTACAAATCCACGATGGGGTAAATACCTCTGCCTTATCTTTGGTACGCCCTATCTGCTCTGCTCGAGATTTGAGCACCCGTGGTTGTATGATTGACCCTCGTTCGCCTGTAATACAAGCGACAGTAATGGGAGAATAATATCCATATTCCGCTCCTAGAGGCTCATAGTTATCTGTAGCCCAGAAGATATTATTTCCTGTGGTGTGATCTCGAAGTAGCTCCGTGAGCAGCTCCTCCGATTGATTCCGCAAATCGTTTTCGCTAATATCTATATTGGACCTCATATTCACTTGCTTGTGTTCTCAAATTCTGCAACCCACTCTTTTACTTTCTCCTGCAATAGAGCTTTGTCTGGGAGGTATAGTTGATAAGCGGAAGCATAGATGTTAGCATCCTTTGGGAGCGTGAGCTCTACCAATGCATCATTTTTGTTCTCGCATAGCAGGATGCCTATTGTAGGGCTTTCAAATTCTTGTCTGACATAGCGGTCATAGTAATTGACATACATTTGCATCTGCCCTAAATCTTGGTGAGAGAGCTCGCCTATCTTCAAATCAATCAGTACATAGCACCGCAATAGCCTATTGTAAAATACCAGGTCTACATAAAAGTGCTTCTCTTCAAACGTGAAACGCTTTTGCCTTGCCTCAAAAAGGAAGCCTTTTCCAAGTTCGAGCAAGAACTGCTGCATTTTACCGATGATAGCGTGTTCAAGTTTGCTCTCTGAATAAACCACATTAGACTTCAGACCCAAGAATTCCAAAGTAATCGGGTCTTTGATGATATCTTCAGGCTTACTTATGATTTGTCCTTCTTGTGCGAGGCGCATAACGCCTTCTTTGTCTCGGCTTAAAGCTAATCTTTCGTACAGGCTACTCCCAATCTGTCTTGACAGTTGACGTTTCGACCATTGCTGTTGCGTGCATTCTATTTCGTAGAACCGTCGGGCATCGAGATTGTCTACTCGCATCAAAAGCAAATAATGAGACCAAGATAGGGAGAAGTTGGGTGTACTATCTTCAATTTGACAACCAGTGGCTGTCAAATTGCTATAGGCTAAATAAAATTGTCTGATTTGTCGCAAGTTTGAATAGCTCCACCCTATGCCAAAATGTTTAGTTAATTTAGCAGAAAGGGATTGTAGTACCTGCTTACCGTATTGAGCTCTTTCTTCGCCCCGCAACTCCTCTTCAAAGATGTATTGCCCAATACGATACTTGGTATATACCTCTGTGAGGTTAATTGACGTGGCGATTCGTGCCCGACTTTCTTCTATGAGTCGTGCAATTTTAAGGAATAATTCCTCTGTGTTTGTTCTTCGTTCTAAGCTCATATCTACAAAGGTACAACATCAAGAAGTTAATAACGAAAGATTTAGAGAATTATTGAACAGATGCAACGATTTTCTTTGATTTCAGCCGTTTTTCATCGGATAATCAGTACCTTTGCGAGTAAGAAGTGAGGGATACTTATAAAATTGCAAAATCAAGAAACAAGAAGCACCTTGCTCATTTTCTATCCGTTCCCCTCAGCCGAGTAGATACGTCACTATCTACTTAATATCAAACCATTAGCTCTCTACAATCCGATTTTATCCGGAGACACAGGAGCTCTCCGGATGTCTCGATAAGGGATGACAGAGGCTATTGTTCACGAAAGTTTTTCGATACGAAGTACCGTCCTATCATCTTGCGTCCACTAAGAAAAGTTCAGAAAACCTCCGAAAAAGGTAGTCTGACTTGTTTTTGAATATCCAGGAACTTTTCGGCAAACACCGAAAAAAGGTGATCGTCAGCCTAAAAAACTCATTGTCTATCTTTTTTCTTGCCCCTCTACGAAAAAAGGATTACGTTGTGAACGACAGGGTTGAGTACCAACGATGGAAGCCCATGCCTTTTTGTCAGGAGGGAAAAAGGTTGAGGTTATTTTGATGGGCTTCACAATTTTGAATAACATAAAAACTTTACAATCATGAAAACGAAATTCATTCAACCTCTGATCTGGGCACTTGCTTTTGCATTGGCTCTGCCAGCTTGTGACAAAGACAACGGCACAGAGCCTGACGATCCTTACACCCCACCCGCAGAGGGAAAGGTATTTATGCCTGTCCTTGTGCATAAAGTGGACATGGAGAAGGTAAAAGAAACAGAAAAAGCCCGGGGGGGACACTTAGACAAAATGGTACCTGCAGATCTATCGAAAGATAGAGACTACGACACCTATACCTTCAAATACGAAGGCAAAGAGGTCGAGGAAATAAAATATGAGGTGCAGACACAAGACAAGACCTTGCTGATGGCTAAGGTGAAAGTGAGCTCCAACTCAGGGGTGGAAGAGATGAACAATCTACTCAAAAAGAAGGGTTTCAATGATGATCACATCTTGGCAAAAATGCTGAAATCGGACCTCACGAGAGAGAGCGAGGACGACCTTTTCGTCTGCAAGACACAAGGCGATGACCCCGGCAAATGGTTTAATTTTGAACAATACGAGAAACAAAGAAAGGCGATGCCAACCATCAAAAATCTCAACGAGGGCTGGTACGATTTCATGAAGAATCAAGCATTCAAATTAGCCCAGGTACGGAATTTTGAGATTGAAGACAATAATGGCCAACTACTGGAAGAGAAGAAAAAATCATACGGGAAATATGAGGGTCAGATCATCTTTGCAAAGTTCCGTCCGAACGAGAAATACGGGTCGCAGATCCTAAGAGGGTACTTCTTCGACTGGGATGATGAAAAGAGTGCTGACGAGGCCGGCTACATCAATGAGATCATCTTCATCTATACCGACCCTGCGTTGGGTCATTATAAAGACCCGAGACACGATCTGTCGATACCAACAAGAGAGCTACTTGCCCTCCTTAAGAAAGGAGGATTTGAGTTTGACAAGAATGACAGAAATATGCTCTTCTTCAAACGAAATGATTCAAGCAAAACGCTGAGCTATGTGCTGAGATCAAGAGGATTTGACGATGTCGAAGATGGACGAGAAATATTCGCCATGAACCTCATCGGAGAATAAAAGTTAGTAAACTTAATGATTGGGTATTCCTCCATGCCCATACGTAATAGACAAAGAGACAAAGGACACCCTCGACTTTCACGTCGAGCGGTGTCTTTTTCCTTTATGGTAGGCGTCCGATCCGCGAGCGAACTCAATCATCACGACTACCGGATCACCCTTGACTCATTACGGACGAACACAAGTCGCTGCGGGTATTCTTCCGAAAAAGCACAAACCCGAAAAAAGTCGTTAAGATCGATAGCGAAGGTCGTTAAGATCGATGACGAAAGTCGTTAAACTTGATTTTGACCATCGAACGAGGTTATCAGTCGATAAGTCAGCTCACAATTTTTCTCTGACTATCACACCGAAAGCCGACAAAGAGAGTCACACTCATAGGTACAATGGACAACACTGACGGTAGTGTCCGAAAAGAGTGGAGTATGCGAACACCAAGAAAAAAGGTGATTATCAGCCCCAAAAACTCATTTCTATCCTTTTTTTTCTTGCCCCTCCACGAAAAAAGGACTACATTGTGAACGACAGGGTTGAGTACCAACGATGGAAGCCCATGCCTTTTTGTCAGGAGGGAAAAAGGTCGAGATTATTTTGAGGGGCTTCACGATTTTGAATAACATAAAAACTCTACGATTATGAAAACAAAATTCATTCAACCTCTGATCTGGGCACTCGCTTTTGCATTGGCTCTGCCTGCTTGTAAGAAAGACAACGGCGCCGAGCCTGATGACCCTTACACCCCACCCGCAGAGGGAAAGGCATTTATGCCTGTCCTCGCTCACAAGGTAGATATGGAGAGGGTCGAAAAGATAGAGAAGGCTCGTGGGGGACGCTTGAGCAAAGTAACACACTCGGATGAGGGGAATTATGACACGTATGTTTTTGAATACGGATTCTTCCAAGAGACAGACGTCCAGGAGATCGTGTATGAGGTGCGTACGGCAGACAAAACACTTCTGAAAGCCGAGGTAAAACTGCCGACCTATATAGGGGCGAGAGACATGAAAAATCTCCTCAAAAAGGAGGGGTTCAACGATGATCACATCTTGAGTAAGATCGCCGCCTCCGACCTCGCGAGAGAGGACGAAGATGCTCTCTTCAGTTGCAGAATAAAGGATCTCGATCCCGGGAAATGGTTCCATTTCAAACAGTTTGATAAGCAAAGGAAGTCCATGCCAACGATCAAAGATCTCAACGGATATTGGTATGACTTTTTGAATAACCAAGCCTTCAAGATCACTCAAGTGCGCAACTTCGAGAGCAGATACAAAAGTACGCTTCTGGAAGAGAAAAAAGTAACGGATGGTAAATATGCGAATCAAATAAGACATGCAATGTACCGTACACATGCCAATCATGCGCCTCAAATCATAAGGGGGTACTTCTTCAACTGGGATGAAGAACTCAGCCCTCAGGAATCCGGCTACATCAATGAGATTATCTTCATCTACACAGATCCCGCACTGGGCTTCTACAGAGATGAGATACACAAGATAGATATCCCGACGAGGGAGATGCTTGCGCTCCTAAAAAAGGAAGGATTCAAGATAGAAACAACATATTGGAGCGAAGACCATTATGTTTTCTACTTCAAAAACGAGACTAAGAAACTAAAATATGTCTTGAGAGCATGCACATTTGATGATGTTGAAGGTGGACGAAAAATCATGGCTCTAAACCTCTTTGAAAACAAAGATGACTGACCTCGAAGAGTCATGGGTAGTCCTCCCTACCCATAACTCATCGATGAGGACGGAGACCATTGCACTGTCTGCCCCATGCTCTTCGACAAAAAGAGCACACATTCTTGCTTGGAGGAAAGTGTCCACAATCGACAATACCGACAGAGTCATGACCTATGGCGGTCAGATCTTTGTCATCCTCTCCTTGAGGACCTCATAAAAAGAGGGAGCTGTGACAAAATGCGCTATTGTCACAGCTCCCTTTGATTTATCCGGAATCGTGTTATCAGGGCTTGAGTGGATCCGGAGTCATTGTGCCGGCCTTGACGATCTCAAAGTCGGAAGTAGAGTTGTTGTCATCGACATACTTCTTACCATCGTGCTTGCGTCTCATCGCATTTCCGAGAAATCCTAATCTCTTTGCGACGATGGCATTGGTCTCCACATAACGAATGGTAGCGAATGCGCCGGCATCGATCTTCTTGCCTACCGGTGTGGTCAGAAATCTTTCGGTGGGCGCGATGGTGACCGCATCGATGATGGCACTATTGGGGATCACAAGTGCAGTCCTGTCGACGTTTGCCGATCCACCGCCATGAGTGCCGACAGTGAGCTTGAAGTTCTTGATGTGAGAGTTGATCTTATCGTTCGAAAGCTCGTCTCGATCGAACTTCACAAGAGCAATGGTCTGAGACTGTGAGAAGGTGAAAGCTTTCTCTCCGTCGACGGGATAAGCGGGTACCATATAAGGTACGGCCGGATTAGCCGGATAATCGGACAGATCGGCATGCGACTCCATTTGTTCGGCTGTGACCCACTGGAAGCTTGTCACTCCGGTAAAGTCGAAAGACTCGGGATTGGCTTTTGAAGCCTCGTCGCCATCGGCATCGAGGATGGGCTTGGTGTAGTCGCCTGCCCATGCGGTGAGGAGCTTGACTTCTCCCGGCTTGATGGGGTATTGTGTCCCATTACCGGGGAAGTAGATGACGCTGGACACGGCCATGAAAGACTCTCTGAAGTCTTCGCTCGCCTCTACAAAAATGAGGGGATCTGTAGACCCGAAGTATGATGTGACAAGTGCGAGCTTGTCGAGGTACATCTCTTTGTCTGTGGGATTGTAGATCTTGATGTATTTGTTTCTTGCGTCTGTATAGGCATAATCTACGACTGTGCCGTCTTTCTTTTTCACTTCGCCGGTCTTGAAGTAAGAGCCGGTATGGAAGACCTCAAGGATCACGAGGTGATCGAGCTGCTTCTCTGAGTCAGAGACGTCGTCATTGGTTTTGCGTATGCAACCGGTCAAAGCCAACCCCACAAGGAGGGTCAAGGCAAGAAGTTGATTGATAGACTTTTTCATTTTTGTTCTGTTTTATTTTTAGGTGTTATATATTTGACGAATATCTTACTTACAAGAACCAAGAACCGAAGCCATTACCTCCGACACCGTCGTCTCCGTGGATGATGACGTCCCGGGTCGCTTCGAAGGCTTCGACAGGCGAGAGTCTCATCTCCTTGCCAAGGTGCCAGTAGTAAGGCTCGTAGGGGTCGGGATCGGTGGGGTCGGTGTCAAAACCGTAGGTGAAGACCTTGACAGGGATATTGAATCGAAGGATCTCTTCCCAATCAGCCTCATTCGCAGGTCCTGTGTATTCGGAACACATGAGGGTCGACTTGCGCCCTGTCTGTATGTCCTCGGGGATAGGGAAGACGACCTTGTTGCCATCCTTCTTCTTCATCACTCTCACCGCCACGTAGAGCTTGGGGAGGAGGTGGGTCGAACGATAGTGAGGCTTGCCGTTTTTGAGTGTTTCGGGCCAGCGTTTGCCATTGTAACCTGACCACGCATCGATGCCGGGAGGATCGAAGTCGAACTTCAAGTGTCCCTTGAGGCCGACTCTGTCGACATCGGCAAATCTTGCATTGTACAAGTCCTTCTTGGTGAGGGGTGGCAGGAGCTTGATGTTGTAGTAGTCGCGTGCACCATCGCCCATGTCTTCGTGCGTCCATGTGTCACGATAGACGTACTGGAAGACCTTGGGGGTGTCCTCCTGCCTTGCGATGAAGGTATTGGAGCGTTGGGAGAAGTACTCGCTGGGGATAGAGTCCTGGATGGGCCAGTTCGGCTTGCCAGGCTCGGGGGTGTAGTCTTCGTTGAGCCAGTCTCTCTTGTAAGCACCTTCGCCACCACGCCAACGGTAGTCCATGATGGTATAAGGCTCGCCTTTGTCGTCGACATCGCTGACGGTGAAGAATATCTGATACTTCTGAGACTGATCGTAGATCTTGTCGTTGATGAGCTTACCGCTCTTGTCGTAGAAGTAAAAACACAATCCCCACAATCTGTGTGTGTCCCCGATGATACGGAAGTAGTCGGGTCCCTTGAAGCCTCTCTGTGCTTCCTGGAAAGTGATCGTCGACTTCGTGTCCACCTCGATCACGGGGCCTGTGGGGGTGTTGCGTACGACGGCGAACTGCTCCTGTTGCCATGGAGCTTTGTCATAGACATAGTTGCCATGAAGCATACCGTAGCCGTGTGAGTGTCCCTCCTTGACCATGATAAGACAAGTCGCCCAGTCGGCAAACGCTCCCTCGGGATCGGGATTCTTGAGGTTGGGAGTGGTCACGATGGGCGGTGTCTTGAAGTAGATGTCCGCCTTGGTGCGTGGCACCTTGAGGTTGAGGATGGGGTTGTCTTTCTCGGGCACTTTGATGCTGCCGTAGATGAAGTCTCTGCAGGAGGACATGAGGGCGCACACACACGCCCCTACGGCCAATACTTTTATGGTCGAGTAAATTTTATCTTTCATCACTATTTAGAATCTGGTGAATGGTAATCTTTGGAAGAATGTGTTGACGGACTCTTCGTCTCCAAACATATTGTTGATGTCGGCTTCTTTTGTCTGAGGGTAGTACCTCCGGACGTCTTTCAAGAACTTTGTCCTGTCTCCATCCAAGTCTGCGATGACCCTGAAAGGCAGAGGATAATCGATGTCGAAGGTGTTCCAAGAGCTTGGGAACTCGTTGTACTTATGGACATTGTAGCCGTAAGTGGCATATTTGCCCTTGTTGCCGCTACCGTGTCCGCTATTTCCTCCCGAGTCTCTCTTTGCAGAGATGATGTGGCAGATACATACACGCATCTGAAATGCGATGTCGGACTTCTTGAAGCCCAAAAGCCCCTTGAAGCCCAAAGCATCCAACTTTGCACCCTGAGCGAGACTTCTCTTTTGGCGCAACAAACCTACATTTTGTCCAAACCTGTTGCGATAGAGGTCGTCGTTGAGGATACGTGCTCCTATCTCGCTGTCGACGGGATCGGTGTCTCGATAGTCATACCGGAAGATCTCTCCGGCGACGGACTTGAGGCTCTCTATACCCTTTGTCTTGAAGAGACGGTACTCCTTGCCTGTCGCAGGATCGGTATATGGCTCTGTGGCCGCTTTGGTCTGTGCCGCCTCCACGGCCTTGTAAGCCAATGCGAGATCATACCTTATAGGCTGACCCTCCTCTGCTGTAGGAGCATAAGCCACATAAGGCGTGACGAGTCCGGCTTTGATCTTCTTCTTGTTTGAATTCAGTTCGAAGAGATAGTCCTCATAGTAGACGCTGTCCAGACTCATAGGATAGACGAGAGGCTGCTTGCTGAGCGAATAGTTCTGCACGGAGAAGAAGGTCTGATGCTGCTCCAATGTCGAAGCATCCGCATCTTTTTCATCGTAGGTGGAGAACTGATAGTTGATCAACTGATTGTTGAGGTCGAAGTACTTCAGTTCAAGCGCATAATAGACATCTTTACCCTTGATGACATCGAAGGCTTTCCTGTCGGATTCGATCTCGAACTCGCCCTGATTGTTCTTGACGATCTTGATCTCTTGATACAGAGGTATGGCTGAGTATTTTTGGGAGATCTCGTAGGCCGCATAAGCCTTCACGGAGCTGGTGGCATTTATGCGGATAGGCTTCTTCATCGGACGAGTGTATCTGAGTATGGCCTGGACGGATGCTATTTGTTCGTGTCCCTTGACATCACGCTCGATGGATGATGGGGGAGCCTTGATGATGGACTTAAAGAGCTCTTCACCCTGCTTGTCGGTACACGATGCGAAGACGAACACCGCTAAGATATATAGGAAAAATCGGTTCATGTCTTTGTTATTGATTTAGAAGGTGATGATGGTACTCAACGTGAACTCCGATCCTCGGGCATGGGCGTAGTATCTGAATCTATCGGTATACTCCTTGTAGAGGGCGTTGAGCATATTCTTGCCGAGGAGGACGAACTTGATGTTTTTGTCCTTAGAGAAGTCATATTGTAGCTCCATGCTGCCATGAAGCAAGGTGTATGCCGGAGGGGTGTCACCCACGAGGTCTTTCTCCGGGTCGAACCTCTTCTGCTTTGTGACGAACTGTCCTTCCAACGAATAAGAAAGGTGCCAAGCCTTCTTCGCTCCGAGGTCCACACCATGTGCCACCTCAAGGCCATACCTGTCCGAAGGCATGAAAGGCAACCATGCATCCTGTGTGAGATTGCGAGCATAGATCCACTCACCTTTGGACGATACGGACAGCCCCTTGATGGGAGATACGGTCAAGGTGAGGTCTCCACCCATGAGACGGGCATCGTCTTGTCCGTAGACGAACTTCGGATACTTACCGCTCGGGTGGTTGTGAAACCTGTCCTTCCCCTGACCTATGTCGTCATAGATATAGTTGTTGACCCTTTGGTAAAACACCCCGGGCTCTATCGACCACCATGAGCCCGAATACTTACCTCCGAGGATGGCCTTGTAGCCACGTTCGGCAGTAAGGTCTTTGTTACCCACGACCCAGTAGATACCGTGGTTGAGTCCCGAAGCATATAGCTCGTTGACATCGGGTGGTCTCCATGCCCAGCCTATGTTGGCACGCAATTCCATGTTGTCGGACACTTGGTAATGACCGGCGATGCTGGATGTGAAGTTGTAAAACATCTTGAAGTCCTTGTAGTACTTGAAGGACGACAGCCCCGCATACCCATCCACAGACATCGCACGTATGTCGTAACGCATACCGGCAGACAGTTCGAGAGGACCGAAAGTCGCCTTGTGTAGAGCGAAGTAACCCACCGTACCGGCAGCATAGTTGGGGATGAAAGCCGGTTGCTTTGTCCCGGGGACATTGTAGTTGTACTGATAAGAAACGGTGGCTCCGGCCTGTGTAGACATATTCCACTTCGACCACTTACCATTCCACAGCGCATCGGCACTGTAAGAAGTGAGCTGAAGATCTTGTACGGGGATCCAACTCAATCGAGGATCCTTCCTATTCTCATACTCCTGTCGGATATTGTCCTGATAAGTCACCTTGAAGAGGACATCATGGTCTCTGTTGATGTACCACTTGAGGTCTCCTTTGAGGGTGAAGTGCTGGGTCTGCTGGAGAGGAGGCTCGACCTTGTAGGAGAAGGGGTGGATGCTGCTCTCATCGGGACGTCCGGCCTCAAAGCGAGACAAGAGCTGATTGACGTCCGATATCTTGCTGTTGTAATACAGACCCGTGCGCTGGTAGAAGAGACTCGTGTACACCGTCGCAGTGATGTTGCGAGACTTGTATCCCATCAGTGCGGAGTGACTGATTGTGGTGTAGCCGGTGTTGTTGAGACGGTAATCGGCACTGCGATAGTCCCCGGCCTTCTGCACCAACCCATGGATGCGCAGCCCGAGGTTTTTGTACCCGAAGTCTGCCGTCATCGATCCATATCCGCTGCGAGCATTGGTACCGTAGCTCAGGTTCGCCTTGCCCGAGACGAAGAGCTTGTCATGTCCATAAGGCAGAGGTGTCTGATTGAAGAGGACTACCCCTCCCACAGCACCGTAACCATAACGGATGGACTCCGCACCTTTGATGACCTCGATGACATTGGAGCCGGTGTGGTCGATCTCCGGAGCATGGTCATCGCCCCAAGTCTGACTTTCGAGACGTACACCGTTATTGATCAGCAGGATACGACTGCTATGCATCCCTTGGATCACCGGCTTGGCGATCGTACTCCCCGTGCTGATCATGCTCACTCCGGGGAGGTTCTCCAAGAGCTGAGCAAGAGAGACAGACGAACTGCGCTCCAATAGCTTCGCATCTATCTGAGCCGTCTGTTGCAACTTGTTTGTATGGTTATTGTACTGCCCTTTGACCGTGACGCCCGAGAGCTCATGGATCATGGGGGTCATCCGGACGATGAGTTCCCTCTTTCCTTTGGGGATATTGTATATCGCACTCTTGATCTCCTTGTAGCCCAGAGCCTTTACAGAGAGGGTGACCTGACTGCCGGAGACATTATGGAGGGTAGCCACCCCATCGGCATCTGCGACGAAAGTGAGCCTTCCCATCTTGACGAGTGCACCGGGGATAGTCTCCTTTGACTGCGTACTGAGCACATGCACCTTCAGAGGCGTATCCGATGAGGCATAGGCAGCCTTCGGAATCATGAGCAAGAGCACAAACAGCGTCAGCAACGCTTGTGAAATAAATCCTTGTCGATTCATTGGTCGGTTTTATCAGTAATTAATAGTATTCAAAAAACTCTTACCTGAGATTTTATGTGGATTGATGAAGTTTCGTCATTGAGTTTAACCGAAAGCAGACGCCCTCCCTCCTCAGTGAGAAAGGGGGACATCGCTTTCGTTTTCTATTTTTCCGGGCACAAATTTAGTTAAAAGAAATATTTCTTCTTTCAAATAAAGAAGAAAATACCCAAATATGGGTAATTTTTTTTGTCTGCACAGAGCCAACCCGAGTAGTGGTGCGAGACCAGAGATTGAATCCCGCTCAAACGCCCCACCCCGAGTCGGCCCCCCTTCTCACTCAGGCAATCCGACCGGTCAAAAAAAGTCGTTAGACTCGATGACGAAAGTCGTTAAGATCGATGACGAAAGTCGTTAGACTCGATTTGGAGGATCCTACGAGGCGATGAAACCGCTTCGGAGAGGGCATATCCTCAAGGCTCGAGGAGTGTTTGTTGTTTTTCAAGAGCCGGCGGAGGTTGTTTGTACGGATTAAGCAGATTTTTCTTATCTTCATTGAAATGAGTATTCATGACGCCCACGAGATGATGCGGATGTCTCAAAGGGTTGGGAATATACCTTGGGCTTCGTATGAGAGAGATCGGGTCGGTCATGGATGGTCAGTCATGAAAGCGGATAGAAAACATAGTGGGGCGATACATTTTGTGAGCACCTCATCATCTCAAAGGGAGGGTTCGAGACGGGACGGTGAGAGCGACTTCGAGTCGGGATGTGTTGGTGGCTGTGACGACCTATCTCTTTGTGCCTAAAAGAAACTAAAACAATATTATGAATACTGACAACGTCTCCAACTATGTGAAGTACCGTTCGTGCTCGTTCGATATGAGCCGTGCGCTGACAAAGAGGTACAGCACTTCGTTTTATTCGGCATCGAACCTCTTTTCGGAGGATATACGCCCCGCCATCCACAGCATCTATGGCTTCGTACGGATCGCCGATGAGATCGTGGACTCGTTCCACGAGCATAAGCAGGCCGAACTGTTGGATCTCTTCGAACGCTCATACTATCTCGCCTACGAGTACGGCATCAGCCCCAATCCGATCTTGCACTCATTTCAGCTGACGGTGAAGCAGTACGGCATCCCCGATGAGTACATACAGGCCTTCTTGTCGAGCATGAGGGCAGACCTGGAGAAGAAGGAGTATCTGACGGCGGAGGAGACGGCGAAGTACATCTATGGCTCCGCAGATGTGGTGGGGCTGATGTGTCTGAAGGTCTTTTGCAAGGGGGATGAGCACCTCTTTGCCGAACTCGAAGGCCCGGCTATGAGGTTGGGATCGGCATTCCAAAAGGTCAACTTCCTCAGAGACCTCAAGGAGGATTGTTTCGTCTTGGGACGCAACTACTTCCCCCACCTCTCGGCAGAGACTTTCGATGAGACGATGAAGGGGGAGCTGGTCCGGGAGATCGAAGCCGACTTTGATGAGGCATACAGAGGGATACAGAAGTTGCCCAAGGGGGCTCGCCTTGCCGTACATACGGCATACAAGTATTATAGAGAGCTGTTGGCAAAGATCAAGAGGACTTCGGCAGACAAGCTCCTCAAGACGAGGATCCGTGTCCCTGACTTTCAGAAAGCCATGCTCCTACTCTCGGCACTGGTCAAAAACAAAATGCACATCCTATGAGCCTGTACGATACTAAAGATCAAGTGGTGCTGGTGGACTCGGCAGACACCGACCTCGGCACGATGGAGAAGATGGAAGCACACCAGAAGGGGCTGATGCACAGAGCAGTATCTATCCTTATCTTCAACACCAAAGGCGAATGGCTCCTGCACCAACGTGCCCAAGAGAAGTACCATGCCGGTGGTCTGTGGACAAATGCGTGCTGCACCCACCCTTATCTCGGTGAGAGCTACGAGTCGGCTGCCGAACGACGGATGATGGAGGAGATGGGGATGAAGATAGATCGTGAGAGACTGGTGCATCTCTTCGACTTCACCTACAAGGTCGAGCTCGACAACGGACTTACGGAGCACGAGTACGACAGGGTGTTTGCTTACCTCACGGATGCAGAGCCGATGCCGAATGCCGAAGAAGTGATGGCGTGGAAGCACCTCCGACACGAGGCTTTGGTCGCAGAGATCACTTCTCAGCCCGAACGATACACGCCGTGGTTCAGGATCATATTTGAAAAGACCTTGCCACACTTGGACAAAGTGAGAGCCTCGTCTTCCGAAAAACATTAAAACCCACAACAGATGCAGAAATACAGTACGACAGACCGTATCGTCATGGGGGTGATCGCCCTCTTCTATATCGTCGGAGCATTTCAACTCGGACGACCCGAGATGAGAGCTATGTATGCAGGACTGACGCCCCTGGTACTCCTCTTCTCGATGCTCTTCTTGGCGATCTATGACCGCAGCACCGAGCGTCCGAAGCTCCTGCTCTTTGCCCTCATTGTGGCTTTGGCGAGCTACGGAGTCGAGGTTTGGGGTGTCGCCACAGGGTATGTCTTTGGCGGTTATGAGTACGGAAACGAGCTCGGGACGAAGTTCGCCGAGACACCACTGCTCATCGGTCTCAACTGGATACTGCTTGTCTACATGAGTGGTGCGATGGTCGATGCGTTGCCCCGGAAGCCTCTCTATGCCGTAGCCCTGCCTTCGGCACTCATGATCGGTTATGACATCGTGATGGAGCAGGTCGCTCCCCGTATGGATATGTGGTCGTGGGAGGGGGATGTGATCCCGATGCAGAACTATGTCGTATGGGGTATATTGGCACTACTCTTCCATACCATCAGACACCTGATGAAGATCCCCATACGCAACCGTATGGCAGGCTTCCTCTTTGTCATCCAAGTCCTATTCTTCGCCGTCATCCTAATGTCCTGACCCATGCTCAAGGCCAAGCATCACCCGATCGTCTACCCTTTCTTCAGACATTATACCGAATACCTGCTGAGGCGACACTTCGGCAAGGTACGCATCGTCGGAGACTTCGAGGACAGAGGACTGCCGATACTCCTCATCGCAAACCACGTGGGGTGGTGGGATGGGTTCTGGGCTATGCACCTGAGGAACAAGGTCTTCAAGCGGAAGTTTCATTTTATGATGAGAGAAGACCAGCTCCTTCGCTATCGCTTCTTCAACCGCACCGGGGGCTTCTCGGTAAACAAAGGCAGTCGGGAGGTACTCAAGACATTGGCATACACATCGCAGCTGCTCGACGACGAGCGCAATATGGTGCTCATCTATCCACAAGGGCGTTTGCAGTCTTTGTACAGGAAGGAGTTTGTCTTTGAGAAAGGCATCGAGCGTCTCGTCGATGGGCGTCAGAGCAAGTTGCACATCGTCCTCTCCGCCAACATGATCGATTATCTCGCAGACAAAAAGCCCTCCGTGACGATGTATATACGAGACTTTGGGGGGACACTGAGCCGTGCAGGATTGGAGAGAGGCTACAACGACTTCTATGCCGACTGCCTTAGGACACAAACAAACATAGAGGGATGATCGAATATATCGCATACGTTGTCGTGGGCTTTGCGGTGCTGAGGCTCTTGGTGTCGCTGGCAAACTTCCTCTTTCGGGAGTCCTTGCCCAAGCATCCCCTTGTCACAGATGCCGACGAAGGGAGCGTGTCGATACTCATACCTGCCCGAAATGAAGCGACAAACATCGGCAACATCCTCTCAGACTTGAAGCAGATGCCCGATAAGAGTATCGGAGAGATCATTGTCTTCGATGACCAGTCGGAGGACGACACAGCAGAGATCGTGCTCAAGCACGCTCTCGAAGACCCTCGTCTGCGCTTGATACGCTCGTCCTCCTTGCCCGAGGGCTGGGTCGGCAAGAGCCACGGATGCCACCATCTGGCACAAGAAGCCAAGGGCGACTACCTACTCTTTCTCGATGCCGATGTGCGTGTACAGCCTGCATTTGTCGATCGGGCACTCTCTTACATGAAGCGAAAGAAGGTCGATCTCCTCTCCCTCTTCCCTACTCAGGAGATGAAGACTCTCGCAGAGCAGATGACCGTGCCGAATATGCACATCATCCTGCTGACCTTGCTACCCTTACCCCTCGTGAGGCTGTCGGGGTTTAGTTCCCTTTCGGCAGCCAATGGGCAATGTATGCTCTTCCACCGTGCGACCTACGACACCCTCAGACCACACGAAGCGTACCGCCATAGCAAGGCCGAAGACATCGAGATCTCCCGATACTTCAAAAGACAAAAGCGCAAAGTGTCCTGTCTCACGGGCGAAGCAGGCATCTATTGTCGTATGTACAATGACCTCAGAAGTGCCATCAACGGCTTTGCAAAGAACGTCACCTACTTCTTCGGGAGCGGTAACTCCTACCTCTCCGCCGGGTTGTATTGGTTGCTGACGACCTTCGGTGTCGTAGCCGTGGCGCATGCGTTGCCCTCCGTCTATCTATGGGGCTATGTCGCAGCCGTGGTGCTGTCACGGTTGTTCGTGTCGCTGACCGCTCGACAGTCCCCACTGCTCAATGTCCTGCTCATCATTCCTCAACAGCTCATGCTCGGTGCTTTCATCCTCCGCTCTTGGCTCAACAAGCGCAAACGCTCCTTCGAGTGGAAAGGTCGCACCCTCTAAAATCCCCTGCCATCGTATGAAAAGTCTATTCTCCCTCCTCCTGATGTACCTCGTGGCACTGCCCCTATCCCTCCGTGCGTCGGATCAGGACAGCATCTACAAGGCTTATGTATCGGGCGACATGGGACTTTGGAGACGTATCATCGACAAGATGCACGACACCAAAGACAAGACCTCGACCCAAGAGCTCGACCTCCTCAACTTTGAATACGGCTATATCGGCTGGTGCCTCGGCGCCGGAAAGAACGCTCTCGCCAAAGCCTACATGAAGCGGATGGAGGAGCGGATGAACCGTCTTGCCCAACAGCAGATCGAGCCTGCACTCCTCTATGCATATATGTCGGCACATTGGGGTTTTCAAGTCGGGCTGAACAAACTCAAAGCCCCCTTCCTCGGACAGAAGAGCATCGCCGCAGCACGGAAGTCTGTCGAACTTGACCCCGACAACCCTCTCGGTCACATACAGCTCGGCAACATCGACTTCTTCCGCCCACCCCTCTTCGGGGGCTCCAAGCAAGAAGCCCTTCGCCACTACCTCGCCGCCGAACGACTGCTCCTCTCGACTCTCAAGGCCGAGGGCAGGGCTAAGGACTGGAACCTCCTCTCTCTTCAGATACAGATCGCCACCACCTTCGAGAGCATAGACGACATCAAACGTGCCGACGAGTACTACAAAAAGATACTTACCTCTGCCCCCGACTTCAAGTGGGTCAGGGACGAGCTATATCCCAAATTCAAACAAAAACACAACCTCAAATGAAAAAGAAAGTAACGATCATAGGGACCGGTTTAGGCGGACTCTCCGCAGGCTTGCTCCTCTCCAAGAAAGGCTACGAAGTCTCCTTCATAGAGAAAAACGCCAAGCCCGGCGGACGTCTCAATCAGATCCAAAAGGACGGCTTCACCTTCGACACCGGCCCCAGCTTCTTCAGTATGTCTTATGTCTTCAAGGACTTTATGGACAGATGTGGTGTGGCACTGCCCTTTGAGTTTGTCGAGCTGGATCCGCTGTACTCCGTCAACTTCAGAGGGGAGGAGAAGACCTACCACCTCTACAAGGACATAAAACGTCTGTCGGCACAGTTTGAGGGGATAGAGCCCGATTTCGAAGCTAAGATGACCCGTTATCTGGAGAAGTCGCGAGCCCTCTTTGAGGACACGTTCGACATCGTCATCCGCAACAACTTCGACAACCTCTTCGACTACATCACCACCCTGATGCAAGTCAATCCCCGCCACATCCCCGTCCTCCTCAAGACCTTCTGGAAGCACGTCAACGAGCACTTCTCCTCCAAAGAGGCACGACAGATCATCTCACTTGTCGCGTTCTTCCTCGGGCGCACCCCATTCGACACGATGGCGATATACAGTCTGCTGTCGTACACTGAGTTCTGCCACGATGGATACTACAATGTCAAGGGAGGTATGTACGAGATCGTCCGGGGACTGGTATCGGAGCTGAAGAAGAGCGGTGCGACCTTCGAGTACGGTACGGAGATCACAGACTATGCCTTTGAGGGCGATCGACTTGTAGCGGTGATCGACAAGGAGGGGCATCGCCATGAGTCCGACATTTTCTTGTGCAATGCCGATGCCGCCCTATTCAGGGGAAGGGTGCTCGGCAGGAAGGCATACAGTGAGAAGAAGTTGGCTCAGAAAGAATGGACGATGGGCTACCTTACCTTCTACATCGGCATCAAGGGCAAGCTCCCCACCCTCGACCAGCACAACTACTACCTCGGTGGCAACTACGAAGAGTATGCCCACAACATCCTCAAGGATCCCGATACCCTTCAGAAGCCGTACTACTACGTCAACGTGATCTCCAAGCACAACGACACCTGCGCCCCTGAGGGCTGCGAGAGCCTCTTCTTCGTCTGTCCCGTACCCAACCTCCGATACAAGGAGGACTGGAGCGACAGAGACGAGATCGTGGACAGTATCCTCCGAGACTTCTCCGACCGTATCGGTACGGACATCCTCCCGATGATCCTCTCTCGCACGGTGTACACCCCCCGAGAGTGGGAGCGAGAGTTCAACCTCTACCAAGGCAGCGGGCTGGGGCTCTCCCACAAGATGACACAGATCGGAGGCTTCCGTCCCGCCAACTTCGACGAGGAGTTCGCCAACCTCTTCTACGTGGGCGCATCGACCATCCCCGGTGCAGGCCTGCCCATGGCTGTCATCAGTGCCGAGCTGGCGTGCCGTCGCATCGAGGACTGCTCTAAATAAAAGTCTCCGACCGATCAAAAAAAGTCGTTAGACTCGATGACGAAAGTCGTTAAGATCGATGACGAAAGTCGTTAGACTCGATTTGGAGGATCCCGGGACTTTTCCGAAATCATCATCCTGTGGCTTCGACACCCACTTCGGCACCTATGCCGAAAGACTCCGAAAGATAGGACGATCCCTCCACGACATCGGATATTGTATCAGGAGGGGCGGTAGATTTCCTAATTTGTGTAAATTTGAGGAGCAAAACGACAATGATGATATGGGGGGCTTTTTTTGGGGTGGGTCTCGTGTCATCACATCACTTATCACCTCATTAACAGTATTGTATGATGAAGAGACTTATTACGATGACGGTGACACTGTTGATGTTGCTGTCTTGCGAGGGAAAGAAACAACAGACGAATGAGATCACGCCCGAACAGATCGAGGCCGGTGCCAAGTGGATCGAACGACTCATCGTCAACGACGACCACGAGGTGGTGATCGATAAGATCGACTATGATAAGGTGATGAGCCCTCGCTTTTTGGAGTTTTTCGGGGAGGCAATGACGGTGTATGGTCCGTCGGACATGACCGATGAGGAGTATCAAGTGGCGGAGCAGGAATACAAAAAGAAGTGGGAGGGTATCTACCCCCTCAAAGAGGATGATTATGCCCTCTTCGGAGTAGGCAATGGGGAAACGATGTCTCTGTACGATCTCAAGATCACGCATAAGGAGGGCCTCTCCTATGACGTCTATATCTATTATGATGAGCGGATCTCCACTTTGACCGAGGTCACCCTCATCCCTCACGAGGAAGCATTCCTCATCGACTATGCCGCAATGCACTTCTTCGACAAGCCGGTACTACACGGCAAGGAGGGGGATCTCCTTTACCGGACAGTTGAAGAGAGAAGCGAAAAGGCATCGGCCTTTGAGGCTCTCGTGGAGGCACATGGAGGGTCTTTTCCGGAGGGTCTGATGGCGGAATTCGGAGACTTGTCAGACCCTGAGACTTGTATCAAGAAGTGGGGAGCACCTGCCTTTGAGAGCAAGATCCTCTCCGGCGAGTACGATTACACTTACCTTGAGCATGGGATCACACAGTTCTTGTCCTACAAATACGACAACTTCTCGGTCACCTGGGCAGTTTACAAGACAGACATGGCACTCCCACCTACCCTTCACAGGTTCTTGACAGACCGCAAGGGCTTCGGCTTCGGAGGGATCTGTATCGGTGTCCCCGAATGGGACAAAGAGAGGGTAGCGACCTACCTCAGGCGATGGTTTGCCGAAGAGAGAGTCACGCTCTATCCCAAGGACGACTTCTATGACGAGAGACTTGTGGTAGCTCTCAGTGACGATGTGCACATCGAGATGACCGTGTACTTCTCCGAGGATGGCTTGGTCAGGTTGATGCTCTTCGACCGGGACAACCGTTTCTGAACATAGATACGGATCGAGACCAGTACATACCGAACCCCACATCGGCAATCCGAAAACTTTCGGATCGCCGATGTGGGGTTTCGACATACTCAGGGCTGAGCAGTCCATGCACAAGCCATCAGGATGAGACGAAGAGTGACGTATTTTATGCTACAAGGTAGGTATATGGGTGGTCAGAAATACCAAGCTTGCGGTATTTCAGTAGAAAGTGAAAGACCGTACTTTTGCGGTACAGTTTTACATAATCACTAAAACCATAGAACAAACAATGAAATCGAACATGAAGAAATCACTCTTGGCCATCATGCTCATGGGTGTGATCGTCTCTTCTTGTGGAGACTCAAGCAAGACTCCTGAAAACAAATCCCCAAAAGGAGGTGTCATAGAAGTACAGATCCAGCAAGTACTCAAGGAGAATGCCGACAAGTTCAGCACATACTTCTCCTACTTCTCGTTCAAGGAAAACAAACAGTTGGACCTCAAGAATGAGGCTGCCAAGACGTCTTCTGCATGGGATATTGCGTTCCTCGGTGGCAACGGCCGTACCAATGGTGGCGAGAGTGGCGCAGGCAAGGGTGAAGTCTACCTCGTGGAGACGACAGACTTCGACGGTGTCAAGAGTGCCGAAGAGTATGTGGCAGATGCTGCCAACTGGCTCAAAGACAAAGAGATCGAGAATGTCATGCTCCTTCAGACCGACAAGAAAGGTACAGTGATGCCCCCACCATCGTACACCACAAGCTTCAACCCCCTCTTCATCGCCACGAAGTGGCTCGACATCAAGATGAATCAGATGCCTCCGATAATGACTTCAAGGAACTTCGTCTACATCGTCCGCCTCGCAAATGGCAATGAGTATGTCAAGCTCCAGTTCATCGACATCGCAGGCACCAAAGACTCCGGACGCAGACTCGGTGATGTACGCTTCCGCTATGCCTTCATCCCCCTCAAAGGCGATGCCAACACAGCAAAAAAGCTGGGTGAGATGACTTACGACAAGACGACACCTCTCTCGGAGACCCTCAAGCCCGAAGAAGCAGCAGAGATCAAGTACCTCACCGTCAAGGGGACGACCCTCAAGCAGGGGGACTTCGACTTCATGAAAGCCAAGATGCCTAAGCTCGTCGAGCTCAATCTCACCGATGCTGTCCTCGATGTCGACTACAATGACAACTTCCTCAAGGACAATAAAACAATCAAGAAGGTGCTCATGCCAAAGAAGCTGGACTTCATCGGCAAGGGATGGCTTGGCTATAGCAACATCGAGGAGGTAGTCCTCGCTCCAGGCTCCGTCAAGCGTCTCGGTAGCGGTGCTTTCGCATTTGCTCAGAAACTCAAAAAAGTGACTCTGCCTGCTACGCTTGAAAGCATGGAAGAGAGTACTTTTCACGCTTGTGTAGCCCTCGAAGAGATCGAAATCCCCGAGAAGGTCATCCTCATCCCTACCTCTTGCTTCAACACTTGTCTCAAGATGAAGAAGATCTTCCTCAAGGGGAAGGTGCGTACGCTGGGAGAGGATGCTTTTGCATCTTGCTCGGCGTTGACCGAACTCAAATTTGGCCATGCCGTACCTCCCACCTACGAAGCCTCCCCATTCGATCGCGTGAACTGGGACAAGCTCAAGATCCATGTCCCAAAGGGATCTGTATCGGAGTACATCAAGGCATGGACTGGATTCAAGCCCGAGCACTCAAAATACTTCGTCGAATACTGATAAAATCATAGATACATCACAATGCCATCCCACAGCCCTATACGGCTCTTGGGGACTATCCTGACCGCTGCTCTCATCTCTGCTTGTGGAGATGAGGGCAGCAGTCCGATAGTACCGGTCGAAGAGCCTCCGATCAGCAAAGATCAGTTTTTGAGTCAAGACAAGGTATTGAGCTACTTTGTGGCTCAGAGTGACGCAGAGAAGCCGGACTTCGCTCCTGCTCAGATGCACAGAGAGGTCATCGAGGAGCATGAGTCCGAAGAGGTCAAAGAGGTCTTTTGGAGCCTTTGGCACAAAGCAAATGAGAAGGCTTTGGGCGAAATAGGATTTGAAGGGTCTGAGCGACTCATACAGCTCTCTCTCCCTCAGGACGAACAGATGAAAGTGCTCTGTGTCCCCAGAGCGAAGAAGCCTGCGACAGGCTATCCGCTGATCATTCACCTCCATGGCGGTGGACGCTATCCGAACGAGCCCGGCCCTTGGACTTCGACCATCAACGAAGATGAGTGGCGCATCCATCAAGCATTCTGTCGCACCCGATACCCCGAAGACCCGTCGTACTTCGTCGTCCCCCGGATGTCGGATGACCGTAAGGGGCGTTGGTACTTTGCCCCACAAGTACATATATTCAAGAAGGTGATCAAGCTGGGTATGCTGAGTGGCAACATCGACCCGGAACGCATCCATGTCATCGGCATCTCCGAGGGGGGCTACGGCATCCTCCGCATGGGGATGTTCATGCCCGACTACTTCAGCAGCATAGGCGTGCTCGCAGCTGCCGAAGAGCTCAATGGGGCAGAGGTCAATCTACGCCACCTACCCTTCCGGATGGAGGTCGGAGAGAATGACTTCGGATACGCCCGAAATACGTATGCTTATCACTGGGATGACAGGATGAAAGAGCTCCATGCCGCTTACCCGAACGAATATCCGCATCTCGTAAGGATACAGAAAGGGCGTGGGCACAGCATCAACTACTTCGAGGGCTTTCCTTGGATGATGGAGCAAAGGCGCAAGGCGAACCCCGATCGGATCTCTTACCTCTATGCCAACATCGCTCCCGACTACGATGACATCCACGGACGCTTCTCAGATGGGGTGTATTTCATCGACTTCAGAGGCTTGAAGACTTCGGATCGGACGGACAAAATGATGTTTGAGGTACACAAGGAGGGCAACACCTACGACATCAAGACTCAGATGTTGAAGGGCAACATATCGGGTAAGATAGCCCTATTCATCGACCGCATAGAGCGAGACAAACCGGTCGTCGTCCGCCTCAACGGCAAGACGGTCCACGACCGAAGGGTGCGAGCGACACGTGGAGCAATAGCCGAAAGCATCGCCCTCTATGGAGACCCCAAACGCATCTACTCAAGCCGCGTGGAGATAGATCTGTAAGCCCCTATCTTCCACAAATCCTCATCTCCTTTAGAAAAAAAATGAGTGAGGCAAGGACAGATTCAGTATTACCGGACATCCATATAGGTAAAAAAGCGAGGGAGTGTCAAAATTTCGATTTTGACACTCCCTCTGCTTATGTATTGTCTCAGGATGAGTTTTCGTTATGCCTCCAAGGCTTGGCGTAGGTCTTCGATGATGTCTTCGGGACATTCGAGCCCGACAGAGAGGCGGATCATGCCGTCGGAAATGCCTGCCATGGCTCTCTCTTCGGGAGTATATGGAGAGTGAGTCATGCTCGCAGGATGCTGGATGAGCGACTCTGCATCACCGAGACTGACAGCGATGGTACAGAGCTTACAGTCGTTGATAAACTTCTTACCGGCTTCGAAACCTCCGTCGAGTTCAAAACAAATCATACCTCCGGGAAGCTTCATGTACTTCTTTGCCAAGTCTCTGTATGGGAAAGAGTCGAGACCGGGATAACTGATGGACTTGACACGTGGGTGGCTTTCGAGGAACTTTGCAACCTCCATGGCGTTGGCACAGTGCTTCTCCATGCGGATGGCGAGGGTCTTGAGCCCTCGTTCGATGAGATAGGCATCGAATGGGCTCAGAGATGCACCGGTGAGATCCTTGACTCCGATGAGACGTACTTGGGTGATGTACTCGGCCGAACCGACAACAAAGCCTGCGATGACGTCCCCATGACCGTTGAGGTACTTCGTCGCAGAGTGGACGACGACATCGGCTCCGTGTTCGAGCGGACGGCAGAGGTATGGTGTGCAGTAGGTGTTGTCCATCATGACGGTGACACCTTCCTGGCGGTGAGCGATCTCAGCGACGGCTTCGATGTCGATCATCTCCATGTTGGGGTTCGAGGGGCTTTCGAAGTAAACGATCTTCGTATTCGGACGCATGGCCTTTGCGACCTCTTCGGGCTTGGTCATGTCGACAAAGTCCACGGTCACTCCATAACGTGACAGACCGTGCGTAAAGTAGGCAAACGTACAGCCATAGAGGGTCTTGTGTGCAATGATGTGGTCGCCTTGCTCGACGAGTACCCAGACGGCAGAAGTGATGGCTCCGATACCGGACGCACAAGAGATGGCAGCTTCGGCTCCTTCGAGGAGGGCGACCTTCTCTTCGACTTTGGTACAGGTAGGATTGCCGAGGCGTGAGTAGATGTAACCGGCCTCTTCGAGGGCAAAGCGTGCACCTCCTTGTTCGGCAGTGTCGAATGCGAATGTGGAGGTCTGATAGATGGGCGAAGCGAGTGCTCCGAATGGATTCTTGTCGTGCGAAGCACCATGGATGGCAAGGGTGTCCGGTCCGTGCTTTTTGTTGTTGGCTGTCATTGTAGTTTGCTGTGTTTTTGAAATAGTGAATTGATTTTATAGTCAGCCCCTTGATCTTGCCCCCAACTCTCTCTACTCGGTGATGGAGTCGGGATACTCTTGCCTCACTTCGAGATCTGCATCTACGGGATCGGAGAGGTCGAGAGAGTCCGTGGACGGTGTGGGGATGGTATCAGAGGGTGTTTCGGTCGGTACGACATATTGGCTGCGATAGAGCCTTATCCTATCCAAAAGAAGAGGGAATACACGTCTGATGCTGTCTCCTCTGAAGTAGGAGAGGCGGAAGTGCATCTTGTATGTGGAGGGAAGGCTGTCGGGCAGGACAAATGATAGTTCGTGCGAACGCAGTGGTTGTCGGATCGTGTCTGCGTTGCGGTAGTAGGCGTGCTTCTTACCATCCTCGTGGATGTACATGGAGAGGATGAGTTCCTCGCCTTTGTACAACTGAGGCAGGAAGTCCATGCTCCACTTGATGGTATCCTTACCGGCAATGGTGTCGGAGGCTGTGACGAACCTCTTGTACACAAAATAGTTCTCATCACGAGGGATGAGGATACGGTGTTGGCTGTGATCCCAAAGGTCTTCGGCTTGGATATAACGGATGCGCACCTCTTGTATCGAGTCGTTGTAAAGAGAGTCCAAGAGATCGCGCTGCTTGATGGCTCGGCGTTGGATCTCCTCATACACGGAGGCGAACTTCTCGGTGTTCATCCCATACCACACGAGGGAAGAGTCGTAGTCGGCTCTCGTGATATCGTGCTGCGCAAAGACACCCTCGTAGAGCAACTTCACGGTACTGTCGGGGAGGTAACGATCCTGGACATAAGCCTGCACCAAGAGCACATCCGTCGTGACATCTATCATCTTGTTGCGTGACAAGACATTGGAAGGTCTGAGATTACACCCTCCTATGAATATCGTGAGCGCAAGAAGTATGAAGACGAGGTGTTTACGCATCTTGAGGATCGGAAGAGGGCTTCTTCTCAATGCTGTTGAGCAGTCGCCCGAAGGATTTTGTATAGAAAAGGATGAGCACGAAGACCCCTACGGAGATGCAGGCATCCGCAAAGTTGAATACAGGGCGGAAGAAAATAAATTCATCCCCACCCCATATAGGCAACCATTCGGGGAAACGCCCCTCGATGAGAGGGAAGTAAAACATATCCACTACCTTACCGTGCAACCAGCCGGCATAGCCTCCCGACTCGGGGAAGAGGGTCGCCACCTGCCCCATACTGTGGTCGAAGATGACGCCGTAAAAGATCGAGTCGATGATATTGCCTATCGCTCCGGCGAAGATGGCCGAGATACAGAGCAGAAAGCCTACACCGTAGTCGCCCTTGCTGATCTTGGCGATCATCCAGAGGATAAAGCCCGAAGCAATGATGCGAAAGATGGAGAGGAAAGCCTTATTGAAGACTTCCCAACCGAACGCCATGCCCGGATTTTCGATGAAGTATATGTAGAACCAGTCTGTCACCCGGATGCTCTCGCCCAGCATCATGTTCGTCTTCACCACATATTTGAGCCACTGGTCGATCAGAAGTAAGAGGACGATGAAGACGCCTGCGAGCATTCCCCGTCGGCGGATAGTAGATGTTTGATCCATATAATGTTTGTCAGTGCAGGAGGGGGATTACTTCGCCCCTCCCTCTTTTGCTTCAATACTTAGTGTGGCATGAGGTACAGCACGCAGACGCTCCTTCGGTATGAGCTTACCTGTCTCACGGCAGATGCCATAAGTCTTGTTCTCTATACGAACGAGAGCAGCCTGGAGGTTCTTGATAAACTTCTGCTGACGCTCAGCCAAGAGGCTGGACTCTTGCTTGGAGAGGAGATTGGCACTCTCGTTAAGAGTCTTGAACGTGGGCGAAGTGTCAGACACATCGTTGCTGTCAGAGTTGTCTATCGAGGCTCTGAGCAAGTCGTAGTCCGTCTTGGCCTTATTTAGTTTCTTGAGGATGATCTCTCTGAACTCTTCAAGTTCCTCATCTGTGTACCTGTTTTTTTCCATGATAATATAGTAGTTTTTGTTGTTGCTACTTGGTCGAAGGGGTGCGGTGGATATCAAGCCTTCTCCACCGTCACCTTCACATCCAAACCGTCCATATCCAGCACCTCCGCATTGTCAATATCGGAGACGATGGCGATGCTGACGGCTTGCACCTGATTGGATATATAGTCCTTGAACTCTGTCACCGCATCATCGACCTCAGGATGCGAGAGTATCCGGACATTTACCTTATCCGAGACATTGAATTTCTTTGCCTTACGGATGTTCTGTATTCTGTTGACCAACTCACGAGCGATACCCTCGTTGCGAAGTTCGTCAGTGATGGTGACATCAAGTGCCACGGTGAGTGAGCCCTCATTCTGCACGAGCCAGCCCGGGATATCTTCAGAGATGATCTCTACATCGGCGACAGAGATCTCCTGACCTTCATAAGTGATGACACCATTGCGTTCGAAAGCAAGGATGTCCTCCTGTGCAAGCTCTGTGAGATAAGCCGCAGCACTCTTCATCGCCTTGCCAAACTTAGGGCCGAGAGCTTTGAAGTTGGGCTTCACACGCTTGACGACGATGCCCGAAGCATTGTCTGCAAAAGTGAGCTGCTTGATGTTCACCTCATTGATGATGATATCCTTGACATTGTCTATCGCCTTCATCTGCTGAGCATCCGAAGTAAGGACGAGGATCTTTGTCAGAGGCTGACGCACCTTGATGTTCACCTTACGTCTGAGGGCAAGCACCATCGAAGAGATGGTCTGTGCATAGCGCATCTCCTCTTCGAGTTTTTTGTTGATGATGCTCTCGTCACAGACCGGGAAGTCCGCAAGGTGCACCGACTTGTCGTGCTTCTCGTCGATGCGACCAAGATCTCTGTACAGACGATCGGCATAGAACGGCGCAAATGGAGCGATCAGTCGAGACACCACTGTGAGACAGGTATGAAGGGTCTGATAAGCCGACAACTTATCTTCGCTCATGCCTCCGCCCCAGAATCTCTTACGGCTGAGTCTCACGTACCAGTTGCTCAAGTGATCGTTGACGAAGTCCGAGATCGCTCTCGCAGCACGTGTAGGCTCATAGTCGTCGAGATCCTTGTCGACCTCTCTGATGAGACTGTTGAGCATGGAGAGGATCCATCTGTCGAGCTCGGGACGATCTTCGTTGGCCAGCATAGGCACGGAGTGATCGAAGCCGTCGATGTTCGCATAAAGAGCGAAGAAGGAGTATGTGTTGTACAATGTGCCGAAGAACTTACGAGAGACCTCCTCCACGCCCTCCGGGTCAAACTTGAGGTTGTCCCAAGGCGAAGCATTTGTGATCATGTACCAGCGAAGAGGATCCGAACCATTCTTCTCTATCGTCTCGAACGGATCGACACCGTTGCCGAGACGCTTGGACATCTTGTTGCCATTCTTGTCGAGGACGAGGCCATTGGAGATCACCGTGCGGAACGCCACGCTGTCGAAGAGCATAGTACCCAACGCATGGAGCGTGAAGAACCATCCACGGGTCTGGTCGACACCCTCTGCGATGAAGTCCGCAGGGAATATCTTTCCGGTCTCTATCTCTGCGCCATGTTCAAACGGATAATGTACCTGAGCATAAGGCATCGCACCCGAGTCGAACCACACATCGATGAGGTCCGTCTCACGGTTCATAGGCTTACCCGACGGACTCACAAGGACGATCTCATCCACATAAGGGCGGTGCAAGTCTATACGGTCATAGTTGGCATCGGTGTACTCACCCACCACAAAGTTTTTGATCGGGTTGACAGTCATCACGCCCGCAGCGACAGACTTCTCGATCTCCTCGTAGAGCTCCTTGACCGAACCGATACATATCTCCTCACTACCATCCTCGGTACGCCAGATAGGGAGAGGCGTCCCCCAGTAGCGAGATCGGGAGAGGTTCCAGTCCTGGAGGTTTTCGAGCCACTTGCCGAAGCGTCCTGTACCTGTTGACTGGGGCTTCCAACAGATGGTTTCGTTGAGCTCCATCATGCGCTCACGCACAGCGGTCGAACGGATGAACCAGCTGTCCAACGGATAGTACAAGATAGGCTTGTCCGTACGCCAGCAATGAGGATAGTTGTGTACCTGCTTCTCGATGCGGAAGACCTGATTTTGCTGTTTGAGCATCACGCTGATGTCCACATCGAGGCTTGCATCAGCCTCTGTAAGGGTGTCATCATACGCATTCTTGACGTATCGACCCGCATATATGTCGTAGAGAGGGATGTTGACAAACTTCTTTGCCCATGCCTCATCAAGATCTTCGATCCTGTAATACTTGCCCGAAAGGTCTACCATCGGACGATCCTTGCCCTCCTTGTCCTTCATCATGAGAGGAGGCACACCATTGGCCTTAGCCACCTTGTCGTCATCCGCACCGAAGGTAGGAGCGATGTGTACGATACCCGTACCATCCTCTGTGGTGACGAAGTCGCCCGAGATCACTCTGAACGCCCCCTCGCCCGGATTGACCCAAGGGATGAGCTGCTTGTACTCCATACCTACAAGATCGGTACCCTTGTATTCGGCAATGATCTCGTATGGGATGACCTTGTCACCGGCCTTGTAATCCGACAGTGGAAGTTCCGCACCCGCAGCAGGGAAGTACGAAGGCATGAGATCCTTAGCCATGACGGCTGTCATGGGGAGATTGGTGTAGGGGTTGAAGGTACGTATGGCCACATAAGAGATGTTCGGGCCTACGCAGAGCGCAGTATTCGAAGGCAATGTCCAAGGTGTTGTCGTCCAAGCGAGGAAGAAGACATCGCCATGTCCTTTCATCTCTTCCTTCGGGCTGACGACCTCGAACTGTGCCGTACAAGTCGTATCCTTGACGTCTCGATAACAGCCCGGCTGATTCAGCTCGTGCGAACTAAGCCCCGTACCCGCAGCAGGCGAATATGGCTGTATCGTGTACCCCTTGTATAGAAGCCCCTTCTTGTACAACTGCTTGAGCAAGTACCAAAGGGTCTCGATGTATCTGTTGTCATAAGTGATGTAGGGGTGATCCATATCGACCCAGTAGCCCATCTTGTTGGTCAAGCTCTGCCACTCGTTGGTGTACTTCATCACCTCCTCCTTGCACGCAGCGTTGTACTCCGCCACGGTGATCTTCGTGCCGATGTCGGCCTTGGTGATGCCGAGCTTCTTCTCCACACCCAGCTCTACCGGCAGACCGTGGGTATCCCACCCTGCTTTACGGTCGACCATGAAGCCCTTCATCGTCTTGTAACGGCAGAATATATCCTTGAGTGTCCGAGCAATCACGTGATGAATACCCGGCATACCGTTTGCCGAAGGAGGTCCTTCATAAAATATGAACTTAGGTGCATCTTCACGTATCTTTAGCGACTGCCCGAAGACTTGTTCCTCGTCCCAGATTTTCAACATCTCCTTGTTGACCTCCGAGAGATTCAAGTGGTTGTACTCTTTGTATTTGTCTGCCATCTTAGTATGAGTGGTTTATAATTACTGCGCTCCGCCCGAAATACGACAAAAATCTACCCATTTCAGGCTTTCCGCAAAAATACAACTTTTCCCCCAATATTTTAAATGTGTGTAAGCACTCTTTACGAGTTTGATAGACAGAGGACACTGCACCCATCCGTCACAGCTCCTTTTTGGCAACATTTCGAGAGCACGAAAGCAAGGTTTCCGATGACACCACACACATCGTGCCCGAACGACCCCACGCCTCGCTTTACCCAAACAAGTCAACACCCCAAAGGGATGACTGATTACTGCGAGACATGAGATAGTATTATCCTCGAAAAAGTGCATCCTTACATATAGGAGAGGGATGAAAACTCAGAGCAACAGTGCTTCAGACACAAAGAATATCATGGTCGATTGTCGCTCTTCAACTCGGTTGAGAAAAAAAAAGACACCCCCAAGAGAGACTCTCTCAAATGATTAGAGGAGAGCAAATCCGAGAATCTGAAAATAGAGAAGTCAGTATAACAGAAAAAAAGAGGTCTCGAAGCATCTGCTCCAAGACCTCTACGCTGTGCGGCTGAAGGGACTCGAACCCCCACGGATCACTCCACCAGATCCTAAGTCTGGCGCGGCTACCAATTACGCCACAGCCGCTTGATGTCGAATAAGCAGGTGTCACCACCCTTATTCGCTTGCAAAGATAGATATATTTTTTTAATACACGATGTTTTGATTAAGTTTTTTATCATGACATTTATCTTCCACCTCGGTAATGGCATTCTCAAAGACCGCTGATATGAGCTCCGAAAAAAAGTCGTTAAACTTGATGACGAAGGTCGTTAAGTTCGATGACGAAAGTCGTTAGACTCGTTTTCGAGCATCCAAGGACTGTTTTTCGAGACTTGCCGGCCCGAAAAACAATGCCTCGGCAATGGTCTGTCGAGGTTTATTGGGTGGGTGGTGTCTTTTTTCGTAAATTTGTCTCATTGAACTCATCTCGACTTTCTCTTTTGTTTAAATTTTCTGAGTCCTAAGACGATAAAGGCAAGGTAATTAAAACCTATCCAACTACTTACGGTAGTATCAAAACGATTTAAAACCGAACGAAAACTATCCATCCAAGCGTTGCTTCTTTCAATGGTGTAACGCTCTCTGTAGAGTTTTTTATCGAAATAATGTTCCGTTTCAGAGGGGGATTTTTGGTTTCTTTTGTTTTCACAAATATTGGCTATGATACCTTCTGAGGCGGTTATTTTCCGAAGATTTTCACTGTCAAAACCTGCATCAAAATTCACAAATAAACCTTTTGTGGAGATTTCAGCTTTTTTCAAAACGGATGTAATTTCTTGAAAATGAGTCTTTATATTATATAAGTCGTGATGTTCTCCGGATATAGGCTGAGACATTGCTAACATCAAACCTTGCCTGTCGGACAGGTACAAACTGTTGGTTGTTTTTGCTTTTTTACGAGCTTGATAACCGACTTCTTCGCCGCCTTTTTTTGCGGGTGTTTGGCTACCGTCAAAATCGCAACTTGAACAATCTATTTTCGATTTGTTTTTCACCCAACAAGTCTGCCAAGCACCTTCTTTACACCATTTCCGGTAATGCCCAAACACGGTTTTATAGCTCGGAACTACCTCTGAAAACAATTGTTCCATTGGTAAAAGTGCCCATTGAACACCTGTTTTCAATTTGTATAAAATACAGTTAATTATCTCATTAATAGGCGATTTTGGTCTAAATCCTCTTTTTCTTTTAGGTAAATGTAGGATAATTTCTTCTATTATCGTATCTTTGCCCAGTACTACAAACAAGGTCTTAGGTTTTTATATTTCACACCACAAAAATCATAGTTCCTTGTTTGTTTTCAAAAAGTTAAGATAGACTTTATATTTTTGCGTATAACAAATTTATATAATGATTGAGTTTTTCAGATATATTTCTAATCCTGTTTATTACGGAGAGAAAAAAAATTGGGGTATTATTAAAAAGATAAGCTATTGTATAGGGCTGTTATTATTTTCGTTATTATTTTTTATAGCAATGAAAGTAGTTTTGAATTTAGGAGTAAGGATTTTCGTTTCCTTACCCAAAAATGAAGCTGCTCACTCATTTTTTGAAAACCATTCTTTTTTGTACATACTTCTTATAGGAGCTTTTTGGGGTCCTATACTTGAAGAAATTGCTTTCAGAGGAATTTTAATTTTTAATCGCTGGATATTTATTCCCATTATCGTATTATCTTTTTATATTTTGAATATAATTTTAGGGATAAGAAATATGAATTTCAATGATATGTTATTCATCCGAATTATGATTCCTATCGGGGTAGGGTTGGTGGCTTTCTTGGTAATCCAAAAATATTATAAAAACATACTGAATTTTTACGAAAAAAATTTTAAATACATTTTCTATTTGAGTGCATTTAGCTTTGGACTTGTACACTTTCTAAATTATTCATTGGAAGGAAAAGGTTTACTTTTAATCCCTTTAATTGTCTTACCGCAAATCATAGGAGGTTTTTTTTTCGGATATATACGGATGAATTTTGGAATTATATATAGCATTTTAACTCATAGTATCAATAATGCAATAGCGCTGATTTTGAGCTTAAAGCTGATAACCTAATAGTTTTCGTATTTGATAGAAAAACCGTTCTATTAACCTCATATCTTCTGTTATGATGTCTGCTCTACCTGTCATTTCCTTATTGAATATTATATCTTTACCATAAGATGTTTTTAGTCCTTTTGGAAGAGTAATATACACGTAATAATTTCTTTCTTTACTTGGAGTAAGAGAAATATATTCAACGAACTCATCTCGATTTTCTCTTTTGTTTAAATTTTCTGAGTCCTAAGACGATAAAGGCAAGGTAATTAAAACCTATCCAACTACTTACGGTAGTATCAAAACGATTTAAAACCGAACGAAAACTATCCATCCAAGCGTTGCTTCTTTCAATGGTGTAACGCTCTCTGTAGAGTTTTTTATCGAAATAATGTTCCGCTTCAGAGGGTGATTTTTGGTTTCTTTTGTTTTCACAAATATTGGCTATGATACCTTCTGAGGCGGTTATTTTCCGAAGATTTTCACTGTCAAAACCTGCATCAAAATTCACAAATAAACCCTCTGTGGAGATTTCAGCCTTTTTCAAAATAGATGTAATTTCTTGAAAATGAGTCTTTATGTTATACAAGTCGTGATGTTCTCCGGATATAGGCTGAGACATTGCTAACATCAAACCTTGCCTGTCGGACAAGAACAAACTATTAGTTGTTTTTGCTTTTTTACGAGCTTGATAACCGACTTCTTCGCCGCCTTTTTTTGCGGGTGTTTGGCTACCGTCAAAGTCGCAACTTGAACAATCTATTTTCGATTTGTTTTTCTTCAAAATTTCTACCCAACAAGTCTGCCAAGCACCTTCTTCACACCATTTCCGGTAATGTCCAAACACGGTTTTATAGCTCGGAACTACCTCTGAAAATAATTGTTCCATTGGTAAAAGTGCCCATTGAATACCTGTTTTCAATTTGTATAAAATACAGTTAATTATCTCACTAATAGGCGATTTTGGTTTAAACCCTCTTTTTCTTTTAGGTAAATGTGGGATAATTTCTCCTACTATCGTATCTTTGTCCAGTACTACAAACAAGGTCTTTGGTTTTTATGTTTCACACCACAAAAATCATAATTCCTTGTTTGTTTTCAAAAAGTCAAGATAGACTCAGTAAGATATATGTTCCGTATGAAAGCACTAAGAAACATTGCATTAGCCGTAATCCTCCTCTCACTCGTGGGTTGTGGAGGAAAGAGCACCCGGGGCAACAAAGAGGCACTCAGCCTCAGACTGGGTGCGATGTCGTCCGTAGACTATGTCCCTTTTGCCATTGCCGAACACATGGGGATCAATGACTCTCTGGGTCTGGATGTGGAGATGATCAAGTTCTTCTCCGCCAACGACAGAGACGCAGCCTTCCGTACCGGGGAGATCGATGGTACAGTGATCGACTTCACAGGAGCGGCTCTCCAGCATGCCGGTGGCATTCCGCTTGCTTTGGTCATGAAGCACGATGGGGTGTTTGAGCTCATGGCCAAGGGTTTTGACTCCCTCGAAGGGCTCAAAGGCAAACGCATAGCCATCTCTCGCAATACCGTCATCGAGTACGCCACCGACCGCATCCTTGCCGAGGCAGGCCTCTCGGAGAACGACATCACCAAGATAGAGATCAACAAGATCCCTCTACGCATGGAGATGCTCCTCGCAGGCGAGATCGACGGTTCGGTCTTCCCCGATCCGTTTGCCCTCATATCCAAGAGCAAGGGCGCAACGGCACTCATATCGACAAAGTCGATGGGCTTCTCCGTCACGGGGACGATGTTCACTGCCGAGGCGATAGAGACCAAGGCCGAAGCCATCCGCACCCTTCTCCACGGCTACAACCTTGCTGTGGACTATATGCGCACCCACCCTCGCAGTACGTGGATGCATGTCCTTGTCGAGGATGCCGGCTTCCCCCAAGAGGTAGCCGAGAGAGTCGTCTTACCCGAATACACTCATGCTCAACTCCCTGAGCCGAAAGATATGGAAGCGACCATAGCTTGGCTCAAGGCCAAAGGACTTGTCCCCGACAGTTACAACGGCGAAGGCCTCATAGAGTCGTCACTACTTCCCTGACATAGGTTTTCGGACTGATGAGCAAGGATGTCTGCATAGATCACCTTTCGGTCTCCTACCGGCGCGCAGGGAGGACGACACACGCCATCTCGGACATTTCGTGCGAGATACCTCAGGGGATCGTGTGCGGCATCACGGGTCCTTCGGGTTGTGGCAAGTCGACCCTCCTCTATGTCCTTGCCGGCATCATCACCGACTATGAGGGCGGTGTGCATATCGGTGGACAGATCCCCGATCCTCACCGTCTGTCGATAGGCCTTGTGCCTCAGAACTATGGGCTCTTACCATGGAAGACAGCCGAAGACAATATCCTCTTCCCCCTCCACCTGCGTCGCCAAAAGGTCGACCCCACCCTCTTCGACAACATCATCGAAGGGCTTGAGCTGAGACCTCTCTTGTCACGATTTCCGCACGAACTCAGTGGTGGCCAGTGTCAGCGCGTCGCACTTGCACGTGCTTTCGTCCAACGCCCCGACATCCTGCTCCTTGACGAGGCATTCTCGGCCTTGGACATCAACACCGCGGCGAAGAGCCGACGACTCTTTGCATCACTCCAACAACTCACCGGTGTGACCACCATCCTCGTGACACATAATATAGATGAGGCCATCGAGATGTGCGATCACATCATCGTCATGGGAGACAGCCCCGGGCGGATCATTGCTCGTCATGACCGTCCCGATGCGGAGACTTTACGAACCCACTTAGCCGGCAGTAAATCATGAAGCGCAAGAGACGCATACTTTTGCAGTTCGCCATCGGAGCGATACTCATCAACCTGCTGTGGTATGTCGGTTCGCTCGTCCTCGGCACCTCTGCACTGGTCTCACCGATAGACGTCTACGCGCATCTGCCCCGACTGCCGGGCAAGATCGCACCACATATATGGGCAAGCCTCTACCGTCTGTTCGTCGGCATACCTATCGCTCTATTCATCGGTATCGTGATGGCTTGGGCGATGTATAGGTTCAGGAAGATCAGGTTGTTGCTCGGGTCGTTCGTGTATCTGTGCTACCCCATCCCCAAGCTCGCCCTCCTGCCGGTGGTGATGATCCTTGCCGGGCTCGGCGATGCCGGCAAGATCACGATGATCGTCCTCATCATCCTCTTCCAGATCACGATCAATGTACGTGACAGTCTCAACAACATACCGAAGGAGAGCTTCCTCGTAGCCACTTCTCTCGGAGCCTCTACCCTCCAAGTCCTCCGTCATATCCTCATCCCGGCCACCTTGCCGGATGTCCTCTCGACGATCCGTGTCGCCATAGGCACGGCCATATCGGTACTCTTCGTCACCGAGACTTACGGTACGGACAAGGGCATGGGCTACTTCATCATAGATGCCTGGATGCGCCTCTCATATATAGAGATGTACGGAGGTATCGTGATCTTGAGTATCGTAGGCTTTGCGCTATTTTTCCTCACGGACATGGCGGAGTCGTACTTCTGTCGATGGCGTGAGAGGTAAATATATCGATCAGGTAACAATAGAAGAATATCATATTAACTCTACTAAATAGAATAATTATGAAGACAAGACAATTCATCCTCATGGCACTGATTTCATTTATTTGTATCGGTGCAGCGGCTCAGCAAGGAGAGACATCCAAGTCCATCCTTGACAGGATCACGGTCAAGGGATTCGGCATGCTGGGCTATGACCATGTCATCTCGAAGCATCACGACATGGGCACATTTCACGTCCGTCTGGCAGAGGTCATGATCAATGGCAAGATCACGGACAAGTGGAGCTTCGGCATCACCTCTCAGATCAACACGCCCATGCAGCTCAAAGACCTCTACATGAGCTACTCGGCATCGGAGTATTTCAACTTCAGGGTCGGACAGTTCAAGACCCCCTTCACGCTCGAAAATCAAGTCGCACCGTTTCTCTCCAATCTCGTTCAGGGAGCGAGCTATTCGGCTATTTATTTCAATGGGATCAATATCGACCCTCTCTTCTTCGGGTGTGCCGGCAGAGACATCGGTATAGAGATGAATGGTAAGTTCTTCGTCGACAACCTCACCTACCGACTTATGCTCATGAACGGCCAAGGGATCAACAACCGTATCACCACACATCCTCGCACCGTGGCGGCATCGCTCAACTATCGACTCAACGACAAACTCGACATCTACGGCTCCGTCATGCAGGGACGACGCACCTCACAAGGTGAGGCTTTCGGCATCAAGGCCGGCGAAGAGTACGATCGCTCACGTGCAAGCATCGCTGTCCGTGGCGAGTATCATCCGGTGAGATTCATGGGCGAATGGATCGTCGGCAAAGACCACAAAACGACAGGTCTCGGCTACTACCTCACCACAGCAGTGACCGTAGCACCCAAGGTCGAAGTCATCGGCGCACTCGATGGATACACGAGAGACACCGAGGCGAAGGACCTTCGCGGATCTTTTTATCTGGGTGTGCAGTACTGGTTCTACGGCAAATGTCGTCTGCAGATGCAGTACCGCCTCACCTCGACCTTCACAGGGTACACCTCACACGTGACCGACTCCAACGAGCACGGACTCCTCGCACAAGCGCAGTTCGTCTTCTGATCCCGGGAGGCATAGACCTCTCACCACACATAAGAGCCCAACAGGGTGTGCCGAAGTTTTTCACTTTGGCACACCCTTTCTTTTTGGGATGCTAAAAGGCCATGAGACATAAGATTGACACACTGAGCACCCAAAGAGAGACACTTTGCCCCAAACACGCCGAGCGAAGCAAAAGGCCGTCGGGATGAAGCAGGATAGAAATAATCTTGTAGCACCATCTCGTGGGGCTTCCATACCACGAGCAAAAATCCTAAATTTGGGGTGGACAATCAAGACTCACGACAACACGACATGGACACCCTTCAAATCATAGAGATCGTCGCTGCCCTTATCGGGATCATATACGTATGGCTGGAGATCAAGGCGAATATGTGGCTTTGGCCGGTAGGCGTCATCCTGCCATTCTTCTATATGTATATCTCGTTTGTGGGCGAGGTCTATGGCAATATCTTTGTCAATATCTACTACCTCATCGCCGCGATATGGGGCTGGTGGGTGTGGCACCGTCGAAGTAGCGACACCCCCCAAGAGGACAAGATCATATATGCACCCCGACGCACGGCCGGCATACTCTTAGGTATCGCCGCTGTGGGCATCGCAGGTCTGACGCCTGTCTTCGGACACTTCATGGAGAGCCCTTATCCCTTTTGGGATGCAACCGCCACAGTCATTGCCTTTGTGGGGATGTGGCTCTTGGCGAAGAAGTATATGGAGAACTGGTACTGTTGGTTCGTCTCGAATGCAATCTTCTGCGCCCTCTTTGCCCTCCAAGGCTTCTATGTCACCTGCGTATTCTTTGCGATCTATACGGTGATGGCCGTCGTGGGGTATCTTAACTGGCGCAAACTAATGCAACAACAAGCATGAACACACCCCAAGTCATCGACCTCAGAGCACGCCTCGACTTCGCTCCTGATGCGGTCATCCTTGCCCAAGGAGACTACCCTGCGGACAATGGGCTGAGACATATGATAGACACCGCCCCCCATCTCATCATCTGCGATGGTGCGGTCAATGGATTGCTCACACACTCGTCCCGCAGACCCGACTGTGTCATAGGCGACGGAGACTCGGTGCCGATGGACAAGTTGGCAGAGCTCGACATACCCTTCGTACACATCAGTGACCAAGATACCAACGACCTCACGAAGAGTATCAAGCATTGTGCAGAGAGGGGCTGGACACGTATCTGCATCCTCGGTGGCACAGGCCGTCGTGAAGACCATACGATCGGCAACATCTCTCTCCTGGGCGACTACCACAAGATGGGGCTGGAGGTGAGGATGATGTCGGACTTCGGCACGTTCGTCCCCACTGAGGGGGCTGTGACCCTGCTTGTCGAGGAGGGGACACAACTTTCGTTCTTCAACATCGGAGGCAGACCATTCTCGGCACGAGGGGTGAAGTACCCATTCGAAGAAGAGATCTTCGCACCTCTGTGGCAGGCTACCCTCAATGAGGCGACGGCATCGGAGGTCTGCCTGCTCTCTTCGGACGTGATCCTCGTATATGTCGCCCAAGAACGCAAACACCGCAAATAAATCATACATCATGCTGATACTACTTTCGCCCGCCAAACTCATGCGCTCCGTCTCAGTGACTCCGATAGAGATGACCGCACCACGGTTCGAAGAGACGGCCGAACGCTTTGCCTTCGAGATGAGTGGAAAGAATATCGCTACCCTTGCTCACGAACTCAAGCTCGCTCCAAAACTCGCCGAAGAGGTGCACTCTGTCTTTCAGGCCTTTGCCCAGGCTCCCAAGACGCCGGCCTTCATCGCTTACGATGGGATCGTCTTCAAGAACCTTTCGCCCGAGACCCTCACCGAAGAGGAGCGTGCGAGGGTGATCGCACAGCTGCGTATCTGTTCGTTCTTCTACGGCCTGCTCAAGCCAAGCGATGCGGTACGTACCTATCGCATGGAGGGCGACGTGAGACTCGATGCCACAGATGGAAGTACGGTATTTGCTTACTGGCGCGAGAAGCTGACAGACATCCTCATAGAGGAGGTCAAGGCTCAGGGCGGCACGCTCCTCTTCCTTGCCAGCGAGGAGATGAAGCAACTATTCGACTGGAAACGTGTCCAAAAGATGGTGCGTGTCGTACATCCTCTCTTCAAGGTACGCAAGGACGGTAAGGTGAAGCAGATCGTCGTCTACACGAAGATGATGAGGGGACAGATGTGTCGTCATGCCATCGTCCACAAGATGATGGGCACGGATGCCGAGATGCGTGCTTATGCCGATGTCGTGGGGGCATCCGAGCTCCAGGTGAGCAAGGACGGACTGACTTACACCTATATATTCTGATGGCAAAGGACGAGAAGAAGTGGTACATCGTCTGGTCGGGTCGTGAGCCCGGAGTCTATGAGACCTGGGACGAGTGCAAACGACAAGTGATCGGACAAAAGGGAGCGAGATACAAGTCCTTCAAGGGCATCTCTCGTGCCGAAGCCAAAAGCCTCCTCTTGGAGGGTGCCCCCGAAGTTGCCCGGACAAAGACTTCAAGCCCGACCGCCATCCCCAAGGATCTACCTCCGATAGATCCCGATGCAATAGCCGTGGATGCCGCTTGTGCAGGCAACCCCGGAGTGATGGAGTACAGAGGGGTGATGATAGAGACAGGGGATGTCATCTTCCATAGCCAAAAGTACCCCCGAGGCACGAACAACATAGGAGAGTTCCTCGCCATCGTGCATGCCCTCGCCCTCATGGAGCAGAAGAGGCACATCGTCCCCCTATACTCCGACAGCAGGACTGCGATAGCGTGGGTGAAGAACAAAGCCGTCAAGACCAAGCTCCCTCGTGATGCCAAGACCGAGACCCTCTGGCAACACATCGAGAGAGCCCTCTCTTGGCTCAAGACCCACGACCTCTCGCCCTATACGATCCTGAAATGGGATACGGAGCACAGAGGAGAGATACCGGCAGACTTCGGCAGGAAATAAATACGAGAAAGAGCCCGATAGGATGGGATCTTTTCAGATTAAATGACTACCTTGCGGTATCGGACAGAGCTCATTGCAGATGGGGATATGTACGAAGTTTGAGACCGGCAGACAAGGGATGATATATCTCTGAAGTGGCTCTCTCCACGTACCATGGGTCAAGGAGCTTTTCACCACCCTCATCGGCACGCTCCACCGGTCTAACCCTTAGCTTTCGATACCGTCATGAGTAAAAAGGTCAAACGTATATCTGATTTCCTATCTCACACCGTGGTGGTGGGAATCCTTCTTTTCATCGCGATGTACTATCCCTCCATACCCGATCGGATACCCATCCACTACGATATGTATGGGCAGTGTGATGCCATGGGGGACAAGAGTAACCTCTTCATCGTACTTGGGATCATGGTCGGCGGATACATCCTGCTGGGGCTCATCAGCAGATACCCTCATAGATTCAACTACCCCTTCGAGATCAAAGAGGCCAACAAGCTCCGGGTCTACTCCGTGGCGGCAGCCATGGTCAAAGCCCTGAGGGTCGTCTTCATGTTGACCTTTGCCTGCATCACGATCTTCACGGCATTATCGGTGCGATTCCTCACCTCCGCTTTCACCCTCACTATCCTCATCTCGATCACCCTCATCCTCATCATCGGCAGTATCTGCATGAGTAAGGCCAACAAAGGACATTGAAAAAAAACCAAAGGTCATACAACAGTTCTGATCTCCTCACATCGAGGAGATAGAAAGAAAAACAAACAAAACAGGGTGTGTCAAATCTTTACTTTGACACACCCTGTTTTGCGATCCGTCCGTCTCTCTCGGATCACTTCTTGTCCTGCTTGTAGAAGATGATCGAAGGCACCAACAGACCTACACCGCCGAAGAAAAGGACAAAGCCTAAAGTAAGGACTTCGATATTCTTCTCCACGAAGGAGGTATGGCTGTAACCCAACTGCTGTGACATGAAGTCGGCATAAGAGATGGCCAGCACACCCAAAAGCCCCACTGCCATACCGATGAGAAGCGAAGCGATCTTGATCCCCATCTTGTTGCTGAACATATTACTCTTCGCAAAGAGGCTGGTATGGAGGCTCTGCGGATCGGGGCTTTCGCTGAGGTGGTCGATGAGCTTCATACGCTCGCTACGACGGATAAAGAGCTCGAATATCTTGTAGATAGTACCGAAGAAGAAGCCGATGCAGGCAACTGCCATTAATTCTTTCATGATTGTAAGTGTATTTTAAGTTTGTACATTGTTATCTGTCCGTTCTTACCCTTTAGACGCAAAAGAGCCGTGACGGTTACACTTTTTTTGAGAAGAAAAATTATCTTCACAGACTGTAACCGTCACGACTCTTTTGCGTCTAAAGGGTAAAAGCACACCATAATGGATCGACACCACCTACTGACAGATGAGGCTTGCATCGAGCGAGTGAAGGCCGGAGACACCGAGGCCTTCGGTCTCCTCGTGGGGCGTTACAACGACCGCCTCATCCGTATGGTGATGCCCCTTGTGAAAGAAAAAGCGGATGCCGAGGATCTCGTACAGGAAGTGATGATCAAGGCCTTCGAACACTTGGGGTCGTTTCATGGACAGTGTGCATTCTCAACATGGCTCTATCGGATCGCCTACAACCGTGCCGTGAGCGATATGAGACGAAAGTCGAAATACATCGAGATCCCCCTCGAAGAGGGTGTCATCTCCGATGAGGCGGATGACGAAGAGCAGGAGAGCCGACAGACTCCCGAAGCTCTCCAATGGGCACTCTCCCTCCTCGACCCCGGAGATCGGACTCTGCTATCGCTTTACTACGGCGAAGGGAAGTCGGTAGCCGAACTCTGTGTCATCACCGACCAATCCGCCTCGAACATCAAGATAAGACTCTTCCGCCTGCGTAACAAACTCAAAAAACTGATGTCCTCCTATGAAGAAAGACAGTAAAACATACATACCTCACGAAAGCAGTCTCCGGGACGAAGGGTTGTCCCATCTCTTCGCTCGTCTCCCTGAACCTGAAGCCTCCCACCCCGAGGTGCGCCGAGCGATCATGTCCCGCATACGCGAGGTGGATGCTCGCCGTAAGCGTCGGGCAAAGACGCTCTTCTACATAGCCATAGGATTGGTCAGTGTCTTAGGACTCATCTTGTCGCTTGTCGTGATTCAAATGATCTTCCGCGACTCTCCTACCAAGGTGACAGACAGCTACACAGATCTGCTGGATGCCCTTTCGGGCGGTGCAGTGTATCTCGTGCCTTGTGTCTTCTTCTTTTACCTCTCCATCGACCTCTGGCTATCCCTCCGCAGGGACAAGTCTTCATCCTAAGGATGAGGAGGGTAAATCCATTGACATTAAGGCTTATAAGCATCAACAACTGCTCGACTCTATCAAAAAAAACACAGAGATATCACTCGACACATTCTGTCCCGGGACAGAATGTGTTCTGTCGCGCTCCGGAAAACATTCTGTCGTACCACAGAAAGCTTTCCGGAGCATGACGTAATGCCATGAGATCGTCGGAGGGTGGAGGGAGGTGGAGGGAGGTGGAGGGAGGGCAGTCCCCTGCCTCTTATCACAGAGGGGTTTAGTCGTTTTTAGGTCGATTTTCTTGTGTCAGTCGGGCTAATGAGTTAACTTAGTGTTTCTAAACGGAATGAAAATGAAAGATATCGAAACCATTACTTATACCGAGGGTGAGCTCCCTTCTCTGGCCAAATCTTTGCTCGAAAAGTATGGCAAGGACAAGGTGTGGGCTTTCGATGCTCCGATGGGAGCCGGCAAGACGACCTTGATCAAAGAGTTGTGCCACACCCTCGGGGTGGAGGAGACGACTTCGAGCCCTACCTTTGCGATCATCAACGTGTACCAAAGCCCTGTAGGTGAGGTGTATCACTTCGACTGCTACCGCTTCGAGACCCTTGCGGATGCTTACAATATAGGTACGGAGGAGTACCTCGACAGTGGATCGTACTGCTTCGTCGAGTGGCCGGATGTGATCGCTCCGATCCTGCCTGACGATACGTTGTGGATCAAGATAGAGATCATCGACGGGATGACCCGTCGTCTCACCGTAAGGCAGGCCTGAGTCATGTCTCCCGTTACGCTGATCCGTATCGTGCTTGTGGTGATGTTCATCCTGCCGGGGAGCATCTCTTTCGTTGCCGGAGTGACCGGTAGCCGTTGGTTCTTTTCGTCTCAGGGGACGAAGTACTTCCGAGGTACGTTCGGACTGATGGGTGCACGGATCTTCTACACCCTGCTGGGACTGCTCCTCATCGCTTGCGGTATCTATGGTCTGATCGATCCCGAACATTTGCTGAGACGATGAGATTTTCGACAAATTTACCGAACATCACCTTGACAATGAAACACTTGAATCCCATACGCCACTTCATCCTCAACCATGAGATCTTTGGTGCGATACAGATGCTCGAAAAGGAGGCTGTCCCCGAAGTGAGGGATGCACTCTCGACAATAAAGGAAAACTACTCCTTCCTCTCCGGCTACTTCGTAAGCGGTGGGGACGATCCCGAGCGTGCACGCCTGCTCGATGAGATGAGGATGACTCTGGAGGGGGTACGCTATCGCAACGAACTCCTCAAGATAGGCAAATACAGTTACTTCGTGCCCTCACATCACCTCGATGTGGAGCGGGAGGCATCGCCTGTGCTGGCTCTCGTACAGATGTTGCAGGAGGGTTATGAGCCGGAAGAAGCACCCGGATTTCAGGTGCTGGAGACGTTGTTTGACAAGCTGTGGCAGGCTCCTCATCTCTCCGATGAAGAGGTGTCGGCACTTCGTTACGTGATGACGGATGGGGAAGGGACTTTCGTGGCTCGTACATTGATCGGTGCGTTGTACCTCGGACTGTCGATAGGGATAGAGCCTTCGAAGTACGGACTCCTCTTGGAGGCTTGTCGCCACAGCGCACTTGCCGTGCGTGTCCCGGCTTTGGCGGCATTGCTCCTTGTCTCTGCACAAAATGCGGAAGAACTCCGCGAACTTCGTACCGAGCTTTGGGAGGAAGCTCAGTCTCTTGTCACCATCGCCGAGCCGGAAGAACTGTTTGCGGCTTGCAATGCGATCTTCTCTTCGTATCGCACGGAGGAAGACCACCGTATATTCGTCGAACGCATAGAGCCCCAACTCAACGACATCGCACAGAAGATGAACCTACTCAGGGGAGATGACCTCTTCGAGCGTCTCAAGGATGCGGAAAAGACGGGCGAGGTCTCCGACATCGAACGAACGGTGCTGGATATACAGGACGAATTGCCGAAGGATAGGGATCTCACATTTCATACGATACACAAGATGAAGGGCTATCCCTTCTTCGACTCGATACCAAGGTTTTTCCTCCCATGGGACAAGCGACATCCCGTGTTGGACACGGAGAATGCCGCAGCGTTCGAGAAGCTACTGCCGATGACCTTCAGGGACGGCATGGTGTGCTCTTCGGACTGTTATTCGTTCGGGAGCATAGAGTACTGGAAGCAGTTCGTCGAGATGCTCGGGGGCAATCTGCCTGACCTCACAGGAGTGAAGATGGTGCAGGATGCGGACTACTATGCCAAGGATTTTGTCTTCGGACTTTACCGTTTTTTGAAGTTGTCGTCATGGGGAGAGAAGTTCCCCGACCCATTCGGAGAAGGTCTTGAGATCCTGGACATCGATCTCATGGGGCGTGTGTACGACCTGCCGCACCGTCAGGTGTTGCACCGGCTTATCGAGCGACTCGTCACCCTCAAGGAGTACACCCTCGGCATATCGATGGCGAAGGGGCTCATGCCGACGACCGGTAGCGAAGATACGCATCTATTGAGGCTCCTCGCCGTGGCTCATTACAGAGCCGAAGACTACGACAATGCGCGAGCAACACTCGAACAAATCGTGAAGACCGAGGGGCTCTCTTCGGCAATAGCTCTCCGTCTCGGAGCCCTTTATGAGCGTGCCGGAGAGTCGGAAAAGGCATTCGGGCTCTACGAACAGGCTTATGCCGACGCACCCGAAGATAAGGGGCTTGGCGATGTCTATGCCCGAAGACTGATCGAGAGGGGCTCTCATGAAGAAGCATTGAAGGTGCTCTATGCCCTCTTCTTCGCCACAGATGGGAAAGAGCATGAGATCGTGTCGCTCTTGGCAGAGGCTCTACTCATGGCAGGCAAGGCACAAGAAGCTCTCGAAAGACTTTCGGAGCTGCCTTCAGAAGATGACAAAGTCTTCATCAACAAACAGATCGCACGGATCATCCTTGGCGAACGCTCAGGTGCACTCGCCGACCTCGCCCCTTGGTGCTCGGAGCATGATGACCGTCTGCACCGATTTTCGACACAAGTCAGACATGTCTTGCCTGCTCACGGCTGGACCAAAACCGATATTTCGCTCATCCTTGATGCACTGACAATAGCTATATCAAAACTATGAAAAGATTGATACCCAACATCCTTGCCCTCCTCGTGCTGGCAGTCCTGATGTTTTCTTGCGGAAAGCGTAAGGCCCTGGACAAAGGTCTGTGGGCTTTGGAGATCGACTATACCTCCTCATCACCACTCGACTCGGTGTGGTACTTGTACACTTTCGGTACCCATTCGGTAAGCATAGACACTTTGGAGAGAGCATCCGTGGAGGGTCGCATCACTTTCGAACACGTCTTCGAACGAGACACCCTCGATCTCTGTCTTCTCTATGACGGCTCAGGAGATATACTTTTACCCATCTTCCCCGACCCCGGCTATCAGTTCTCGACACTCAAGCTCGACAAGAAAAACCCGAAGATAAAAGCCGAAGGGATGCGTTATGCCGAAGACCTCACGAAATGGCTGAGCTTCTTGCGTGGAGAAGCACTCCCCGACAGCATCCGACAAGACAGTCTCCACACCTTCCTGACCTCGATGCTCCGCCACAAAGCAGGGGCAATGATCTTCACGCATTACAACCTCTCCGGTGACACCTCCGAGATCGCCAGGAGAGCCAGAGGCATCGGTCAGAACCTTATACTGGAGGACAGAGAACTCATAAACGTCATCGGGGTGAGCTCCAACAGATTATCTTACCTAGATCCGTACAATCGTCACCGTAGCGTGGGTACGACACTTCCGATCGAAATAAAGGACAAGAAGGGCACATCGCTGCTGAAGGTGAGCACCTTTGCAAAGAAGAAAGGGGTGGCACTGTATCAGTTCACGACCCTTTACAAGGGTGACTCCCTCTCCACAGCCATTGCCACCAAGGTGATCAAGAAGATGGATTCGCTCAAGATACCGCTCCTCACCACGCTCGTAGAGACCGACAAGTTGCCCAAAGAGTGGAAGTCACATCCGATAGGTCAGGTGGCCAAGACACCGTCATACTTCCTCGTCGACTCCCTCGGAGAAGCGAGCGAGTTTGCGACCCAACGCCGTATCAACCGACTGCCCACCTATCTCCTCGTCGATACCCTCGGGATGATCAAGGAGCAGTGGCACGAAGCCGACAGCGTATTTGCTCACTTCGCAAAGGAGCAGAAGAAATGAGCCACACCTCCGACACCCCTATCCTCGTCAAGGTCTTTGCCTCCGCGGTGAGTGGGATCAGTGCCACCACGGTCGTCATCGAGGCGCAGGCATCGAGAGGGACACGGTTCATGCTTGTCGGTCTGCCCGACACCGTCGTCAAGGAGAGCCATCAGCGAGTGGTCACAGCGATCAAACAGAGTGGTCTTGCCTATCCCGTCATGCGGTACATCATCAACATGGCACCGGCAGACATCAAGAAAGAAGGGGCGAGCTATGACCTCCCCCTCGCCATCTCCATCCTCGCCTCCACGGGTGCGGTCTCGACCGAAAGGCTCGCCACTACCGTCATCATGGGCGAACTCTCCCTCGACGGCTCCATCCAACCCGTCCAAGGCATCCTGCCTATGGCACTCACGGCAAGGAAAGAGGGTTTCGAGAGCATCATCGTCCCCTCCGCCAATGCCCGTGAAGCTGGGGTGGTCGAAGGGCTCAACGTCTACGGCGCAAGCCACCTCGCAGATGTCGTCGCCTTTCTCAATGGCGAAGACGAGCGTCTGCCCCGCCACGCAGGTGACGATGCTCTTTTTGACGAAGGGGATGCCTTCCCCCTCCTCGACTTCGCAGAGGTCAAGGGACAAGAGACCGTCAAGCGTGCCATGGAGATCGCCGCAGCAGGTATGCACAACATCATCATGGTAGGACCTCCGGGCAGTGGCAAGTCGATGATGGCAAAGAGGTTGCCCACGATCCTACCACCGTTCGATCCCGACGAAGCTCTGGAGACCACTATGATACACTCCGTGGCAGGCACATTGCCGAGCGGTACCGCGTTGATGAAAGAGAGACCCTTCAGAGCACCCCATCACAGTACTTCGAATGTCGCCCTCGTGGGTGGCGGATCTTTCCCCAAACCGGGAGAGATCAGTCTCGCACACAATGGTGTCCTCTTCTTGGACGAACTGCCCGAGTTTGCCCGCAATGTCCTCGAAGTCCTTCGTCAGCCTCTCGAAGACCGTGCCATCACCATATCGAGAGCAAAGATGACGACGACATTCCCGGCTTCATTTATGCTCGTCGCTTCGATGAACCCCTGCCCTTGTGGCAACTACAATAATCCCCTCAAGGCCTGCCGTTGTGCCCCTTATCAAGTGACCTCCTACCTCAATCGCATCTCGGGACCTCTCCTCGATCGCATCGACCTGCAGGTGGAGATCGTCCCCGTCCCCTTCGATGCCCTTGCCGACCGCACTCCGTCCGAGTCGAGTGCCGTGATCCGTGAGCGTGTCGTCAAGGCAAGGGAGATACAGCGTGAGCGATTCAAGGACTTCGCTCACATCTTCAGCAACGCACAGATGCCTCCCGCCCTCCTCAAAGACTTCGTCCGTGTCGACAACGCGGGACTCGAACGCCTCCGTGTCGCGATGGACAAGTTTGCCCTCTCGGCACGTGCCTATGACAGGATCCTCAAGGTCAGCCGTACCATTGCCGACCTCGCAGGGAGTGCGGACGTCACTGCCACCCACATCGGCGAAGCCGTGGGCTACCGACGACTCGACAGGGAGAGTTGGGGACAGTTCGGGTAAGATAAATATACGGGGCTATATGTTTTTGCCCACGAAAAGAAATTTTGTCCCACGACAGAAAGCATTCTGTCAAACAACAGAAAAGATTCTGTCGGCCGTCAGACAACAACAGACACTACACGATTATGAAGAAGAAACTATATCTCCTCGATGCTTATGCCCTGATATACAGAGGCTATTTCGCATTCATCCGCAACCCTCGCATCAACAGTCAGGGCAAGGACACTTCGGCCGTCTTCGGCTTCCTCCTCACCTTCGACGAGATCCGCAAGAAGGCCAAGGACGACTACCTTGCCGTGGTCTTTGACCCCAAGGGACCTACCTTCCGCCACGAGACCTACCCCGAGTACAAGGCTCAGCGTGAGGAGACACCCGACTCGATACGTTTCGGTGTTCCTTACATCAAAGAGATCATCAAGGGGATGGGGGTACAGATCTACGAAGTCCCTCGCTACGAGGCGGATGACGTCATCGGCACGATAGCCAAGAGAGTAGGAGAGAGCGGAGAGGCAGAGGTACTCATGGTCACTCCCGATAAGGACTATGGCCAACTCGTGTCGGACAATGTCTTCATCTACAAACCCCTCAAAGGGGCAGAGTTCGAGCGCATAGGCCCTGCCGAAGTGGTGGAGAAGTACGGCATCCGCAACCACGGTCAGGTCATCGACCTCCTCGCCCTCATGGGCGATGCTTCGGACAATGTCCCCGGTGCACCGGGGGTGGGCGAAAAGACAGCAGCCAAACTCTTGTCTCAATACGACGATGTGGACGACATCTATGCCCACGTGTCGGAGATCAAGGGCAAACTGGGTGAGCGTCTTGCGGAGCATGAGGCACTTGTGAGACTTTCGCGCGAACTCGTCACCATCGTCACCGATGCGCCTGTGGACTTCGCCCTTGAGGACTGTAAGATCCGTGAGATAGACCTCCCTGCGATCACTCGCATATATGAAGAGCTGGAGATCAAGACCCTTCTCAAAAAGGTCACGGAGGAGGCGACATCTACACCTGCCCCTTCCCCCACGGAGGTGCAGCAGGCTTCGCTCTTCGGGGATCTCTTTGCACCCAAGGCAGAGACGCCTGCCGAGGAGGACACGGCTTCGGATAGCCTTTCGAGCTACCGTACCATCTCGGACGAGAAGCCCGAATACCATACCGTCACCACGTTGAAGGGAGTCGAAGACCTTGCCCTCAGACTCATGCAGAGCGATGTCTTTGCATTCGACACGGAGACGGACGGACTCGATGCCCTTACCGCAGGGATCGTGGGGGCTTCGTTTGCCTGCAAGGAGGGCGAAGCGTGGTACATCCCCCTTCCCGAGGACAAGGCAGAGGCCACGGCTCTCCTCGCTCCCCTTGTACCTCTTTTTGCTCGCAAGGACATCCTCAAGGTGGGGCAAAACATCAAGTTTGACCTCGAAGTACTCATGCGTTACGGCATCACACCTTGCGCTCCCTACTTCGACACGATGATCGCTCACTACCTCCTCAATCCCGAACTTTCGCACGGCATGGACTATATGTCAGAGAATTATCTCGGCTATCGACCCATACCGATCACCGACCTTATAGGCCCTAAGGGTAAGAAGCAACTCAGCATGCGTGATGTGCCGGTCGAAAAGGTCGCTCCCTATGCGGCCGAAGATGCGGATGTCACGCTCCGTCTGTACCACTTCCTCCGTCCACAGATCGAAGAACGTTCGTTGGGGAGTCTTTTCTACGACTTGGAGATGCCACTCATGGAGGTCCTTATGGCGATGGAGCAGGAAGGAGTCGCCCTCAATACCGCTGAGCTACGCACCGTGGCGACGGATATGGAGGCTCGACTGTCGGTACTCGAAAAGGACATATATGAGAGCGCAGGGGTAGAGTTCAATATCAATTCGCCCAAGGTCGTGGGAGAGGTCCTCTTCGACCGCTTGGGACTGGGTAGCAAGCACAAAAAGACAAAGACAGGCAACTATGCCACCGGTGAGGAGATCCTCCAGAAGCTCAAGAGCGAGCACCCCGTGGTGGAGATGATCCTGCGTTATCGTGGTCTGCGCAAACTCCTATCGACCTATGTAGAGGCATTGCCCGAGCTCATCAACCCTGCCACAGGACGCATCCACACGACTTACAATCAGACCGTGGCTGCCACAGGGCGTCTCTCCAGCACCAACCCCAACCTCCAGAACATCCCCATCCGAGACGATGATGGGCGTGAGATCCGTAAGGCTTTCACCGCCCATGATCCACAGACGGATGTATTCGTGTCTGCGGACTACTCACAGATCGAACTCCGTCTCATGGCGCACCTCTGTGGCGATGAAGCACTTGTCGAAGCGTTCCGTACGGGGCAGGACATCCATGCTGCCACGGCCGCAAAGATCTTCGGTGTAGCACTCGATGAGGTGACTTCGGAGATGAGACGTCGTGCCAAAACGGCAAATTTCGGGATCATTTACGGTATCTCATCGTTCGGCTTGAGCGAACGCCTGAGCATCCCACGTAAGGAGGCATCCGAACTCATAGACGGCTACTTTGCCTCTTATCCTAAGGTCAAGGCCTATATGGACAAGGTCATCGCCGAAGCTCGTGAAAAGGGCTACGTCGAGACCATCCTTGGTCGTCGTCGTTACCTCAAGGACATCCACGCAGGTAACGCTGTCGTGAGGGGTTATGCCGAGCGCAATGCTGTCAATGCACCGATCCAAGGCTCTGCAGCAGACATCATCAAACTCGCTATGGTACGCATCTCAGAGCGTCTCGAAAAAGAAGCATTGGGGGCTAAGATGATCCTTCAGGTGCATGACGAACTCAACTTCTCTTGCCCCAAGGCAGAGTTGGATCGCCTCTCCGTCATCATCAGAGAAGAGATGGAAGGGGTATGCCCATCACTCTCAGTACCTCTCACTGTGGACATAGGCAGTGGTGACAATTGGCTCCAAGCGCACTGATCCACCCTCAAACAACGAAGAAAAATCATGAGACACACGGCAATACTACTCCTATATACGGTGGTGGCTGTGTGTCTCTTTTCATTGTCCGCAAAGGCTCAGGAGCCACGGAGAGAAGAGCACACCGAGCTCCTACTGCGTCATATAGATGACGATGAGGAGCGTGAAAGGGTCGCCGAAGTCCTGCAAACCCTCCTTGATCACCCTCTCGATCTCAACAAAGCCTCATCCGAGGAGCTCTCCACCATCCCCTTCTTCGATGCCTTTTTCGTCCGCAACCTTCTCCTCGAACGCTCACGCAGAGGGGGCTTTCGCTCCGTCTACGACCTCAAGCAGATCAGCGGAGCACCGATATTGTACTTACCGCTGTTGGAACCATTCCTCACGGTCTCTCCGATGGATGAAGGACAACGCCCCATCCCTCGTCGGGGTCGCCTCCATATCGGAACCGGCACAGATCTGTCCAAGGGGATAAAGTTCACCGACCGCCTTGCACCGATGATCCATTTCGAGAGCCTCTCCGAGCGTAGTTGGTCGGCTTATCTCGTCGCCGAAAGGGATAGAGGTGAGCCGGCCCAACCCCTGCACCGCGGACTCTTCGATCATCTCTCCTTCACCCTCACAAAGGCATGGGCAGGGCACACGGACAATGCCCTCGATCATAGTCTCCTCATCGGGGACTTCAGGATCAATACGGGTCAAGGGCTGGTGATGGGGATGTCACGCTCCTACTTCTCCCACCTCGAAAGCCGGATGGGCACACCCTCCTTCGTGCGCTCACCCCTCCGCCCACATCATTCGGCAAGGGAGTACGGTTTCCTTAGAGGGGTTGCAGGACGACTGTCGATGAGCGAAACCTTGTCGCTCAACCTCTTCTGCGGATACGAAGCCCTCGATGCTCATCTCGAAGGGAGACAAGTCCTCACCCTCTACCGCACGGGGATGCACCGCACACCCTCGGAGCAGAAGCACCGAAATACGGCTCGTAGGGAAGTCGTGGGGAGCTATCTATCCCTCGACAGAGAAGCCTTCCACCTCGGTCTGCTCGGTGTGGCGCACCGTTATAGAGGTGAAGAAGGTACACTCATACGGCACAATCCCTCGGGACGGCAAGAGCCTGCACTCACCACCGCCCTCGACTGGCGAGTACAAGCAGGCGATCTGCTTCTCTGGGGCGAAAGTTCGCTCCCGATCCGTCAAGCCTTGGCAACGACAGCAGGCTTCTCTCTGTACGATGATTATTGGGGTCGATGGACCTTGGCAGGGCGTTATCTGGGCAAAGATTATGCCACCCCTTACGCCTCCCCCGAGAGCCGATACAGCAATGCACGCAATGAGAAAGCTCTCTCTGCGACATGGCATGGAGAAGTCGGTAGAGGCCTGCTGGGGACGCTTTATGCCGAGTATTATCGCTCTTTGGTGCCCGACCCTCGTCGCCGCTCTGAGCAAGGGAGACTCTTCTCCGCTCGCTTGGACTACCGGCATAGAGACTTTATGGCGACCATCCGCTGGCGAAGCCACCTCACGGACGAAGACCAACGCCACAGCTTGAGGACGACCCTCGACCGCACCATGAGCTCCGGATGGACGATAAAGTTCGGAGGGCAACTGTCCTTCAGACACCTCTCGGCACTCTCCAAGGCCGTCTCTCTCCGTCTGCGTTATGCCCAAGAGAAGCTACAATGCGAAGGCGGACTTCACCTCTTCGATGCCCGAGCCCTCCCCCTCCGTGCCGATGCCGCATATATGCCCTACAGCTACTACATCCCGATGCTCCGAGGTGCAGGCCTGCGCCTCATCACCAAGGTGCGCCTATCCCTGAGCCCTCGCACCCTCCTTCACCTCCGCTACACCCCGACCCTCTACTTTCACCGTCCCACGACACCACTCTCACCCCTCCTCGATCTCGCCCTCTCCCATCGCCTCCACTGACAACAAAGAGAAAAGTCCGCCTTATCTCAAAGCAAACCTCAACATCTCCCAAAGCCAAAAGACTTCCGATCCCCTCCTCTTTCGGGATACTACCTTCGAAACAATGGGGGCTTACACACTTCTTTAGGACAGTATCAAGAACCATGAATGCTCTTTAGAAGCTTATCAAAATTTTAAGCGAGATACCATTAGCAAATGGTATCTCGCTTAAAGATGTTTTTTAAGGAACTTCTATTTAGAAGTAATCTATAATTCAGTATCTGACTTTAAGAGGTACTTCAGTTAAAAGTCACTGATCTTTGAGTGACTCACAAACGGTTCCTTGACCTATTCTTTAGGCTTAAACACTGATAAGTCTGTACGCCCTACTCTGATATCCAATAGTGGTTTGCCATCTCCTTCGCCACTGATGATGACATAGCCAACATCATATCTCGTATTTGTATCCAAATTACCGAAGCGATGGAAAATCTGATCAGCATCCATACCGAGATAAATATACCCGGCCGCCTTCATGAAAGTCTTAAACTCATCAGTGATATATGCCTTGTCGTTGACTACATAGAATGCCTTCGTCGTATCTCTATACACACGACGCATATAATAGAGTTTGTGGGTGTATTGATCGGTTTTTCCAAATTTGGGGAGTCTGAACCAAAAGCCATCAAAGAGTCGAGTCTCAGGATTATTTTCAGAATAATCAGCGCGAGTATAGCCATTTTTATTAGGCTTTGGAAGAGCAAGTCCCTCTGCATCATAAACGGCCTTAACCTCATCATAGGTCTTACCCTGGATTTCTTCGTCTTTGAACTGTAACCAATCGAGTCTTTCACTCATAGGGACAGTTTTAAAGGTTTCCTGTGGCTCAACCTGTCTGGGTTCATATTCAAAATTTAGTGCATAGATATTCTTAGATTCATCTATATTGATATATGCGTAGTAGGGATAGGTTTTATGATGATATTCGATCTGATCTTTGACGACTTCTTTCTCAAAGCCATTTTCCTTCATAAAGAGATCAAACGAAGGGTCTTTGAGATGTTTAGCTTCATTTGCAAGAAGGATAGCATTGGTGTAGTAATCTTTATTCTCAGGACTTATGAGATAGTTGACTTGAACAAATGCTTCACAATCTGCAGTATAGATATAAAAAGGATTGATCTCCACACTTCCATTCTTAGGGAGGACACCCGGTGTATATGCCAAGGCTGCACCACGTGCGATCTCAAACCTATTTATATCTGCAAATCGTGTAGACCTACGATCGAGATATGGAAGGATATACTTAGGGGTACAAGCTTGGTGGATCGAGATCTCAACAAAGTCTGTAACTGTGGCTTTGAGGTATATCTTCCCGACACGTGGAGCAGATCCGGTGTTGGGTTGGGCATTGAAAGAGATCATATGAGATCCAGAGACATAGTCCACAGTAAGCCACTCTTTGAGAGTCTCATCCACTTCGATCTGGACTTCCTTGACGTTGGTCGCAAACGATACATCTATCGTACCACCAGCCTTAGTGAAATGAAGTTCTGAATGCTGTGGTTTAAGGACAATCTCCGAAGCAACTTGCTTGACAATGACCTGTGCATGTCTGTCCCCTGCATGTACAGAAATACGTCCTTGGCGTGGACGACCATCCCTATTGGGTTCGACAACAACCTTGATATTGTTACCATCCTTTATTGGTGAGATCCAATCGGCTCCGGTATCCGCGATCCACTCCTCTTGATCGGTGATGACCTCTATCTGCTGCGTACCACCCGTATTTTTAAAGTCGAGCGCAGTCACTGAGAGTTCAAGAATCGCACTGTCATTAGGCATATTTCCATCCTTACGACATCCTACAAAGGCAACGAGGATTGAGATAAGTGTCAGCCATGAGGCTAATGATTTAATTTTCATAGTAATATACTTTGTTTAATAGTTTTACATTTATCTTCCGAAATAAAACCTTTCTCTCCTTCCTCAAAAAACTCAGGAGAGAAGAGTAAGGATCAGAACGAGTGCCCGATACTAATGGTCAGAGCACCAATGCCCCCCTCAATGAGGATCTTATGATAGGTTGCATCGATTGAGAATGATCGATAAGAAACACCGATCCCGGCAGAAGCCACCCGATAATCATTCTGTCCGTGAGTGTATCCTCCCCTGACAAAACACAAACGTCTGAAAGAATACTCCATACCTCCGCTCACCGACACACTCTGTGTCTGCGTAGGGAACACATATAGCTGAGTAGCCATTGCCATGGACAAGCGGTGGTCTGTGGCAATGTCGGTAGCTATCTCACCTCCGATATCTGTACGAATCGGTATATCTACCTTGGGTCTATCGTCACCATAATTGAGAGGCAAACCTACCCCAACGACACTCGCACCGACTGTATAATCCCACGATCTTCCTACCCATGCGATTTGATCACCATAATGCAAAGAGGCATTACAGCCCACTGTCATTGCAGAGGTGTCGTACTTACTCCGTATAAACGAAGCACCCACAGACGTAACCAACCCATGCCATATCTTTGCCGCATAAGTCAGATCGGTAGTGAACCACCCGGGAGAGAGCGTCGTGCCATCATCGAGATTATACTCCAAACCTCCCATATACCTCAGCCCCGCCAAGAACGCATGACGACCTGTCTTATACCCTGCCCCAAGAGCATGATACTGTAGCCGTCCGGCTCCCTCAAGAGAGCTATGAAGTTGTCCGGTATAGGAGACATTGAAATTTCCGATCGAATTATAAAAAAATGACGCCGGATTGGTGTATATATACATTCCTTTGGAGAGCCCTACGGTATGACTTCCCATGGCGAGTGCTCGTGCCGAGGGAGTGATATCAAGTATGGGAAGAGTATTGTTCTGTGCCGATACCGAAAGGGTTGTCCCCAATATGAGGGTCAAGAGAGTGGCACATATACTGTATCTTTTCATTTTTTGATTTTGTATGTATTTTTAAGACATTAAACTTATGCTCGGAAAAGTTAGAGTTTGACAAAAGAACCCTTGTACACCCCGAGCTCTCCCTTGACATAGATCGTGTATGTTCCCATTGCAAGGCGCTTAAGATTGAGAGGCACCTTGCCTGATGCTCTGACAATCATTGATTTCTTGTAAACCTGCTCACCACGTATGGTACGGATGTCTATATCCACCTTCTTCATATCTGGATTAACAAGGAGTAGAAGACGTGTCTTGACCGGATTGGGGGAGAGAGAGTAGACGAGATCCCCTTTATCGTTGACTACGGAGAGATCAAAAGATGACGACACAGCTTCGGTGATACCGTCGGTCACATATACGGTTACTCTCGTAACACCATTGCGTCCCGGAGTGATGAACAGCTTACCTCCCTCGCTTTTTACAGTAGCAACGGAAGGATCCTTGACCTCGACAGTACAAACGATGGGGAAGTTGGGATCAAGGGAGAAATGGTCTGAAAGGTCGATGGAAAGAGTCTCAGTATCACGTCCGATCACCATATTGCCGAAAGCTGTCTCAAGTGCTGGAGCTCTATAAGGAATTACCTCAAAAGGCACTTCTATCGTGGAGCGACCACCTAAGGCATCAGTAAGATCAACGAGTGCAAGATGCTTACCTTCGGGGGCAACAGCACGTATGGTGAAGTATACCGTATCATCCTTTCTGCTGTATGAGACTCCTCGACTCTCGCCATGCACACCCACCTCGAAAGCATGGCCTTCGGCATCCTTAACCTTGAGTTCGAATGTCACCGGCATGGCCTTCGACACCTTGACCGGCAAGGAGGTGGAGAAAGTACCCGTTGGGGGAGTGTTTTTCTTAGTCGTAAAGGTTTTGTAGACAATTTTACTCTTGAGTCCCCAGCGGTCGATGGCAAAGAGGGCGTAATGATAAGCTCTACCATCGTCAAGAAAGCTATAATTTGCTGTCAATTGCGTCCCCGGTGAAATATTATAAGCAGGGATCTTACGCAACTCCGCCTTGGCGAGATCAGCTTCAGAAGTTATGGGTTCGGCAGATGAATAAAGGTGATAATATACAGGAAAGTTATCATCGGCATCCGCTACGGCAGACCACGAAAGTGTCATCTCGGTATAAGAGATATCAGCCGACAGATCCTTTATATCCTCAGGAGCCAACCCTTTGTTTTCAGCCAGACACATCGCAGCATCGATGACCCCCACTCCAAGTGTGGAGATTGGATAGTCGAGGTTTTTTTCGGTAATGTTTACGGGGCGTAGTCCACCGAGGATACGTTGCTTGAGATCTTCGTTGGTAAAGCCCGGACCACCAAACTTGGATACAACAAGAGCTGCGACACCGGAGACATGCGGACAAGCCATGGAAGTCCCCTCCATGGGGGCATACAACTTGCCAGGCTTGGACTGAGGCCATTCACAATCAGGGATCATAGTACTGTACACACCGTGATCATCACCATGAGCAAGTTCGCCGCCCGGAGCCATAATATCAGTCCAGAGACCGTAGTTGGTATATGAGGCTGCCTTCCACGAAGGTGCCATGGCCGTAACGGAGATGACAGCATCGTAGCGTGCAGGATGTGCGTCAAACATAAGAGCATCATTTCCCGCAGCGAAAAATAGCACTCCACCTTTCATCGGAGAGTCGGGACGTTGATTACCCTGGTCATCGCAGCCGGCAACTTTGATAAAATAGTCAATGGCATCCTTGACATGAACGGGCATTGTGGTGGCAGGGTATGCATATCCCCAAGAGTTCTGGCTGATGACAGCACCGTGATTGGCTCCATAACGTATTGCATCGGCATTACCCCCCGAAAGCTCATCTTTACCAAAGATAGCACAGGACATAATGCGCACACCGGAGTCTGCCGTACCATCACCTCCGGCGATTCCACAGAGTCCTTTACCGTTGTTATTACGTGCAGCGATAGTCCCGGCAACGTGTGTACCATGCCCTAACTGATCCCCAAGGAGGGTTCCGGTATTATTGACGAAGCTGTAGCCATAGATATCATCTATATAATTATTTTTATCATTATCTATGCCATCACCGGGGATCTCTCCCGGATTTCTCCAAAGGCTTTCGACAAGATCTTCATGCTGTACATAGAGCTCGCCATCAACGATAGAGACGATCACATCGGGTCTACCTGTAGTGATCTTCCATGCCTCAAAAAGATTGATATCAGCACGTAACTGACCATGAGAAAGGTTCCCCGTATTATGGTAATGCCACTGACGATGGAGCTCAGGATCATTGAAAGAAGTTTGCTTGCTGATCTCCTCACGGATCATCGCTTCTCGTACCATGATCCCCTCGGTAGGCTCAGGACGTGGAAGGCTGAAAGACTTAGACATAGGGTGTTGCATGCGTATCTCTGCCTCGACCACTTCAAACTCTCTTTGTCCATCGAAGCTCTGCAATGCCATATCAAGGCTTTTTGTCTCATCAAATGTTATACGGTACCAGCGATCCAAACCGAAACGCTTCTCCATGTTAGGAAACTTGGGATGGGGACGGAAGAGACGTTCGGCGCTACGCACTGAAAGAGTTTTGAATGCTTGCATGACAGGCGATGAAACTCCCATAAGGGTAAGATCAGATGCCGAAAATGATTCGAGATTCACATCGGCAGTTTTAGCGACCTTGACCAAGAGCACACCCGGAACGGCATTCTGAGGCGCGTACCTATTGGTATGGTTGCGCACCGAAACATCCGTGCTTGGGGCCTCGATGTCATCAAATCCATAAGTTTCCTTACAGTTTGTGAACAAACTCATGGCACAGATGGCTGTACCAAGCAATACATAATTTTTCATAGAATTATATAGTATGTTTATAGGTAATATTTTGAGCCTTAGCCCAACGTCTAACAAAGGCGTTGCCGGCAAAGTTAATAAATTTAATTAATCAAAATCAATCTGAGATATGGACTTTAACCGGCAGAAAAAGAGGATAAAAGTTAAATCTAAAAAATAACGAAGGCATCAAAATCAGAAAAAATCATTCAAAACACGAATAAAGAAATTGCAACAAAAAGCCGTAACAGCTTATGCAACAAAATATTACAATGAAGCTACCATACCCTATAAGGATCTAAAAAGTGTCGATCGGTCAATATGCTTAGATTTCCACAATATCTCTTAACAAAGAGATATTCATGCATGGGAAAAAGAAATCATCTGTATACTTTTTTAACACTTCAAGAAATAGAAAGTATACTATCGCCTGACAGAACACATTCGCTCCCGGGGCAGAATCTGTTCTGCCCCGGGAGCGAATGGCTTGAAGGCAACGTACGGTGAGATACGAGTATACCTCTTATGATTGAGGGTGATGAGAGATGAATGTGAAAAGCGATGATGCCACAAAGGGATCAAACCTCGATGTCAGGATGATCTCCGCGCTCCATGGAGACCTCGTAGCCGATGGTGGCGAACTGCTCTTGGAGCATACGGATGCCTTGGGCAGACTCACTTCCGAAGGCGGCTTTGTTGTCGTAGAGGGAGTAGTCCTTACGGAAGGAGGAGGGGGAGAGGTTCGGCATGACGACATTTGCCCCTGCGAGGATACCCCCGAGGCGACCTTGACCCGGTAGAGAGGCAAGTGCGGTGGTGGCAGGTATGAGGGCATGGGGGAGCATGAGTCGACAGATGGCGATGAGTCTCAGAGTGAGATCAACGGTGCCGGCACGTCTGTCAGCAAAAGGAGTGGCGTGGTGTGGGATGAATGGTCCCAAGCCGATCATCTCCGGCTGAAGATCTTGGATAAATCTGAGGTCCTTGATGATGTGTTCGAGCGTCTGTCCCGGACTGCCTACCATGATGCCCGTACCGGTCTGAAACCCTATCTCTTTGAGCGTCCTGAGACATTCGATACGATAGTCCCGACTCATCCCCTCCGGGTGCAGTTCGCCATAATGTCCGGCATCGAAGGTCTCGTGTCGGAGGAGATAACGATTGGCACCGGCAGCCTTGAGACGTCGGTACTCTTCGGGCGTCTTCTCCCCGAGGGAAAGGGTGATGGCACAGTCGGGATAGGTCTGTCTCATCTCGGTGACGAGGTCGACGAGCCAGTCGATGTTTTGTCGGGGGTCCTCGCCCCCTTGGAGGACGAAGGTGCGCAAGCCCAAGGCATACCCTTCGGCACAACACGACATCACATCCTCGTGTGAGAGACGATAACGAGACACTTCCCTATTGCTACGACGGATGCCACAATAGTAGCAGTCGTTGCGACAGAAGTTGCTCACCTCGATCAAGCCACGGAGGTAGACCTTGTTGCCAAATACAGAAAGGGCGACCTCCCTTCCTCTCCGATGCAGGTACGAGATGGTCTCTGTATCGGAGGTCGAAAGGAGGTCGAGTAGTTCGTGGTCAGATAGACTGTGGTTCGTCGCTAAGAGATCAACCGTGCATTGTGGCATAAGTCTCTTGTATCTTGGTAAGCTCTTTGTTGAGCTGGCGACGACCGGCCATGATATCGTTGTATGCGCTTGGTCCGGAGATACATCCACCGGGGCAGGACATGACTTCGATGAAGTTGCCCGGAGCTTTGCCTGCCTTGGCATAGCTACGAAGCATCTTGATGTTACCCTTGTTGAGGTCAGCCACTTCGATACCATTGACGCCGGTGGCACGAGGTCCGAGATAAGACTTCACCGCACCCATCACACCGCCGTTGTAAGCGAAGGCATGTGCCTCACGTACAGACTTGAACGACATCTGGTACTCCGGAGCTTGCTCGATCTCGATGCCCATACCTTGGAAGATCGCACCGACTTCCTCGAACGTGAGGATCATGTCCACCTCTTCGTCCCTGCGGAGCTCTGCACGCTTACCGATACAAGGGCCGACGAAGACGATCTTACCGTTGGGGTACTTCTCACGAGCCACACGAGCAGCGTAGTACATGGGAGAACCGGTGTGAGAGACATAAGGCTTCATCTCAGGGATGTGCTTATTGACCAGCTCGATGTATGACGGACAGCATGATGTGGTCATGAAGCTCTGGCCTTCGTCGATCTTCTCAAGGAGCTCTTCACCTTCGTTGCTGATCGTACCCATAGCTCCCTGAGCCACTTCGATGACGTCGGTAAATCCTATTTGTTTGAATGCGCCGTAGACCTGATCGATATTGGTCTTGAACTGTCCGAGGATCGAAGGTGCGATGATCGCAATGGTCTCCTCTCCACGGCGGATGCTCTGGAGGACGTCGAAGGTCTGTGAGATCTCAAAGATCGCACCGAAAGGACAAGCATTGAGACACTTACCACAGTAGATACACTTACTCTCGTCGATGTGCTCGATGCCGTACTCATCCTTGCTGATGGCATTGACGGGGCAAGCCTCCTCGCAAGGCACGGGGATGTACACGATGGCGTGATAAGGACAAGACTTGTGACAGATACCGCAGCTGATACAAGTATCGTGATTGATCTGCGCCTGACCGTTCTTTTGGAAAGTGATAGAGTCCTTTGGGCAGTTGACATAACAGCTGCGAGCGACACAACCACGGCAGAGGTTGGACACCTCGTAGTTGATCTCGACACAAGAGGTACAAGCCTCGTCGATGACACACATGATGTTTTCCTTCTCGGGAGCCTTACGATCCAAGGCCTTGCGAGCGTACTTCGATAGCGGATCGATCTCGTCGACTTCGTCGCTCATGTCAAATCCGAGGAGTGGAAAGCTCTTGTACTTCCATACCGCACGCTCTTTGTGTGGACAACATCTACCGAGGGGTTTTGATCTGCGAGGGCTGAACTCGATGGGTAGATAGTCGATTTTTTCTACGAGTTCGTCATTCTTCCACATTTCGACGAGCTTGGCAAGCAGTCTGTGGCGAACGAACATCACGTTACTTGTGTATGCCATAGGTTTTTATGATAAAGTATATTCTGTTCTTTATGCTATTATCACAAGGTAAATTTACCACTCGAAAGAAGGTGTAATTTCTTCGTTTTGAGATAATAAATCAGGGTTGTCGCTTTCGAACGCACAAAGATAAGCCCAAAAGTCGATACAGTCCAAATAATTTGGCTTGCTATATGTCTCATTTTGTGTCACTCGGGGGTTTTAACCATCCTTTTGCAATATTTTAACACATCCAAGAATGACCGACGCATGAGGACACGAAAAAAGTCGTTAGACTCGACAAAACGAGTCTAACGACTTTCGTCATCAAGTCTTACGACCTTTGATCGACTCTTCAACGACTTTTTTGGTGAGGTCGGTGGAGACTGGCGTATAAGCCTCACTTATCTGTTTCCCAGCAATGCCATCGCCTCGGATCGGGAGTTGACGAAACTTACGTGTCTACCCTTGTTACTCTCAAGAATGAACTCATCCAAACTCTTGCTCTGATATTTCGAAAAATCCCCTACGATTATCAATGGCATCCGGTACTGAACGAACTTTTGGAGTATTTCTCCTGCGATTTTGGTTTTTAGGTCAAAGAAGGCTGGTGTGATATCCTTCTCGTACATAACGACTTGTTCGATCCCCTGATAATACAGATTGCCCAGTAAATCCAAGCCATCATCGATAGACTGCAGTATAGGTTCGTCTGAGACTATTTCGGCGACTTTCTTATCATTTATATCGAGAACTTGTATTTTCATCATAATTGGATAATCTACTGATAAATACTTTGTGGAATATGGGTCAAAATAGAGGATGTAAAACTGAGGATCATCAGAGACTGCCGAGGGTGGAGAGATCGACCCAGGTGAGAGGTATATCGTCGGGACTATCGGGCGAAAGGGCATAGGTGAGGAGACCGAGATCTGCAAGGGGGAGGGTACGCACATGGTGCAGATGGTCGGGGAGGTCTTGAGGTTTTGAGAGGATGAGGAGGAGGTCTCCCTCTCTGCCTTGATACACGATTTTTTCGCCAAAGCCTGCAATCGCACCTTCGGCGAGCTTGTAGACGGTCTCCTTGGCACTCCAAAGCTCCACGGCCGATGTGCCGTCCGCATTCATCCGCCGGACCTCCTCTTCCGAAGCGTAACGAGAGAGGAGGAGTGCCGCCTTATCTCGCTTGGACTCTATGTCGATACCGATGCGTATCTCTTGAGGAGCAAGGGCTATGGCGACAGCCGTGGGACAATGGGAGACGGAGAGTGAGAGTGTAGGATACAGAGGGAGGTAAGGACTACCGTCGGGATGGTGTGCGAGGGCATCTTCTTCCGTACCCAAAACGTATCGGAGCAACGCCCGCACCACTGCCCGCTGGGTGAGGAGTTGATCCGCTCTGTCCGAGTCCTCTGTCATGAGAGGACGTATGTCTGCGAGGTAAATACCTACTTGATCGAAGTCATGTATGTCGCCGGGGCACGAGGTCATCATGAGTGAGTACCACCCTCTTGATCGGGTTCGGGACGCTTGATGAACTTCACCATGGAGATACGTCTGCGCCCCATCTCCAAGATGATGAAGCGGTGCTCATCGACCACGATCTCTTCGCCCACAATCGGAAACTCTCCCTTGATCTCCAGAAGTAGTCCTCCGATGGTGTCGACCTCTTCTTTCATCTCTTCGATCATCGGCGACTCTTCGATCTTGACGATGCGGATGAAGTCTACGAGGGACAACTTCGCATCGAGGACATAAGAGCCGTCAGGCTCCTGCCGATAGAGACGGTCATCATCGTCGTACTCGTCGGAGATCTCGCCGACGATCTCTTCGAGGAGGTCTTCCATCGTCACGAGACCGGAAGTGCCGCCAAACTCATCGACGACTATACCCACGTGAATCTTCTGCTCACGGAAGTCTTCGAGGAGACGATCGACCCTCTTGGAGTCAGGCACATAAAAGACCGGACGAAGGAGACTCTGCCAGTGGAACTCATCACCCTCCGAGAGGTGTGGCAAGAGGTCTTTGATATAGAGGATCCCCTTCATGTCGTCGATACGGTCGTCGTAGACAGGGATGCGTGAGTACCCCTTGTCGATGACGAAACGGAGGACTTCGCTATAAGGGGTATGATATTCGAGTGCCACGATGTCGACACGTGGGGTCATGACTTCGGATGCTGTCTTGCTGTAAAACTTTACAATCTCGTTGAGCAACCCCTGCTCTTCGCTCGTCTCGGTGGTGAGCTGTATCGCCTTGGAAAGCTCATCGGCAGAGAGATCATAGGTCTTGCGGCGCATTGACTTGGTGAGACGACTGCCGAGGAAGACGAGAGGCTTGGAGATGGGGGTGAAGAGGACTTGCACCTTGCTCATGGAAGAGGCCGCAAAACGTGAGAACTGCAACGACTTGTTCTGACAGTAGATTTTTGGGAGTATTTCGCCAAAAAGGAGGAGCAAGAAGGTGAGCAAGACGACCTGCACGATGAAGCCCAGAATGGGGGCTGAGGAAAAGTCAAGGGTGTCGCTGACGATGTAGTTCGAAAGCATGACGATGGCGACATTGACCATGTTGTTGCCGACGAGGATAGTGCCGAGGAGGCGTTCGGAGTCGGCGAGGAGTTCTTGGATGATGGTGTCTCTCTTGTCCTTGCTGTTGCGTATCTCATCGAGATCGGCAGGAGAGAGAGAGAAGAAGGCGACTTCGGAGCCCGACATATATGCCGAAAGCATCAGTAGGATGACTACCACAATGAGTGCCAGACCTGTAGCCCAAGTCAGAGGAGTTACCGTAATGTCTGCAAATAGTTGCTGTAAATAACCGTCAATGTCCACGTATTTTCTTCGTTATCTGTTTTTATGTGTGTCGACCCTGCACAAAACCGAGGTCTCAGAAAGGCAGGTCGGGGTCTTTCCCTTTGATCATGTCCGTGTACTTCTTGTACTTATCTCCGGCATCCTCAGGAGAGAGCGTGGTGACACCGGTCTCCATCGTCGTGCTGTCGTGCTGTCGGTCTCGACCGAGGAGCTCGACCTTGTCGGCGATGATCTCCGTCGTGCGCTGCGAACGCCCCTGCCTGTCGGTGAAGTCACGGTAGTGTATGCGACCTTCGACAAAGAGGTATGCTCCCTTTCGTACATACTTCTCCACAAACATCGCCGTGTACTTGAATGTCGTAATCTGATGCCAATCCGTCGTCGGTGGCACCTCTTCGCCGTTGGGCTTGACATACCCACGCTCGTTGGTGGCGAGAGAAAATGTGGCGACACAACTCTCCCGATCGAAGTACTTTACCTCCGGATCTTTACCTACGTTGCCTATGAGTATGACTTTGTTGTACGACATAATTATACAAAGTCAAAGATACATATTTTTTGTCACAGGTATCAGATATAAAGAGTTTTGAGTGGGAATATACGCTGTTGTGTAGGACTTGCATTCGAGTCAAAGTTTGAAAAGATTTTCTCACAGCTATGAGCTATGGGTTAAGTTAAAAGACTTATATTTGTCATAGAGAGGGGGGCTGTAGCACTCCTAAATATGGGAGCTCGACTTTCTCACATCCAACGACATATTCCTTGTTTCTTCCCAAAATAAATACACCATCGTGGCACTACCCATCAACATAGAAGATCTGCTCAACAAGCAACGAATAGAAAGCAATCGAATAGAATTTAAGAGAGGTTGGAACCCCTCAAAAATCTATCGGAGCATTTGTGCTTTTGCTAACGACTTCGACAATATCGGAGGAGGTTATATTCTTGTTGGCGTGGAGGAGGAGCATGGAAGAGCCAAACGTCCGGTATTGGGCATTCCAGAAGATAATATAGATAAGATTCAACAAGAGATGGTAAGCTTCAATAATAAGATCGATCCTTACTATCAACCTCGAATTTCGGTGGAAGAAGTCGACGGAAAAAGCATACTCGCTATTTGGGTACCTTCAGGATTGGATCGTCCTTACAAGGTGCCGGACGAAGTCAAATCAAAGAATGCCAAATATCATTGGTATATCCGATATGGAACGAACACCATCGAGGCTAAAGGTGAAGCCTTAGACGAATTGCGAGAAATGGCCAATAAAGTGCCGTTTGATGATCGAGGCAATGAAAACATCTCGATCAACGACCTCTCTCCGATATTGATTCAAGAGTACTTGAAAAAGGTGAGAAGTAAACTGTTAGAAGAGTTTGGTCATCTTCCATTAGAGTCAGTCCTCGAACACCTGGATCTCTTTGTCGGTCCCAAAGAGAGACGAATGATAAAAAATGTCGCTGCAATGATGTTTTGTGAAGAGAATTATCACTTCTTTCCCTATACACAAGTAGATATTGTCCTCTTTCCAAACGGAAGTATAAACAATCCCAACAATATGATAGAAGTTCCTCGTATTGTAGGGACTGTACCACAAATGATACAAGCGACATTGAGTTATCTGAGAACCAATGTCATAAAAGAAAAGATAATCAAGGTCAAAGATAAGGCTGAGGCAATTAAGTTTTTCAACTATCCTTATCAAGCCTTAGAGGAAGCTGTGGTAAATGCTCTCTATCATCGAGATTATCAAGTACGTGAACCTGTAGAAATCACTATAGAGCCACATGAAATCAGGATTCTAAGCTTTTCAGGACCGGATCGCTCCATCAGCCTTGAAGAAATCCAAAAAGCTCAACGTCTCAGAGTACGCAGATACCGCAACAGGCGTTTGGGAGATTACCTAAAGGAGCTAAACTTATCGGAAGGTAGATCTACAGGGATTCCTACCATACAAAATGAGTTGCGCCGTAATGGTTCACCAACTGCAAAAATAGAGACAGATGAGACCAGGACATACTTCTTGATCACAATTCCATGTCATCCTACTTTCATAGATGATAGAATAGATGATAGAATAGATGATAGAATAGATGATAGAATAGATGATAGAATAGATGATATTTTAGGACATAATCTCAAGTCTGTAAGACAAAGAAAGGTCATACTTTTGTTGATAAAGTTCCCCCAAATCTCTTCTGAACAGTTGGCAAATCGTTTGGAAGTCTCTACTGCTACAATCTCACGGGATCTCAAAGCCCTTACCGACAAAGGACTTATCAGCCGAATAGGAGGAAGAAAAGTGGGACAATGGGAAGTAGCCCTACCTTCAAATAGGGAAGAAGATAATATGCTGATTCCAAATGACGATAAATAAAGAATTGAGTGTCTCGTGCTAATTCTTCGTAACTTAGGGGTACGCATACACAATAAGTACACAACACTATATGATCGAATATTTGAGAGGCACCTGCGTGCAGCGCACTCCGACTTCGGCCGTCATCGATGTCCATGGCGTGGGGTACGAAGTCTTCATCACCCTCAACACCTACAACCACCTCGATGAGGGGCAAGGAGAGGTCAAACTCTTTGTACACGAGGTCATCCGTGAGGATACACACGACCTTTATGGCTTTGCCGAAGAGATCGAACGCCGCCTCTTCCGTATGCTCATCACGGTCAACAGCGTGGGGGCAAGTACAGCACAAGTGATGCTGTCGACGTTCACACCGACGGATCTGGCGAAAAAGATCGCCAACGGTGACGAGGAGTCCCTCAAAGCAATCAAAGGCATCGGGGTGAAGACGGCTCAACGTATCATCGTGGATCTGAAGAAGAAGATAGCCAAGGAGATGGCCGAACAGCTCCATGCGACACCCGAAGAGACCCTTATCGAGACTTCGGGCACGGACAAGGAGGTCATCGAGGAGGGAGTCAAGGCCTTTGTCGCCCTCGGTTATCCTGCCGCAGCAGCACGTAAGGTGGCGGTGAAGATTGCCAAGGCTTATCCCGGAGTGTCCATCAACGATATGGTACGTATGGGCTTGAGGATGTTCTGATCCTCGGGTCCCTACCCAGCCTTAGAGCGATAGCGAGGTATGCGACGGTGGCTCTTCATCCTCTCCTGTCTCTGCCCATTGATGATGTGGGGGCAGGTAAGATACCCCCAGGACTCTATCGCTTATGATCCTCGTGGAGGACTTTATCTGCGTTATGTACGAGCGGAGGAGGGTGCCCCGATGCGCCTGAGACAGGCCTTCACGCCGAAAGAGTATGTCGAGTGGAGACAGGCCGAGCTACGCCGTCGTTATGCCTTGGGACACAAGGGAGACAGCATCCCTCTGCCATCCTTTTTGGCAAAGGACACGATACCAAGACTCAAACCGAAGCTGAAATTTGACCTCATCGGGGACATCGTGCTCTCGGTGGGGAACAAGGTCATATCGGATGACAATCCGGCCGTGCCTGAGTCCCTCCGAAAGAGGAGTTATGTCGACTTCAAGCAGTCGGTCAATGTGCGTGCCACCGCGACCTATGGCGATCACCTCAAGATGGATGTCGGATACAATACCGAGAGCAGTCTGTGGGGAGAGTCGCGCCGCCTCAACCTCTCTTACAAAGGTGAGCGACACGATGCGATCAAGGGACTGGAAGTGGGAGACATCTCGTTCGTCTCGGCCAATCCGCTGATACAGGGGCTGTCACCTCTCTTTGGGATAAAGGGAGAGATGGACCTTGGAGCATTGAACATCAAGACGTTTGTCTCCAAACGTGAGGGAGCAAGTCGTCGCATGACGGTGAGAGGCGGACGACAAGTGCGCCCCTTCGAGATCCGAGGCTCTGAGTATGATAGAGCACGACACTTCTTCTTGTCTGAGTTTTTCGCACGTCGATACGACGAAGCTCTCAGTCTCTTACCGCTTGTGTCATCCGACCTCTACATCGAACGGATACAAGTCTGGGTCACCGCCCGTGCCAATGAGCGTTCGGCTCAAGTCATCGAACAAGTCGGGGCTCTGGCTTCACTGAGTACCGCACCGAGACCATCCGACAATCAAGACGACAAGCATTACACCACCCTTTCGAGCCAACCCCTTTCGGCATGGAAAGCAGCCGCTTCGGGCACTTCGGACATCGAGGTGATGGAGGGTGCACGTCGTCTGCCTGAAGGAGCGTACAAAGTCAACAGGCAACTGGGCTACCTCTCGCTCAACACACCTCTCTCGGATAACGAGGCTCTGGCGGTGAGCTACGAATACACATACCAAGGGAGGCGTTACCGTGTGGGAGACTTTGCAGGGGACGACACTCCGTCGGACCTCATCCCTGCGGCACTGATAGCCACGAGAGCCAAAGAGCCGACATCACCGGTGTGGGATCTGATGATGAAGAATGCTTATGCCCTGCCGGGCGGCGGTCGTGGGCTGACGAGAGAAGATCTCAAGGTGGATGTACTTTACAAGGACTTCTCAGCCAATACCGAGCGTCGCAACATCACTCAAGGGTCCTTTGCCGGTCGATCGTGGTCGGAGCTCTTCGGGTGGGACAAGAGCGACGGTCAGGGCAGTGGGACGGCAGACGGGCGGTTTGATTTCGTTCCCGATGTCACGGTGGATACAGCTTTCGGGGTGCTCTTCCTGCCTTCCCGAAGACCGCTTGAGACCGTGATCCGTCGAGCCAATGGCGGTGCCTCGTACTATCCCACTTATGAGCAGTTGTACGACACGACTCAGATCGTTGCCCGACGCCTGACAGACATAGACCTCTTCAGTTTCAAGGGCGAATACTCTTCCGATGCACGGACGACCATCTTCCTCGGAGGGAGCGACATCGTCCCGGGCAGTGTCACGCTCACCACTCGGGGGCGACAACTCCAGGAGGGGGCGGACTTCTCGATCAATTATGCTTCGGGCGAACTGACCTTACTCCCCTCGGCAGCGATCTCCGAGTCCGAGGAGATAGAGGTCGTCATCGAAGAGCGTGACCGATCCTCCCGCAGAGACAAGACCCTCATGGGTATCGAGGCTACTTATGCGCTGTCGCCTTACCTCTCCGTGGGAGCGACAGCACTGGACTATCGGGAGCGAGGGATACGTAGGCGGATACGATGGGGCGAAGAGCCGATACACAACAGGATGTGGGGGTTGCATCTGGATTATGGGATGACATCGGCGCGTTGGACAGAGTGGCTCAACACCCTCCCCATGCTCGAACTTGACGAACCCTCGTCTCTGAACATTCGCACAGCCTTTGCAAAGCTCGATATGGCAAACAAAGAGGATCAGGATATTGTCGTGGAGGATTTCGAACAAAGTACCACGACCTACGATCTCCTCGATCCATGGGCGTGGCGACTGTCCTCACCTCCTTCAGGGACAGACACTCCTCTTGACGGCGACCACAGGGCACTCTTGGCTTGGTACAGCATCGACCCTCGTCTGGTGCGTGAAGATCTCGGCAACATCATGCCCGACCACCTTCGCCGAAACAAAGCTCAGAGACAAGGGCTGTTTGTCAGAGAAGTCCCCTACATCGAGCTCTTCCCTTCATCGGATCACACCCGACTGTCGAGTAGCTTTCTCAACACCGTCAATCTCTCCTTTTATCCCAAAGAGCGAGGCCCCTACAACCTCTCGACCACGAGCATCGACACGGAAGCCTACTTCTCCGATCCGATGCGGATGTGGGGGGGGGTGATGCGCTCGTTGCCGGTGCGAGACTTCGAGGCTGCAAGGGTCGAATACATCGAGGGTTGGTTCATGGATCCTTTTGCCGAAGCGACGACTCCGCCCAAGGGGGGCGAACTCATCATCGATCTCGGGCGACTCTCCGAAGACATCTTGGCAGACGATGCCCATGCCTACGAAAACGGACTCCCCTCGACCCTCCACCCCGAACGAAAGACCTACGACATACCTCTCGGTCAAGCTCCTGCCGAACAGGTGCAGGTCTACGCTTTCGACCGTATGGGCGACGAGGACAATCCCCAAGACATCGGTTACAATGGTCTGTCCTCGTCGATGGAGAAGACACACGGAGCTTATACCGACTTCCTCGATAAGATGGCAGGGTACAGAGATGCCAAGCGTTGGAAGATCGACGGCACCGAAGCCCCTTTTCACCCTCTCAACGACCCGGCAGGAGATGACTATCAGTTCTACCTCGGTGACTTTTGGGACCGTGTGGAGGCCGACATCCTCACGAGGTATAAGTTCGTCAACGGTGTGGAGGGCAACTCCTCGACACGGACCATACACGGCCAGCAGTCGGCACGCTCGTGGATGCCCGACACCGAAGACCTGGACGGCGATATGCAGATGGACAAGACAGAAGCCTTCTTCCGTTATCGGATGAAGATCGACAAGGGCTCTTTCGAAGTCGGTCGCAACCACATCGTCTCACAACAAAAGACCGAGGTAGACACACCCGACGGAACCAAAGAGGTCACATGGTACAAGGTGCGCATCCCCCTCTCTCAGTACAGCGAGCGTATCGGCAGTCAGCCCTCTCTGCGAGACGTGAGGGGTATAAGGCTCTTTGTCAAAGGCTTTGAGGAGACGGTGCACCTGCGTTGGGCGGCACTGAGACTCGTCCGTAGCGACTGGTCACTCTTCGATGCGCCTCTGACGACGGATGATAGGCGCACCGGCGATGTAGCCTTGGGAGTCCTCAGCCTCGAAGAAGACAGCGGTCGCACACCAGTCCCCTATGTCTTGCCTCCCGGGCTTGACCGCGAAAGAGCGCAAGAGGTCTTCGACTCCGCACTCCAAGACGAGCGTTCGCTGAGCCTCCGTCTCGACCGCCTCGAAGGCCGACAACCCGTGGGGATCTACAAGTCCTTCCGCCACGACCTTCGTCACTACGACAAACTCAAGATGTATGTCCACGCAGAGTCGCCTGTGGACGATCCCAAGCTCCTCACCGATGGTGCGCTCGAAGTCTTCGTGAGACTCGGGAGGGACTACACTGAGAACTACTACGAGTATAGACTTCCGCTCAAGGTGACGGCCTTTGCTCCGGATGGCACTCTCCCACTCAACGAGTACGACATCTGGCCTGTCGACAACAATGTCGAAATCCCTCTCCAAGAGCTCGCCCGTCTCAAAAACAAAAGAGATGCCGCCCTCGGTCACGACCCCTCTCGCCCTTTTGAAGAAGTACTTTCGTCACCTTCAAGGACGACAATCTCCGTGAAAGGGCATCCCTCCCTCGGTGATGTCACGGCAGTGATGATAGGTGTACGGTCGACCGTCGATCATACGCTCAGGGGCGAAGTGTGGTTTGACGAACTCCGTGTCTCGGGTACCGGTCATGGCGGAGGACATGCCCTCACCGCCCAAGCCGACCTCCGCCTCTCCGACCTTGCACGGATCGAAGTCTCCGGCACGACCCGTAGTGCAGGCTTCGGACTCATCGACAACAATATACGCCACCTCCGTATGGACGACAGTCGCCACTTTGATCTCAGAGGCGAACTGAGGTTGGGCAAGTTTTTCCCCCCATCATGGAAGGCGGACATCCCCATCAAGTACCAACGTTCGTTCCGTCGCTCATCACCAAAGTTTGACCCCATCGCCGACGACATCCTCTACTCCGAAAGGCTCACCGCCCTCTCCGATGACGAACGCCAAGCCTACGACCTCAAGGTCTCCCACATCGAGCAGACCGGTCTCTTGTCGATCGAGGATGTCCATTTTGACATCAAAGACTCCATACCGAAGTTTTGGCACCCGGCCAACCTCCGTCTCGCTTACCGACAAGAGGAGAGCCGTCTCTCCTCGCCCGAACTCGCCGGGCACTACCGCCGTCACGCCACCTCCCACCTCATCTATGCTTTCACGGCACAGCCCAAGGGGATTGAGATCGACAAAGACCTCACCCTCTATCCCTATCCGCAGGAATGGCAGGTCGTGTCGAGATGGCGACGCACCTACGACCACCGCAAACAGTGGGACAAGACCATCTTCGACAACGACGACAAGGTCTCACACCACCTCTACCACCGCTTCGACTGGGAGCGTAGCCTCCGTATCGGATGGCAAGTGGCGGACATCCTCCGTCTCTCGTGGGACAGTATGACGAATGCCCTGATCGACGAACCTTTCGAGCGCGAACTCTCACGACACGGTGATGTCGCCTTCAGAGCCTTGTCCGACACCATCGCACACTCCCTCCTCCACCTCGGACGGACGGCAAGTTATGACAGTCGTGGGCACCTCAGTCTCCGGCTTCCGAAGTTCGAGCATCGTCTTCTCGAAGGACTCTCAGGCTCCCTGACCTTGACGGGCAACTACCGCTGGGATCGCGAAGCCCTCTCACACCGACAACTCTCCACAGGACACAATGTCCGTCGCACGACGATGAGAGACATCCTCCTCTCTTACCGACTCGAACGATGGCTACGACACCTGTCTCTCCGTCAGCGAGACAGTTGGGGCAGTCACATTCCCGGATTCCTGCCCGAGGCAGGGGCATTCTTCGGACTGTCGAAAGGGGGTGACCTCACCGCCCCCGGACTCGGATATATGCTTGGCCTCGGAGACGAAGAAAAGCACCTCCGCCGGACGATAGACAAGGCTTGGGTCATCACCGACCGCAGTCGCCAACGCCCCCTCTCGTGGTACCACAACGCCGACTTTGAGGCCGAGCTCTCCTTCGCCCCTCTCAAGGGTCTACGCCTCGACCTCTATCTCTCCCACATCCACCACTCCCGTGCCGAACTCCTCCCTGCCGAAGCCCACACTCGCCCCCGCCGTATGGGCTCGCTCTCGTTCTCCACGATCGGTCTCGGACACTTCTTTGATCGCCCTCTGCGCGAAGAAGGCTACCGATCCGCCCTCTTCGAGGATTACCGACACTCCATCCTTGCCCGACGCTCGGCACTCAAGTCCGACTACATCGGCATGGACAATCCCCACGCCTCATCCCTGGCCGAAAAGATAACCCCCACCCACCCCGATGTCTTGGGACAAGCCTTTATGATGACTTATGCGAAAAGGATGAACCAAGGGGACAAGCTCCTTCCCGGGCTCACCGCCATACTCCCCAACTGGGGCATCCATCTTGATCTGACAGAGCTCTTTCCCCGACTGAAAAAACTCTTCCCCAAGCTCGAACTACAACACCGCTACCGCGGACGAATGGAGGTCAACAGCTATCGACTCCGTGACCATTGGCAAGGGTTCTCTTCGGACGAACGGATAGGTTTTGTCGAAGAAGCCGGTGGTAACCTCCGCCCAGGTGCTCTTTACGAACCATTGACGATGACCCAACGTGACGAACTCTCCCCCTTCATCGGCATCGAAGTCGGCATCAAGCACGGCCCTTCGTTCGATGTACGTTACAACAAAGTGCGCGAACTCACCCTCCTCCTTCAGTCCGCACGCCTCCTCGAACAGTACCGTGACGAAGTCCTCGCCGGCCTCCGTTACCGCACCAAGGTGCCGTCCGTCCTTCGCCTCTTCACGAAGAAGAAAGTCGAAGACTCCGCCCTCACCGCCCAATGCTCCATGACCCTCGGGCAGAACTACATCGTCTCCCGTGACCTCGGCCGATACACCGCCCAAGCCACCCAAGGCGTCCGATCCCTCACCACCCGCCTCGCCCTCGACTACACCATCACCACAGGTCTCTCCCTGAGGGGCTTCTACGATATCGACCGCCGTACCCCTCTCGTCTCCCTCCACACCTACCCTTTCATCTCCAAGTCCTACGGCCTCATGCTCCGCCTCAGCCTCCGCCCATAAGAAGAATAAAAATCTCCTACAGAGATAGAAACACAAAGGAGAGGGAGAGGAGTTCGGGATGTGTTTATAAGGGTGCTTCGATCGGTGTAGAAGGTGACAAAACGAATCGTTAGACTCGATGACGAAAGTCTAACGACCTTTGAAATCGAGTCTAACGACTTTTTTGGGGGCGGATATTGGGTAGAGAATGGGGGGCTCCCGATAGGCAGGGAGTTGGAGAAGTTCAAAACACAGAAACAGGGGCTGTGCCGTGGTGTTTACCTTTGGCACAGCCCCTATTTGTGAGGTAGAGACGAGGACTCGGGCGTCAGTGCGTGATCTTCACGAGACGTTCGAGGGTCTGTTCGCCGAGGGTTCGCTTCTTCTCTATGTGTTCGGTGACTTCGAGCACGATGGGGTTGTTTTCGATCGCTGCCATCTTTTCGTCGATGTCGGCGTAGCGTTGGTTAGCAAAGCTGATACGCCCGACGATCTCATGCTCCTTGTAGGCATCGCTGTGGAGGTACTTGTCGATGGTGATGACGGCGTCCATCCACTCCTTGACGATGCGTGTGATGAGGGCGGAGTCGATGTCTTCGTGACGACGGATGCCGTACCAACGGCACATGAGGTGGTACGACCATTCCCACTCCAAGTCGTAGTACGAGCCATGGAGAGATTGGAAGGCGGCATTGATCCCCGAGAGGTCGGAGAGTGTGCCGTCCTTGATACCTTCGACGATCTTGTCTATCGCAGTCTTGGGAGCGATGAGCCCCGAGATGTCGAGCCATTCGCCGGCACTCCGGGTGTGCTTGGGCAGAAGGCAGGCACGAAGGCTCTCTTCGGAAGTGAGGTCCCAGTCCTTCATCTGCTGAATGACGGAATTGCCGATGAACTTCTTGATCCCGAGGTCGTAGGTCTTGAGGCCGTGCTCCAAGGAGGACGAACGTATGTTTATGTTGTTGTAAATGTACGTCTTGCCGTGGTGACCGATGAAGGCGCGGAGCTCCTTGAGGCGGTTGTAGCCTCGCTCCATCTTGCCGATGGTAAAGGGGCTGAGGAGGTTGAAGTTGATGCAGTCCGTGCGGTCCTCGGGATGACGGCGGTCACGCTGTGGCCACTTCTTCGCATCACGTATGGTACCGATGGAGCGCAGGTTGGCACCGGGGACGAGGTAGGATTCGTCGTCGTTCTCGATGACATACGAGAAGGGAAAGTCGGAGGTATCGATGTGGTGAACGTGTCGACCCATGATGAGGCTGAAGGGGGCGATACGTGAGGGCCAGAGGACGTAGGAGTCGCTGGTGGTCTTGCTCCCTCGCTCGACGACACCGAAGTGCATGGGGCCGAGCTTGTAGAGGTGATTGGACTGGTTCGAACCACTGCCTGCGTTGAGGAAGGAGTAGTGTCCTGCGATGAGGAGACTGCTCTTGTGCATGGTGACGGTGTAGGGACCGGCAAAGACTGCGCAGGACTCACCGTTTTCGCACTGACAGTTGGCAAAGAACAAGGAGTGTTCGGCAGAGAAGAGGCGGTCGATCTTGGTGGACTGCCCCACGAAACAGTAGTGCACGACCGAGCCTCCGGAGATCTTCGCCCCCGAGGCTGCGATGAAGTGCTCCGCCATCACATTAGGTCCGATATAGACGGGACGAGAGGGCGTACTGTTGAGGCTGCAGTCTTCGAGGAGCGTGGCACCGTCGATGACGGTGTGTGCTCCGATGCGGGCGTTGATGATCGAGCCGGCGTTCTTGATCGTCACGTGCTGGCCGATATGTCCTCGGTCACTGCGGAGACTTTCGGTATAAGTGTCAAAGAGTCGTCCGAGACTCTGCTTGAGAGCCTTGTCGTGCCCCATGAATGCCATGAGATAGGCGGTATGGGCGGTGAGGAGGTCACATATCTTGATCTCTATGCCCCCCATCTCATCGAGGACGGAGACGGCAGTACCGTTGCCAAAGGTCGAATCCCCCTTCATCGCCAAGGTGCAGATGTTGCTGATCGTGGTGTGATCACCGATGTCGTAACGTGAGATACAGTCGTTGACATGGTCGATGCGGACGTGGTTGCCGATGTGACACTCGTGGATGAGGGCATGACGGATGCCGTTGGGGAGGGGTATGCCGAGCTCGTTGTCACGATAGCCCGACAAGTCGCCGATGTAACACTTGCCGATGAAAGTGGAATAGAAGCAAGTGTCGGGATCGAACGCATCATGCACCTCGACGAGCGACCAGTCCTTGGAGTAACAGCCGTTCTTCTTGAGAGCGGTTATCTCGATGTCTGTAAGATGTCTCATAAGCTTGTCTTGGGATGAAGATCAGTGCTTGACATCCTGCGCAGAGATAGCTCCGGGCTGTTCCTTGTAACGGAAGAGGATGGCAAAGAGGACCATGATCACAAAGGCATAACCTGCCAAGATGAACCACACGGTCTGCCATGCAGTGACTCCGTCGTGGGTGAAGTGCTTGACGATCCATCCGCTGGCGAGACTGCCGATGATGGCACCGATACCATTGGTCATGATGATGAAGAGTCCTTGTGCCGAAGCGCGTATCTTGGTGTCTACTTCACGGTCCACGAAGATCGATCCCGAGATATTGAAGAAATCGAATGCCATGCCGTACACGATCATCGAGAGGACGAGGAAAACAAATCCGTCACCGGGATTGCCGATACCGAAGAACCCGAAACGAAGTACCCATGCCAACATACTGATGAGCATCACCCTCTTGATGCCGAATCGGCTCAAGAAGAATGGGATGGCGAGGATGAAGAGGGTCTCGGAGATCTGAGAGAGGGAGAGAAGGACGTTGGGGTACCTTACGGCAAGACTATCGGCATAATCGGCCTTGAAGCTGTCAAGGAAAGGATTGCCGAAGGCATTGGTGATCTGAAGACACGCTCGCAAGAGGACGGAGAAGATGAAGAATACCGCCATCTTTTGGCTCTTGAAGAGGACAAAAGCATCGAGCCCGAGTGTAGAGAGGAGGCTCTTCTTCTCCGCACCTGCGTCCCTATTGGGCGGACAAGCAGGGAGTGTAAAGCTATAAATACCCAAGAGGATAGCGAAGCCGGCAGAGATGTAGAACTGCATCTCGCTACGTCCCGATCCCGAGAGGTCGACGATCCACATGGCGAGGATGAAACCTACTGTCCCCCATACACGGATGGGAGGGAAAGTCTTGACGATGTCGAGTCTTGCCTTGTTGAGAGCCGAGTATGCTATCGTGTAGGTCAGTGCCAAGGTCGGCATATAACACATACACAAGAAGAGCATGAGGGCATAGAATGATCCGTAGTCCGTGGTGTTTGCCACAGCGATAAGGATACCGCCGGCGATGAGGTGAAGGATACCGAGGAGGCGTTCGGCGTTGACCCAACGGTCAGCGATGATACCGATGATACCGGGCATGAAGAGCGAAGCGATACCCATGAGGGCATAGACCGCACCGATCTGTTCGCCATCGGCACCAAGCTTTACAGCCATGTATCCTCCGAGAGAGATGAGCCAGGCTCCCCAGGTGGCGAACTGGAGGAAGTTCATTACAGTCAGCCTGAGTTTGATGTTGTTGTTTTGCATTGTTTTGAGGTATAACTTGATAATGATTGATTTGATTATTTGCCGGTGATGTCACTCAGGACGGCAGCCATCTTTGCGCTGTTCTCATCCGTCATGGGGACGAGGGGCAGACGGAGATGACCGTTGAGCATACCCAAGTGCTTCATGGCCATCTTGATGCCCGAAGGATTGCCATCCACGAAGAGAAGGGGGTAAAGCTCCTTGAACGAGTGGTGTATCGGCAAAGCCGAAGTGATATCGCCCCGACGAGCCAAGCGCACCATCGTGCTGAACGCCTGCGGGAAGGCATTCCCGATGACCGAGATCACCCCATCGGCACCCATGGCGATGAGTGGATAGGTGATCGTGTCGTCACCGCTGAGTACGATGAAGTCCGGCTCTCTCTGCTTGATGATCATGTCGATCTGACCGACGATGCCCGAAGCCTCCTTGATCCCGATGATGTTGGGGCACTCACGAGCGATGCGGAGTGTCGTCTCGGGCAACATATTGACCCCTGCACGAGCAGGGATGTTGTAGAGGATGATAGGTAGAGGGCTTGCCTCCGAAAGGGCTTTGAAGTGTCGATAGAGTCCCTCTTGAGTAGGTTTGTTGTAGTACGGACACACGCACAAGAGGGCATCCACGCCCTCCTTGTCCATGGTGAGGATACGGTGGATGACCTTGTTTGTACCGTTGCCACAGACACCTACGACGAGAGGGATACGCCCTTTGTTGATCTCCTTGATGGTGCGGATGATCTCATCCTGCTCCTCGGTGGTGAGTGCAGGCGACTCCGCCGTCGTCCCTATGGCGACGATGAAGTCAGCACCGGCAGTTATCTGTAGTTCGACAAGTTCTCTGAGCTTTGCGTAGTCGACACTGTCGTCCTCCTTGAAGGGGGTGATGAGTGCCGTTCCCATCCCTTTTATTGACTTTGCATCCATTGTGATCCTTATGTTTGTATAGGCACAAAGATAATTTTTTTGCCCTATATTTGTATCAAAAGTTGGCACAAATGGAGATAGGACACAACACCGAAACAAGCGACATCGAATACCTGCACGACGAAGAGCGGATCAATTACCTACCCCTCCTCGTCAGATATATTATCCCACTGATAATCATCACCCTTATCGGAGTGCTCTGGCTCGAGGACTTCATCACCCTTCCCTCTCGGGGGGAGCGCGAAGACATGGAGCATACGATGGTCACGAGCGGTATCAGATACAAGGGTAGCTTCCGCAGGGACTTCAACGACCTCAACGATCTCCAGCTCCAAGCCGCCGAACGCATCGGCATCCGCCCTCTCGAATCACGAGAAGCCCTCGACCCGGTCCTCGGTAAGCTCCGCGAAGTCACCAGCAACGACAGGATACAGATCGACCCCCTCACCCACTCCGTACCCTACCTCGTCCCCAAGGCACACGACCTCCTCAACGAGATAGGTCGTCGATTCGTCGCCCGGCTCAAAGACAAAGGTCTGCCCCTCTATCGTCCGATCGTCACCAGCATCACCCGCACACGGCAAGATGTCAAGCGGCTCCAACGCGGCAATGTCAACGCCACCGACCACAGCACACATCTCTATGCCACCACCTTCGACATCAGCTGGCGCAGATACAAGAAGGTCGACCCCGACGAACCACGTGTGCTCTCGCCCGACGAACTCAAACACGTCCTCGCCATCGTCCTATCCGATCTCAGAGCCGACGGACGTTGTTACATCAAGCACGAGATCAAACAAGCCTGCTTCCACATCACCACACGACCATGAAGAAATAGACTGAAACGAGATAACGAAAGGGACACCCGACATCATCACATCGGGTGTCCCTTTTGTTTTGCCCATGAGACACAAAAAAGTCGTCTGAGGCAATGATCACCTCAGACGACCTGTTTCATCCGTCAGACCACCTTTTTCGGTACTCTCTTATGGCAGGATGATATAGTCCTGTGCCACGATGTGGTAGAAGGACAAGTAAGCCTTGCCACTCTCAGCCGTGCGTTGGGCGATCTTCTGTCGGAATGCCGCTATGCGATCCTCCACCGTGATTGCCGTCTCGCCACGAGACTGTCTGTCTGCACTGCATCCGCCGAGGGGATCGTTGTGCCCTTGTCCCCGGCGTTCTCTGAGACGCTCCTCCCACTTCTGCAAGAAGGTCTCGTCGATGCGTTGTTCCTTGAGCATCCCACGCACGCAGAGCTTCTTTCCCGTACACTTTTCGTGGTCGAAGCCTCCCACCTCACTTCCGTCTATACGTATGACCTGACGACGCTCCGAACCTTTGAGAAACACCTTGCGCCCTGCATGACGACACGCATGGGTACAGAGTCCGTGGACGGAAATCTCCGTACCTGTGGAGGCTTCAGCGTTGCGGAGGACGGTATCCACATCGAGGGTATGACCGTCGGTGTAAGCCGATATGAGGAGTTCGGAAGCATCGGTGGCTGTGAGGGTGGCAGTTGCCGTAGAAGTAGTGTCCATAGTCTTTGTTCTTGTCCTTAAAATAAGTCGTGAAGATTTCAAGCCGGAAAGGGGATGCGAGTCTTTGACACCCTTTTCCTCAGACAAAAATACGGAGGATTATCCATGCACACAATGACAAAAATTAGGCATAATCCCTCCTCTTTCGTCCGTCATCATCACGATAATTGGGTACTGAGAGGATGGATAAAAAATGTGCGAAAAAAGTTTAAGTATTTATTTCCATAGAAATTTGTTTGTTCGGAAGAAAATAACTAAGTTAGGGTTGCAAATCAATAATTGTGAGTAATAAAATTTAGTAATCACCTTGATAAATACATCCAGCTATGACAAAAACATTGACATTCAACGAGCTAAGACGAATCAAAGACTCCCTTCCTGATGGGGCATCTCAGCGTATTGCAGACGAACTCGGTATCAAAGTCGAAACGGTGCGCAACTACTTCGGTGGGCACAACTTCAAAGATGGACGTAGCGCAGGTATCAACATCCAACCCGGTCCCGACGGTGGTATCGTGGAGCTCAACGACTCCACAATCCTCGACAAAGCCAGAGAAATCCTCGCCGAGTACGAAGCGAGCAAGGGTGAAGCCTAAGGCCGGAAGAGCACGGGCAGTGGGGCGATCTTCGGATCCCTTACATAGAATCATCTGAAAAGGTGTATCGCAGTCGAAAGACAGAGCGGTACACCTTTTCTTTTTATCCTCAAGGGGGAATCGATCCTCAAGAGGGGAGGCTCTTTCTCTTGAACTCTTATAAATAGTCACAGATATTCAATCTATTGCTTTTCAGCTATTTGTGTTCTGATTCAATAAAATGAGATTTCATAGAGAATCTTTGGTTATATCGATTTTTGGGTGTATTTTCGGGTGCAGAAACTACACACCCAGACAATATGAATATCAAACGCAATATCATCTTTGCTCTTGAGAGTCGCAAGAAGGCAGGTGTTCCCATTGTGGAGAATGTGCCTATCCGCATGCGTGTGAACTTTGCCTCTCAGCGCATCGAGTTTACTACGGGATATCGCATTGATGCTGTTAAGTGGGATGCAGACAAACAGCGGGTCAAAAATGGTTGCACCAACAAGCTTAAGCAGTCGGCAGCCGAAATCAATCCTTCGCTCCTCGGCTACTATACCGAGATACAGGAAATATTCAAGAAGTTTGAGGTCGATGAGGTGATGCCTACGCCCGAGCAAATCAATGAGGCATTCAATGCTCTGCACAAACCTGCGGAGGAAGAAGTGAAGCCCTCCAAAAAGAAAAAAGCCACAGAGGGCAACGATTTCTATAAGGTCTTTGATGAGTTTGTGCGTGATTGTGGTCGACAGAATGATTGGACACACTCCACTTATGAGAAGTTTGCAGCCGTAAAGAATCACCTTTCGAACTTTCGAGAGGAACTCAATTTCGAGTTTTTCGATGAAAAGGGACTGAACGACTATGTCGCTTATCTTCGTGAGGTCAAGGAGATGCGTAATAGCACCATCGGCAAGCAGCTGGCATTCCTCAAATGTTTTTTGCGTTGGGCTTTCAAACAAGGAGTGCATCAGAACAATGCTTACGACACTTATAAGCCCAAACTCAAGAGCACGCAGAAGAAAATCATCTTCCTGACGTGGGATGAGCTGACGAAGCTCCGAGAGTTCGAAATACCTGCGAACAAGCAGGCTCTCGAACGAGTGCGTGATGTATTCCTCTTTCAATGCTTCACAGGCTTGCGATATTCGGATGTGTTCAACCTCCGCCGAAGCGATGTCAAAGGCGAGCATATCGAGGTGACCACCGTTAAGACCTCGGACAGCCTGATCATCGAACTGAACAATCACAGCAAGGCGATTTTGGATAAATATAAGGATGTAGCTTTTGAAGATGACAAGGTCTTGCCTGTGATTACCAACCAAAAGATGAACGACTACCTCAAGGAATTGGCAGAGTTAGCAGGCATAGATGAGCCTGTGCGTCAGACGTACTACCGAGGTAATGAGCGTATAGACGAGGTCACGCCCAAGTATGCTCTCCTTGGTACGCATGCTGGGCGTCGCACCTTCATTTGTAATGCCCTTGACCTCGGTATCCCTCCGCAGGTGGTTATGAAGTGGACAGGACACAGCGACTACAAGGCCATGAAGCCTTACATCGACATTGCAGACGACATCAAGGCGAATGCGATGAGTAAATTCAATCAGTTATAGCCCTATGAAACAAGAAATACAAGCCATAGACCGCAAGGACTTCGCTCCTATCGTACATGCCATCGGGACAGACATCGAGCAAACTCAGGTGCGCATCGTGGCATCCGCCAATGCCGATATGCTCTTTCACTATTGGAAGGTGGGGCATTTCATTCTTTACCTCCAAGAGAGAGAGGGCTGGGGTGCTAAGGTTATTGACAAGCTCTCGGAGGCTATTCGCTCGCAATATCCCGATAAGAAAGGATATTCGGCTCGCAATCTGCTTTATATGTGCCAATTCGCCAAGGCTTATACATTGGAAGTCTTAGTGCAGCTGGGAGAGGCGGATAAGACATTGGCCAATCCTTCCGTGGAGCAGGTTTTGAAGCAAACGAAAGCCCTCAACGAAATTACGCAACAACCTGTTGCGTTAATTCAAAATGCAAATAATCAGACATTTGAATTAGTGCAACAACCTGTTGCACAATTAGGAGAAGTAGTTCAAACACTATCCTCCATCTATCAGAAAGACATTCAGCAAATAGAAGAACTCTTCAAGCGTTCTGCGGTCGTTCGTACAAATTGGGCGAGCCATGTAATACTCCTCAATAGCAAGCTACCTCTTGGCGAACGCTATTGGTACATCACGCAAGCCGTCGCGAACGGCTGGAGTCGGAACGTGCTGAAAACACAGTTGGATACCAACCTCTTCGCTCGTCAGATTGAGGCGAAGAAAGTAACCAACTTCGCAGTGCGTCTGCCCGAGCCACAGAGCGACCTCGCCAACTATTTGATGAAAGACCCCTACATTTTCGACATCATGGGGCAGACGGAGCAGATGGCGGAGCGAGACATTGAGCATCAGTTGGTGTCGCACATCACTAAGTATCTGCTCGAGATGGGTAGTGGCTTTGCCTTTGTGGCTCAGCAAAAGCATTTTCAGGTGGGCGAACAAGATTTCTATGCTGACCTCGTTCTTTACAACATTCAGCTACATGCCTATGTGGTCATTGAACTGAAAGCAACGCCTTTCAAGCCCGAATATATGGGGCAACTGAATTTCTACATCAATGTGATAGACGACACGCTCCGAGGCGAACACGACAATAAGACTATCGGCTTGCTGCTCTGCAATGGTGGCGATAAGGTTGTGGCTCAATATGCCCTCTCGGGTTATGAACAGCCAATAGGCGTCAGCGACTATCAGCTCACTAAGGCTATCCCCGATAATCTCCGCTCTACCCTCCCCAGCATTGAAGAAGTAGAGGAGGAATTGAATAAGATTGTAGAGAGAGAAATTTAGTAAGATATTTTGTGTTATGATGGAGGATATACAAAAACTCTTATCTAAGTTGTCACACTTGCATAAAGTAGAACAAGAGAGAATTAAGAAAGAAAAGGAGGATGGGAAATGCTTTAATGTGTTTTCTGCACTGAATCTGAGCTCTGATGAAGTGCATTTACATTCACGCTTATTGGCAACATTACTCAACCCCAATGCTGACCATGGATTGGGAGATGTATTTCTTAAATCTTTCTTGGGGACCATAGATTTACCTGAAAACTACATTATACATTGTAAAGGTCAGTTAGTTGAGAGGTATGTAGGAAAGGTAACACAGACTGATGGAGGGCGGATAGATATCATTCTTGAAGATGGAAACCATGCCATCATTATAGAGAATAAAATCTATGCGAGCGACCAACCAAACCAATTGCTTCGATATTACAACTATGGGAAAAAAGAGTTTGGGGAAAACAACTTCAAATTAGTTTATCTTACGTTATATGGTTGCGAGCCATCAGAGATATCATTGGGAGGAGAAATTTTTAATGTTGCCCAACTCTCCTATGGACAAGATGTATTAAACTTGTTGGAGGAGTTTGCACAGTCTCAATCTCCAAAACCAATCCATCGTACTATCCAAGATTATATTGCTATTATCAAACAGCTCACATCCCAAGATATGGATACTGCATACAAAGAAAATGTTATTCAAGAAGCCATTGATAATATTAGTGCAACTTCAATATTACTGCAGCTAAGCGAAGAGATGGGAAAGGAAATCAGAGATAGGTATATATTTTCTCCACTGAATACATGGGCTAAGGACCAGAATATTTCTTATAAGGTAACCGAGGATAATGGAGCTCTACTCCTAGTACCTCAAAAATGGACAAATTATGCGATTCGTATAAAAACAGAGAATAGACATTATTGGGAACGTGTATGGATTAGTATAATTAAGAATTCTAATTCCTTCAATTCGACGGAAGAGAGAAAGCTTGATTGTTTCTCTGACCCTCCCCACGAAGATAATCTCTTTGGTTGGAGCTGGATTTCTGATGATGAGGGGAACAACTGGCATGATCCTGCGCAATATCCACAAATTTGTGAGAAAGAGGTACTTAATTGGATTCAGGATAAAATCAAAGAGATTATCAATCTGACAGAGAATGAGCAGTTTTGAGGGTTCAAAGTTTCCTCGCTCTATTTCGCCTAATAAGCTGTTGCCACTTGTGTTCGCACCAATCGGGGACAGATAAGCCGTTGATGGAGAGGAAGGGCTTTTGCTTTTGGTCTTTCTCAATACAGAGCATCGTGTCTTCCTCCTCGAAGTAGCGTCTGTACATCGAGGAGTAAACCTTGGCTTTGGCTCGCACGGCATTGCCTGTGCGGTACATCTGTGTGACTTGCTCATCTGAGAAGCCCATAAACGCTAAGAGCCTGCGTACATTGAGGAGGGCAAAGAATGGGGGCATAAATCTCTGAATAAAACTCCGCTCCTCCTCGTAGGCTTTCAACTCCTTACGCTGTTATTCCAGTTCCCTGTCCTTATCCTTGAACCTGTCTTGTAGGACGACAATCTCCTTGCGAATGTCGTTCTTTTCTTTTTCGCTGAGGTATTGAGCTTGTTCTGCCTCCTTTTCAAGAGATTCGATACGCTGTTCGGCTTTGTCCAGCTCTGAATTACCAAAAAATGAATAGAGCGTTCCCTTGATACGGAGCTTACCTGCTTTCTTTTCCAGTTGGGCAACATGCTCTTTGAGCTCAGCTTCCTCTGCCTTCTTGTTTTCGGTTGCTTTGACCAACTCTTTGTAATACGCCATGTTCATGCGATGCTTGGCTTCCGAGCCGTGAAGACCTCGTTCTAAGCCGAAGCCGCTCGGGCATAGGTCGTTTGATACTCTTCCAGCTTCTTGGGCGTGAGGACATCATCGGCACAGAGGCGCACCTTGTTTCGCTTGGTCTTGTACTTGCGTTTGCCGTTGTCGGCTTCATCCTTGGCTTTGCGTCTTTCGCCTTGCACGATTGGCACGACGGTGGCGTGGATGTGGGGCGTCTCTTCGTCTGCGTGGAGCGTGGCTGCTACGACATTCTCCGCTCCGAAGGTCTGTCGTAGCCAATCCATCGAAGCCTCGCACCATTCAGAGAGTCGTCCTTCTTTTTCGATGCGGAGCATATCCTCGTGCGAGCCCGAGAGGATAAATCGCAAGGCTCGCACTTGATTGTCGGAGACCTTTCGGTAGATACCTGCGGTCGCTATTCGGTGCTCGATAGCCTGTGTTCGGCTCGTGATATTTTCTGGGAATTGCACCAGTTCCCGATTGAAGCATGTGCGAGAGGCATCGACATTATTCGGGGCGTATGTCCGCTCGATATGAGCGGTCACCCCCGAGTCGTTGCCTTTCGCCTTGTCTATATGTAATAAGACGCCAGTTCGATTTAAGCGCAAGTAGGAAGTTTGGGGTTTCTAACGATTTCAATATTCAGCTCAGGCTTCTTAGGGAGGAAGTTGTAAGCAATCAGCCCCGAGATAAGGTTGGTAAGAAAATTGTTAACACTACGATGTCTGGTATGCTCTATCTGACAGACGTTTTTGAGCATATCATTGACGGTCTCTATGAGAGTTCTTTTTCTTAGTAACACTTTGTCGTAAAGATGCATAAGAGAGTTCTTCATGTTTTTTTGATTCTTGTGATCATGTGAATATCATCGACAAAGAGTTGATCAAAAAGACTTTGGGAGATATAACCTCTATCTCCGATGAGTTTACCGAAAAGCTTCTTGGTGAAAGCCGAGTCCTTAAGGGGTTCTCTGTCATCACAATTGCCCGGAGTGATTTGATATTTGATGATTTCTCCTTTGTCGTTGATGACAATGTGTAGCTTAAAGCCATAAAACCACCCCATGGTACACTTCCCTTTTCGAGCCAATCCTTTCATTGTCTTATGTCCTTGAGCTCGTTTGACATGACAGGCTCTCAGCGGGGTCGAGTCTATAAAAGAGATACCTGTACATTCGCCTAAACAGCACATATTCAGGAATGCGATGAGCTTGTATCCCACTTTACTTTGCAATTCGACAAATCGATTGTAGGAGACAAGATCAGGAAATTCGGATCGACACGAGTGGGTGATATATTGTAGATAAAAAGCCTTGAGATCTCGGTACCTTGAGAGATGAAAGAGTATAAGGATGGTCATTACCTCACCGTCAGACATCCTAGACTTCCTGTTTCTACGCTTTTTACCATCCTTTTCTATACTCTTTTCCTTGATTGTTTGGTCAAAAAGCTTTGAGAAGTCATCTACCATACAAAAAATATCAACTATATTTGTCTTCATAAAGTGGCGTTTTATTTGTGTGTATCACCTTGGTTTTCAGATACTAATACACAAATCATTCGCCACTTTTTCAATTATAACCACAACTATGTTAGGCCGTTAATGTGGTTTGTGAGTTTGTTTCATTCTTCGTTTTCTTACGTCGAACTGACATTTTTTAATACAAGGATTGTCACAGAGATAGAGATAGTTGTCGTAACTTTGGACATCCATTCATCCATAAAAATAAATACAACACAGACTATGAACGTCCTACTCATCAACGGCAGTGCACGTGCCAAGGGGAATACCTTCACCGCCCTTTCGGTCGTCGCAGAGATACTCCAAAGTGAAGGGATAGACACCCACATCATGCAGATCGGCACCAAGCCGATACAGGGCTGTACAGGCTGTGGGCGTTGCAAGACCATCGGACGATGTGTCTTCGAGGACGACTTGTACAACGAAGCTCGTGAGCGTATGCTCTCTGCCGATGCCCTCATCGTAGGATCGCCGACCTACTTCGCAGGCCCCAACGGCAGTCTCACAGCACTCCTCTCCCGCCTCCTCTACTCCAACAGGGATGCCGTCTCATACAAGCCTGCCGCGGCAGTCGTGGTGGCTCGCCGTGGAGGAGCGACGACGACCTTCGACAGTCTCAACAGATTTTTCATGGCGTGCAATATGCCCATCGTATCGTCTCAGTACTGGAACATCATCCACGGTGAGACTCCGGGCGAAGTGCTTCAGGATGCCGAAGGGTTGCAGACCCTACGTGTCCTCGGGCGCAATATGTCCTGGCTCCTCAAAGGCATCAAGGAGGCCGACAGACCTCTGCCTGAAGCCGAACCGAAGGAGCGCACCAACTTTGTGCGTTGATCCCCCCTTGCAATCATCATCCGGAGGGCTTCGGTCATCGGAGCCATCCACCACTTTCTTGTTTCACAGAGACAGACATTTAGGTAAGTACACGTATGTTTGAAGTTTTATTCATCTCACTTTTCATCCTCGGCTATCTCATGATAGCCCTCGAACACCCACTCAAGATCAACAAAGCAGCGACAGCCCTCGTCATGGGTACGGGGCTGTGGGTGCTGTACAGGTATGCCCTCACGGCCTTTGAGCCTGCTGTCAGCTCCGATGGTGTCGTCCCCCTCGTCGAGTCGCGCCTGATGGAGACGGTAGGAGAGATAGGAGAGACGATCCTCCTGCTCCTCGGAGCTATGACGATCGTGCAGGTCGTCGACTTCCATGGCGGATTCAGCTATGTCGCCGACATCGTCACCACACGCAAGAAGAGGACACTGCTGTGGGTCGTGGCATCGATAGCTTTCGTCTTCTCCTCCGTCCTCGACAACATGACCACCACCATCGTGATGATCATGATCCTGAGGCGCATCATAGGAGACAGAGATCTACGACTCTTCTATGCAGGGATAGTCGTCATCAGTGCCAACGCAGGGGGAGCCTTCTCCCCCATCGGTGACGTCACGACGATCATGCTTTGGGTCAACGGCAATGTCACGGCAGGACACCTCATACCCTCGCTCCTCTTGCCAAGCATCTTTACGATCCTCATCCCCCTCATCGTCGTCACCCCTTTCCTACACGGTGAAGTCTGTCCGCCCGACGATACGGAAGTCTCTGCCGAAGAGGCCGCCCTTGCCGAGCTCCAGCACCGCATGACGAGCCATGAGAAGCTCATCATCCTCGCCCTCGGTGTCGGCATCCTCCTCTTCACCCCTGTCTTCAAGGCTGTGACGCATCTCCCCCCCTTCCTCGCCATGCTTGGCGGTCTCGGTGTCCTATGGATGTACACCGACATCTTCTACAGACGCAGACGCAAATACATCAAAGAAGGGCTCATGCGACAGGTCAGCCTCGTCGTACAGACGGTGGACATCGCCACGCTCCTCTTCTTCTTCGGGATCCTCATGTCGGTCAAGACCCTCGAACTCACAGGCATCCTCGGCTCGCTCGCCACAGAGATGGAGATCCTCGGGCTGGAGACACAGAGCTTCCTCATCGGGGCTGCCTCATCCATAGTGGACAATGTCCCTCTCGTGGCTGCATCCATGGGGATGTACAAGATCGATCCCATGTCGGCTCAGCTCTGTGTCGATGGGGAGTTTTGGAACCTCATTGCCTACTGTGCCGGTACGGGAGGTAGCCTCCTTATCATCGGTTCGGCCGCGGGGGTGATCATGATGGGCTTGGAGAAGGTCTCATTTGCATGGTACCTCCGTCGCATCTCACCATTGGCAGTGCTGGGTTACATCGCAGGCTTCGGGATACTCCTCCTCCAGAGCCACCTCTTCTAAACTGACAATACCTTGCCACATAAGGGGCTGTGTCACAATATCCTTGTCGACACAGCCCCTTCTTCACATCCGCCCCCGTATCTCCCACGCACACAGCACCACAAAAAGTCCTTGGATCGTCTCAATCAAGTCTTACGACTTTCGTCTTCAAATCTTACGACCTTCGTGATCAAGTCCTACGACTTTTTTTTCGGGGAGCTGTCAGGCAGGACTCCATGATGGCAAAAGATCGAGACAAAGGAGATGCACGAAAGCACACTCATCGCAAATTTGTGTAAATTTATTAAAGTGGCTTTCTCTCAAAAAAACTATATTTGCACCGAAAATCAGAACAAACACAATTCATTAACAAATCAATCATTACAGACCATGCAGTACATCATCATCACTTTCGCAGTCTTTTTTGCGCTCAGACTTGTGTCGCTCTCCTACTCGATTCGCAATGAGAAACGCCTCATCAGCAAGGGCGGTGTCCAGTACGGCAAGAAAAATTCGCTCCTACTCACCCTCGCACACATTGCTTACTACTTCTCTGCGCTCTATGAGGCTTATGCAAGGGGGATAGAGTTCAACAACCTTTCGGCTTGGGGCGTGGGTGTGATGGCCTTTGCCTATGTGATGCTCTTCTATGTCATCTACAAGCTCCATGACATCTGGACGGTCAAGCTCTACATCGTGCCGAACCAAAGGATCGATACGAGCTTCATCTTCAAGGTCGTACGTCACCCCAACTACTTCCTCAACATCATCCCCGAGCTCATCGGTGTAGCCCTCCTCTGCAACGCCTGGTACACACTCATCTTCGGACTTCCTGTGTATGCGTGCCTCCTTGCTGTCCGTATCCGTCAGGAAGAGGTGGCGATGAAGCACCTTTGGGTCAAGGGCGAATAAGATCTTTGCCCCACAAAAAGCATATTGCAACTCGGTTGCAGGGGTTAATCCTTACATTTGTGATAGGAAGAAAAACCACTTAACAACATCGTCATCATGAGTTGCAATAATCATAATACCCAATCGTCTTGCGGATGTGGCACATCTCACTGCCACACCGGAGACAAGACATCGAAACGAAACGAATACATCCGCCTCGGAGTGGCGACAGCGATGCTCATCATCGGTGTCGCCCTCGGGTGGAATGGATTTACCTGCTGGGGGATATGTTGGTTGCCCAAGGCTTGGTATCTCTTCGCCTACCTCCTCGTGGCCGAACCCATATTCGACTCGGCGTGGGAGCTGTGGAAGAAGGAGAGATCCGTCTTCAACGAACTTTCGCTCATGATCTTGGCGACCATCGGTGCCTTCTACATAGGAGAGTATCCCGAAGCCCTCACCCTCATCATCCTCTATACCGTCGGTGAGATCCTCCAAGACAAGGCGGTGGAGAAGGCTCGTCGCAACATCGGCGACCTGCTCGATGTGCGCCCCGATACCGTCCATGTCCTGCGTGACGGCAAGGAGGAAGAGACACATCCGTCCCAAGTCTCCGTGGGTGAGGTGATCCGTCTGCGTGTGGGCGAACGTGTCTCTCTCGATGGTACACTGTCTTCGTCTATCGCCACACTCGATACTTCGGCACTCACCGGAGAGTCAAGACCTGTGGATGTCTCTCAGGGAGAGATGATCCTCGCAGGATCTATCGTGATGGGATCACCCATAGAGATGACGGTGAGTCGCCCTTACTCCGAAAGTACGCTGGCCAAGCTCCTTCATCTCGTCGAAGAGTCGGGACAGTACAAGTCCAAGACAGAGACCTTCATCCGAAGGTTCGCACGTGTCTATACCCCTATCGTCACAGCTCTTGCGGTGCTTATCGTCACCGTTCCGTGGCTGTGGTCGATGTATGATGGGGGCTTCTACTATGACTTCCACACATGGTTTTATCGTGGGCTGGTATTCTTGGTCACTTCGTGCCCATGCGCCTTGGTCATCGGTGTGCCTCTCGCATACTTCGCAGGCATAGGGAGTGCTTCGAAGCACGGCCTCCTCTTCAAAGGCAGCGTACATCTCGACAAACTGAGACAAATTACCGCCTTTGCGCTCGACAAGACCGGTACGGTGACACGTGGCAATTTTGATGTCACTTCGACAAAGCCGGCAGACGGTGCAGGCGAAGAGACTTTCCGTCTCCTCGTGGCTGTCGAAGGCCACAGCACTCACCCAATAGCTCAAGCCGTGTGCAGATACTTCGGCTTCGAGACGCTTCCCTCGGTGACAGACATCCATGAGGATGCAGGATTCGGGCTCACGGCACGTACCGAAAGCGGAAAGACCATCCTCGTAGGCAGTCCCAAGATGATGGAGAAGCACGGTGTGGCCCTTCCCGAAGGGCTCATCGACGAGACCCACACCTTCGTCCTCATCGCCATCGACAACGTATGGCAAGGGGCTGTCCTCCTCTCAGATACCTACAAGGAGACGAGCACTCAGGCCCTCTCCGCACTGCATCAAAAGGGTGTACGTGAGGTCGTCATCCTCTCAGGAGACCGACAACCCATCGTCGATGAGGTCGCTCGTACCGTGGGTGCTGACAGAGGTATAGGCGGACTATTGCCACAGGACAAGGTCAGAGAGGTGCAAGCACTCATCCGTGCCGGAGAGACCGTGGCATTTGTGGGAGATGGACTCAACGATGCCCCTGTCATGGCGATGAGTGATCTCAGCTTCGCTATGGGAGCCATCGGCAGTGATGCAGCCATCGAAGCTGCCGATGTGGTCATACAGTCCGACGACCTCCTCCGTCTCTCCGAAGGAGTAGACATCTCTCGATTTACGCACCGTATAGTGCTCCAAAACATTATATTTGCATTAGCCTTCAAGGTCATCATCATGATCTTGGCTACCGCAGGGCTTGCCACCCTCACCCTTGCCATCGTTGCGGACGTGGGTGTATCGCTCCTCGTTGTCCTCAATGCCATGAGGGTACTGGGCTTCAGAGTAAAGTAACGACTAAAAATAATTTGTGCCATGTGTGATCATCCCGAAAAAAAGAAAGTGCTGAGCATCAACGAACTTGAAGCTCTCTTCGGACAGGAGGGAGTGCGCCCCACGGCACTCAGAGAGCTTATCTACACGACCCTTGCCCAAGCCGACGAAGCCCTCTCCCTCGGCGACATCGAGGTGCGTCTGTCGACGGTGGACAAGAGTACAATCTCTCGCACACTCCATCTCCTCGAAGGGGTAGGCGTGATCCACCGCATCAATGATGGCACAGGAGCGATCAAGTATGCCGTCTCACAGATCGATGCAGAGGAGCACAACGAGTCTCCCCATGCACACTTCTACTGCTTGCGTTGTGGCAAGACGGTGTGTGTCGAACAGACGACCCTGCCTTCGATCGAACTCCCCGAAGGCTTCACTCCACAAGTATTGGACCTCATCATCCAAGGGGTATGCCCGGCTTGCAACGCTTCGAAAAAGAAATAAGCCCTCCACCCCCTCACCATAAAACAAGTGTGCCACGAGCCATCAATATAAGGCTCGTGGCACACTTGTTTGTCTTCCCTACCTCCGTCCTTAGGCGACTTTCTTTCGAACTTATATAACATTCATATTTTCAGATGATCTAAGAGTTTTTGTATGCCTTGGGCAAATTTTTGGGGATCTTTCTCTTTTAGTTTTGAGATATTTTGGAGCTTCCACTGCACAGATGGAAAGGCGCTGAGATCTCCCACGGGACATAGATCCCATTTGGGGGCACCGTGCTCAAACGACAGCAGAAAGGCTCTATCTCCATCATCTAAACTATCATTCACTTTTTGGATAAGTGTACACCTTGCTTCTTTGTAATCAGAGTAAGAAAAGGGGATTTCTGTCATTCCTCTGAATTGATTTTCAAGTGCTCCCTCTTGATCTACATCGTGAGGAGCAAGGGACTCGATGATAGGCTTATCACTCCCCAATAGTGCCAACAGCAGCCCACCTTTGACGCATCCCCAAGCCTCATCCTTGATGTATTTGCAATCAAAAATATCTCTCGGATGCTGTCGGCTTAATGCCGCAGCAATCTTTCCTCCATAGAGTTGGGAGTATGGAACAAGTCTGGCTTTACAATCAGCCTGAAACTCTTCTCTCGCTTTGGGGCAAAGTGTACGGACATCCACTTCCCCAAGGATACCACGCTTGGTTCCATTTACTTCTATTTTGACCATTGCTCCTTGATAGGCACATTTTAACTTCCAAATATCAGGTTCGTGTACCACTTTAATTCCTGGTATACTACGCTCTATCAAGGCCTTTAACTTCGCCAGATGAAAATTGATTTTGTCCAAACTCTCTTTGCGAGGCTCGATAGGGATATAGGTCAGGTCAACATCTACAGAGTAACGAGGGAGATCTTGGTGAAACAAATTGATGGCCGTACCTCCATGGACGGCAAAATCCTTGATCTGATATACCAGAGGCATGATGCGGATCAGCAATGCCACTTGATGCTTGTACTGTGTATCATTCATAGTCATGGAGTTCTTGGGGGATTGTCATTCGGTATTTGTTGATGTACACCCCCGACTTGACCAACTGTAGTTTGTGTGTGCCTAAGTCTACGTCAGACAGATCCAACTCGTCAAACCAATAGTGGCCTGCCTTTTCGGCCATATAGAGAAAGACCCGTTTGAGTCGGTAGTGTTTGGTGGTATGGAGGAGATGCTGTACTATGTCGGGACGTAGAGTAGTGAGTTGCTCCATTATATAAAACAAGTCCATATATCCGTAATGTCGGGGAGCAAGAAAAAGGCACTCCATAAAGGCTTGTTCGGGGGCAGAGACAAGCAAATCCCAGTCGAGATACTTCAGACTTGTTACTTGAGGTACCAAAAACACCTCTGTCCCAAATGCTCTGAACTCACGGTCAAAGGCCTCTGCCCTCATCCATTGAGGGGTAGTCTCTTGTCTCGAAGTTACCATGAGCAGCGGCTTCCCCATAGGCACATAGTGGTTGAATCCCCACAGCTCCAAGGCTGAATGTGCGGCAACTCTGAAGTCCTTTTTGAGTTGGGTATTGTACGACACCAATGCCCCGAAGGCTGACAAGGAGTCTCCTGTCCTATACATAACCCCTCTGCTCAGTGATGACAGCCAGCCCGAGGAGCGATAACGGTTGATGAGCTGAGGAGAGTACCCTTGTTTGTTCAGCCACGTGGAGAAGTATAAGCCCCCCTTCTGTCCCAATTGGAGCAATTGGTTTATTTTACTCTCTTTTAATATACTCATAGTTTATTTTCTTCAGGTATTCTTCAACTACAAATATATAAACATTCGAATACTCTGACAAAGAAACAGTTTGTTTTTATGAGGTATAATAAACTTATAGTTGATTAGTAAGAATTAAAATAAACCAACAAGGGCTCATCCTCAAAAAAGTCAGATGTCCGACTCTCCGAAAAAAAACTCTAACTTGTTGCATCACCTCAGACAAACTTCTTACATCTCCTTAGGCGACTTTTTGCGGAGGAGCGAAAGGAGGGTTGTCAAACTTTATAGAGATCATATTTGTTAAACATAAAACAGATAATCAGAATTCAATAAATATCATACCTATATATAATATGGAACTATCTCACATAGGGCTCATCGGACTTGCCGTGATGGGCGAAAACCTCGCTCTCAATATGGAGCGCAACGGCTTCCGTGTCTCTGTCTACAACCGTAGCGCAGAGCAGGTCGATAGATTTATGAACGGTCGTGCTGCAGGGAAACGTTTTGCAGGACACAAGGACATTGCCTCGTTCGTGGCTTCGCTGGAACGTCCTCGCAAGATCGTCATGATGATCAAGGCCGGTGCTCCTGTGGATCAGGTCATCGATCAGCTCTTGCCTCACCTCGAAGAGGGAGACATCCTCATCGATGGGGGCAACTCCAACTATATCGACACCGAACGCCGTGTGGAATCTCTCCGAGCAAAGGGTATCCTCTTCGTCGGCTGTGGTATCTCGGGTGGCGAAGAGGGTGCACTCAACGGACCTTCGATCATGCCGGGTGGTGCGGTCGAAGCTCGCCCTCATGTGATGCCTATACTTCAGAAGATCGCTGCGGTGGCGAAGGAGGATGGTGCTCCTTGTTGCAACTGGGTCGGTGGCGGTGGATCGGGACATTTCGTCAAGATGATCCACAACGGGATCGAATACGGTGATATGCAACTCATCTCGGAGGCTTATTTCATCATGAAGAAGGTGCTCAACTACGACAACGACCACATGGCGGACATCTTCGCCACTTGGAACAAAGGTGTCCTTGAGAGCTACCTCGTGGAGATCACTTCGGACATCCTGCGTCGTAAAGACGAGGCAACGGGTACACACCTCATCGACATCATCCTCGATGCCGCAGGACAAAAGGGTACGGGCAAGTGGTCGGTGATCAATTCGCTCGAATATGGCATCCCTCTCAACCTCATATCGACAGCGGTCTACGAGCGTAGCATCTCTGCGCTCAAAGGCTTGCGTACCGAGGCTACAGAGCTGTACAACCTTCACCTCGTGCCACTACCGTTTACGGGAGAGCCCGTGAAGAAGATAGAGACTGCTCTCTATGCATCCAAACTCGTGTCTTATGCACAAGGCTTCCAACTCATGGCGGAGGCTTCGGCGGAGAGGGGCTGGGACCTCAACCTCAGCGATGTGGCTCGTCTGTGGAGAGGGGGATGTATCATTCGTTCGTCTTTCCTCAACAAGATCGCTGAAGCCTATGAGCGTAACGCTCAGCTCCCACACCTCCTCTTCGACGAATACTTCAAGAGCGAGATGATCAAGTCCCTCGAAGACTGGCGTGAAGTCGTCTCACTGGGTGCTCGTGTGGGTCTGCCGATACCGGCATACAGTTCGGCCCTCAACTACTTCCATTCTCTCACGACGGCTCGACTCTCGGCCAACATGATACAAGCGCAGAGAGACTACTTCGGTGCGCACATGTTCGAGAGGGTAGACAGACCGAGGGGAGAGTTTTTCCACGAAGATTGGGTCGGTCTGGGCGGAGATGCCGAGAGCACTGTCTACACCGTCTAAAAGGTATAAAACACAATCTATGACATTGACAACAAGAAATATACAGCCGATAATGCCGAAGTCCCTGATCCTCGTGATCTTTGGTGCTTCGGGAGACTTGACGATGCGCAAGTTGGTGCCCTCGCTGTACCAACTCTTCATCAAGAACAAGATGCCCGAGCGTTTTGCCATCGTGGGGGCTGCCCGCACGGCTTACACCGATGAGGCATACAGGGATTATCTCTATGACAAACTCAAGGAACACTTGCCCGAAGAGGTATTCACCGAAGAGGTGGCAAGGGACTTCCTCCGTCATCTGTACTACCACGCCATGGATCCTGCCGAAGTGGGAGATTACGACGGCTTCAAGGATCGTCTCGAAAGTCTCGACAAGGAGCTGGACAATCCTCGCAACTATGTCTTCTATCTCGCGACGCCTCCTCGCCTCTACGGTATCATACCTCAGCACCTGACATCCGTGGGACTCAACGAGGGCAATGCGCATGGTACGGAGGAGATCCGTCGCATCGTCATAGAGAAGCCTTTCGGTTACGATCTGGAGTCTGCGCTGGAGCTCAACAAGGTATATACCTCTTCGTTCGAGGAGGATCAGCTCTACCGTATCGACCACTTCTTGGGTAAGGAGACAGCACAGAACATCATGGCTCTGCGCTTTGCGAACGGTATCTTTGAGCCCCTCTGGAACCGCAATTACATCGATCGTATCGAAATCACGGCGGTCGAAAACCTCGGCATCGAGGGACGTGGTGGCTTCTACGACGAGACGGGAGCACTCCGAGACATGGTACAGAACCACCTCGTACAGCTCCTTGCTCTCACGGCGATGGAGCCCCCTGCGGTCTTCAACTCGGACACGTTCCGTGATGAGATCGTCAAGGTCTACCAATCTTTCAGACCCCTCAAAGACAAACAAATACATGAGGAAGTCATCCGTGGACAGTACACGGAATCGATGGTCAATGGCAAACAGCTCAAGGCTTATCGAGGGGAGGACAAGGTCGATCCCGAGAGCCGTACGGAGACTTATGTCGCCATGAAGATGTATGTCGACAACTGGCGATGGGGCGGAGTACCGTTCTTCATCCGTACAGGTAAACAGATGCCGACGAAGGTGACGGAGATCGTCGTCCATTTCAAGGGCACTCCACATTCGATGTTTACGCCCGACTGTACCGACTGTCATATCCCTAATGTCCTCACCATACGTATCCAACCCAACGAAGGTACGGCACTGCGTTTCGGCATGAAAGTACCTGGATCAGGCTTCGATGTCCAACAGGTATCGATGGACTTCTCCTACGATAAGCTCGGCGGCGTACCCGTCGGTGATGCTTACTCGCGTCTCCTTGAGGACTGTATGAAAGGTGATCCCACGCTCTTCACCCGAAGCGATGCCGTCGAGGCTTCGTGGAAGTACTTCGACCCCATCATCAAGGCTTGGAAAGAGGACGAGACGATCCCTCTCCACGGTTATCCTGCTCGTACGTGGGGACCGAAGGAGGCAGATGCACTCATGCCCGAAAGGCGATATTGGACCAACCCTTGTAAGAACCTCACCGATACCGACCTCTACTGCGAACTATGATGCCCGGCTACACCTACCGTCCCGGTCCGCAAGAAGTGGCAGAAGCCCTCTCGGAGCGTATCATCCGTCTCTACGATGATGCGTCGTCATATCCGTTCAGCATAGCCCTCAGTGGCGGATCTACACCCAAGGTGCTCTTCGACTACTGGAGGGCTCACCCCGAGGTGCTCCAAGAGCGAGACATACACTTCTGGTGGGTCGATGAGCGTATGGTGCCCGTGGAGTCGAAGGACAGCAACTTCGGCAATGCCCTCAGGGCGGTCTTCGATCCCATCGGTTATGATTCCGACAAGCTTCACCCGATAGCCTATGTCGAGGGACAAAGCATCGACGAAGCCGTGGCGAAGTACAATTCAGAAGTCGAAGCCTTCAAGAAGGAATACGCAAAGCCGGAGCCTTTCGACCTCGTCATCCTGGGTGTAGGCGAAGACGGACACACCTCTTCGCTCTTCCCGGGTCAAGAGCTTTACGACATCGACAAGGACTTCTTACGCTCGGTACACCCTGTCAATGGTATAGAAAGGGTGGCACTCTCTTACGAAGGCATCCGCCGTGCACCGAAGTGTATCTTCCACGTCACAGGAGCATCCAAGACAGACAGACTCGCCGAAGTCATCTCACTCGCCGTGGGTAAGACTTCGGATATCGAGACAAGACGTCTGCCTGCGGCTTATGCCATGCGCATAGCACAGAAGGCTGAGATATTCACGGACATCAAGCTCCCCACTTCGAGGAAGAGAGGTCTGTCCTCTCACCTCCTCAGTGGGATACTCAATCCCTCTTTGCTCTGGCTGTCGGTACTGCCCATACTGTTGGCCGAGAGCGAAGGGTTCGGTCTTTGGGGACTCACGCCACACCTCTGCGCTGCGGGACTCCTCATACTCTTTGCGGTCATACAGAGCCTCTTCAGGATCAACTACCGCAGTCTCTATGCCCATCTGCCTCTTCTGCTTCTCATTCCGTTTCACAAGGTCATTCTTGTGCGCCTTATGGAGGGCATGATGTCTCTTTCAGGGAACTATTCTACACCTCTCCTTTTCGGTCTTATTGTCGTGGCAAGTATCTGGGGCATCTCCTCGATACGCACCTGCGAACTATCCAAGCATCCCACCTGCCGTGAGCTCCTCTTCTCACACCGACTCATGGGTGCAGTCGCAGCACTTTACCTTCCGCTCTATATCGTCTTATCAGGCCATACATGGATGGATGGAGTGCTCCCTGCCCTCCTCATCGTATCGGTATGGGCGACGCACACACTGCGCATCCTCGGACGTGCACGACGAAGAGCCCGCACGACGATCCCTACATGTATCGAAAGTCGCCAAGAGGTACGCGTAGCCATCATACGAGGGCAAGAGGTGTGGCTCACGCCAAACCCTTGTACCGATCGTGAAGAATGCCGAGACTATGATCTCCCTTTCTCTACATTCATCAGATCCGGCGAAGATCGTCAGACCGCCTTGGATCGTCTCAAAAAACGTCTGCCGAAAGGGCATAACCCAAAGTTTTTGCTTCGTTACAACTCCGATGACAACGACGGTGGCCATGTCGTCTACCTCTACGTCATCAATCTCGGCACCGAGTGTCCTCCTCCCGAAGTGACCGTAGGGGGCGAGTTTTGGTGTGCTCGAAGGATCAACGAGGAGATCAACAAAGGTATGCTCTCTCCTGTCTTCAAAGAAGAGTATCAGTACCTCAAGCACACGATCCTCCTCGCCAATTCGATCGTCTCCAAGCGCAAGTGCGGTGCGTGACGAAGCACTCCCCCTCAAACAACATAGCATACAAAAAGGTGTCTGTCCTGTGTCAAACAAGACAGACACCTTTTTTTCGTGGTACCACGGCATATACCGGAGGGAAAGATCTCAGAAACCTCGGTACAACCACTTCCCCTTGTAATGGAGGTCATGCTGTTTGTCAGAGCCTCTGATACGAATGGAGATGATATAGAGTCGTGTATCCCAAGACAGACGACTCTGTCGGAAGTCATCGATGAACTGAAGGCAGTCTGTACCTCGTTGGCTCACGAGGGGTTGTCCCAGCAGAGAGAAGACCTCCATCACGAGTCGATCGGCATAACGACGGGCATAACGCTCCAGCTGTGTGTAGTCGAGTTCGGGGTCATCGGGCCAGAGATCTCCCACCTCCTCTTCCTCTTCAGAAAGAGCCGGAAGGTCGTAGACAGAGTTGACCCGACCGGGTGTACCTCCGTTACTCTCTTTCAGTGCTCTTCGCCACGAACTTTCCTTGGTACCATCGAGCGTGGGAAGGCGGCGTTCGAGAGCAAAGCCGTTGCGGTCTTTGGTCGACGAACCGAGATGCTGACGACGGTAAACCACCCTATCGATGACTTCGTCCGTGGCATAAGCGTGCAGAGAGATCTCCGTATAAGTAGGACTGAGCGAGGGAAAGTCTATGCGCTCGATGAGTACATCTGTCGGCACATCTCGGTACAACCGTACCAAGGCATCAGGATAGGGAGTGAGGACGATGTATCCATGAGCAGGGATGAGATGCTCTGAGGTGACGAGTCTCCACTCGGTGGGATCGCCCTCAGGCTTATTGCGATAGCGCAGATACAAGTCTTGGAGACGGATGGGCTTGTCACTCGTGTTGTGAAGTTCGATGTACTTCTCTCCCGTCGATGGAGGTGAGAGGAGGAGCTCGTTGATGATGACAGTACCTGACACGACAGGCAGGGGACGCTTCATCTTGGTGGGCTCGGACGGTGTCCCTCCTCGGGGATCGTCGGATCGCCTCCATCGGTCATCTTGTCCCGAAAAAGAAAGGCGTTCGACCGAGGCTCTTCCCTTCTCAAAACCATAACCATAGAGTCTGTGCCCAAACTTGACACGGTCCACAACCTTCCTCGAATCAACCCCGATGAGTTGAAGGACAAATGTACCCGAAAGAGCCGGAAACTTACCCATCCCTACCGAGTGTGGCAGAGGCTCTGCAGGGGGATTATCCTCATCAAAGAGGGTCACATAAGAGCGAGGTGCGACAGTGACTTCGGGCAGGGTGTAAGAGGTATTTTTGTAACGCAAGACAAATGTATGGAGAGAGACCTCTGTCTCATGTGGATTGTAGAGTTCGAGATACTTGAAACCCTCAAACGGCCCGTCCTCAGGTGCCGAAGCCATGATCTCTGAGATATACAGTGTCTTCTCTTCCGCAGGAGGAGGGGTAGGTGTGGGCTCTTCGGCAGGATCATCCTCGGCAGGTGTCACAGCAGGGAGTCGCCAGTGTAGCTTTTTCTTTTCGTTCTTGGTGTACTTCGCAGTGAACTTCATCGTGCCGTCAAAAGTGCCCTGTCGATCGATCCTGACGGTATCTGCAAAGAGAGTCTGTTCACCCTCTTGGAGAGAGAGACAAAGACCTTTTCGGGTGTGAGTGACGCAGATGTCGAGGCCATGCCAAGACTGAGAAGGGTCTTGGAGGTCGAGCGAAGAGAGGATTTTCACCTTGGATGTCGAAGTACCTGTGGAGCGTTCGATACAGAGCTGAACCGATGTGCCGGAGAGGTCGGGACGGACGAAATAAGAGTTACTTCTGCGCTCATCATCGGTATAAGAGAACAAATCCCAGCGGAAGGAGTTCTGTGGCGAGGGCTCCCTCTCCATAAGACAACCCAAGGCAAACGACCAAGCCGTCGGAGCATCTCCATACTTGTGGGTGATGGTACTCTTAGGACCGCTGCTTTTCTCCGCAATGGATAGCTTACCATCCCGATAGTCGAAGTGAGATAGCTGTCCCTCCCATCCTGTGATCTCTTCGGGTGAGGGATCGGGAGAAGGTGTGGGCTCTTCGGCAGGATCATCCTCGACAGGTGTCACAGCAGGGAGTCGCCAGTGCAGCTTTTTCTTTTCGTTCTTGGTGTACTTCGCAGTGAACTTCATAGTGCCGTCAAAAGCCCCTTGTCGATCAATCTTCACTGTATCTGCAAAGAGGGTCTGTTCACCCTCTCTGAGGGAGAGACAAAGACCTTTTCGGGTGTGTGAGACCGACACATGTAGACTTTGCCAAGACTGAGAAGGATCATTGAGTTCGATTGAGGAGAGGATACTGACCTTGGGAGACTTGGAGCCGTCGCTCACCTCCCTGCAGAGACGCACGGCCGAACCCGTCGCATCCGGGCACACAAAGTAGGATGTCTTGCGCTGCCGATCAGTGAAAGAGAACAAATGCCACTCGAACGTATTCTGACCCGAGGGGAGTCGCTCCATAAGGCAGTCGAGATCGAAGTTCCAAGCCGTCGGTATCTCTCCATACTTGTGGGAGATAGTGCTCTTGGGTCCGGTACTATCGGGATGTATGGAGAGCCGTCCCGATCGGTAGACGAAGTGTGAAGTCTGTCCCGACCAACCGACCATTTCGTCCGAAGGAGTATCTACTTTCGGGATACGTACCTCGAAAGAAAGGGTCTTCACAGTCTTGCCCGAAATGGTGCGCAAACCCTTGATGGATAACTTGTAAATGTGGTCCGACTTGAGCTCTTTTCCCATCGTTATGAGGGCTTTTCGGGGTTCGTCTGTTATTGCCGAAATCATCGGAACAAAGCCTCGGCAGGTGACCTTGGCCACAGACACATCGACCTCCTGACTGAAGACCAATGTGATCCGACCCTCCGCCGTGGCAGAGGTAGACACGATCCTTACTTCTGTCGGTGACGGAGGATCGGGCTCTCCCGGTGATGGTGGTGTGGGTGGTGCGACCATATCCCCTTCTTGGAGTACCTTGGGTATCTGCCAGTGAAGTTTATCCTTTTCGCCTTTCGTAAATTTGGCAACAAAACGCATCTCTCCCACAAAACGACCTCCGACGTCAAACGGCACAAGATCTGAAAGTCGTTCTTCTCCATCTTTTTCGATGCTTTTCAGTCTCAATCCGTTCTTCTCCCGTAAGACAAATATCTTCAGTCCTGCCCAAGACGTCTTGGGCGAATGCACTGCAAGGGAGGTGAGCAATGTTTGTTTCGAGACCTTCTCACCCCTTGTCGTCTCTCTGTACAACTGTACCGAAGCTCCATCATTACCGGGCTTGACGACGAGAGCTTCCCTCGTTGTCCCATTTTCATAAGCAGCCACTTGCCACCGGAAGGTATTACGGCTCGTCGGGATACGCTCCATCCTGCTCTCCATGCCGAATACTCTGATCTTATCCTCTTCTCCATAACGAAGCATGAGTTCGGCACTCGGCGGTAGTGCATCCCGATGTACGGACAGTGTGCCATCCCTGAGTACAAACTGTGACAAGTCTCCCGTCCATGCTCCGAAATCCGATGGTGGTGTGTCTTCGCTTGTCGAGATCTCGAACGAAAAGGTATTAACGACACGACCATCAAGCGTCTTCAGGCCTTGTACACTGATCGTATAGACTTTCCTTTCGACAAATGGGCGGTGCAGATCTATCTCCATGCTCTTATCATCCTGCGGAAGCGAGCGCAGTGTAGGATTGTGTCCTTCGCAGTAGACTTCGGCTCCGGAGGTGTCCACGGCTCTGTCGAGGGTGAGGGTTACTTTTCCCGAAGGGTCGGGCTTGATCGAAAGGATCTGCACATCGACATGCACCTCATCATCCGGCACTCCTTCGAGCCCCTCAGAGACTGTGGGAAGTCGCCAATGGAGATGACTACGAGCATTCTTCGTAAACTTTGCGGTGAATATCATCCGTCTGATGACATCACCCTCCACCGGCAATGTGAGCCAATCTCCTTTGATCGCCCTACCTGTGGGAGTGATGATCCTCAGCCGGTACTTTGTCTTGTCTCTCTCGACAAGGATCTTAAGCCTTTGCCAGTCGCTGAGTCGGTCGGGAAGTACAAGTGAGGTGAGCAACCTGTCTGTGCCGGAGGGAAGTTCCTGATACAGTCCCACACCCTGTCCCTGAGCCGTAGGCGCGACATACAAGCCATATTCACCCCCATTGCTGCGAAGTGAGAGTACCTCCCACTTGAATGTGTTACGACTTGTGGGAGGTTTGTCCATAAGGGTAGTGATGCTGAAAGAATACACATCACCGAGATCGGAAAATCCCCTGTAAATCATTGCAGAACTTCCCGCTGCACCCTCGGCTATCGATAGTACACCATCTTTGAATACGAATGCCGAAGTGTCTCCATGCCAGTCTTGCAGGGTCTGAGTCGAAGCCTTGGCTCGGAGCAAGGGGAGGAGCACCAGCAGTATCAGTATAAGGTTTCGCTGTGGTTGTTTCATGTATAGGTTTCAATTTGCTCTCCATGAGAGCCGGACATCAAGGTCATCGATGTCCCTAAAATATATCCGAAGCTCGACAAAAGGTTATATATCCCGATGACGAAGATTGTATGAATCAAGGCATCAAGTCATACAATCTTTTGTCGAGCCTTGTATATCTTGTTTTGGTTGCTTTTACACCGCAGGCAGACTCATCCCCGTAAACTTTCGATAGACATCGAGAGCGTAGACGTCGGTCATCCCGGAGATGTAGTCAAGGGCTGTCTGTATCTTGCCGTAAAGAGTGGTACGGTTGAGTTCGTACTGCGAAGGGATACGGTTGAACCACAGCTTCGAGTACGCATGGTCGGGTTGCAACTGTGCCTCGATGACCGTCTCCAACAAATACTCGAAGATCCTGAAGCCGGCCAACTCGATGTCGACGACCTCCTTGGCGTTGTATATCCGTCCATAAGCCACCTTCTGACAAGCCTCATAAGCTTCTTTTGGGCGTTTGGGAAGTACCTTGATGAGCGAACTGTCGAATGTCCCCGAAAGTATCTCGTCCTCATGATCGAGGAAGCACTGCACGCAGGCATCGACCAGTACCCCTATGGCGGACGAACGCAGATAGGCGATCCGCTCGTTGGTGTCTTGGACACGCTCCATCATCTTCGAGAGCGATGCTTTGCGCTCCTCGTCGAAGAAGCCCAACAACAACTCTGTCGTCTCCTCGTAGCTCAATATCTTGAGTTTGAAGGCATCTTCGATGTCCATGATCTGATAGCATATGTCATCCGCAGCCTCGACAAGAAAGACCAACGGATGGCGGGCATAGACGGGTAGCTCGCCTTCGGGCGAAAGTCTCAAGAGTCCGAGATGATCAGCTATCTTGGCATACGAAGCCTCTTCGGTCTCGAAAAATCCGAACTTATGTCCATTGTACTTCGAAGTGTAAGGATACTTCACTATCGAAGCCAAGGTGCTGTATGTGAGTACAAAGCCTCCTGCCCTACGCCCCTCGAAAGCATGGGTGAGGAGTCGGATGGCATTGGCATTACCCTCGAAGTGAGCAAAATCCTCCCATCGACACCCTTCGGCACGCACCTGAGCCTCCCACTTGCGCCCCTTACCCTCGGTGAAATAAGCTGTGATGGCGCGTTCGCCGGCATGACCGAAAGGTGGATTGCCCATGTCGTGCGCAAGACAAGCAGCAGAGACGATGGCCCCGAAGTCGGAGAAGTCCGCTTCGAGGTCGGGATGACGCTCCTTGACAGCCCTACCGACCTGAGTACCCAGAGATCTGCCGATACAAGAGACCTCAAGACTATGCGTGAGTCGGTTGTGAACGAAGATCTTACCAGGGAGAGGGAAGACCTGTGTCTTGTTTTGCAGCCTCCTGAAAGGTGCCGAAAATATCAATCTGTCATAATCCCTCTGAAAGTCGGTACGGGTACTCTCCTTGACCTCATAGTCCTCCAGTCCGAACCTCCTATCACTGATCAGCCTGTGCCAATCCATCTTTCCTCTATCGGTATGACTCATAGCTTGAGGTCTTTGAGGATTTCGACGAACTTCTTCATCCCTTCCGAAGCTCCTGCCTTGATATAATGAACCTTAGATCCTGCATGGACATCGTTCGGGTCTATGAGGAAGATAGGAGTATCACTCTTGGTGTAGTGGATCAAGCCCGATGCAGGATAGACGTTGAGCGAAGTCCCTATGATGAGGAAGATGTCCGCCCTCTGTACTTCACGAGCACCGTCTTCGAGACGAGGTACTTGTTCGCCGAAGAAGACAATGAACGGCCTGAGCATATACCCATCCGCATCCTTGTCCTCCACAGTCATCTCTATACGACCATCGGGGAGCGGAAGGGGGCGATAAGGATTGGCCATCGAAGCACATTTGAAGAGTTCGCCATGAAGGTGGATGACATTTGTCGATCCTGCCCGCTCATGGAGATCATCCACGTTTTGGGTCACGATACGTACATCGTAATCCTTCTCAAGCTCGGCAAGGAGACGATGTGCCTCATTGGGCTGAGCCTTGGCACACTCACGACGCCTCATGTTGTAGAAGTCTATGACAAGTGCGGGATTGGCACGCAGAGCCTCAGGCGTACAGACCTCTTCGATCTTGTACTTTGCCCACAGACCATCCGAATCCCTGAAAGTGGCCAAACCACTCTCGGCACTCATCCCCGCACCCGTAAGTACGGTAAGTATGGGTTTTCTATCCATTGTTACAATAACTTGGTTTGTAAACAAAGATAGAATTTTTTAGTCCATTACTCCCCCACTCCACAGCAAGAAAATAACCTGATTTACAAAGTTTCTCTTCGATCTCACACCTTTTTGAGAGCCTTTGGAAGACCTTCATTTTTTATTAGAAGTAGAGTATGTAAGTAATCCGTGCCCGAAAAAACACAAAGGCAAAGAAGAAAAGCCTTTGCCCTTATGTTTCATTTATGTTTTCCGTATTTCTTTTCAAAGAGATCGATGACTTCTTTCATGTCTTTTTTGAGATAAGTCAAAGCCTTGGCTCTCATTTCGTCCGATATTCCATGATAAGCTTCGGCAATACCTCCGGTAATGGCTGCTATCGTGTCACTGTCTCCACCGATGGAGACGGCAAGCCTGATGGCGTCTTCAAAATCCTTACTCTCAAGAAAACATACAATAGACTGAGGTACGGTGACTTGGCAAGTCTCATTGAAGGTGTTTGTAGCTCGGATCTCATCGCACGTTTGGTCAAGATCATAACCATATCCCGAAATCACAAGGGCTTTTATCTCTTCTTTCGTAGCTCCACGGAGGACATGATGGATACAGTCTGCCACACACACAGCCCCCTTTATACCTTCGGGATGATTGTGTGTGCACTCGGCAGAAGCCTTGGCTTTCGTCAGTACCTCTTCTCTCATCGGTAGCCAACCACAAGCCGAAACACGCATAGCCGAACCGTTGCCAAAACTTCCATAGGGCTTGGGAGTACTCGAATGTACCCACTCCGAAAATCTACCTCCATAAGCTCCCATGGGATAAGGATAACGGTTGCACCAGTCGTGCAAAGTCTTCCCAAAATCCAGATCCCTCAACACTGCATCCGCCACAGCGACAGTACACACGGTATCGTCTGTGAAATCACATTCTCCGGTAAAAAACTCAAAATCCTTACGTCTCGTATTATTGAACTCAAATCTCGACCCTACAATATCCCCTATAATAGCTCCTAACATGATACCATATACATTTATTATTTGATGAAACTTCACCTGACTCTCAAGGGTGTCCTCAGATAGCAAGATACCAACTATCAACTCACACTAAAGTTACTTCTTTTTGAGATAATAATGACTCTCAAATAATATAGATAGATTCGTCATCTCCCTCATAAAAGTGTGAATAATATCGATAAAGTCCCTCATAAAAATGTATATAATCATAATTATCTCCCTCATAAAAGTGTGAATGATATCAATAAAGTTTCTCATAAAAATGTAGATAATTATAGTAAACTCACAGACAAAGGGTTATTTTCTTATATCCATTCCTCAAAAAAAGTCGTTAAAGACGATGTGACAAGTTTAACGACTTCGTGACGAAAGTCGTTAAACTTGATCTCGAAGGTCCAAGGACTTTTTTTTATCCACATCGATTGTGGAAAATCTGTGAATAGGCTGTGGAAAACTTGTGGAAAAATAAGTGTTAAAATATTTGGATTAACGGATACAAAATCGGTATAAAATCTTTATCGAAGTGACCAAAAAATAAGGGCAAAAGTTATCCAAAAGTTACTCTATGGGTTATCCACATCAAATCCACACAAAATCAAGATCAGTTAGCTCTCCACAGTGATTATTCGGACTATTCACAATAATGTTTATTTACTTATATCAGAGGTCTATAAGCTGTGGATAGACTTGTGGATGGATGTGAATAGAGATCCTCATGTGATAGCTAATGAAAATGTCTCAAAATCTCTATCCACAATATCCACAGCTATTATCATCGTTTATTAGGCGAGTTCTTTTTTTTTAGAATAACCTTTTTTCCACAAGTCTTCAAAAAGAAGTTACTACCATATAATATAAAGAAGATGAAAAGTGTGGAAAAAGCTAAACTAATTGTCCGTCAGACTACAAAATAATGGTTACATTTGTGCAAGAATTCAATTCATTATCAATATATCATTTATGAAACTACTCGAAGATATCATCAAGAGAGCTCAAAACAACCCTATGCGCATCGTGTTGCCCGAGGGTACAGAAGAGCGTACACTCAAAGCTGCTGATCGTCTCCTTGCTGAAAAGGTGGTCAAGGTCATCCTTATCGGAGATCCTGCGGAGATCAGAGCAAAGGCCGGAGAGCTCGGTCTCAAGCACATCGAAGAGGCTACCCTCGTATGCCCTAAGAGCAACGACAAGAAAGAGGTCTATGCCAACCTCCTTTTCGAACTCCGTAAGAGCAAGGGTATGACCATCGAAGAGGCTACAAAGAAGGCTGAAGATCCTCTATATCTCGCTTGCCTTATGATCAAGAACGGTGATGCGGATGGTGAAGTCGCCGGTGCACTCAACACGACAGGTAACGTCCTTCGTCCTGCACTTCAGATCGTCAAGACTGCTCCGGGCATGAAGTGTGTGTCGGGTGCTTTCCTAATGATGGTGAAGGAAAAGGGTTATGGCGAAGATGGTCTCCTTATCTTTGCGGACTGTGCAGTGATGCCTCAGCCTACTGCCGAAGAGCTTGCACAGATCGCTGTGGCTTCGGCTCAGACAGCGAAGGCTATCGGTGGTATCGAACCACGTGTGGCTATGCTCAGCTTCTCTACCAAGGGTAGTGCGGCTCACGAGTGTGTGGATAAGGTGGTCGAAGCTACTCGCCTTGCGAAAGAAATGGCTCCCGAGCTTGCCATCGATGGCGAACTCCAAGCCGATGCTGCTCTCGTAGAGTCTGTGGCTCGTCAGAAAGCTAAGGACAGCACCGTAGCCGGTAAGGCGAATGTCCTTGTCTTCCCTAACCTCGAAGTGGGTAACATCTCTTATAAGCTCGTCCAACGCCTTGGTGGTGCCGAAGCTGTAGGTCCTATCCTTCAGGGTATGGCTGCTCCTATCAACGACCTCAGCCGTGGTTGTTCGGTCGAAGATATCTACTACATGGCAGCAATCACTGCGAACCAAGCCATGGCAGCCAAGAAGTAAAGAAATCAACATTTATACACACAAATAGACAAAAGGGAAATAATGAAAATTCTTGTTTTGAACTGCGGAAGTTCCTCAGTTAAGTACAAGCTATACGAGATGCCTGCAAAGGATGTGTTGGCACAGGGTGTAGTCGAAAAGTTGGGTCTCAAGGACTCGTTCCTCAAGATGACTTTGCCAAACGGCGAAAAGGTCGTCCTCGAAAAAGAAATGCCTGAGCACACCAGCGCGGTGGAGTTCATCCTCGAAAACCTCACAAGCCCACAGTATGGCTGCATCAAGTCTTTCGACGAGATCAACGCCGTGGGTCACCGTCTCGTACACGGTGGTGAAGCGTTCAAGGAAAGTGTCCTCATCACCGACGAAGTGATCGCTAAGGTGAACGAGTGTATCGATCTCGCTCCTCTACACAACCCACCCAACCTCAAGGGTATCGATGCCATCAAGAAGCTCCTCCCTTCTATCCCACAGGTAGGTGTATTCGACACAGCGTTCCAGCAGTCTATGGAGCCACACGCATTTATGTATGCTCTTCCATACCGTGTGTATGAGAAGTACGGTGTACGTCGTTATGGCTTCCACGGTACCAGCCACAGATACGTAAGCAAGAGAGCTTGCGAAATCCTCGGTAAGGACTACAATAACGCACGCATCATCACTTGCCACATCGGTAACGGTGCATCTATGAATGCGATCAAGAACGGTAAGGTCATCGATACCACCATGGGTCTCACTCCTACCGAAGGTCTCATGATGGGTACACGTTGTGGTGACGTCGATCCGGGTGCTTTGGCATTCATCATGGGTAAGGAAAACCTCAATGTCGAAGGATTCAGCAACCTTATCAACAAGGAATCAGGTGTATTCGGTGTGTCAGGTATCTCTTCGGATATGCGTGACATCGAGAACGCTATCGAGTCAGGCAACGAACGTGCGAAGCTCGCTATGGATATGTACAACCACCGTATCAAGAAGTATATAGGTGCGTTCATGGCCGAACTCGGTGGTTGCGACATCATCATCTTCACAGGTGGTGTGGGCGAAAACCAAACTTCTACACGTGAGATCGTATGTGCAGGCATGGAGTATTGCGGTATCGAGCTTGATAACGAACTCAACTCTAAGACTCGTGGTAAAGAAATCGTCATCTCCAAGCCTTCAAGCAAGGTGACAGTGATGATCGTACCTACCGACGAAGAGTTGATGATCGCTACAGATACACTCACCCTCGCAGGTAAGTAATACCGAATCTATCACCAAAGCTAAATAGGAAAGAGGGTGTACCGAAACATATTCGGTACACCCTCTTGTCTTTTGTCCTTATTAACTCTTACTTTTGTCGTAAAAAAGATGTATTTTTGCGACAAAATAAGGTTAATAATAGTATGGAAAGTATTGATGAAAAGGTAATTAAATCTATATCTAAACGCGGAAGGGGTAGTGTTTTTTTTTCGAGTGATTTTATAAGTCTCGGGGAGCATAAGACAATCCTCAAATCCTTGGAGCGTTTGACTCAATCGGGTAAGATTATTCGTCTTGCTCGAGGCGTGTACTATTATCCGAAACGAGATAAGGTACTTGGTCTCGGCGTACTTTATCCATCTTACGATGAGATAGCCATGAGTATAGCGAGGAGAGATAAGGCTCGTATCACACCTGCAGGAGCCTATGCGATGAATATACTCGGTCTTACGACGCAGATACCTATGAACATAGTCTTCTTGACCGATGGATCTCCTCGTAAAATAAGGATGTTCAATGGGCATCAGATTACTTTCAAACACACTGTCCCTAAGAATTTATCATTTCAAGACAAAACAGCTCAGCTCATCACTTTTGCCCTCAAAGATTTAGGACAAGATAATGTCACCGATGAACATAAAAAGATCCTTCGAAGGACACTGGAGAAAATCCCTGAGAACAGGGTATCCGGTGATTATAGGTTGATGCCCGTTTGGATACGTACGATCATAAAAGACATCTATGAACAACTACTTTGAGTTGACCGAAGAACAACAGCGAATCATCATTATTCAGACATCGGCACAGATGGGTATCCCCCCGCAAGCCGTAGAGAAGGACTTGTGGGTAAGTATCATCTTGAAGATTGTTTTTACTTTACCATTTTCCGACTACTTGGTTTTCAAGGGAGGGACTTCACTAAGTAAGTCTTACGGATTGATCGATCGCTTTTCCGAGGACATTGATCTGGTCATCGATCGAGAGTATTTCGGGCTCTTCGGGGATTTGACGAAGAGGCAGATAAAAAACTTGCGCAAGCAGTCTTCCTTATTTGTGAAGGATGATTTTTCTTTGGCTCTTCGTAAATCGATGGTTGACTTCGGACTTGATCATCTGTGTGATATTGTGCCCGAACCGGATGGAGAAGGTGATTCTACTTATCCCGAGCCTCGTAAGATACACGTACGATACAAGTCTCTTTTTCAGTATGACAGTTACCTTAACTCTGAGATAATGTTGGAGATAGGTGCACGTTCGTTATTCGAACCCACTGAAGTTACTACAATCAAGAGCTTTATCTCTGCCAAATTTGATCATATCAACACAGATATTATTTCTCCACAGATTACAACCTCTACTCCTGCAAAGACATTTTTGGAAAAAGCATTTTTGTTGCACGAATTGTTCACGACAGGGAGGGCAACTATAGCTGACAGAAAGTCACGACATCTGTATGATCTGGAGAAGATGATGGATCATGACTTTGCAAGGCAGGTGATTAAGGACGACAAACTTTGGGAAAGTATTGCACATCACCGAGAAGTATTTACGAGTTTGTCAGGGGTGGACTACACACCTGATATTCGGAATCGTATAGTATTGCTTCCTCCTGCTGAGGTTAGAGACGTTTGGGAAAAGGATTATAAGGAGATGCAGACTTCGATGATTTACGGCTCATCATTGCTTTTTGGAGAGTTGTTGAATAGGATTTCTGATCTTGAGAATCATTTTCGTAATAGGTAAGTTTTTCTGATAGGAGACAGAATGCGTTCTGTTGCACAACAGAAAGTGTTCCGTAGCTCGGCAGAGGGTATTCTGTCGGGCTTTTTAGTTTACTGTCTTGGGAATGTTTGGAGGGATGGGTGTCTGATCCGATGGATCAAGTCAGCAATAATTGATGATAATCGATCAAAAACGACGGTAATCGACTGTAATCAACCGAAGGGATGGTGTCGTGCCTGATCTTCGCTTTCGTCCGAAATAAGGCTATCTACGGCTTATCCAATAGAAGTGTAGAGTGTGTGCTCTTTATCGTTATCTCCTTGTGCTTAGGATGGCTTCGACCTCTGCGTCGAGACGAGGCACCTTGACGAGGTGATAAGAGCTGTATACGGGGCTGAGGACAGCGAGATACATCTCCTCCACCTCTATGTCATAACGAGTGCGGAGGATGTGGCTGTACAGGTTTTGCTGGAGTATATATTTGGTGAATGGGGTATCGCTCATGTGAGACAACGCTCCTTTTCCTATGGCATAGGGGAAGGGATTGGTCGTCATGGGGATGAAGTTGCCGTATTCCTCTCTGCCGATCTTCTCGCTGCGCTTCCAGTCCATGAGGACGAACTTCCCTTCGGGCGAACGCAGAAGGCAGTCTATCGTTCCTGCTATACGGAGGTCTTCGTCGTAGATACGCCATTCGGTGCGGTATATGGGATGTTCGAGAAGGATGGGATGCTTGCACAAGTCGGCGAAGTAAGTCATCTCTCGTTCGATGCTGACGTGTTCCTCACGACGGATCTCTTTGCCCTCGTAGACGAAGTGGTAGGTCATCTCTGTGGGCAGACCCAAGAATGTGCGTTCGATCTGTGAGTGGATGAATGTGCCGACCTCTCTTGCCACTGCGCCCTTGGCATCCCATTGTTCGAGAAGTAATGTAGGAGTGACTCCCTCATGAACTGCCTTTCGCTGCGCCATGGCTTCGGCATCGAAGTCGGGGAAGAAGTCCTTGATGACATTGCTGACGGAGGTGAGTGCGACCCCATTGTGTATGTACGTATGGGTATCCTCGTAGAAGATCAGATCTCTGTCTCTGCTGTGGGCATTGGTGGTATTGTAGTTGTTCGGCGCAGTCATGTCAAAAGTTTTTTTTTGAGTTGTGGGCACATTCTGTCCGTCGGGCAGCGATGGCTTGCAGACTACAAAGTTGCACAAATTTATCAAAGTATCATTCTTGTCAAACGGTATATATTCAGATGATTAAGCAAATATCATTTCTCCCCAATCATGGTCATACCGGATCATGGATAGATGATTTTGAATTATATTTGTGCTAATATCAAATAAATTAAGCCTTTATGTACAGACAAATTTCAATGCTTTTGGCACTTGCCCTTTCGGTCTTGGGGTGTATAGACAGAGATTATTTCAAGGGCGAAGTACGACTTGTGGCGGAGGAACCGCCCTCCTTGGTCGCTCCTGCGGTCTATGCCTCCGCCAATCTGAAGGACATCCTCATCAAGGGAGACCGGGAGCGTGCCTCCGTCCTCCGGGTGGATGACAAGGGGGTACTCAAGCTCCACAAACGCCTTGAGTCGGTGTATAGAGCCAATCTCCTCGAACTCATACTTCCAGAGAAGAGGGAGTACCGTACACAAGTGCGATGGACGGTACCCCACAGGACATGGTCGGGCTCTGCGGTGGTGATGACCGAGGAGGTGCAGTTGCCTGTGCAAGAGGGCGAATTTCTCCTCAATCTACCCGAAAAAGTCGTCTCCATAGACCGTCTGACTTGGTCTTGTCGTGCGAAACTATCCATCCCCGATCTGCCCGTACACATGAGTTATTCGCTCGAACTACCGGAGATAAAGGACGAAAACAACCGTCCTCTCAAGGTCGAATGGCGCACGGATGAGGGTTCGGGCGAGCTTGACAAGCTCCTGCCCCGACTCACGATGGAGAACAAGAAAGGCAGTGCCATATCCTTGAAGTACCGCTTATCTGCTCGCACACTTGGTACCAAACGCCCCGGCGAGACCCTGCCGAGAGAGATCATGGTGGACTTGGCTCTGTCGGAGTTGGATGTGTCCAACTTTGAGGGACGACTCAGCAATACCATAGACATCAAACCCAAGAAGCCCATCACTTTTGCTTATGACGAATGGGATGATCTCGAAGATCTCGCCATACAAGGTAGCAGTCTCGAACTCGATCTCAGATACAGAGGTAAGATGGGCTTCAGCACCAAAGCAGACATCAGTCTCACCAACAAAAAAGGAAAGACCCTACGCATCAAACCCACCCTGCCCCTCATCACCCTCAATGCCTTGGATACCGAGGGCTCGCAGAAGATACCTTTCGAAGCAGGGGTATTGGACGATATCCTCTCCGGCTTGTCGAAGAGCGGAGTCTCCATAAATGCCTTCTCGCTCGACTTTTCGCGCTCTCAGATCGTGCTGGACAAGGAGAGCTTCATCGATCTATCGTTGGTCTTGGACATTCCGCTGAGGATGAAGTTCGGTCGCCTGCCGATCAAGTTTGACTTCGCAGCTCCGAGGATTCCTCTCAACCAACATATCGACGAGAGTCAAGAGGGTTTGCTCCGCAACTTTGCCTTGGACATCGACGTGAGCAGCAGACTGCCCATAGGCTTCAGGATAGACGGACTGACGATGCTGGACAAGTCCGGCAAGGAGATCGAGCAAGGCAAGATACCGATAGACTTTGACCTCAAAAACAGTCCCGACGGCACGCAGGCACAGGTGAGTAAGCTCCGCCTGGGTCTCAGTCTCGACCAAGTCCGACGCTTGGAGCAGGCACACCGCATCCGCTTCTCGGGCGAAGTCAAGTCTTCGGACAGTTGGGTCGAGCTCCGTCCCGAACAAGATGTCCGGTTCCGCATCATCGTATTGATCAACAGTAAATAAATCATCCCTATGTCAAGCATCGGTAAAAATCTATTCCGCACCCTCCTACTCCTCAGTCTACTTACCTTGACAGGCCAGAGCCTCAGAGCCCAAAGTCCGGAGATACCCTTGATGGGCTCACGGGCGGACTTCGTGCGCATACAGCTCAATCCCTCTTACATCCCTACGGATGTCGACCTTGTCATCGGCATCCCCCTGATCTCCGACATCAGCGTCTCCGCACACGTGCCCTTTACGCTCTACGATGTCGCCAAGCCTTCGGACGACAAGCAGCTCTTGAGGGTGTATTACGACCGCCTTATCAAGAGTCTTTCGGGCAATAACTTAGGTCTCGATGCAGAGGTCAATCTTTTGCAGTTTGGTTTTAAGACAAAGGTAGGCTTCTTCTCGTTTTCGTTCGGGGCGAAAGCATCGGCCTTCGCATCGATAGACAAGAGCTTTGGCACGCTCCTCTCGGAGGGCAATATGAACACCCTCGGTGAGTGGCGACGGGGTCGTATGGGGTCGATGAAGGCTCGTGTCTACAACGAACTTGCCCTCGGCTATGCTACGGACAAGCTCCTCAGCGACGGCCGTCTGCAGGTCGGTGCGCGCCTCAAGCTCCTCGGTGGGCACCTTTATGCAGAGCTTGTACAGAGCGACTTCGGCCTCTATACCTCACCTTCGGGTGACGAGCTTCGTCTCGAAGCCTTTCAGACCGGCTATATCAACGCCAAGGGTCTCCCAAGGACCGATGCTCAAGGCAAGATCGACTGGTCCACTGCGGACGTCGCTTCTGCCGTGACACCACGTTTCCCATCGAGCTATGGTCTCGGTGTCGATCTCGGTGCGAGTTACAAGATCAACGACCGGTGGAGCGTTTCACTCTCGTTGAGAGACCTCGGTTTCATCCGTTGGGCAGGGAGTAACGTGTTGGAAGAAGACCTAATGGGAGACAAGGCCATATCCTTCAAGGGTATAGATGTCTCCGACGGACTCACCTCGACACCCGGAAAGAAGACCAAAACGGATGTCATAGAGACGATGAAAAATGCCTTTTCGGACAACTTCACCTATCGTGAGGATAAGGACATCAGTTCGGCACTCGACGCCAACTTCCACGCCGGAGTGACCTACAACCCCATCGAAAAGCTCGCCATCACCGGTCTCCTCGGTGGTAGCAGCATCCTCGGGCGTTGGCGTCCCGATGTGGCACTCTCTGCGAACTGGCAACCATGGGATCTCCTCGGTACGGCGATCAGTGTCAGCTCCCTACACGGCACGCCCGTGACCGTCGGCTGGGGACTTGTTCTGGGCAATAGGTTGCAGTTCCATTTTGGCGTGAACCACATCCTGCCCTTCAACCTCATCAGCCTTCAAGGTCGTGCAGGGCTCAGCCTGCGCTTCTGAATCTTCTCTGAACATGAAGAGGTAAGCCAAGTATAAAATATGACCGTTACTCCCCCTTGCCCTCACTCGGAGCAAGGGGGAGTACTTTTTTGCCATAAATCAACGAATATCAACCATATCCCTCATCATCCTCTTTTGTCCGACAAAAGTCATAGGATGCGATAAAACGAATCGTAGGATTCGATGACGAAAGTCGTATGACTTGTTTCATCGAATCCTACGACTTTTTTTGTCACTTCAGACGAAACGGCTGTGTCTTGTCGGATGTGATTATCGAACAAAGAATGAATGCTTTGGTCTCTTTGGTATCAATCTCGCTGTCTGTCTCTGTGTCTTTTCTTTTACTCTTGGGCTTGGGGCTTCGAGGGCTTTTGTCATTGTCGCAATCGTTCAGATACCGATAATCGTGAAGATAGTCGGCAGATATAGTGAGACTTAGCATAAATAAGACCTTTCGCCTCAATCCTTCCGATGGGCTTCGGCCGGAAGCTCGATCTGTTTCTGTTTTTGTCCCTGAATATCCGTATTGTCAGAGCCTCTTATTTTTCGTACCTTTGTGTGTTTCACAGTTTTATAAAATCGAATAAGGATATAACGATATACAATGAGAGTCAACTACGACGTCATCGTGGTAGGTGCAGGTCACGCGGGTTGTGAGGCGGCTACGGCTGCGGCACGGCTGGGATCGAAGACCTTGCTCATCACGATGGATACGAACAAGATAGCTCAGATGAGCTGTAACCCTGCCGTGGGCGGTATCGCCAAGGGTCAGATCGTCAGAGAGATAGATGCTCTGGGTGGACACATGGGGGTGGTGTCGGATCAGACGGCCATACAGTTCAGGATGCTCAACCGTAGCAAGGGGCCTGCGATGTGGAGTCCTCGTGCGCAGAGTGACCGTCAGAGGTTCAGCGAGGCGTGGCGTATGATCGTGGAGCAGACGGAGAATCTCTCCGTGTGGCAGGATACGGTCAGTGAGGTGCTTGTCAAGGATGGCGAGGTGAGGGGCGTGCGTACGTTCATGGGCGTGGAGTTCGTGTCTCGTGCGGTGGTCTTGACCAACGGGACGTTTCTCAACGGTCTCATGCACGTGGGTAAGCTCCAGTTTGCCGGAGGTCGTATCTCCGAACCTGCCTCGATGGGGCTCACGGAACAGTTGCGCTCGTTGGGCTTCGAGTCGGACCGGATGAAGACGGGTACACCCATGCGTGTGGATGCCCGTACGATACACTTTGACTTGTGCGAGGTGCAGTATGGGGATGAGGACTTCCATAAGTTTTCGTTCCTCCCGGGGGTGTCGAACAAACTCCTGGTCCAACGCCCTTGTCACATCACCTACACGAACCCCGAGGTGCACAAGATACTCGCCGACAGCCTCGATGACTCTCCGTTGTACAACGGTCAGATACAGAGCATAGGGCCGAGGTATTGTCCCAGCATAGAGACGAAGATCACGACGTTTGCGGAGAAGGAGCGTCATCAGCTCTTCCTTGAGCCCGAGGGCGAGCACACGACGGAGTATTATATCAATGGCTTCTCTTCTTCGTTACCCTACGAGGTGCAGGATGCGGCGATACGTGCCATCCCTGCGCTCAAGGATGCGCACATCCTTCGTCCGGGGTATGCGATAGAGTATGACTTCTTCCCTCCCACACAGCTCAAGCACACGCTTGAAACAATGCTTGTGAAGAGACTCTTCTTCGCAGGGCAGATCAACGGTACGACAGGGTACGAGGAGGCGGCAGGCCAAGGTATAGTGGCAGGAGTCAATGCCCACTTGGCGGTGCACAGTGCTTCGGACGAATTTGTCCTACATCGTGATGAGGCCTACATCGGGGTGCTCATCGATGACCTCGTGACGAAGGGTGTGGATGAGCCTTACCGTATGTTTACGAGCCGTGCAGAGTACCGCATCCTCCTTCGTCAGGATAATGCGGATGCGAGGTTGACACCGCTGGCAGACAAGTTCGGCATCTGTGGCGCGGAGCGTATGGAGCTCCTTCGTCAGAAAGAACGCCTCATGGAGGATCTCGTACACCTTTGTCACAATACTTCGGTGTCTCCTTCGGAGGTGGATAAGCTCCTCGAAGAATGCGGCACGACACCTCTTCGTCACGGTTGTAAGCTCGTCGACCTTGTGCTTCGTCCTACGCTATCGCTGAAGGTGTTGGCAGAGGCTATCCTTCCTCTTTCGAACGCAATCGCTTCATTACCAGGTGATAGACGTGAGGAGATCATCGAAGCGGCAGAGATCGCCATGAAGTATAAGGGGTACATAGATAGGGAAAGAGAACTCGCTGATAAGGCTAAGAGATTGGAACACATTAAGATACGTGGTCACTTTGACTATGACTCGATCAAATCTCTCTCTACCGAAGCGAGACAAAAGCTCAAGAAGATAGATCCGGAGACGATAGGTCAAGCCGCTCGCATCCCGGGTATATCCCCAAGCGACATCAATATACTATTGGTGCTGATAGGTAGATAAACCATTGTTCCACGTGGAACATCATGCTTATTCCAAGAGAAAATATAAAGGCTTCGCTCAATGCCATTCCGGAGAAACCCGGGTGTTACCGTTATCGTAACGATAGTGGTACGGTCATCTATGTGGGTAAGGCGAAGAACCTCAGGAAGCGGGTGTCTTCGTACTTCCAAAAGGAGAACAACGACCCCAAGACACGGGCTTTACTCAGGGACTTGGTGTCGGTGGAATACATCGTCGTAGAGACGGAGCATGATGCCTTGCTTCTCGAAAATAATCTCATCAAGGAGCATCAGCCCATGTACAACATCCTCCTCAAGGAGGGTAACACCTATCCGTGGATCTGTGTCACGAGGGAGCCTTTCCCGAGGATATTTGTGACGCACAAGATGAGTAAGGATGGGTCGTTGTACTTCGGTCCTTATCCGGATCGGAGTCTGCCGTACACGCTGATCAAACTGTTCAAGTGGTTGTTCAAGTTCCGCACGTGCAAGCTCGCCCTCACTCCGGAGAGTGTCAGAGCGGGTAAGTTCCGAGTCTGCCTCCAGTACCACATCAAGAGGTGCAAGGCACCTTGTGTCGGCGATGTCTCGATCGAGGAGTATCGTAAGGATGTGGAGAGCGCGAAGAAGATCCTCAATGGCAACATCAAGGAGGTCGTCAGCGAACTCAAGGATGCCATGCTGACCCATGCGGAGAAGTTGGAGTTTGAGAAAGCCCACGAGATACAACAAACGATCATTGCACTCGAAAATCATCAAGCAAAGTCGACCATCATCAGCGATGTCATCGGGAATGCTTTGGTGGTGTCTTGCGAGTCGGACAGCGAAGCGTTTTATGTCAATTATCTTGAGCTACGACATGGCAATATCATCGCCGGAAAGACGATGGAGTACAAGATGAGACTGGAGGAGGATAAGGACGATGTGTTGGCTTCGGTCGTGCAGGAGCTGATACAGACGAGCCGAAGTGGCAGTATCAAGGAGGTGATATTACCGTTTGATCCGGGCTTCAAACTCGATGCTTCCGTATCGATCACCGTGCCTCAGAGGGGCGACCGAAAGAGGGTCTTGGATCTTTCTCTCGAAAATGTCCGCCAGTATATGACCGACAAGTATAAGCAGGCGGAGAAACTCAATCCTGAGCAACGCAATACCCAACTCCTTCGCGAACTCATGGTGACGGTAGGATTACCTACTCTGCCTTACCACATAGAGTGCTTCGACAACTCAAACATCGCAGGGGATGCCCCTGTCGCTGCTTGTGTCGTCTTCAAGGGTGCTCGCCCCTCCAAGGCGGACTACCGACACTACCATATACGTGATGTCGTCGGACCTGATGACTATGCTTCGATGAGCGAGGTCGTCAAGCGTCGTTACAGCAAGATGATCGAAGAAGGGGCTGATCTCCCCGACCTCATCATCACGGATGGTGGCAAGGGGCACATGAGCACCGTCTCTGCTGCCCTTGCTGAGCTTGGTATCGAGGTGCCCATCCTCGGTCTGGCGAAGGATAAACACCATAACACCGCCAACATCCTTTTCGGTGATCCTCCCCAACTCGTCGGCATCATGCAGCGCAGTCAGGCCTTCCATCTCTTGACGAGGATACAGGATGAGGTGCATCGTTTTGCGATAAAGTTTCACAGAGAGGTGCGTGCCAAGAAGCAAAACAGATCACAGCTGGACGACATCAAGGGCATAGGTCCGGTGACCAAGAAAGCCCTCCTGTCGCACTTCAAAAGCATCAAAAGAATACGTTCGTCTTCGCTCCAAGACCTATCCGATGTCATAGGCGAGAGCAAGGCAAAGATCATATACAACTACTTCAATAACGAGCAATGAAAGTCGTAATCCAACGGGTCACCGAAGCCCGACTCACGATAGATGGCACCGTGTATTCGGAGATCGGTGCAGGGATGGTCATCCTCCTTGGCATCAGTGTCGACGATACCGCAGAGGATATGGATTATCTCCTGAAGAAGATACCGAAGCTGCGTATCTTCGATGACGAGTCCGGGGTGATGAATCTCGACATCACCCAAACGTATCCGAGCGGAGATATACTCCTCGTGTCGCAGTTCACGCTGCTTGCCGATACACGCAAGGGCAACCGTCCATCGTACATCGGAGCTGCAAGACCCGAACAAGCCATCCCCCTTTACGAACAAATGGTCGAAAAACTATCCGAAAGTTTGGGAAAGCGAGTTCAAACCGGTAAATTTGGGGCTGATATGAAGGTTGCCTTGGTCAATGACGGTCCTGTCACCATCATCATAGACAGTAAGAACAGATGAATACAAATCAATCATCTCTCTCCTCCCCTACCCTATCCGAAGTGCAAGAGTCGGTAGACCGATGGATCAAAGAGTATGGGGTAAGGTATTTCTCTCCTCTGACGAATATGGCTATCCTCACCGAGGAAGTCGGCGAAGTGGCTCGGCTCATGTCGCGTATCTACGGTGATCAGTCCGCGAAGAAAGGCGAAGATATCTCGACCGATAAGCTCGCAGACGAACTCTCCGATATCCTTTGGGTCGTTGCTTGTATCGCTAATCAGACCGGTTGTGACCTCTCTGAGGCTTTCAGACGAAACATAGACAAGAAGACCTCAAGGGACAAAGACAGACACATCAACAATATCAAACTGAAAGAATAACTACACAAAAATATTAAGATATGATTAACATGAAGAGTAAATTTCAAGAAGCATTCGAAGGCTTCTCTCCCGTCCTTTCTGACGAACAAATCAAGGCGGAGATCCAAAAGATCATCGACAAGCACTACGACAGCCTCAACAACAAGGACAGCATCAAGCTCATCCATAGCTGCGTAGACCTTACATCTCTCAATCCCACCGACCACGTCGATCACATCTACAACTTCGTAAAGCAGGTCAACGAGCTCGATGAGACCAATCCTACCATCCCACCCGTTGCTGCCATCTGCGTGTACCCCAACTTCGTCAAGACTGTCAAGGATGCCCTCATGGTTCAGGACGTCGCGATCGCTTGTGTATCGGGTGCATTCCCATCCTCACAGTCCTTCCTCGAAACAAAGATCGTGGAGACCGGTCTCGCTGTTGCAGATGGAGCTGACGAAGTAGATATTGTCCTTCACCTCGGCAACTTCCTTGCAGGCAACTACCAAGAAGTCGCTGACGAGATCCAAGAGATCAAGGCGGCTTGCAAGGGCAAGAAGCTCAAAGTCATCCTTGAGACGGGTGCACTCAAGAAGGCGGAGAACATCCAACGTGCTTCTATCCTCTCACTCTTCTGTGATGCCGACTTCATCAAGACATCGACAGGTAAGGAGTATCCAGGAGCATCGCTCGAAGCTGCTTATGTCATGTGCCAAGTCCTCAAGGAGTACGATGCCAAGTATGGTATCAAGAGAGGGCTCAAGGTGTCCGGCGGTATCCGTACCACCGAAGAGGCTATCAAGTACCTCTGTATCGTGAAAGAGATCCTCGGCGACGAATGGATGAACAACAAGCTCTTCCGTGTCGGTGCTAGCTCTCTCGTCACAGATCTTCAGAAGAGGCTCGACTAAGCTGTCATAACATCATCATCCGGATCCATCATGGGTCGAGGGTACCTTGTCTTCGGATAAGGTACCCTTTTTTGTATTTCAGGTCGAAAAAAACGACGCTCATAAATGGTTCTAAAAATGGAGATCTCTTTTTGGGCGATATGTTTATCCAAAATAAAATTGAGTCGTAAATTCGAGCTGTAAATGGCGAATAATCGAGTGCTGTTCGTCATCCTCCTTCATCTAAGCCTCATTTTGGCTCTCCCCTACCCTATCTGTGTCAAAAGTGATGGTGAATGATGTTTCACACGAATGACGAACGTAAAGATGTTTTATCCGTCATCCGATTTTTCACTTTGTGTCGTCTCTCAGACGAAAGTCACATTTTTCCTCTCGTGGAGGTTTTGGATATCTGTTGTTTCACGGCGGAGGTATGGTAGATACACAAAAAAAGAAATACCCGTAAGGTAGGACTGCCTCACGGCATGCCAGCTTACGAGTATTTAGCACTGTCGTTGCATAACGAATGAGTACTGCGTAAAAACTCTTAAAAAAACTCAGTACCTTACAGTGATATCTTTCTCAAGCGAATTGTAAGTTCAAAATCATGACCAAATCCTCCCATATCTCTGAATTTCATGAGAAATCGGTTTGACAAACCATTCATAATTGATAGCTTTACGACATGGTTCATTTACAAAATAATTATCCTTGAAATGTGTTCTTCAGAGAGGACATTGACCTGTACTACAAAAGTATAAAATAAAATTAAAATAACACAATAAGGAAACGAATAAATTTTCTCTAATGGCGTTAAAAGTCGAGATTTGCCTGAAAAAACCATTAAAAAAACGTGAAATGCTTCTTTTGAGCCGTTCGAAGAGCATTTATTCGAGGGATATCATCATCCGAAACATACTCGGTAAGCCGATACCTGCGGGTGAGCATAGGGACGAAAGTAAGGATATTCAGATCCTTCTGGAAGCTTGTGAGGCACTCTCGAAGTGTTATTTAATGTGTAAGGATCATAATTTAAGTTCTCCTGTCTACATCCATCAGTCCGGCACCGCCATGAGACTGATGACCGCCCTCTTATCCTGCTCGGAGGGTAGCTTCATCCTCCGAGGTGACCCCCAGGTGCAGAAAAGACCCATCGCACCCCTTGTCGATGCGCTCAAGACTCTTGGCGCAGACATTACTTATATGGATAAGGAGGGGCATCTCCCTCTACTCATCCGAGGGTGCAACCTCGCTTCGCATGGCACGATCGATGCCCGAGGATGGGAGAGCTCGCAGTATGTGAGTGCCCTGCTCCTGATTGCCCCGAAGGTCAAAGGTGGTCTCAGGTTGCTTAGAAGCAGACAAGATGGATCTACCCCATATATAGACCTCACCATCGAACAGATGAAGAGGTATGGTGCATCCGTGGTGTGGCAAGGCGATCTCATCACCGTCTCCGACACGCCCTACCGCCTACCTCCGCAGATCACGGATGAGAGGGACTGGAGCAGTGCCGGATACTGGTATCAGCTCCTTGCGCTACATCCCGACTTGTCTGAGCTGTATCTGCCCGGGCTTTTCTTCACCGACAGCCTCCAAGGCGACAAGACCGTCGCAAAACTTTTTGAGGCTTTCGGCATATACACCGCCGAGAGTAGCGGTGGGGTTACACTCTCCAAGCGTATTCCCACCGATCCGGATCAAGGCGAAGTCCCCACCATAGATCTCTCACACTATCCCGACCTCTTCCCCACCCTTGCGGTGAGCTATGCCATGCTCGGAAGGAGTGTGCACCTCGTCGGTCTTCGTAGTCTTGCGATCAAGGAGAGCAACCGTCTCGATACCGTCCTTTCGGGTCTCCGAGCCATGGGGTTCACCGACGGTTTGAGGTACGACAGTGATACCTTCTCGTACGACGGCACCCCTCGAAATCCCTCTTCTACACCCATCATCATTGACAGTCACGACGACCACCGCATAGCGATGAGTTTTGCCATTGCAGGAGCCACCATGCCCATAGGTCTCACTGTCGAAGGAGCAGAGAGCGTCCGTAAGAGTTACCCCGCCTTTTGGGACGAGCTTTCCAAGGTCGCCACCCTCCGTCCCCATCCTATCCCCTCTCTCCCCTGATCATTCTCTCCCCCAAAAAAAGTCGTTAGATTCGATGACGAAAGTCGTTAGACTTGTTTCATCGAATCTAACGACTTTTCATCGACCTTCCTATGACTCCTTCTGTGCAGATGGTGTGTCGGGATCGGGAGTGCTCAGGGGCTCTACTTTTTTCTTTTACTCTGGGGGAAATATGATATTTGCACGCATTGATAGGGATTTACGGTCTGTCTTTATGATTGATAAACAGATACTATGGAAATAATATCGTCTTTCGAAAACCTTGAAGTCAACTCTTCTTCCCTCCCTTGTGTGGAGGAGATGTTTTGCAGTGACACAGTCCTTATCTTCAGAAACGCAGTGGTTGTGACGAATCTATCATCCACACCATAGCCGGTGCATGCAGCGTGCGGAGTCTCCCCTACTACGAAGCCTGAAAAATCAGGGATTATGTCTTCTATGAGCTCGAAATACGTGTGTCGTGACACAACGGACCAATGTGTCACTACTATTTGGCTTGTATCACACACAAAAAAATGGGTACAGCTCTTGCAATCATCCCCCTACGAAATAAAATAATCCCCTCAGAAGCCTATAAATGGCCGTAATCGTGTCCGAAATGCTTTTCGTGTTGTCCCCTCCAAAAATCGTTCTGACGCGCGTCAGAATGAATTCCGGCGCATTACAGAATACTTTCTGTCGGGCTATGTAATATCAACACTCGATTTATGGTCTCCATGCTTCATATGACCGGAAAGCTGGGGTTGTTCCGTACGTCTGTATATAAAAAGCTGGCTTGGGGGCAGGGATTATGAGGTTTGATCCCTGATTTTCTGTGCATACGGAAGTATTTGTCGCTCTCTTACCTCGCTAAGTAACCATGACGCCATAAAAAAGCCCGATCCGATGTCGACTCTCGTCGGGGATCGGATCGGGACTTCAGAACTATTAGATTGAAAGATGATTTATCTTGTGTAGTAAGGTATATGTACCTTGAATCGTGGATGACGGAGGATGACCGTACCGGTCTTCTCTCTGATCTCCTCGATGGTGAGGCTGTACTTGCCTGACGCTATTATGGGCTCTTCATTGCCCTTATTGAGCAGATCTACCTCGATGATGTCCCCGAGCTTGGGGTTGATGACTTCGGGTGTGATCTGGAGTGAAGCACCGTTGTAGGTGGTGATCCATCCTCCATAGGGTCGTGCGCTGTTGTGCATCGTCACTCCGAAGCCCTCTTTCTCCACCATCATCACGCATCGCATGATCTCATTGCTGCTGTAATACTTCCTGTCTGTGCCATAGACGCCGGGCTCGATGATCTCGTCGGCGACTTTGACCTTGACATGGAGCTTGGCTTCGGTGCCGTTTTCGCCTGTGGCGGTGATGTCCACTGCTCCCTCATAGTGGGCGTGCATCTCAAGGATGCCCGTCCTGCCGTTCCATCTCATGGAGAGGATGTTGTGTGGGTCTACCTTTTTGAGCGTGACGTTTTCGCCACCGCCGGCAAGGCTGACGTAGAAGATCTGATCCTTGGGATATACCACGATGGAGTCGTGGCTGAAGCCGAGCGTCGGTGGGACGACACTGATCTTGAGGCGTGCTCTCTTGTCATGAGAGGTGACGGTGGCGAAGGTCTCACCCTCAAAGAGTCCTTTGACTCGGAGGGTATCCCTGCTGATGGAGACGGAGGCGATGCGTGAGTCTTCGACATTGACCCTGAACTTCCCATTACCACCGCTGAGGAGGATCTTGCGCTCTGTCTGACGGTTGAGTGCGACCTCTTTCAGCATCTCTTCCTTACCGATCTTGATGTCCGAGATGGGAGTCTTGTCTTCTTCCTTACAGCTCTGAAAAGAGAACAATAGGAGGGCGACAAGGGAGGTATAGAGTGTTGTTGCTTTTGTTGTCATACTGTATCGTTCGGATGGAATTTATCAGTTAGTGATGTAGATGCGATAGGAGAGTCTGAACTTATTGCCATTGCCTTCGTCGATGTTTACGACGAGACGATGCTCGCCCTTTCCGGAGAAGACCAGATAACCATCCTGAAGCTCTGCCGGTGCACCGTCGATGATGTAGGTGATGGTGGCGGTGGAGGAGCCGAGGTCATTGAAGTAGGGTTTGATGCGTCTTTCGCTACGTCCGTCGGGGTAGATCGTACGCAGGTAAGGGGTACGATCGGGCGCATCCAGGGCTTTCTCCAAAGGCTTGGTACGGTAGTATTTTGTGGGTGAGAAGTCAGACTTCTTTGTCCCCTGTACGGAGCGTATCTTGACGGCATGAGGACTGTCCGGATTGAGGTTGTCGAGCGTGAAGCTGTTGGTCTTGATGTCGGTATAGAGCTTGTTGTTGACAGAGACCTCCCATGTGATCTTGGGATCTCCGGCTCTGTCCCAGGTAAACTCAATCTCTCTCTGATGAGAGGTCGCACGGATATTGGCCGGCGGTGTGAGTGGCTCGGGTATATCTCCTTCATGGAGAAACATCTCGACATCATCGAAGCTGACTTGTCCGCCATTGTTGTAGTCCAATGTGAACTTGAGCTCTCCCCTATCGGCATCCGCAGGGACACGGAAGTAGAGCTCCTCCTCCACCCACGTCTCCGCAGAGGTCTTGACAGTGGACTCGGGAGATACTCCTTTGTGGGTCTCACCTTGATACCACGTAAATCTGACTTTTATGACGAGATTTCTCTTGTTCCCTTTGTGCCAGAAGGTCAATCGATAGGCTTTGCCGCCCTCTACGGGGACGTTGCCGGGATCATCGACATCCAAGGTGTGGAAGTTGCCCCCGTTGGCATACACGTGTAGGAGATAGCTCCCTTTGCCACCGGGGCGTTGGCCCTCCCTCTTCATCCCAAAGAGGGTGTTGCTCACGAGCCATCCCAAAGGCCTTTCGCTCAGTCCGGCTTGGATAAACTCTTCGAACCCTCCGTGACGGAGTACATTCTGCTGGGCTTTGAGATCGGTGTGACAGGTCAACCCCATGAGGGCCGAAAGGAGTAGGATCAGTATCTTATTTTTCATCATGATCAATTATTTTTTTATGTCTTCGGGCGTGATACCTATGGCTTGTCCGAGGCGCATCGCTATATTGCGAAGAGACCCCTTGGTCGCTGCATCGGAGAGGAGTCGCTTGCTGTCCCACAAGCCCTCGCCCTCTCCAAGGCTTTGTAAGATGTCTTCTATGTCGGCTTGAGTGAAGTATGGCTTGCCCTCTGCATCACGGATGAACATTGCAGAATAAATGAGTCCGCAGGCTTGTGAGATGAATCGGAAGGCGTACTTGGGCTTCTCCTCAAGGTTTGCCATCGTGTTGGGGCCTACCAAGAGGTGCATGGCTCTGATGATCAGTACTCTGGCAAGCTCTTCTCTGATGATCTTGGCCTGGGTAAGCATATCTGAGTATCTGAACGTGTCCATGACGACACGCCCCTCGACAAAGGCTCTGAATATCTTGTATTCGCTGTCTCGTAGTGCAGGGATACCCTCGGCTTGTGCCAATGGTCTCCAAAAGGCGTAGTAACCATAAGCGAGATCCCAGTGGTGCTCAAGGACGGTGTAGTTGCGTCCGGAGGGCAGGGTCACCGACTCGTGCGCCTTTCGGATGGCTTCGTCTCCCAAGGTCTTGGGGTCAAGATGGATGTTGAGGATCTTGTCCAGATATACCGCTCCCATCACGGCATATTTGAATATGTCTGCGACGACGAAGCCTTTCTCGTCTACGAAGTAGATGTCTCTGTCACCTATATTTTTGCCTACGTAACCGGTATTGCCGGGCTTGGCCTCTTGTCTGCGGTGCTCTACGTAGTCGGGCTTCCCTTTCCCTGCTATGGCGGCAGAAGCATCGATGAGTCCGTCGATATATGTCCGGACTTCAGCACGCATGGAGGAGGCAAACTCCGACTTCGCGATCTCTTCGCGAGGCTTGAAGCCGAAATCCCCCTCTCGGTAAAGCCCCATGATGTGATCATAGTCAGCGGCTGCGCCAAGACGTGCCTCCCTCAATCCGCTCTCGTAGATATAATCCAATGGGGTGCTCAGGTACTCGCACTCCTGGATGTCCACACTGCTGCTGCCATTGCGTGCAAATGAGTACTTGGGCTCGGGGAAGAGTGGTGGTATGTATGCACTCTCGACGACCTCTCCGGGGCGATGATGGGTACAGCCTCCCAAGAGTATGCCCCCTATGATCGCTATAATGTATTGCCATTGTTTGTCCATTATCTGATCTTTGCTTTAGGGTAAAATAATGAATTCGCAGTAAGGCGTCCTAAGTTTGTTCGGCCCTTCTTCATTCTGATATTGCTCCGTGGATAGCTCGGGTGTCTCTACAAGACCATCGACAGAGGTCGCTTTGATGCTTGCTTTGACGTTCGAATTTCGAGGCCCTACACCGTTCACGGACAAGTACATGGGGAAGCCCGAACGCACCTTGAAGGTGATTTCCTTTATGATGCCGTTTTCCATCACCGGAGGTGCTTCTTCGTCCTCCTCGTCACCTGCTCCATCCTCTCCACAGACGATGACCACGAGCTCCTTTTTCTCATTGATGTAGGAGACGGTATATTGCGAAGTCGAATGATCGACAAAGCGACCGTTGTTGTCCACTTCGTTGAACACGCACGTCAGTACTACTTCATATTCGTCGCCTGCCGGTACATCCTCTCCGGGATAGGTATAGTTTTCGAGAGCCAGTTCGGGATCGCATGGCTTCACGACCATGTCTCCCCTTATGTTGTCGGGTTTGTCTATGCCACCGAAGGGAAACAACTTATCATAGTCCTCGGGTGCTGGGTCTCTGTCGATCCTGTTGCACGAGGGGAGGAGAAGTAGCAAGAGTAAAAATAAATATCTCATAATGATCGTTTTATCCATGAATTAGTTTTCGTTCCATATCTTCGCAACCATACCTGTGGGTTCACCGTTGGGAGCAAGGTGTTTGCTCTTATACCTCCATATACGGGTCTTGGGGTCATATACACGCACGAGTTCGCAGACAAAGGTGTCCCCTACCCTTTCAAAGTCATAAAAGATGGCATCCTTGCTGTATCTCAGCCCGGTGTGGAAGCTCAGCCCCTTGTCCGTTCCCGTATAACCCGATCCGAGTCCGATCAGGTTCTCCTTGAGGCTCAAGAGGGTCTTGTCATAGAGAAATACCCTGTACCGTCTCTTGATGCTCTTCTGCACCCACTCTTCGAACAGATTGTCCTGACTGATGACGACATTCGTGCTGAAGTAGATACGATCCCCTTTTTGGATCTTCATCTGTGGGTAACGCATCTGCTCGAAGAAGGCTCTGTTCTCGACTGCCTTGGTGACGACAGCCTGCTCGTCCTCGGGTGAGGTGACCTTCTCGAATCGGATGTATTCTCTCGCAGGCTCTGCATAAGATGGGGTCTTGAAGATGAGGTTGCCGTCGAGGTCTTTGCCGACATAGAGGAAGTCCGGTGCGCCGGAGAAGACATCGTTGACGAGGTTGTGGAGGTAGTTGTATGTCGTGAAGCTCAACTGTGTATAGGTGTTTTGCTTGATTTCGAACTCACTCTCCTTAAACTCTGCTGCCGATGCTTCGTCATAGTCGGCACGCATCCGGACAGTCCCTTTGGGATCAAACTTCATGTGGAAGTAATGACCTCCGACACCGTAATCGTACTCATAGCCCCTCCCTATCTTTGCCGTCACATCCGAAAAGATCGTGGAGTCGGTCTTGGAGAAATAGACGACTTTCCACCCATGAGTAGCATCGGTAAGCTCTTTTCTCAGATCCGAGATACTCAGCGCACTTCGCTCCGATGGGGATAGAGAGAAGACCCCATCTTCCTTACACGAAGAGAAGGCGACGATAAAGAGTGCCAGTAGGTAAATTCCGTATTGTTTCATCTGTCTGTTTCGCTTTTTTCCTCTGTGGATAAATAAGTTCTCATGAGTTTGTTTGAAGCACGTTGAAATCGTACCATGTTTATGCCGACCGTCTTGGAGAAGTAGTCGTTGACAAAGTCGAGCTTGGTGACGAGTTCGTGATGAGCCTGCTTTGCTGCTTCGAGAGCCCGTTGCTGATCCTGAGGATCATCCCCCGATGGATAAGGGGTCTGAGCATTTCGGATGGCTTGCTTGATGTCCTTGGCGGTGTACGTGATCGTTGCGCTGACGATCTCGCAGAAGTCATCCTGCGCAGAGAGCAGGGCATTGATGGTGAGTGTCCCCCTCTTGTTGCCGTAGTCACTTATCGAGAAGATCCTGCTGCGGTCTGTGATCCCTTTTTGCACCGTCGCGAGATAGTCTCCCGTGGAGGACACATAGCGATTTTTGCTGATCGCGAGGAACTTGTCTCTGTCATAAGCAAAGAGTTCGGAGAGTCGTCGGGCAAACTGGTGATGCACACTGCGCATCAAAGCATATACTTTGGACTGATCCTTGGGGTCGAAGTCATTGACGTTGTAGATGTGCATCTCAGAGCCGATGGCAGTGGCATTCGACAGTAGTTCGAATCCATGTATATCGACATTCTTCCCGCCATACATGTATATCTTGATGGGAGCTTTGCCCTTCATGAAGTCTTTGCCTCCGAACTCGTCCTGCGTATATAGGTCGATCCAAAGATGCTTGGCCGTCTCCAGCACCGCCTTGACATTGTCGGCCTTGGGCGGATAGGTAAAGCTCCCGGGCTGAGCCGCATTGCGCTCCCAGCGGTAGATGACCTCTATACCGTATGGCAGGGTGAGTGTCTCTCTGATCCACCGATCCAGTTCGTTATGCTGTCTCTCCACTTTGTTGCTGTCTACCACACTTAGATCCGAGAGTTTTTCGCGACTGCACCCCGATACGACGAGGATAAGGAGCGAAAGGAGCGATAATATCTTAGTATTCATAAATCCTGATACGTTGCTTTTTTGTGAATGTGACAATAATCCTCCGACATCATCTGGGGTTGGGTTCAAGCCCGTTGTTGATGGCCTCTATGGGGATCTGAAGGAGTTTGCGTGGGTCTTCCTTGAGGAGGGGGCGGTAGAGCGGATTTTTTGACTGACGTTTCACCGGCATATAGAAGCGACGCAGGTCAAACCACCTCAATCCCTCGTGGACGAACTCCTTCTGACGAAAATCCGTGATGATCTTCACCAAGGCAAGCTGCTTGATCGTCATGCCATAAAATGGAGTGTATGTCTCGTAGTTGCTGCTGTTGGTCCACGTGTAATCAGCTCTTGTGCAGGCCGGTATGTCGCCGAACTTCGTCTTGATGAACAAGAGCAGGTCGTCGATCGAACGCTCATACTCTCTCAGCATGGCGTAGGCCTCCATCCTGTTGAGGAGCACCTCATCGGTAGAGAGGAGCACATTCGTGACATAGAGCCCTTTTGGTCTCGTACCGTCATGTCCGAGGACGGAGAGCTCGTCAAACTTTGCGATGTATCTCGCATCAGCCACGGGGATGTTCGATGCGTTGAAGAGGTAGAGGGGTGCGAGATTGGGTTTCTTGAAGTTGTCACAGCCATCGATCCCCTTGTTGTTGAAGACCTCCACCATCGAGTCGTAGGTCACGCCATACTTCTCGACAGGGTTGTTGCGAGCTATGCGAGACTCTGTCGAAGTCAAGAGTAGGTTTGCAGGCTCCGCAGGGTCGGTATATTTGCGATAGAGTCCGACATGGTTGAGCCCGAGTTCGCGTCCATAGCCGATCCAAGGACGGAGTATCTTGCCCGGGTCATGTCCGAGGACATAGTTGGCATAGTCCACGACGAGCTGCCACTCCCCTTTCATCAGATAGAAGCGCGAAGCAAAAGCATAGGCCGCCTTCTTGTTGAAGTGAAACTTAGGGTGCTTGTAGTACTTGTCGCTGACGAGGGTTATACCCAACTTCAGATCCTTTTCGATGTTGTCGTAGACCTCCTTCACCGTGCCACGTTTGTACTGCACGAGGGCGTTCTTCTCGGGCTTGGTGAGGTAAGGGATCCCGGGTGCCACAGCCGACTTGGCAGTGCCATAAGGCTCCGACCATATATTGACGAGCATGAAGTGTAGGTAAGCACGGAGGAGGAAAGCCTCACCATACAACGCCTTGACACGCTCTGTCTTGGGATATGTCGCAAGCAGTTCGAGAGCCTTATTGGCCTGAGCGATACCCGTGTAACAAGCATTCCAATAGTTGAGAGGAGTGTCGAGGTCCTCGTGATCATAGTCCTCCCAGAAGTACATCGCTTCGTTGAGACGCGAGTGTACTCCGTTGACACGTTCGCCGACATTGTCTGTGCGAGCCTCAAGGAATGCGAAGTAGCTCGCATCGGGATAAGCCCCGGTGAGGAGCTCCGCTATCTTGTCCTCGCTGTCTATTTTGACTTCGAGCGAAGAGTCGGGATTGGTACTTAGAAAGTCCTGACACGCACTCAGCGAAAGTGCTACTGTCATCAGGAAAAATATCTTCTTCATAAGCATAATAGCGTGTTAAAATCCGATGTTCAATGTCATTGTCAACTGTCTCGGTGTGGGGAGAGATACCCCACCCGACTTGTAGTACTCGGGATCTTGTCCTTTGAGCTTCTTGTCGGCATAGATCAAGAATGGGTTGGTGACATTCACCTTCAAGCCTGCGTGTTGGAGTTTGAGGGCTTCTCTCATCTTCTTTGGCAGGTTGTAGCCGAGAGAGATATTCTTCATACGTACAAAGCTACCATCTGCGACACGCATCTGAGAGTAGTTGTAGGTATTGTATGCTCTCTCTATGTTTTCGACACCGATCTGACGGATCAAGTCCTGCGATGGCAGTGTAGGCACGTCGGTCTTCAGCTCTTCGCCGGGATTGAGCCAACGGTCGTAGTACTCCTTGGAGAAGACATTGAGGTCGGCGAAGTTGGGATCGAAGGTCGGATTGAGACGGATCTTGTTGCCTGCCTGCATCGTGATGAAGAACGACAGCTCCCACTCCTTGTACCTGAACGTATTCGAGAGACCTCCGATGTACACGGGCTCGATAGGACCGTGATAGATGAGGTACGACTTGGAGTACTGTGCATCGAGGAAGTCTGCGCCGTGGACGTTGTTGTTCGGACTCTGGTTCGATGGATAGAGACCGAAGTCAAACGTCGGCAGACCATTGGCATTGAGCCCTTGGAAATTGAATGAGAAGAGCGATCCCCGTGGGAAGTCCACGATGTTGCCTCGTCCCGTACCTGCCACCATGTCGAAGGTATTGGGCGTGTTGAGGAGGCGTGTGATCTTCTGATCCATCGCACTGAGGGTGAGGTTTGTCGTCCAGGAGAAGTCGTCGGAGACGATGTTCTTCGAATGGATGAGGAGCTCCACCCCTCTTGTCCTCATGTCGCCGAAGTTGGCATACTTGTAGTACTGCCCTCCGATGCCCGATGTGCGCACAAGGTCGATGAGGTCGAACGAGTTACGTTGATAGACATCGAGGGTCGTATTGAGACGGCCGCCGAAGAGCCTGATGTCCGCACCGATATTGAGTTCGTACATCTTTTCCCATGTCAAGTCACGGTTTTCGAGGTGCAGGATACGGAGGGCATTCTCTCTGTCCTTGATGTCGAATCTGTTGGTGATGATGTTTTTGAAGACAGCGGTCGAGCTGATCGCCTCCTCGTTCATCTTTGCGGTGAGACCATAGCTCGCACGGAGCGCAAGTCCCGAGATATGGCTGTATCCCTTCATGAACTCCTCACGGTCGAGGTTCCACTTCACACCCACGTTCCATGTCGGTAGCCAACGAGAGGCTGCCGACTGTCCTGCGGTGTTGGAGCCTTCGTAGTTCAGCACGGTGTTGAAGATGTACTTCCCTGCGTAGCCGTAGGTGGCACTTCCGGAGAAGGTCACACCTCTCTCGTATCTGTTGAGGAGAGAGAAGTAGCTGTTGCCTTCGTTGGACAACTTTTGGAATATCCGAGGGTCTGTAAATATCTGATTACCCCTGTCGTACTGTATCCCATAGCCTTGAAACGGATTGATCGTACGATCGGTATGGCGTACCTCTGTAAATCCGAACGCACGGAGGTCGTGCTCTCCCATCTCCTTGTTGAACTCCACCGCAAATCTCCCCATATAGTTCTTCATCGACGTCTCCGTCTTGTTGAAGATGCCTCCGTGAGGGAGAGCGATCTGAGGCTGGTGTAGCGGGTTATCCTTATCCCTGAGGAGATAGATGTTTTGGCGAGCCACATCGGGTGTTTCGTTGGCACGAAAGGCCTGTACCACGTTCGAGCCCTCCTTGATGAAGTGCGAAGTGCTCGTAAGGGCATGACGAGCGGCCGCAAGAGCGATGAGTCGGAGGTGACGATTGACATTGTAGGTGATCTCTCCCTGTACCTTGAAGTCCAATACGTTGGTCTTCATGTAGTTGTTGTCGTACTCGTTGAGTATGTTGAACGGTGCCCAGTTGTTTCGGTAGTAAGAGAGCGTACCATCACTGTTGCGTGGCGAGAGCGTACGGCTCGTACCGAGAGCGTAAGAGAATGGGTTGATGTCGAAGTCTCTCTCGAATGCACCGATGACCGCATTCTTCTTCTGAGGGATGGTTCCCGGAGCCGACTGGTTACGCATATTACCCTGAGCGGAGATCGTGGTCTTGAGGCTCTCTCCCCAGTGGTAGACATTCTTGAGGTTGGCAGTCACACGCTTCACGTTGTCCGCGAGTGTCCACCCCTTATCGTCATAGAAGCCCACCGATGCATACGTGGTGGAGTGCTCTCCACCGCCCGAAAATGTCACCGTGTGGCTGTGTATAGGCTTGTAGGTAAAGAGCTCTCTGAACCAGTCCGTATTGGCATACTCCCTCTCCTTGAGGAAGGCAGCCTTGGCCTCGTCCGTGTTGGGGAGGTAGAAGTTGCCTGTCTCCGGATTGATCGTGCTCAGAGCCTTGTACATCTGATAGTACACCCCACTTCGTCTGCCGTAGAGGGCGTTGGAGAGAGAGAAGTACCCCTTCTTGTCCATTTCCATGTACATCGACATCGTCTCCTGGGAGTTGAGGAGGTCAAACTGTGTGTATGATGGGATGGCCCTCATACTGAGTTCGTACGAGTATGAGATGCGGTTCGGAGCATTGCGCTTGCCCGACTTTGTCGTGATGACGATCACACCATTGAGGGCACGAGCTCCGTATATGGAGGTGGCCGAAGCATCCTTGAGTACCTGTATGTCTTCGATGTCCGAAGCATTGAGTCCTGCGACAGCCGAACTGATCAATGTCACAGCATCTCCCGAAGCCAGCTGATCCAGCGTGAGCGACACCAAGTCCTCATACACAGCACCGTCGATGACCCACAGGGGCTGTACGTTGCCGAGGATGGATGCACCCCCACGGATGTTGATGCGGGGTGCCGAGCCGAAAGATCCGGAGATGTTCTGTATCGACAGACCCGCCACACGACCCTCAAGCATACGAGAGACGTCGCTCACCCCTTCGAGCTTGATGTCATCGAGCTTGACCGATGCCGCAGCACCGGTGTAGACTCTGTTCTTGATCGTCTGATAGCCCGTGATGACGACTTCGTCGATCTCCTTGACATTGTCTTTGAGGACGATGGTCATCTTTTCGGCCGTCACCTTGACCTTCTGTGTGATCATCCCCACGAAGCTCACTTCGAGGACATCACCCATACGGGCCGTGATGACGAACTCGCCATCGATATTGGTTGCTGTACCACCCCCCTTGCGTACCTTGACGGTCGCACCGGGTAGGGGCTCGCCCTTGGTGGTCTGTACGACCCCTTTGACCTTCATGGGACGCTGAGCCTCCGCTTGGAGCGCAACGCCGAACATCATCAAAAGGAAGACGACGAGTAACCTCATAAATCTGTAGTTGTTCATATATACTTCTTTCTATTCTGTCCCGTGCCGGAATGTTTTCTGTCGCCTGTCAGAATGCTTTCTGTCGTGTGGCAGAACGTCTTCCGTCGGGCAGGCTTACATTGGTTGAATCAAAAACGATAAGTGAACCCTCCGAAGATGCCGAACGGATGCCCTGCTCTCAAGCCCGAGGGGTGACGAGAGGTGATATAGGTCTTGTCGGCAAGGTTGATGGCATTGACCGAGAGGGTGAGTCTGTCCGTAGGTCTCCAGTGTGCCGATGCGTCGATGATGACGTGCGCAGGGACACGCTCCGATTCAGCGATGGAGCCTTGTCCCGGTGTGGTACGCATATCGCTGTTGTAGCGCACGTTGACCGTCGCATCGACCCTCTTGTACTCTGCGCCGAGCTGTACATTGAGGGCGTGCTTGTAGATGTATGGGATCTCATCACCGACGTGGACAGTGCCCCAGGCATTGCTGTCGAAGGAGTTTTTCATCTCCGTGTCGGTATAAGTATAAGAGACTTGGAAGGGCAGTTTGAGGGCGAAGCTCTCGCCGATCAACTGTGCCTGAAGGAGAAACTCCACACCTCGCACGAGGGCGGCACCGACGTTGAACTGCTCCAGCGTACCGAGACCACCGCCTGCGGCAAGGTCGCTACCGAGCATGTTGCTGTAATCGTTGTAAAATCCGATGATCTCGGCCTTCACCGCCGAGGTCGAGAAGCGTGTGCCAAGCTCCACATTGATACTGCTCTCAGGCTTCTGATAGAGCTCCGCACTCGGTGGCGCAAAACCCTTGTGTACGCCCGAGAAGACGGACAAGAACTTGGCAAACTCATAGTTCACCCCAAGGCTTGGGATGATGGCTCTCGCGTGGTTAGGCGTCTCGATCCTCACCCCACCGGTGCGACGGAGGTCGGCCTTGGTGTAGTCCTTCTTCAGCAGATCCACATCCTCATAGCGCACCCCTGCGGTCACAGTGAGCTTGTCCCAGCGTACTTTGTTGAGGATATAAGCAGCGAGGGCATTGGCCGAAGTGATACGATTGGCTTGTGTGCCGTGGATGCCGGGGAGGAAGAGGGACATCTTACCTCCTTTGATGGAGTAGCTGTCATCCCATTGGAAACGATCCTCTTCGTCCATGTGATAGCGTATGGCTGCTTCGAGGTTGTTGTACACACTGCCGAGGCGGAAGTTGTACTCCATCTTGGACTGGATGCCACGCGACTTGTAGTTACGGTTGTTCGCACGAACGATGAGTGCCTCACCGTCATAATCTTTACGCCCCGTAAGGATGTCGAAGTAAGCCGCATTGGTCTCGGGATCGGCCAGTACCCGCTCTATGCTTCGCTTCTCATCCTTCGTGACACCTGCACGCACATCGTTGAGCTTGTACCAGTTACGATGGAAGGTATTGTAGTACGCATTGGTCGTGATCTTGAGTGTCGGAGTGAGTTCGAGGAGATAGGTCGCTACCCACTGCATGTGCCGGGTCGTCATGTCGTCCATGCGAGAGCCGGGGTACTTCAAGAACGGTGTGGCCTTGAAGTCTTGCTCCGAGAGACCTACGTAAGACTCGTGGGAGTATTCGTCGGCATAGCCGAACTTCAGTTCGAGAGCCTGATTGATGCCTTCTTCGTTGTCCGTATTGGCGACAAACTTTGCCAGCACATCGTTGCGCTTGAAGCCTTCCTTGTCTCCGTCGGCAAACTTCTTGAAGCCATCCGACTGATAGCGGAGGTACTCGACAAGGTAGCCGAAGTGACGAGAGCGGTCGCCGATGTTGAAGTGACCTTTGATCGTGTTGTTTGTACCGTAAGAGAAGTTGACCTTACCCGAAAATCTGTCAGGGATAGGGGTCGAGACGAGGTTGACGGCACCACCGGTGGTGAATGGTCCGTACTGTACCTGACTGCTACCCTTGAGTACCTCGACAGCGTGCATCCTCGCAGCGTTGGGGAAGTAGTAGGCTGCCGGTGCCGAGTAAGGCGCAGGAGCCGCAAGGACACCATCCTCCATGATCGATACACGTTCGCTACGCTCTGCCTTGGTACCACGGAGGCTGATATTGGGGCGGAGGCCGTAGCCATCCTCCTCATACATATTGACCCCCGGCACGGATCTGAGCATACGGATGACGTCCGTGTACTCCAGCTTCGCTATCTCTTCGGGAGACAGGAAGTACGCCGATCCTGTACGGTTGCGTGCTTGGAACTTGCTCCCAAGCATCGGCTTGGTCACCACCACAAACTCTTTCAGATTGTACGTCGTGTCGCGTTCGTGCTCGACCTTCTGAGCCGCGAGGGTGAGCGGAGTCAGAGCTACAACACACGTAAAGAGAAATTTTGATCGCTTCATTTGTATCTGTACAGGGGTATTTCAGACCTGCACTTTTTGAAGTTTTGTACTATGTTTTAGAATAATCTTTCAATCCGAGTCGCACCGCAAGATCTACAAAATCAGGCTGTATTGCCACTCAATATATTTACGAGTGCAAAGGAATATATTTTGAAAAACTGTCACAATCACCACAATTAAGTATTTGTTTACATTTGATATACCAATATGTTGGTATTTCTCCCCTTTTCACAGAATATCGACAGGGCGATCGATAGAGCTGCATAACTCATTGACAATGAAATGTGTTTTGTATTTATGTATTGCCTCTTTGTGTCGAAATGAATAAATCTCATATACCCACATTTGTTGGCTCACCGTCCCCGGTAGGCCTATCTACCCTCGCATGAATGAAAAAACCGCCACAGAGATCATCTGTGACGGTTTTTCTGTGATTTTGGAGTCTTGCTTTCTCAGTTTTTGTCGAAGGCCTCGATGATGGGGAGGAACTTCTCTGCTGTGAGCGCAGCTCCTCCGATGAGACCTCCATCGACATCGGGCTTGGAGAAGAGCTCGGAAGCATTACCACCGTTGCAGCTGCCTCCATAGAGGATGGAGCAGTCTTGGGCTACGGCTTCGCCATACTTCTTCGCCACGGCCTTGCGGATGTGATCGTGGATCTCTTGAGCCTGCTCTGCTGTTGCTGTCTTGCCTGTACCGATGGCCCATACGGGTTCGTAGGCGAGGATGACCTTGCGGAAGTCTGTTTCGGAGAGACCGAAGAGAGACTCCTCCACTTGGCGACTGACGACTTCGAAGTGCTTGCCGGCCTCACGCTCTTCGAGCACTTCTCCTATACAGAAGATGGGCGTAAGACCGTTGTCAAGTGCCAATCGTACCTTTTTTGCAAGGGTCTCGTGGCATTCCTTGAAGTACATACGACGCTCGGAGTGACCCAAGATGACGTGTGTCGCACCTGTCGAAGCGACCATCTCTGCCGACACTTCGCCCGTGTATGCCCCCTTGTCGTAAGCTGCACAATCTTCGGCAGCCACCTTGATGGGTGAGCCCTTGACGACCTCTGCGACAGAGGCGAGGTGTGTGAAGGGGACACCGAGGATGACATCACATCGGAGTGTCTTGCCCTCTATGGATGCCTTGACGTCCTTGGCAAGGAGGATACCCTCAGCGAGGGATGTATTCATTTTCCAGTTTCCTGCTACGATATTCTTTCTCATAACTATTTTTCATCTTGGTTTATAGGTTAATACATTCTTTTTGTCGAAGAAGAGCAAGAGACCCAGCACCAGCAATGCAATGACAAAGGGTACAAACTTCATTATGCCTGCACGCTTGGCGGCAGAGAGGTTGTACTCGGCATCGAACACTTTGGCGACAAAGTCCTTGTCTTCGATGAGGCTGTCTATCTTGCGGTCAGCCACCTTGCGTACGAGTACTCCGTCACTGATGATGAGGAGAGCAGGGTCTGAGCGCACGACGGTCTTCATGAGCGTGGCATCCATGTGGTACAGCGAGGCGATGTCTCTGAGCGACCACACGGGGGCTTCGTAATCGGTAGGTAGGGTGTGTGCCGTGGCGATGTAGAACGAGCCGTTGAGGTCGTAGGCGATCTTCGAGAGGCGTTCCAGACGATCACGCTCTGAAAGGAGCTTGTCACCTCCCTTGAGACCTGCACAGTACACCAGCATATAGGGCTGCGCAGTCATCAGTCGGTGCGACACATCGCTCCCATCGACATCGGTGAGTGCGAAGTCTGCCGCCGTGACCTGTACCTCTGCCATAGGCTCCTGAGAGGCATCTCTTACGAAGACCCATGTCGAGTCGACTTGGTCGAGTTCGTTCATCTTGAAGACACGCTCTTCGCCATCTTTACTGTAGACGAAGCGGAAGTTTTCGGGGTTGTCCATCTGCGCCTTCTGTGCCGACTTGACCTCCAAGAGGTTGGTCCCCACCTTGAACGGTCTGAAGTCTATGGCAGGGAGATCTGTGACGGTGGCAAAGAGGAAGTTTGCCATCACGAGTCCAAAGCCCACCACTGCCAGTTTGCCTCTGCGGAAGGACATCAACGGACTCACATACTCCGAATAGTGGAGGAGCACAAATGCGAGGGGCAGGAGCAGGAGGTTCTTGACAAAAGTCGCCTCATTGCTCAGCTTCATCGCATCGCCGAAGCATCCGCAGTCGCTGATAGGATCCTTGATCATGATATAGAGCGTGAGCAACGTCATCGCTGTCATCATGATCGTCGCGAGTGCCCCTGCGATCCTGCGCCATACCCCGATGAGCAGAGTCACTCCGAGGGTAAACTCAAACAGGCACAGAGCCACCGACCCCGACATCGCAAGCCAAGACGTCATCGGCAACGATGCCGTGGCGAAGTACTCTTCGATCTTGATCGCCGTGCCCATGGGGTCTATCCCCTTCATGAGACCGGAGAAGATGAAGAGCAGGCTCAGGACGATACGAGCCCCCCAGACGAGGCATTGTATACTCTTTTTCATGCTTTGCCCTCCTTCTCTTCGTTGAGTCTGATGAGCGCAAAGACGGCGTAGTTGATCATATCGAGATAATTGGCATCTATCCCCTCGGAGACATTGGTCTGTCCCTTATGGTCCTCGATCTGCTTGGTACGGAAGACCTTCGTGAGGATCATGTCCGTGAGCGATGCGATACGCATACTGCGCCAAGCCTCATCGTAGTCGTGGTTTTTGGACTGCATGAGGGACTTCGCCACCGAAGCATAGTGGTCGTACCACTCGATGATCTCATCGACCTGCTCTTCGGGCAACTCTGTGTGCCCCTTGTCGAGCTGAATGAGTCCCATGATGCCGTAGTTGATGATGGCGACGAACTCCCCACGGATGCCGTCTCCCACGAGGCTGATGCCTTTGTCCTGTATGGTACGTATCCTATTGACCTTGATGAAGATCTGGTCGGTCATGGAGGTGGGGCGCATGATGCGCCACGATGCACCATAGTCTTGGAGCTTCGCGACGAAGAGCGAACGACACTCCTGTACTACCTCATCGTACTGTCTCGATGTATCGGGGGTATGAGCCATAGGGCGGATAGATGTTGTTGTGATGTGAAAGTATTTTGAGAGAAAAAGCCCTCAAGGCTTGCGCAAGAGGAAGTTGACATCTTCGCTCGGAGCCACTTCACGAGGCTCATCGCCGAAGAGGAAGAGACGTGCGGTATGCTCGCCCACGAGGGTCAACTTGCCACCTTCGTAAAACATTCGAGAGCCCTCCCTGAGTCCTACGACACGGACACCGGGGTTGGCCACGAGATACTCGCGGATGCGTTGTTCACGAGTCTCTCCTCCATGCCCTTCGGGATGTGCATCGAGGTAGTGAGGATTGATCTGGAAGGGGACAAAGCCGAGTGCCTCGAAGCTCAATGGCTCGACGATAGGCATATCGTTCGTCGTACAGATCGTAGGGCAAGCCACATTGGCACCTGCGCTCCATCCTACATAGGGTACACCGGCCTTGACGCGTTCACGGATGGCATTGATGATCCCAGACTCTTGCATCATCTTGAGGAGGCGGAAGGTATTGCCACCACCGATCATGATCGCCTTGGCTTCGGCAATGGCACGAAGAGGCTCGTCGAAGGTATGGATACCTCTTACCTTGACACCGTGCGGTGCAAGCGCGGCATTGACCTTTGTGACATAATCGTCAAAGGTCATCGTGACCCCTGCAAACGGAATAAATACCACATCACCCTTGGCATCGCCGAGGTGACGAGCGATGTCTGCGCCTGGTTTTTCGAGATAAGTCTCTCCGGGAGATGCCGAGTTGCTGATAAGAAGTAGTCTCATATCTATCAAAAATTTTATGTTGGTTTGTACTCTATAATCTCCACAAATATAACTTTTTTCCCCCGAAGAAGAAGCCCACACACTGCACGGATCACGCATTTTTCTGATTCCTAAGCCTTTCATGACTGCCTTACCCTCCGATTTCTTTTTCCGACCCCTCCTCAAAGCTCCTCTGACATGGTGATCTCACATCCCTTCATGACTCCGAAAAAAAGTCGTTAGACTCGATGACGAAGGTCGTTAGATTCGATGACGAAAGTCGTTAGATTCGATTTTGAGAGTCCATGGACTTGGTTCGAGAGGGTCTGCGGAGGTCACTTGCGAAAATGAGAAAGGGAGCGTGTCGAGGTGATCCCTTCGACACGCTCCCTTTGCTGATCTCTTCAAGCCATCAGGTTTCATGAATCTTCTTGCGGAGCAACCTGAAGTGTCGGAGCATTTCCTCTCCGAATGTGGCTTTTATGTAATCTTTTGCTTACTCGTCTTGCTCTTCCATGTCGGCGATCCATCGCTCTTCTTTGCTCTCTTTTCTCAGGAACAAGAGGATAAGTATTATGCCGAAAAGCGCACTGGCGGCTCCTCTCCAATACTGAATAGCGAGGCTGTAGATCCCGATAATACCCCCCAAAATACAAATCACCGATGTCCCTACGATGAGAGCTTTTTTGTATTTCTTCAGAGATTCGCCACTTGTCCCATCAATGGCCATCTTCACATCTATGACAGAGCTCAGTAAATAGTAGCCAAATATTATGTACCACATGGATAGGTAAGTAAATGGACGTTCGCTATCATAGAGCCAAAAGATAGTTAATACCGCTAAGGTGACCATAAGTGCCCCCCTCAAAAGTGCGTTACGGACGGATTTTTTCATGTTTGTATTTGGTTTTAGGTGATATAATCTTGTGAGAAGAATGTGTTTCAAACCCAAAGGTATGATTTTTTTGTGAAATTTGCCAATCTGCTTTTGTGACAGTGAAAAAGTCATTAAACTCGATGACGAAAGTCGTAAGATTTGATTCGAGAGGGTCTGCGGAGGTCACTTGCGAAAACGAGATAGGGAGCGTGTCGAGGTGATCCCTTCGACACGCTCCCTTTGCTGATCTCTTCAAGCCATCAGGCTTCGTGAATCTTCTTGCGGAGCAACCTGAAGTGTCGGAGCATTTCCTCTCCGAATGTGGCTTTCATGTGGTGTGTATCTATGTTTATTTATGCCTGTGATATGGTCTTTTCGGTGTCTTTTGCCTCCTCATTTTTCTCATTCATGTCTGCGAGCCTATGTTCACCTTTGAGGTTTTTTCTCAGAAATGAAAGGACTATTGCTATACCGGCAAGGGCACCCACCCCTCCCATCGTATCCGGAATGGTGAGACTATAGATACCGGCAATACCCCCCAATACGCAAATGATAGCTGCACCTATGGTGAGGCTTTTGTTGTACTTCTTCCGATCTTTTTCCTTTGCCTCATCTGCGAGCATCTTTGCATCTACGATCGTAAGCAGTGCATAGTAACTAATCATCATGATCCACATGGATAAACGGGTTAGTGGACGCTCACTATCATAGCTCAAAGATACAAGTATGGCTGAAGAGAAAACCAGAGCTCCTCCTTTCAAAAGTGCGTTACGGACGGATTTTTTCATGTTTGTATTTGGTTTTAGGTGATATAATCTTGTGAGAAGAATGTGTTTCAAACCCAAAGGTATGATTTTTTGTGAAATTTGCCAATCCGCTTTTGTGACAGTGAAAAAGTCATTAAACTCGATGACGAAAGTCGTAAGATTTGATTCGAGAGGGTCTGCGGAGGTCATTTACGAAAACGAGATAGGGAGCGTGTCGAGGTGATCCCTTTGACACGCTCCCTTTGCTGATCTCTTCAAGCCATCAGGTTTCGTGAATCTTCTTGCGGAGCAACCAGCAATACGAAGTCTCGGAGCGTTTCCTCTCCGAATGTGGCTTTCATGTGGTGTGTATCTATGTTTAATTTATGCCTGTGATATGGTCTTTTCGGTGTCTTTTGCCTCCTCATTTTTCTCATTCATGTCTGCGAGCCTATGTTCACCTTTGAGGTTTTTTCTCAGAAATGAAAGGACTATTGCTATACCGGCAAGGGCACCCACCCCTCCCATCGTATCCGGAATGGTGAGACTATAGATACCGGCAATACCCCCCAATACGCAAATGATGACTGCACCTATGGTGAGGCTTTTGTTGTACTTCTTCCGATCTTTTTCCTTTGCCTCATCTGCGAGCATCTTTGCATCTACGATCGTAAGCAGTGCATAGTAACTAATCATCATGATCCACATGGATAAACGGGTTAGTGGACGCTCACTATCATAGCTCAAAGATACAAGTATGGCTGAAGAGAAAACCAGAGCTCCTCCTTTCAAAAGTGTGTTACGGACGGTTCTTTTCATGTTTGTATTTGGTTTTAGGTGAAATTGTTTTTGCTGTAAGGTTATTTATTTAGTGACAATGAAACTCTATTCCAATTCTCATTTCTATTCTCAAGTTCTATTGTAGTAATAGTATTATATCTATTGTGTTGATTATTAGTAGAAAAGACTGTGTCAATTCCAGTTCTCATTTCCACTTCAATTTCTATTCGATATTCTATTTCATTTTTTGGAAAAGAGAATAATAATGAGACTCTATTTCCGGTGGAGTTGATATTTTACCCATCTGTTTCTGCCGACTTCTTTGATGATACCCTCATTTACCAAGTGCTTCATTTGGAGCCAAAGTTTTTTGTAGGGGATCTCCTTCCCTACCCTTTGGTGTATATCCTTCAACGGAGCACAGGAGTATATTTTCAGATCCTCTACGATGAGTTCCCTTATACGATAATCTTCGATCCTCTTGAGGGAGGTCTTCCCCTTGTAGTTGCTTTGTTGTAATACGGGCGAACTCACTCGATATTCCTTCGCCCTGTGTGATCCTACGGCTTGTACTATACTATGTTCGAGTAGAGGGTCAAGCCAAGGCGATAGTTCATGCCTGTCTCGAAGATGCAATGTTCGGATCAGACTTGTGGCAGATATGCTCTCGTGTTGTGCAATCAAACCCAAGCAGATGATCTGTTTTTGCCTTAGATCTGCTATTTGTAGGGCCTCTTGTACGACTTTGATCGCCTCTTTGCTGATGATACGACGCTCGATGATGGCTGTGACCGAATCATTTCCCTCTTTTACCTGTGGTACTTGCTTACCGTTGGACAACTGGATCTCATACATTTTGTCGTACCCGGATCCTTCACGTTCCATCAGTCCGAGTGCATAGCAAAGGTTTGCGAAATGCTCGTTTCTTTTGACTGTCTTGTGAAGGATGTTTTCCGGAGTGACGCCCAATGGCAAAGTGCCCGGGTTGGTGACTTCTATTCGGGTTGGATGTATATTTATGAAGATGTCGCCCTTCGTCGTGTACGGTCTGTGTACTAGAGCGTTGCAGAGTAACTCCCGAATGACACGACTGTCATAAGCCGGGATTTCTTTGCGAAATAACCCCTCGCTGATTTCGTTTGTCTCTCTCCATTCGGGCACTGTTTCCCAGATGCTTTCTATTATTTCTTGAGGAGTCTGTGAGAAGTCATCCCAGAGGTACTTTTGTACTTTCTCTCCTTTTTCGTCATATTTGATGCACTGGACGACAGGAGCATTGACCAACCTTCCTCGTTGAGACTGCGTCCCGATAAACAATACCCCAAGGTTAGTCATTTTGTCTGATTCTTCTTCTGTCAAGAAGTAGTGGTCAAGTAGTTCTTTAGTCTCTTTATCTTTGGTGAAGGCTGAGACCCTGGCTGAAGAGGTCAGTCTTTGGATCAATAGATCCAATTTTTGGTGATCGGCATCCTGCCAGTTCCATACGGTTGTTTGAGTCTCCCAGGAGTAATACCCCTTCTCAGCAGCCAGCCTTGTTATCTCATTTCCGGTGATTGGCACACTGTTGTCCGCTATCCGCAAGAAGTACTTTCCTGATGTTGTTGATGCAATGGTATGTCCGCGAGAAATATGGAGACGGAGGTATTGAGAGCCATTTTCATGACGTATGATTTCTGGTGAAGCCGTGACATTTATAGTCATGCCACTTATTTTGTTTATTAAGGTTACAGGCAGTCTCTCATCAATGATCTGCCCGATAGGGGGAGTGTCAGACTTGTCTTCTATGCCATAGTCTATGATGCCACCTTCTGCGTTGCTAAAGGCCACACAGTCCTTCGCAACCTCTTTCCAGTCAGCGCTTTTGCCCATTATCTCTCGAATGGACTTCTTGTCATATAAGCTGTTTTCTTTCATCTGCTACACCTTCTCTATCAAGGAATTCATACCAAGAGCGTCGGTAACGTTTTTGGTACGATATGTTTTTATGAATATGCTACTATGTGTTATTCGGGCATATCCTCCCAATGGTTTTTCTATAGCTTTTCAGTCTCCTTTTTGTGTAATGATATTGTTTGCTGAGAAGCCTGTTTCGTCAGGTACACTCAAATCCTAGGGGAGAATAAGTCACATTTCCCAATGTCTCAAATGTATAAATTATCTTGCAATCGAGCAACTTGTATGTGGATGAGGGTGGCGAAGATGTATGCGTATAAAAGGCTTGTCTGACTCGATGACGAAAGTCGTAAGATTTGATTCGAGAGGGTCTGCGGACTTTTTTCGGATCGTTGAGAGAAGAGAGAGTAGGGTGGATCGGAGGTTAAGTCGTTTTTGGTTATCTTTGTCCGAGTAAGAAACAAAATAGCTATGAACAGATTAAAATACTTTTTGTTGGCTGCCCTTTTGAGCAGTCCCGTGTGTGTCGCTCAGACGACAAGTGCGAAGACGCCGACCATCAAGGAGATCACAACCGGAGCTTTTGCGGCTCGTAGTGCAGGTAATGGTTTTCGATCGACTGCCGATGGCAAGCACTACACGATCTTGAGCGAAGATCATGGTGCCATCGTGCGCTATTCGTATGAGACGGCTAAGGTCGTGGACACGTTGTTCAACTGCAAGACGGCTCGTGAGTGTGACTTCGAGAGCATCGACGACTACCGCATCAGCGACAATGGACATCACATCGTCCTCCTCAGAGAGACAAAGCCCATCTATCGTCGCAGTCGTAGTTATACCGCTTACCACTACGATGTCCGTCGCAATATGGTCAAGCCTCTGGCGACGACCAAGGGGCAGGTACGCATTCCGACCCTTTCGCCCAATGGTCGTATGTGTGCTTATGTCATCGACAATGATATATACATCAAGAAGTTTGACTACGACACCGAGGTGCGTGTGACCACCGATGGCAAGATCAATGCCATCCTCAACGGTGTCACCGACTGGGTGTATGAGGAGGAACTATATACCATCGGACTGATGGAGTGGAGTAGGGATGGAGCATTCTTGGCGTTCGTACGCAGCGACGAGAGCGCAGTGAAGACCTTCGACATGACCATCTTCGGCCGTGGCAACTATCCTCTCAACTACGTCTACAAGTACCCTAAGGCCGGCGAGAAAAATTCGGACATCTCCCTCAAACTCTATAACGTCGACAATCGTGACACCAAGGAGATCAGGCTCCCCGAAAAGGCTGAGTACTACATCCCTCGTCTCGACTTCCGTGGCGATGCATTGTATGTCTTCACCCTCAATCGCCATCAGAGCATCTTCAAGGTGTACAGCGTCAATCCCAAGAGCTTTGTTGCAAAGCTATGGCTCCAGGACAAGGACGAGAAGTACATCGACACCGAGTGGGTGCGTCAGCTCACCTTCGACAACGAGGGTGCACTCTACGTGAACGAGTCAGACGGCACAGCACAGGTGTACAGATATGGCAAGAACGGTACGCTCGTGGGCAAGGTGACCAAGGGTAAGAGCGATGTCGCACAGCTTTATGGCGTGACGGCTTCGGGCGAACTCATCTATTCGTTGGCTTCTCCGACACCGGCCGATCGTGTCATCATCGCACAGGACAAGAAGGGTAAGCAACGTTTCCTTTCGCCCAAGGACGGCGTGAGCTCGGTCGTGTTCAGCAAAGATATGAGTTACTACCTCCTTGCACATTCTTCAGCGACAGAGGTGCCCCGATATGAGATCCGCCGCACTCGTGATGCCAAGGTCGTCAAGCTCCTCGAAGACAACAGCAAGCTCAGTGCTACCCTTGCGCAGTACAAGATGCCCAAGAAGGAGTTCATGACCCTCAAGATCGCCGATGGTACCGAGCTCTCTGCATGGATGATCAAGCCCTCGAACTTCGACCCTTCGAAGCGTTATCCCGTCGTGATGACTCAGTACAGCGGTCCGGGCTCACAGGAGGTCAAGAACGAGTATGAGGCGGATTGGACGACAGCCATGGCCGAAGAGGGCTTTATCGTCGTCTGTGTCGATGGCAGAGGGACAGGCTTCCGTGGTCGTGAGTTCAAGAAGTGTACTTACCTCAACCTCGGTATCACCGAGAGCAATGATCAGATCGCTGCGGCAAAGGCCTTGGGCAAACTCTCCTACATCGATGGAAGCCGTATCGGCATCTTCGGATGGAGCTTCGGCGGATACAATGTCCTCATGTGTATGTCTCGTGGCAACGGTACTTTCCGTGCAGGTGTGGCTGTGGCACCTCCAAGCGACTGGAGACTCTACGATACGATCTACACCGAGAGATATATGCGTACGCCAAACGAAAATCCCGAGGGCTATCGTCAGACCTCAGTGCTCAGTCACGTGGATGGTCTCCAAGGCAAACTCCTCATCGTCCATGGTACAGCGGACGACAACGTGCACATCCAGAACATCATGCACCTCACCGAGGCACTCATCGCCGCAGACAAGGATTATGACATGATGGTTTATACCGACAAGGATCACGGCATCCGTGGCGGCAATACTCGCAACCACCTTTTCCGTAAGGTCATCAGCTACTTCAAGACGCACCTATGATGATCAAGCCTTCAGTAGCCAAAGCCAACAAGCCTCTTCGGAAGCCCGATTGGCTCAAGATAAGCATCCGTAGCACGGACAACTATTCACACACTTCGGAGACACTCTCCTCAGGAGGTCTGCACACGATATGTGCCAGCGGAAGGTGTCCCAACATGCACGAGTGTTGGAGTCGTGGCACGGCGACATTCATGATCTGTGGCAACGACTGCACCAGAGCTTGTCGCTTCTGCGCCACCAACTCCTGCGCCAAGCCTGCACCTGTCGACCCGCTCGAACCTCGTCGTCTCGCCGCCAGTGTCGCTCAGATGAAGCTCAAGTATGCCGTCATCACTTCTGTCGACAGGGACGATATGGACGATTATGGCGCAGGACATTGGGCGGCTTGTGTGGGGGCGGTCAAGGATCGATGCCCCGAGACAACCGTCGAAGTGCTCATCCCTGACTTCCAAGGGGATCTCGACTGCCTTCAGAAGGTGCTCGATGTCAAGCCTGATGTCGTCGGTCACAATCTTGAGACCGTACGCAGGCTCACCCCTACGGTACGCCACCGTGCGACCTACGACACGAGCCTCAAGGTCTTGCGTGCCATCTCTGACAGAGGGTTTGTCGCCAAGACCGGCATTATGGTAGGCCTTGGTGAGACGCCCGAAGAGGTCGAAGAACTCATGCGTGACTGTGTCGCCAACGGGGTCTCCACCCTCACCATCGGTCAGTACCTGCGCCCGTCGAAGCGCAATATAGAGGTCGTCGAGTATGTGCACCCTGACCAATTTGCCGAATATAAGCGCATCGGCGAAGCCCTCGGGCTTACCCACGTCGAGAGCGGACCTCTCGTACGCTCATCGTACCACGCTGACAGCCAATTTGTCAAGGCTAAAGAGCAGAAGAGTCTGCGTGACTTGGGTAAGGCGAAGTGACAAAGGATGCATCTCATAACAACATTCACCACAAATAGCCGTAAACTATGAAATGTTCAGTCGAACTCAGTTACTATCCCCTTGTCGATGACTTCAAGCCACACGTCAAGGCCTTCATTGCCGAGCTTCAGAAGTACGACCGCCTCAAAGTCGAACCCGGCAGTATCTCCACACGTGTGTTTGGCGAATACACCGAGGTCATGGCTGCTCTCACGGAGGTGATGGGCAAGTCGTTCCAAGGCCCTGCCGCAAGCGTGGTCATCAAGATCCTCAATGCGGATCGAGACAAGTAGTCTCTGTCCGATACACATGCAAAACAGGGTGTGGCAAGACTCATGGTCTGCCACACCCTGTTTGCTTGTATTGTAGATAGATGAAGTGGAGTGTGTGTGCGCCCTCCGCTACTGTCTGGCCGAGACGATGAGAAAAGTCTCGGGACTTGATTTAGGCCTTAGTCCGCCTTTCGGGGGAGGGCGGTTTCAAGCCGGTTATTCAGATGCTTTTCTTGAGGGAAGCGACGTGGTTCCACGTGCCGCCGTTGAGGACGTTGTCGAAGCCGTTGCGTTGGAGGATGACGTGGGCTTGAGAGCTGCGGCCACCGCTGAGGCAGAAGACGATGATCGACTTTTTGCCTTTGAACTTGTCGAGTTTCTTTTCGATCTGATCGAGGGGGATATTGACAGCTCCGGGGACACTGCCCGAAGCAAATTCACCGGCAGAGCGGACATCGACCAAGAATGCACCGTCCTTGATGGCCTCTATGAGGGTCTGATCATCCGGACGAGAGAAGAGACTTTTGATGAGTTTGAACATAATAATTATGATGTTTTACAGATGTGATGAATGACTTTATTGTTTGGACATCTTGCTCTGGCACACATAGTCCGTCTTGGGGATGCTCGTCTGAGCGATGGCTCCGAAGCCCCCTTCGACGTCCGTAAAGTTGCGGTATCCCCTTGCCTGGAGGATGCTCGCAGCTATCATACTGCGGTAACCGCCGGCACAGTGGAGGTAGAAGTGCTTGTCACGAGGGAGATCCTGTATCCAGTCGTTGATATAAGCGAGGGGACGGCTGTAAGCCTCTTCGACGTGTTCTGCCGCATACTCGCTCTCCTTGCGGACGTCCACGATGATGCTGTCTGTGAGAGGGAAGCGTCCTGCAAGCTCTTCTGCCGAGATGCGCTCGACATGATCGACCTCCTTGCCCGAAGCCTGCCAAGTTTCGAAACCTCCATCGAGGTAGCCGAGGACATTGTCAAATCCCACACGGCTGAGCCTTGTGATGACCTCTTCTTCACGACCCGGTTCGGTCACGAGGACGAGGGGCTGCTTGACATCCACTATCATCGCTCCTGCCCAAGGTGCGAAGTCGCCGTCGATGCCGATGTTGATCGAGCGAGGGATGAAGCCTTGTGCAAAGACTTGAGGAGCTCTCGTGTCGAGTACAAGGGCATCGGAGGCTTCGACTATGTGTTCGAGCTCATCCGCAGAGAGTGCCGACTGACCACGCTCCAAGACGTGTTCGAAGCTGTCGTAGCCTTGCTTGTTCATCGCCACATTGCCACCGAAGTAAGCCGGAGGAGGGAGGAGTCCGTCGATCACGGATGCGATGAAGGCTTCTTTGCTCGGTTGTTTGAGGGCATAGTTGACACGCTTTTGGTTGCCGAGGGTATCCACGGTCTCCTGCATCATGTTTTTGCCACAAGCCGAACCCGCACCGTGACCCGGATAGACGACGATGTCATCCGAGAGTGGGAGTATCTTTTCGTAGAGACTGTCGTAGAGTAGACCTGCAAGCTCTTCTTGTGTGAGGTTTGCGGCCTTCTGTGCCAAGTCGGGGCGACCCACATCACCCAAGAATAGGGTGTCGCCACTGAAGAGTGCCGTCTCACGACCATCTTCGTCGATGAGAAGGAAGCAGGAGCTCTCCATCGTGTGTCCCGGAGTGTGGATGACCTTGATCTTCGCCTTGCCAAGCTCCAGTATCTGACCATCTTCGACCACGATGGCATCGAACCCCGGCTTGGCCGTAGGCCCGTAGACGATGGGTGCGCCGGTGGCACGGCTCAGGTCGAGGTGACCGCTCACGAAGTCGGCGTGGAAGTGGGTCTCCAAGATGTATTTGAGTCGGACACCGTCACGCTTGAGGCGTTCGACGTATGGTGTGATCTCGCGAAGAGGATCGATGATGGCAGCTTCGCCCATGGAGGTGATGTAGTATGCACCTTGGGCAAGACAGCCCGTATAGATTTGTTCTACTTTCATAATATAGCCGGATTTTGTTGTTGTGTTACGATGCAAAGATGAAGCATTTTTATCCCCCGTACAGCTACTTTAGTCACATAAGGATGTTTTCAGGCAAACAAAGTCTCTTTCAGGATGATATATATACCCATGACGAAGACGAACCACCCGAAGGCAGGCTTCAGCCTTGCTCCGTCAATACGGTGAGAGAGCTTCATGCCGAAGAAGATGCCGAGAGTGGCAAATGCCGTCACGGAGAGTAGAAATCCCCAGTCCAGACTCGTCAATCCCTCCTCCCCCAAGAAGCCCAGCAGGGACTTCGCAGAGATGATGACAAGGGAGGTGCCGATGGCTTGTTTCATCGGTAGTCGCCCGAGGACGACGAGGGCAGGGATGATGAGGAAGCCCCCACCTGCACCGACAAGGCCCGTGAGCGATCCCACCACGAGACCCTCTATGAGGATCAAGGCGTAGGGATACTTGCGGTGCGTTGGGGCTGATTGTGGGGGCTTGTGGCTTTGGGTGCTCGGGCGGATCATGCTGACGGAAGCCACGAGCATGAGTATCGCAAAGAGGAGCATGAGCAACATGCTCTTATCGATGACGAAGTCTCCCAGCCTCAACACCTCTTGGGGTATGGCAGGGACGAGGTAAGCCCTTGTGAGGAAGACAGCGACGATCGACGGCAGTCCGAATATGACCGCCGTGCGCACATCCACAAGCGAGTGACGGGAGTAAGAGATGCTCCCGATGATGCCCGTGACACCTACGATGAAGAGGGAGTACGCTGTGCCCAAGACAGGGTCGATGCCGAAGAGATAGACCAGTACGGGGACGGTGAGGATACTACCTCCGCCTCCGACGAGTCCGAGCGAAAGACCTATTAGGATAGAAGCTAAATAACCTGCGATGTACATGATGGGATCGGTTGGTGGACGACACAAAGATCGTCATAAGCCGAGCCCCGTACAGCTACTTTTGTCACATAAGGGTGATTTTGTTGCGCCCCAGACGGACAGCTCCCGACTCTTCGAGTTGTTTGAGCAGTCTTGACACCACGGCTCGGGCTGTCCCCAGCTCGGTCGCCAACTGTTCGTGTGTGATCTGTATGGTATTGCCCTCGATGAGTTCGGCTTTCTTGTGGATAAGGTCCAGCAGACGCTCATCCATCTTCTTGAAAGCTATGGCATTGACTGTCTCAAGGAGCTCCTCGAACCTCTTGTGGTACGTGCGGAAGATGTAGTTGAGCCACTCGGGGTGCTCTTTCATGAAGAGGGAGACCTTGTTGATGGGCAAGAAGAGGATCTCTGCATCATCCTCTATTTCGACCTTCACCTTGCTCGTCTCGTTGTGCAAGCCCCCGAGGAAAGACATGATACAGCTCTCACCTGCCTTGATGTAATAGAGCAGGATCTCACGCCCATCGTCCTCGGTGCGTATGACCTTCATCACCCCTTTGATGACGATGGGGATGGAGCGGATGTGAGAGTGCTCGTTGAGGATCACGCTACCTGCCTTATATACCTTGAGGATGCCGTGGGTGTAGAGCTTTTCGACGAGTTCGGGCGAACTGCGAAATTCGGTTATGTCTTCTAACTGCTTCATGGTGGCAAACATAATAAAAAAACGTGACTTCGCCCTAAAGCTGGCTTCGAAAAGTATTCTAATCCTTTAATAGTCTTTTACTTGTCGTGTGTGTGGTGTCGGTATCTGTGCCGGGCTTCCGATCCGAGCCAAAAAAGTCCCGGGATTTGATTTCGAAAGTCGTAAGATTCGATGACGAAGGTCGTAAGACTTGATCGTGAGGATCCAAGGACTTTATTTATCCCTTTGTTTTCAGTTGGATGTATACCTTCAAAAGTGGGTGTCGGGGGAACTGCTGCTTTGGCTTTGGGGAGGAGCAGACAAAAAGAAAGAGGCTGAGGATCAATATGTCCTCAGCCTCTACTCAAGTACCCAGACCCGGGATCGAACCGGGATGGATTGCTCCACTGGTGTTTGAGACCAGCGCGTCTACCGATTCCGCCATCTGGGCGCACCAATTCTTTGTTGCTGGTGCAAAGGTAAACAAATTTGAGAAATCTGACAATACGTGACGAAAAAGTGATGATTATTCTTGTTATTCTGTCTTTTCGGGGGCTTCTCATTGTTCCCTTCACCGTAATTCACTCCTTATTGCCGGTCTGCGGAAGTTGCCTTCATCGCTTTCAGAAAGATGCTCTTGTTGCCGTTCTCGTCAAGGAGCACGAAGCCTTCGCCATCACGAGCGACCTGCACAGATGACTGGAGGGCATCCAAGATTTGGCGTTCGAAGTCGAGGTGAGGACAAGCCATCATGGTCGTGGCGATAGGCGCGAAGCTGAACTTATCTGCTTCCTTCTCGTCCTTTTCGAAGCTGGCATTGAAGAGGTTGCAACTTGCCTTGCCACTGATGGTCTGAAGGGTGAGGTCAAAGCTGATGTACGACTCGTCCAACAACGTGTCCGGAGTCATGACATCATTCACCTTGACGATCTGCCATGAGCCTTCGAGCTCTGCGACTGTGGTCTTTTGTTCTTTGGGCTGGCAGGCTGTGAGGATGAATGCTGCCGCCACGAGGATAGAGCTTACAATTTGTTTCATAGTTGATAATGTATTTGTTAGTGAGTTAAAATCTGAATCCTATGGTCGTCATCCCTATGGATGTCAATGCCGACATCAAAAGGATATCCTTCGGGGTCGGTAATTCGACCCGACCTTTCCTTATCGTGAGCGGATAGCCCACCGTGAGTGTGGGGCGGATGAAGAGCGACTTGCGACTGAACTCCAAGCTCCCTGCGACATAGGGTGAGATCCCCGTATCGTTTGTCAAGGGGAAATAGGGCAGGACTTCCACACCTGCTTGTACCATGCTCCTTTTCGTCCACACCTCCGGCTGTAGGGCGATCTCGGTAGGGTAGTATTTGTAGCTGATGGATACCAATGAGTAGATGATCGGCAGGTAGTTGCAGGTCTTCGCTGTCACACTGATGATGTGTCGTGGGGTGAGTACTCGGTCGTAGGTCAGACCGAAGAAAACCGGTGATGCGGTGTAGTCGAAGAGGTTTTTGGAGGCAGGAGAAGCCCCTCTGTCGGACATGTCGACCTCTTGGGCATGGAGGTGTAGTGTGCTCACGGAGAGCAGGATGAGTAGCAGGAGGTATTTCATTGTGAGAGAGACATCAGGTTTTGAGCGGAAGACTAAAATTTGAAGCCTATGGTGCTGAAGAATATCGAGTTCAACAGTGTCGATTCCTTGAAGTCGTCCCCAAAGGACTGCTTGTCGGTCTCTCTGTGGATCACGAAAGGGCTGCTGATCACGACCGAAGGGCGCAAGAAGAGTTTCTTGTAATTGACCTCCAGCCCTGCTCCTATAAACGGATGCAACGCCACAACACCCTCAAATGGAGCATAAGAGAGGACTACGCCTGATCGAACGAGTGGATTGAGACCTATCCCTTTTGGCCGGCTGTAGACATAGTCGAGAGGATAAAACCTCACGTCCCCCGCTACCATATTGTAGATGATCGGCACCGGGAAGAAGGTCTTCATATCCAGTCCTATGAGCACCTTAGGAGATACCTTTTTGTGAAGGCTCACCCCGATGAATACAGGCGCCAGCGAAAATTCGGCGAAGACCTTGGGCTCTCTTTCCGGTACATGTGTGACCTCTTGGGCCGACAGCCGTGACGATGCGAAGAGCAGCAGGGTCACGAGGGTAACGTAGCGTTTCATGATCGGTCAGGTTTTGGGGAGCAAGCCCCGAGAGAGCGAAATCCTTGCCCCGGCTTTCGGCCTCTCTCGGATCTGCTGCCATGGTTATTTGTTGTCGATCAGGTACTCCGCTATCTGTACGGCATTGAGTGCCGCACCCTTGCGGATCTGATCGCTCACGCTCCAAAATGTCAACCCGTTGGGGTTCGTCAGGTCTTGTCGTACCCGACCCACATACACGGGATCTTTGCCCGAGAGATAGCGAGGCATGGGGTACTCCTTCTCCGCAGGTTTGTCGATGAGGACGACACCCGGAGCTTCCATAAATGCCTTGTGCGCCTCCTCCTTCGTCATCGGGCGAGCCATCTCCACCCATATCGCCTCCGAATGGGCGCGGAGGACCGGGACACGCACGCAGGTCGCACTCACAGCGATGTCTTTGTCGAGGATCTTGCGGGTCTCATGGTACATCTTCATCTCCTCTTTGGTGTAGTCGTTGTCCGTAAAGACATCGATCTGTGGGATGAGGTTGTACACGAGGGGGTAAGCAAACTTCTCGACCGTGAGCTCTTCGCCACGAGCCGTCTGTGCCACTTGTTCTTCAAGTTCGGCCATGCCCGAAGCTCCTGCACCGCTGGCCGACTGATAGGTCGCCACGTGGACACGGCTGATGGGGTTCACACGATGGAGGGCATTGAGTGCCACGACCATCTGGATGGTGGTACAGTTGGGATTGGCGATGATGCCACGAGGGCGTACTTTCGCCGCTTCGGCGTTGACTTCGGGCACGACAAGTGGCACATCGGGGTCCATGCGGAAGGTGCTCGAATTGTCGATCATCACCGCTCCATGCTTGGTGATCGTCTCCGCAAACTCCTTCGAGGTGCCACCGCCGGCAGAGACGAAGGCGATGTCTATCCCCTTGAAGGCATCTCCATGCTCAAGGAGCTCGACCACGATCTCCTCACCACGCACACGGTACTTCGAGCCCGCACTACGAGCCGATCCAAAGAGTCTGAGGGAGGAGTAGGGGAAGTTGCGTTCTTCGATGAGCCTGATGAGCTCTTGACCCACGGCACCACTTGCGCCGACGATAGCTATATTCATATTCGAGAATTGTTATCTTGTTCGTTAATCCGTTAATATCATTCCATAATCCATTGTATAGGAGCAAGTCCGTGGGCAAAGAGGAAGTAGTTTGCCTTACTGAACGGTTTGCTCCCGAAAAATCCCCTGTGCACCGACATCGGCGAAGGGTGTGCCGACGAGAGCACCAAGTGCTTTGTCTCGTCGATGAGTCCACGCTTGCTGCCTGCAAACGCACCCCATAGGATAAATACGACATGCTCCTTTTCCTTGCTTATGGCGCGTATCACATTGTCCGTGAAGATATGCCAGCCTATCGTGCTGTGCGACATCGGACGATGCTCCTCGACGGTGAGCGAAGCATTGAGGAGGAGGACTCCCTGCCGAGCCCAGTGTGTGAGGTTGCCCGAAGTGGGGCTGTACGCCACACCCATGTCGTCCGACAACTCCTTGTAGATGTTGCGAAGGGATGGGGGGATCGCCACACCGTCCTGCACGGAGAAGCTCAGACCGTGCGCCTGTCCCGGGCCGTGATAAGGGTCTTGACCGAGGATGACGACCTTGACCTTGTCGAATGGGCAGAGATCAAAGGCCGCAAAGATGTCTTTTCCCTTCGGATAGATACGTCCTGTGGTATAAGCTTGTCGTACACGCTCGATGAGGATGCCGAAGTACTCCTTCTCAAACTCCGGGGCAAGGACCCTCTGCCATGACTCTTCTATCCGTACCATCTCTCACTGTCTTCGAAATCAATATCTGTTGTACTTGTCATTGTTACCCGATCATTTTGTACAAAGATAACTTTTTTGGATATAAGTACACCGCCTTGGGCGACCAACATTTGTCCTCCGTATTGTTTCGATGGACACCGGATGAGATCTCTGTGTGAGATATATCTGATCACAGAAGAGTTTTTTCAAAATCCGAATCAGTCACTCCGAACGTCATGGATGATCCTCATTCGACTTCTGTTTTGTGAGACAAAGGGGGAGGGAGGGGTGGTTAGGATGTGGGTTTGTGGCTGTTGGCTCTTGTCAATTGGTGATAAATTAGATACCTTTGCTATGATGGTAGCTTCGGTGTTGCCGAAGTTGTTGTAGACATCCAATTTATCCAATATTTATATCGTATAGACTTATGAAGTTTTTTATCGACACTGCAAATCTTGATCACATCAAGACAGCTCAGGATCTCGGTATCCTCGACGGCGTCACCACCAATCCCTCTCTCATGGCCAAGGAAGGTATCACCGGCAACGATGCTGTCAAAGCACACTATAAGGCTATCTGCGACATCGTCGATGGTGATGTGAGTGCCGAAGTGATCTCGACCACCTATGACGAGATGATCGCCGAAGCTCACGTACTCGCTGCCCTCGATCCCAAGATCGTGGTCAAGGTGCCCATCACCGTGGATGGTCTCAAGGTGATCAAGACATTGGCTTCGGAAGGTATCCGTACCAACTGTACGCTCATCTTCTCTCCCGGTCAGGCTCTCCTTGCAGCAAAGGCCGGTGCTACATACGTGTCTCCATTCCTCGGACGTCTCGATGACATCTGTCAGGATGGTCTCAACCTCATCGAAGAGATCCGTGAGATCTTCGACAACTACGACTTCACCACTGAGATATTGGCTGCATCGATACGTTCGCCACTCCACATCACTTACTGTGCGAAGTTGGGTGCGGATGTCGTGACTTCGCCTCTTGACTCTATCTTGAGACTGCTCAAGCACCCTCTCACCGACAACGGCTTGGCACAGTTCATCAAGGACTCTGCTAATCTGAAGTAATCTCCTCGGCAAGGACTCACTTGCCAAGACCCAAAAATAACACCCCCACATCGAGAGCGACATCTGCTCTCGATGTGGGGCGTTTGGTTCATAGATGCATAGTGGCAGGCATTCTGGCACGAGGCTATTTTGGCGGACGACAAAATTTCGACAAGAGGCTGAAAGGAGGTATCTGTTACCTATAGGTCGAGGTGATGTCTTTGTGGCGATGTAGTTTTGTCGTAAACTCGACTGTGGATGAAAATCTTTTCGTTTATTTGGAGTATCTTTATTGATATCTACAATACGGACATGAGAAAGATAAAAGATATTGCTATAGCCGAGTCTGGAGACAGCGACTTCAAGGAACGGCTTGAGACAAAGAATGCTAAAAGTTGGCTGAAAAGTGTAAGTGCGTTTGCCAATGGTATTGGAGGGACTCTCTATTTTGGCGTAGAAGATGGTACACGTAAAGTGATCGGCATAGAAAATATCCAAACGGTCATTAGCAAAATTACAGAGCTGATAGTCGCTCGTATCACACCTCGTCCCACCTTTGAATGCATCCCTTTGGAGAGAGAGGGTAAAGATGTTTTGGTTGTCAGTGTAGACTCCGGGAAGCAAACACCTTTTTACTATGTTCACGAACACCACCATACAGCATATATCCGTATGGGAGATGAGTCTGTCCCCGCGACCGACTATCAGCTGAATGAACTTATCCTCAAGGGACGGAACGAGACATACGACAGTCAAATAACAGATAAATTGCGAACGGATTATAGTTTCACATTACTGGAAGCAACTTACTTACACACTCTGAATCAACATATGACAGAGAGTGATTATGTCTCTTTTGGTTTGGCGACCGAAGATGCTCATTTGACCAATGCAGGATTGCTTTTTGCGGATCAATGTCCGTTGTCGGATAGTAGAGTGTTTTGTACCCGTTGGAACGGATTACAAAAAGGATCGGTGCACGATGATGCCGCTGACGATGCCGAATACAGTGGTAATCTGATATCCTTGCTAAAAAACACCACTGAGTTTATCCGGAGAAATACTCGGAAAGGATGGATCAAAACACCTGATAGCAGAATCGAAAAACCTGATTATGCTGAACGTGCTTATTTTGAGGGAGTTGTCAATGCCTTGATACACAGGTTATATGACTTTAGAGGGACAGAGGTTCATGTGGATATGTTTGATGACCGTCTCGTTATTTCTTCTCCCGGAGGGGTCTATGGTGGTGGCGAACTCGAACCAATGAGGGATGGATCCTATATCTCAAAGAGACGTAATCCGATATTGGCCGATGTCTTCAGCCGATTGAGATTTATGGAACGAAGAGGTAGTGGAATGAAGAAAATATTTGATGCCACAAAGGATCTTTATGGTTATACGAAAGAAAAGACTCCTTTTTTTGAAGTGTTTGGAAAGAGTGATTTTGTCTTGACCATCCCGAACGTCAATTATATCCATGATACCATACATGACAACATACATGACAACATACATGACAACATACATGATACCATGCATGATACCATACATGATACCATACATGACAACATACATGACAACATACATGAAAAAGTCTCGATGTTATTGTCCTTTTGCGAAGTTTCTCGAAGTCGAGAAGAGATGATGGAGTTTTTGGAGTTAAGGAACCGAGATCATTTTTTGAAGAAATACCTTCGCCCGCTATTAGATCAGGGCAAAATTGAAATGACTATCCCCGAAAAACCTCGGAGCAAACACCAAAGATATAGAACCACGTCTTAAAGTGAAGACGTCTCTGTAAATGGTGTAATACGTGGCTGAAATAGGCGTTAGGGCTGTGTCTTTGTTCGGCGATTGGTTGAAGTGAAATCCCTCCTTTTCTTTAACGAGCGATTTCGATTATTTTGTGTATCTTAGCCTTGATATATGTTTAACTATATCTTGCTTTTAAGATGGATTGGATACAGTTTTCCCTCAAAGACTTCATAGACGTACTCCTCGTGACTCTCTTCTTGTACTACACGTACAAGGCACTGAAGACATCGGGGAGTCGTACGCTCTTTACGGGGATCATCTCGTTCATCATCCTTTGGGTGGTGATATACAGGCTCTTTGATATGCGCTTGATGGGGGCTATCCTCGATAAGTTCATGGGAGTGGGCTTCTTCTTGCTTGTCATTCTTTTTCAGGATGATATCAAGAGATTTCTTAATGCGCTGGGGTCGAGGGGGAGATGGAAGTTTTTGGGTCGCCTTTTCGGTAAGGAGAATGGCGAGGAAAAGCTGGATGCAAGCTACATCGCTTCGCTCACCTTGGCGTGTGTCAACATGGCCAAGAAGAAGAGTGGTGCCCTCATCGTCATAGAGGGGGACATCGACCTTGAGGCTTATGAGCATACCGGTGAGATCATCAATGCCGATGTCAATGCGCGCTTGATCGAAAATATCTTCTTCAAAAACAGTCCGCTCCATGATGGTGCGCTCATCATCAGCAACTATCGCATGGCTTCGGCGGGGTGTATCCTCCCCGTAGCTCAGAATGTGATGATGCCCAAGGAAATGGGGCTTCGCCACCGTGCGGCTCTCGGGATGGCTCGACTGACGGATGCTAAGGTCATCATCATTTCGGAGGAGAGGGGCAAGATGTCGGTGGCGTACAAGGGTGAAATCTTGGCAGATGTCAACGCGGATGAGCTCCAAAAGTTTTTGTCCGCCACGACCACCGATCTGAGCACAGTAAGAGAGACGACTTAGGATAGACATTTTGTCAGATGCAAAAAGAAGAAAGAGATATCATCGATAATAATAACGAACCGACCGAAACGGTGACAGAGACCCCTGCTCCGAAGCCCAGGAAGCGGCGGAGGGTGCTGAAGTGGGTGATAGGGGTGTTGGTCTTCATACTCCTGCTCCCGGTCATCGTGGTGGGGTTGTTGTATGTCCCACCTTTGCAGAACTGGGCTATAGGTCTTGTCTCCAAGCAGGTGTCCAAGGCTACGGGCTGGGATGTCACCGTGGGGCGTTTTCACCTTGGACTGCCTCTGTCGGTGGAGGTTGGCGATGTGCTGGCTCTCTCTGCCGAGGGGGATACGATAGCGTTCGTGTCGAAGTTGGAGGCGGATGTGTCCGTCTTCTCGATAGCGAATGGGATCATCCCGATATCGAAGACTGCATTGGAGGGAGCGAAGGTGGACTTCATGACGACGGATTCCACGTTTGCTGTCCAAGGTCATGTGGGGGAACTGAGGGCCAACAAT